>CALUYY010000004.1 GCA_944325155.1 Candidatus Gastranaerophilales bacterium | reverse complement strand
TTTTAAATGGTACCCCCAAGCGAATTCGAATCGCTGTCTACACCGTGAAAGGGTGTTGTCCTAGGCCTCTAGACGATGGGGGCATAGAAATTATTATTTTTTATCAGTATACACGAAAAGTCCGATTATGTCATTAAGTTTTGTAAGCTGTTTTTGGTAGCTTAAACTTTGCTTTTCAAGATTTCTTATATTGCTTTTATACTCCTGAATCGTATAGCTGCAATCTTTAATTGAGCTGTTTAAGCATTCTTTAACTCTTTGTGCGTCCTGCAAAACGCTTTTCATCGGAATGCCCAAAGCTTCAATTGTCTGCCTGATGATTTGTGCCCCGGTTTGTTTTGAAACGCCGGTCGGAAGCTGTGCAATAAGCCTTTTCAACACATTAATATTGTTGGGCATTTCAAACTCTTCAGTATCATCTTCCGTATCAATATTGAGCTTGAAATCGGGGTTATCGCTAATTTCACCGGATTCCATTTTAAAAATCGGAGCGTAATCTTCGCTTTCCTGTTCAACTTCAAGAGAAGGCGTGTCATACATGTCTAAATCATCATATGCACTTTCTTTATCTTCTTCGCTTAAATCGGGAGCAACTGAAAAATCAGGCTCTTTAACGAAATCTTCCGCTTCAATTTCAGTTTCTTTCGTGTCATTGTGCAATTGGGAAATTTCTTCTTCAAAACCGTCGGTTACTTCCGTTTGTTTTATTTCTTCAACAACATCAGCGCTACTTTCTTTAACTGCGGTTTTGCTTTGTTTTTTTAAAGCGTCTGCAATTTTTTTGCCCATATTTGAGGGTAATTCGTTGCCTGACATTGTTCAATTTCCCTTGTTTTATCGTGTTAAGTTTAATTATAAATAAAAAATTTTATATTTCAATATAATTTTTACGATATATTAATATTTAAAAAAAAGGACCCAATAATTTGAGTCCACTGTCTGGAATTAAGAATAGCTGGAAGTATGAAAAAGATTTAATTATATATAACCGCATAAATATAAGGCTAACAATAGCCCGGGTGGGTAAAAAATAAAACAATATTAAATCTTTATTATTCGTGCTCGTGTTTTGATTGTTTATCGGGCTTAATTACATTAAAGACTTTGTTTTCCGAAATTTCACATCTTGCGGATTTTATTCTGTCTTTAATTTCGTCATTAACGGTAGATGACAAAACGAGCTTATCTATAAAAACATTATTTAACCTGACGGCTTTTTCCAAAACACCGATTTCATTCAATGCGTCTTTTACCTGTTCAAAATCGTATGCGAATGTTTTTTTGGTGTTATATGCCATAGTTTCGCCCGAATTTGCGGTAATTGGCTCTCCGCCTTTTTCAAAATAAATTCTGAAAATTGATTTTAAATCCTGAATTTCTGATTGCAAAATCGAAATTGTGGATTGAAGCCTTAAAAATCTTTCAAATAAATATTCAACGTTATTTATCTGGCTTAACTGCCATTCATATTTTTCAAAATACATTTTTTTCAGTTTGGGATACGCTTTTGCAAGCCCTTCCGCATCAGCCATTGCTCTGTGTCGGGTAGAATACTTAACTTTAAAAATATCCATTAAACAATCAAGTCCGCAGGAATCAAGATGAGGGTATACTTCTTTGAACATAAACTGCGTGTCTATGTATCTGTTATCAAAACTTTCGTTAAAAAGACGTTTTTTTGTTCTTTTTAAAAAGCTGTAATCAAAAATGGCATTATGTGCAACAATGGGGTTATCGCCTATAAATTCAAAAATTTGGGGGAAAATTTCTTCTTCGTTGGGCGCATCTTTTAACATCTCATCCGTAATACCGTGAATTGCCATTGAAGATTTTCTGATTTTCTGATTGGGGTTAACAAGCGTTTGGAAAGTATCGGTTATTTTGCCGTTTTCAAGCCTGACACCGGCAAATTCGATTATCTTTTCTTTGGTATAATCAAGCCCCGTTGTTTCAACATCCAGAACTATTTCAACTTCTTTTTTTCTTGGCATACTTAACTTACTTCACTAGATTTCAAAATTATATTATCACATAAAAAGTTTCATGCCAATTTGTTACTTTTTGAGCTTTCCAAGTTTATCCAAAGTATATAAAATCGCAAAATCAAAGTCTTTTGCTCTTTGGCTTTTCGGCGCTGCCAAAACTTCATCTATATCATTTACAAGCATGCAATTAAGGTGGGGAATACCCGAATATGTTGATATGTGCGATTTTTGAAGATAATAATCGTTATATCTTAAAACATCAAAAGCGCATTCGGGGTTATCGAGCGCATATCTTGCAAGTTCATCATCCAGGCTCCGAAATTCCATACACTTATCTGGAATATTGCGCCTTTCCGCATAATATTTGACGGCGCTCAGCGTTCTTCCGGTTGATGTATAATCATAGAATATATGTTTTTTTCCGCTTTTAATAACACTTTTTCTATCCAGCCCGATTAAATCAAGAAAACTTGAATATCTGTCATAGTCCTGATATTCGGTTAAATCTCTGTAAGAAAAACCGATTCTTCCCAAATCGGAAATAGGTACATATCTTACGTCTTCTCCCATATATTCCATTGCCTTTGCAACACCTGCGGGGCTTGTTCCGATTGATACAAAAACATAATTATGCCTGCCGTATTTTTTATCCAGATCGCCTTTTATAATGTTTGCCGCCATAATTGAATCTTCCGCCGCACCTATAACGTTATTTGGAAGTTTTGAATATCTGTATTTCCTTAAAGTCCGGGGCGTTACTTTATAGAGAGTGTAATCATCTTCACCGCTTAAGGGATTTTTTTTATTTCTTCTCTTTGCACAAAAACCAATATTTTTATTTTTTAATTCAAATGTATCCGATATAGGGGCGCTATATTTTCTGAAAGAAAAATTTCTTTCAGACGGCTGATTATAGCTTATTTTAGGAAAATTTATCCGCATAATAAAAAGGGAGCTTAACTACAATAAGCATAAGTTCCCTCAAAAAAATTTTTTGCCGTCAAAAACTTTTTTTAAGCGTTAGGAAAATAATCACAAATTAATTTCGGTTCTTTTTTAAATTTGAAAAAGCTTGCGATTTTTGAAACAACCGGCTTTTTAAAAAGCGCTTTTTTATATTTATCGACAAGAATTGCTTTTTTAACAAGAAGCCTGTTGTAATTCTCCGCCACGCCCGCATTTTTGTAAATTAAAGGTTCCAATTCCCTTAATTGTTTTTTGCATTTTTCAATTTCAAGCTCAATACTTTTCAAAATTTTTTTAGTCATAACCATTTTTCTTATCCTATGCGGGGAAATCAAATCTTCATAAAAAAAGTATACCAATTTCAAATTTTGATAACTCATCTAAAGAATGGATTGTCTTTTTTAAATATGATAAAATAAGCTAAACGGATTATTTTAAAAGGAAGTGTTTTGAAAACGGGGAAAAAAGAAGTAATCGCTTATCTTCACACCCATTGGGACGCCGAATGGTATAAAACGGCAGATGAATTTAACGTAAGACTTTTTGAAGTTTTTAATACCGTTCTGGACGAATTAAAAAAAGAAAATGCCCCTTCTTTTTATTTTGACGGTCAGGTTTATGCGCTTTTAAATTATCTTAAATTTGCGCCCGAAAAAAAACCTTTAATTAAAAAATTAATCAGGGAAAAAAAGCTTTTTATAGGTCCGTTTTTTGTTTCTGCCGACAGTTTTTTATCTTCTTCGGGCGTTTTAATTAAAAATTTGGAATTGGGAATAAAAATTTCAAAAAGCTTTAATGAAGATGATTTTATAGGCTATCTGTCCGACACTTTCGGACATTCGAAAAGCATTTTTGAAATATTAAAACTTTTTAAACTGGATAAAGCCGTTATCTGGCGAGGAACAAAACCGATGCCTTCCGATTTTACCGCAAACGGAATTAAAACAACAAGGCTTGTATACGGGTATTATCAAGACATTTTGCATTCAAATTTTGATACGGAAAAAAAAGCTTTAATCTTAGAAAAAATCTTAGATAAAATAAACGAATATTCAAACGATGTTTTATTGCTTCCTTTAGGCGCCGATCATATGGGGATAATAAAAAATGCAAATGAAAAAATAAAAGAAATAAATAAATATCTTAAAAACTATAAAATAAAACTTTCAAATCCGTTTGAATATTTTAAAAAAGCCGATTATAAAAAAACAACTTATAAGGGTGAATTTCTTGATAATTCTCTAACTTATATCCTTCAGGGCGTATATTCGGCAAGAAGCTTTGAAAAAGCAAAAAATGCGGTTTTGCAGTGGGAATTATTCAATAAAGCATACGTTTTTGATTATTTTATGAAAAATAAATTTAAAAAAGTTCTGGATAATGCTTCGGTTGAATTAATTAAAAACCATGCCCACGATTCCGTCTACGGATGTTCAACCGATAAAGTTCATAAAATGATTCAAACAAGACAACTGAAAGTTGAAGAAACCGTAAATGCCGTTATTAAAAGCTTAATCAGGGATTTTAAAAACAAATATTTAACCGGTTATAAAAAAGATTGTCTCGGGGTTTTTAATTTTTCAAATTATACACAAAATAATGTTGTTCATTTTATAACGGATAAAAAAATCAAAAACGCTCAAAAAATAAAAGAATTTATCTCGGTTGACGATGATATTTCATATAACCTTTATAAAAATCCGATGACGGAAAATTTTCATAAATTTTATGAATACATAATTGAAGCAGACGATATTAAACCTTTTTCGTTTAAAAATATTGAAATTAAACCGCCCGAAATTAAGCATAAAATTGAAAACGATTTTATTGAAAACGATTTTATAAAGCTTTTTGTTTTGGATAACAAAATTTATTGTCTTGATAAAAAACAAAATAAACTCTTTGAAAATTTTATTGAACTGCATTCAACAAAAGATATCGGCGACAGCTATAATTACGCCCCTTCGTCTTTGGCTCAAACTTTAAAATTAAAAAATTCAAAAATAAAATTAAAAGGAAAAATTAAATCAACCCTTCAATTAACTTTTGAAGAAAACATTAAATTAAACGTTTCAATATATAATAATTCGGAATTTTTGGATTTTGAATTTGATTTTATAAATAAAAAGAAAAACAGAAAGCTCCAGCTTATATTCAATCTGCCCGAAAATGTTACAAAAACAACCGCTAATGATACCATAGGGCTGGTTGAAAGAAACCATGACCCCGATTATCTTTTATACAACAACATGCCCGTTAAAGATAAATCGGAATTAAAGACAAATTGCTATCCGATGCAAAAATTTGTCTGCGTGCAAAATCTTTCAATTTATACAAAAGGTTTAAACGAATATGAAATTTATAAAAATTCGATAAAAATCTCAATTTTAAGAAGCATAGGAATTATCTCAAACAAAAATAACCCCGCAAGAAAAATCCCCGCGGGCCCCCCGATTGAATGCATTGATATGCAGGGATCGGGAAAACAAAAATTTAATCTTGCAATTTCTTTTGAAAAAGATATTAAAAATTCTTTTATGAGGGCTTTTGAATTTTATAACCCCTTAATCGGGTTTATCGGGGAATATAAAATAAAAGAAAAAATCTATATTAAAGACTTTCCCCAAAATTCCGAATTTATGGGAATTTTTAACGATAAACCGCTTTTTTATAAAGACAAATTTTATGTTTCATAACGGCTGAAAACAAAATTGATTTCATCTTCTTTTGTTTTAAATTTATCGGGATAAAGGATTTTTTCTTTTAAAATGTCGGCTAAAATTATTCCGATAAAAGGCCCCTGAACAAAGCCCATTTGAATTAAATCATCTCCTTTTATAAAGGTTTTTATATTTTTTAATTCAAGATATTTAAGAGCGGTTTTATCTTTGGTTTTAAAATAATAAAGCCCGATTTGAACATCATTCATTTTTTTATAAAAATCATAAATTTCAAAATCATTATTTAAAGGCGCTTTTACAAACATAACCGCCTCAAGAGCCGATATATAAAATTTATTTTTTTCTTTTATGTCAAAAATTTTAATTGTTTCATCAAGCGAATTTATTTCTTCTTTTTTTAAATATACATTTTTTGTCCAGATTTTATAAATTTTATCTTCGATAATATCTTCTAAAATTTTATTTGAATAAGGAAAAGAAAAAATTTTATTTAAAGTAAGATAGATTCTGTCTATCGATAAATCTTTATTATCAAAATTTTGAATGCATTCTTTAATTAATTTTTTTGTTTCAAAATCAAAATCAAAATCAAAGCGGTATTTAAAATCAAGCCCTCTTAAAATTCTTGTGGGGTCATCAATAAAAGAACATTTGTGTAAAACCCTTAAAATTCCTTTTTTTATGTCATTTGTGCCGTTAAAGATATCAATTATTTCGTTTTTTCTTATGTCATAGGCAATTGAATTTATCGTAAAATCTCTTCTTTTTAAATCTTCTTTAATATCAACTCCCGTTTGAATAACATTCGGAAGCCCGCCCTTTTTGGGATAGTTTTCAATTCTGGTTGAAGCTATATCAAATTCTTCATTCTCAATTATAATTTTTGCGGTGTTAAAATCTTTATGAATTGATTTAATTTTAAACCCGGCATTTTGAACAAAATCAATCGCACTTCCCTCAATTAAAAAATCAATA
Source organism: Candidatus Gastranaerophilales bacterium (assembly GCA_944325155.1). Taxonomy (GTDB): domain Bacteria; phylum Cyanobacteriota; class Vampirovibrionia; order Gastranaerophilales; family Gastranaerophilaceae; genus Galligastranaerophilus_A. Next base: position 168,525 of record CALUYY010000004.1, on the reverse strand, counting down.
TCTTTAATCGGATAATCAAGAATTAAATCTCTGACAACTCCGCCTACGATAAAAAGATTTAAGTTTTGTTTTATTGCCTCTTTTTTTATTATTTCAATAATATTTTTATATTTTTGATTGAGTTTATCTTCTAAATTCATTTTAAAATTATACTATTTATTTAAAACAAAAGTAACGGGTCCGTCATTTATTAATTTAACCTGCATATCCGCACCGAAAACCCCCGTTTGAACACCGGGGTTTGATTCTTTTAATTTTAAAATCATTTTTTCATAAAATTCTTTTGCTTGTTTCGGCTCCATCGCATTATCAAAGCTTGGTCTTAAGCCTTTTTTAAGATCGGAAGCCAGAGTAAATTGCGAAACGATTAAAATTTCTCCTTTTATATCTTTAAGAGATAAATTCATTTTGTTGTTTTCATCTTCAAAAATTCTTAAATTTAAGATTTTATTTGCCATAAAATCAATATATTCTTCCGTGTCGTTTTTTTCGGCGCAAAATAAAATTAAAAGCCCCTTATTTATTTTTGAAAAAATTTTATTATCGATTTCAACCGAAGCTTCCTTAACTCTTTGAATAACGGCTTTCATTTTTTCTCCCTTTATATCTATTTTAGTATGAAAATCTTATTTTCCAAAATAAATAATCGGAACATTATTTTCGCTTGCATATATTCTTAAATATTCGGGGATTGAATTAATATCTTTATTTCCGTAGTGAAAAACGCCCTTAATTTTAGGCCTTAACACAAGCATTTCATTATATCTTCTTCCGTAAGCTCTTTTTTTACCTTCCATATCGGAAAAAAGCTTTTTATAAACGTTTGCAATTCTTCTGTCTTTTTTTTCAATTTCATCAAACGGCATGTTTTTAATTTTTTCATACAATTCAATATATTCTTCATCCGACAAATTTAAATATTCTTTTATTTTGTCGGAAGCATAATTTCTGTATTTTGATTCATATCCGCCGATATATGAATTTACGATTGTATCAACGGTTTTTTTATAACCGGATCCGAAATCTTTATAATACGCTGCCAAAATATCATCGGAATCAACTTCAACTATGAATCCGTTTTCTCTAAACCCTCTGAAATTCTTAAGAAAATAATTTGAATAAGAAACGCTCAAAACGGCGTCGGAATCAATTTGCCCGAGTGCCTGAAAAATAGTTGAATTTCTTTCTTTATCAAGCCCGTGTATTAAAATGTTTAAATTATCCGAATCAACGCCGGAATCAAAGCCGAACTTTGATAAATCCATACCGTCTTTAAGATAAATAACCGTATTTTCTATTTCTCTTAAATCTTTGGTTTTTGTTATAACTTTTTTTGCATTTATTCCGTCCGTATTAATTTCATCACGGGAAGGAATTTTTGTCTGCGGAAGGTGGATTGAAGTTGTTCTTATATTTTTTAAATATTTCTCTACATCAAATACGCCCGACTCAAAAGCGCCTTTAAACCTTTCATAAAATTCGTTATTCTTTTTGACTGCCTTTAAATCCGCTTCCGTTAACAGAGAAAGCATTTTGAACGAATCGCCTTTTCTTAATTCAAATGCGGTTTTTCTTGCAATATAGTCTTTGTGCGCTTCGCTTGCGCCTTTTTTATTATATTCTTTTAACCACTCATGGTTTTTTATAATGTGGTAAATTTTTAATTTTTCATCTTCGGATAAATTTAATTTATCAAGTATATAATAAGAATCAAAAGCGCTTTCAGACGCATGGGAATTATCGATAACCCCTTCGGTTTTTGTAATGTCATGAAAAAGAGCGGCTATTTTTAACAGCCTTTTATCGGTATCTGAAAGCTCTTTGTATTCGGGGTTATTGATTACGTTTTGAAGAACTTTGAGCGTGTGGATATCTAAGGTATAACTTTGGGTTTTATGCTGAATTTTTCCGATTGCCGTTAAAAATTCCGGTATTCCTGTAACAATTGAATTTAATTCAAACATTAATTTATCATTGCCCGAAACAATAATTTTATTTTCTTCGACAAATTTTTTCACAAACGGTTTTATATTTTTTATTTCATCTTCAAATTTTCCCTCTTTTATTTCCGTATCATTCACGTAAGGATACCCGAAAATTGTATAATTGCCTTCAATTTCTTTTATTTCAAAACCGAAATATCCCGTTACTTTTCTTTTATCATCATCGCTCAAACCCCAAAGGGATTCATTGATATCTTTGATAAAATCTTCTCTTTTATACGATAACTTAATTTCAATATTATCAAAATCGGCATTTTTTATTCCCGAATCTTCATTGTCCAATCCGTCAAGTACGTTGAAAAATGCGGTTCTGTCATCATTATTTAATTCTTTTGTATCAATACCGATTGATTGAATAAGCTTTTTCAGTGTTAAACAATATTCTTTTTTATCTTTGGGAATTATTTTTGAATTTATAAAATCATCGAGTGAACGGCTGTATAACAATCTGTCGTTTTGTTTAATCAAATCTTTTAAAAATGTTCTTTTTAAAGTTAAGCTCATTTCATCTGTTGATTGATAATTGCCGTATTTTGCCATCTTGGCGCAAAGAATTATATCGTCCCCGTCAGTTTGAAAGGGCCCTAATTCTTTTATATAAAACAGTTTTTTTGCAATTTCATATTCTTCATCCGTCAGTTTTGAAAGTTCTATAATTTGTTCGCCCGTAAATTGCTGTTGTTTTCTTTCATCTACATATAAAAGTTCTTTCGCTCTTTCAAATTCATTGTCATCAAGTTTAACGATTTCAATTATTTCCATAGGAATTAATTGCGAATCTTTGCCTCTTTTATCTATATAAAAAAGTTCTTTCGCTCTTTCAAATTCATGGTCGCTCAATTTACCGTATAGCGCTATGGCATAACCGCTGAAAAATTTACCGGAAACATCATCACTATATGTAAAAAGCCCGCGTTTTTTCGCTCTTTCAAATTCATCTTTCGATAACTTTAAAATTTCATCTATATCAAACGAATCAAATTGGTTATTGCCTCTTTGTTCAATATAGAAAAGTTTTTTTATACGTTCAAACTCTTCATCATCCAATCTTGCGTATCGTGCAATTTCATCGGCGGAAAAAGAATAAATCCGGTTTTTTATTTGAAAACATTGTTTTGCTTTTTCAAATTCTTCATCATTTAATTCAATCAGTCTGCTTACTTCATAACAATTGAACGATCTGTCATCTACTCCTTTAAATAAATGAAAAAGCCCCCGTTTTTTTGCAAGATTAAATTCTTCATCCGATAATTTTGCAAACCTTAAAATTTCAAGAGCTTTTATCTGCTTACTTCCTCTTTCCGGAATATAGAATAACTGCTGCGCACGGTTAAATTCTTCTTCATTCAGGTTTAAAAAATTTGAAATATCATTATCGCTGAAAGGATCAGATCTTCTTTTTGAATTAATATTCAAAAGATTTTTTTCTTTCATTAAATTAAATTCATAATCACAGAGCCTTGCGTTTTTTACGATGTCTGCGGTATCAAACTTTGTATCACGGTCAAATGTAAGCAGTCCTCTTTTTTTGGCATTTTCATATTCTTTATCGGTCAAATCCGAAAGTTCCGCAATTTCAATGCCGTTTAATTGTCTGTCCCCCAAAGAAGGAATAATTTTAAAAAGTCCTCTTTTTTTGGCATTTTCATACCTTTTGGGCATAGTTCGGGATAAAATCGATATATCAAACCTATCAAACTGATTATTGCCCCTTTCTTCCATATAAACAAGTTCTTTTGAGCGGTTAAATCTTTCATCGTCAAATTTCATCAGTTCTTTTTTGTCATAATGTTCTAAAAGAAGAGAAACCCTCTTATCTTTCGGAAAAAATATTCCTCTTTCAATTCCTCTTTGGATTTCATCATCCGATAAATCGGAAAATCTGCTTATATCATAGCTTTCAAGGAACTCATCTCCGTTTTTAAGCTGAATTAAATATTTAATCCTTTTTAATTTATCATCGTCCGATTTTGCAAACGAAGCAATACGGGAGCCTGACATCTGTTTATTTTCGGGTCTTGAATCAATAACAAAAAACTCTTTTGCTTTTTCAAATTCTTCATCATCTAATTTTGCAAGACAGCTTATATCATAAGCCGAAAATTGGTTTTTGCCTCTTTTTTGAATGGATGTTGTAAGAGCTCTTTTTTTAACATTTTCAAATTCTTCATCGGTTAATTTTGCAAAGTCGATAACGGAATACGGGTAAAATTCGATATCACCCTGTGCAATACGGGGTTCAAAAAGTTTTCTCTCTTCAACTTTTCTAAATGTTTCATCATCAAGTTTTGCAAAGCTGATAACTTCATAATAATTAAGATGTTCAAAATCATCCCCTTCTTTTCCGAACGGTTTGAGCAATTCTCTTTTTATAACGTTATTAAAAGTTTCATCGTCCGCTTCCGCTAAAGATGTAACATAATAAATGCCGTAATAATCTTCAAAAAAAGCCTCATTTAAAAGCGGATATAAATTTCTTTTTTCTATATTTTCATAGCTTTCATCATCCAATTTTGCAAGATTTGATATTTCGCTTCCCGATAAAGGAGGTTTGTTTTCATCAATTCTAAAATCCAAAAGCCCTCTTTCCCGCACCCTTTTAAATTCTTCATCATTTAATCCTGCAAGATGGCAAATATCATATCCGTCAAATTGAAAATTACCTCTTTTTGGAACCGTATCAAACAGTTTTCTTTCTTTTGCTTTTTCAAATTCATCATCGGTTAATTTTGAAAGTTCCTCAATTTCATATACATGAAATCTTAGATCCCTGTTTTTTATATATTGAAAAAGCCCGCGTTTTTTTGCCGTTTCAAAAGTTTCGGCGGAAAGTTCTTTTTTCCCCTTTTTTTCCGCACGGTTTGCAATAAATGTATAATAAGCCCCCTTCAAACCAAAGGGTTTTTTATCTTCTTTCTTTTTTGACAAGCAAAAGCTGTCCCCCTCATTATTTCGGTTTAAGAAATGTATTGAAGGGCGGGATTTTTGTTTTTTATCGTTATTATCAGCTTCTTTAGGCCCCCTAAAGCCAAAATCGCCGTTAATATTCATATATCCTTCCTTGAAACCTGACAGATATTTTATCGGCAAATCCAAATAATTTCTTTAAAAAATAGCTCCGTTGTTTAATAAAAATTAACCTGCTTTCTATGGAAGAAAAATTTTTAATTAAATGATAGAATTAAGCCAGATGGAGATATGAAATTATGAAAAAGATTTTTTTAAATTTAATTATCGGTTTTTTTGCATTCACTTTAATTGTTAACGCTTCTTATGCAATCGGGTTTAATCCTTCAAGAAAAAAACTAAAAGAGCAGCTGCAAAATTACAGCCTCATTGTAATTAAAGATAAAAAACAAACATTTTATGAAGGAAAAGGTGCAAAACCCCTGTTGAAAGCAATTGAAGATGGCTCATTAAATGAAGCATACGTTATTGACAGAAAAATAGGAAAAGCCTCCGCTCTTTTAATTACATACGGAAGAGCAAAAAAAGTTTATACTCCCGTAATCTCAAAGCCCGCAATAAAAGTTTTTGAAGAAAACAATATAAAATATAAGGCAGACAGCGTTGTTGACAATATTATGAATAATACAAACGATGATATATGCCCGCTTGAAAAAAGAGTTAAATATATAGACGGTCCCTATGAAGCATTCAGACTGATTCAAGGGCTATAAATCAATCTTTTTTATTAAATAATTTTGCGCCGATAAGCCCCGCTTCAAATAAAAGCCAGGTAGGAACAAAAAGCATAAGCTGGCTTATTATATCGGGCGGCGTAAAAATTGCCGCCAAAATTTTTATTTTCATATTTTATTTATAGCACTTGATAGCAGCTATCAGTCAATTAAAAATTTAAATTGCGCAATTTAAATTTTCTTTCATTTTATTCATCGGGTTCCAGGAGTCTTTTAAGTTATTTTTAATAAGGTTTTGATAAAATTGTTCTTTATATTCAAGCATATCCAATTGATGTTTTAAATCTTCCATCTGCTTTCTTGCTTTTTCTTTTGTTGTTTTTATTATTTCATATCTTTCTTGAATTGTGGAATCTCCCATAATGCATAAATCTATATATCTTTTAATTGATTTATTTTCAATGCCCACTTTTCTTAAACATTGAACGATTCTGACCCACCCCAAATCATCTTCGCTGAACTGTCTTATATTATTTTGATTTCTTTTGACAAAAGGAAAAAATCCGGATTTTGCCCAAAATCTTAATGTGTGTTCGGAAACACCCGTTTTTTCCGATACTTCTTTAATTGTATACATATTATTTTTCCTTTTGCTTTTTTTAAAATAATAACATAAATTTTACTTGACTGATAGTAACTCTAATATAATAAAATATTTTTAAATTTTTAAGGAACTTATAATGCTTAGAAAAATTTTAGTAATTTTTGCGGTTTTTATATCCGCTTTTAATTTCGCATCTGCCGTTGATGATAAGGAGAAAATTATGACAAGAGAAGATATCTGCATTGAAAATTTTCATAAATTATTCAAAGCCGAACCTTTCCCCAAAGGAAACGATGAGGAAATGCTTGCAATTTTACAAAAATATATTTTCGGCGAAATTTTTGTAACGGGAAATCTTGATATTAAACAAAGAGAATTAATAACCGTCGTTTCCCTATCTTCAATGCAGACGCTCCCCCAGCTTAAATCCCATATAAATGCAGCCTTAAATGTCGGAAATACTCCTTTGGAGATAAGAGAAGCAATTTATTTATGCGCCCCTTTTATAGGATTTCCCAAAACCCTGAATGCGCTCAGCGTTTTAAATGAAGTTTTTGACGAAAGAAACATTAAAACCCCTCTTGAACATCAGACAACAATTAAAGAGGAAGAAAGATATTCTAAAGGCTATGAAATTCAAAACCCGATATACGGCGATGAAATTGAAAAATCACTCAAAGGGCTTCCCGGTAATTTAGATAAAAAAACGGCAAAATTTTTAACGGAAGTCTGCTTCGGAGATTTTTACACAAGAGGAACTTTAGACCTTAAAACAAAAGAATTACTGGGACTTATAATTTTAATTTCAAATAATGCACCCGATAATACCGTAAAAAGCCACATAAAAGGAAACATAAAAAGAGGAAATTCAATTGAAACAATAGCTTCGGCCATAATTCAAGCCATGCCGTATATAGGTTTTCCTGCGGGAATTAAATCGCTTAAACTTTTAAAAGAAGAAATATAGCTATAATTTAATCTTCCAAATCTTCGATTGTTTCGGGATCGGTCGCCGTCCAGGAAGTATTTGTCGTTTGATTGCGCAATATGGCATTTTTTTTAGCGTCAAAGGTATAATTTTTATATGCAATTTTTTCCAGACTGCCTTCTTTATCAAAAATAAAAGTGGCGCTGTTGTTTTTCTCTTTAAATGCAACTATTTGCGACAATTTTTTATTTTCATAGGTAAATTCTTTTGTTTTTTCGGGATAAGGTACAATCCCCGCTCTTTTCTTTATGTCCGTTCCGCAATCCGTTGCGCTTCTTACAAGCCTGTCTCCGTCAAAGCTGTATGCTTCTTTTGAAAGCAAAATATCTTTATCGGCGCAATCCGTTGATACGTCTTTTAAAAATATTGTATAGTTATTATCCGAAACAAAAACTCTGTCTTCACCATGAGAGCCGTAAATCGAAATATCTAACGGTTTTGAATTTTTATATCTTATTTTTCTTACAAGATTGTTATCGCTGTATTCTTCAATAAATTCATATAAAGTTTCACTGCCGTTTTCATTCAGCTTTCTTCCGGTTTTAAATCCGGCTTCATCTAAAGCGCCGTCTTTTAATTTTGTTATAATTCCTTTTGCTTCTTCAATTTGTTTTTGCGCAAACTGATAAACGTCATCCGCACGGTCTAAAAATTCTTCACCCGTTTTTTGCAGAGGCTTTGATTCAACAATTAAATCTTTCATTTTGTCGATAAGATATATTTTTCTTCCGGCAAAAATTGCACCTGCCGCAACAACTGCGGCCGCTGCGGCGCCGAGCGCACCGAACATTATTTTTTTGGAATTATCTTTTGTATTATTTTTATCCGTTGAAGATGTTTGGGGTGTTGAAATTCCGCTGTTACCTTCAGCGGGTTTGGGATTTTTTATATAAGATTGTAATAAAGGCGAAGGCGATATTGCACTTACCTGCATAAATTAAAATCTCCTTCATTATATTTTAATCTGAAATATATAAAACGCATAAAAAATTTTTTTGCTTTTTATTAAATTATTTATTAACTTTTATATCAAAAAAAATTATTTTCGGGTTTTATACCAAAAAAAACGAAAGAGCCTGTATATGAATTTATCCCCAGTTTCAAATTTAAATTTTAAAGGATATGTACCCGTTACGTATTATGCGCTTGATGATAACGGGAAAACAAGTTCAAGAGTAACTTCAAAAGAAAATTTGAGAAAATGCAACGGAAAAATTGTAAGAAATTTAAACGGAACATTAAAAGAGGTTAATAAAGACCTTGTAGATTATTTTAAAAAATATGATAAAGATTATCAAAAACTGCCTTATGTTACGTCAATTTATGATTATGAAACTTCAACCGTATATCTTGTAACGGGATATGACGCATATGAAGTCGATAATATGGCAAAACCCATAGGAATTGCAAAAAGCGAAGCGCTGGCAAGAACGGGCAAATCAAGGTCCTATGAAAGCAACAGCGCTTCAAGAGAATTTTTCAAAAATGCCCGCAGTTATCTTCAACACAGGTGCACAAGATTAAAATCAAAAGAAGGGCAAAACTTATCTCTTCAGGTTTTATTTAAACCCGTGTACAAAAAAGACGGCGCTTTAAAAGATTTCAAATATCAGGAGATGGAGTTTGTCGGCAAATAAAAAATTTATTTAAAAAAAATAATTGCCTGCAAAATTTCTTGTGTTATTATAATAACACAAGAAATTTTTTAATCGCATTTTATTAACAACAAAAGGAATAACTGATGCCGCAGAGCTTTTTAAACAAAAGGCTGATATATGCTCTTGCAACGGTTGGTCTGCTTGCAAAAGTGGCACAATTGCAAATGTTTGCACAAAACAAATTCAAAGTAACTCCCGAACAATATATTATCCTTTCCATGCTTGTTGAAAACGGCGAATTATACCAGAGGCAGATTTGCGAAATCACAAGAAAAGACAGACCAAACGTTACAAGACTTATAAATATTCTTGAAAAAGAAGGATATGTCATAAGAATTCCCGATGTAAACAAAAGAAAAATATATAAAATAAGGCTGACCGACAAAGGCAGGCAAATTTTTACCGAAATAAGACCTTATCTTGTTAATTTGAGAGATGAAACGGTAAAAGGAATTGAAAAAGAAGATCTTGAAAAATGCAACGAAACGTTGGGAAAAATGATAGATAATCTTGAAAAAAAAGTAAAATTGCAAATGTAAAAAAGAGAGGGTATATGCCGAAAAATAAAGAAAAAAAAGAAAACATTTATTATGATGACACTGATATTGACCTCACCGACACAAGACCCAGCTACGTTAAAAAACGTGTAATCGTTCCTTGTGTTATGGCGGTTTTATTTCTTGCCATGGGAATTTATTTTATAATTCATTCGCTTCATTACCAAAAAACGGATGATGCTTTTGTTGAGGGACACATAATTACAATTGCGCCGAGAATTCAAGGACCCGTTTTAAAACTTCTTGTGGATGATAACGAAGAGGTAAAAGAGGGGCAATTGCTTCTTGAAATTGACCCCAATGACTATATAACGGTCCTGAAACAAAAACAGGCAGAACTTGACGAGGCAAAAGCTTCACTGAATATAACGGAAAAAGAAATAACCCATTCAACATCCGAATTAAAAAGATCATCGGAAGATATAACAGCCGCAAAATCAAGGCTTAATTTTGCAAACGCCGATTATAAAAGATATTCCGAAATGTATAAAGAAGGAATTTCATCAAAACAGGAATATGATGACAGCAAAACAAGATATACCGTTGCAAAGGCCGAACACAAATCGGCTGTTCAAAAAGAGCTGGCTTCAGAATCAATTCTTCAATCTTCAAAAGCAAAAAAACAAGCCGCTCTTGCCAAAATAAAAAAACTTGAAGCCGAAGTCGAACAGGCAAAACTCAATTTGTCTTATACAAAAATTTATGCGCCGAAATCGGGGCTTATCACAAACCGTTCGGTCGAACAGGGAAACTACGTTCAAACCGCACAGCCCATGTTATCTATTGTGCCCGAAAAAGTCTGGGTAGTTGCAAACTTCAAAGAAACACAACTGGCCGATATGAGAAAAGGACAGGAAGTTTTAATTAAAATTGATACCTACCCCAATAAAAAATTCAAAGGTGAAGTTGACAGCATTCAGCGTGCAACAGGCGCCAAAGCAAGCCTCTTTCCGCCTGAAAATGCGGTCGGAAGCTATGTAAAAATAGTTCAAAGAGTTCCCGTTAAAATTGTATTCAAGGAAGATATATCGGGGTATAACATAGTGCCCGGAATGTCTGTGGTACCCGAAGTTAAAATTAAGGATTAAAAAATTGAGCACAATAAGCGAAGCACAGGTACACCACGGACATATAAACCATCCCCACCAGCAGCAGGCAATACCGTTGTGGCTTGTTGCATTTACGATACTTTTGCCCACATCTTTTACCATGCTTGCAACCTCTGCCACAAACGTTGCAATGCCTCATATTGCAGGCTTTTTCGGCTCAACACTGGATGAAGCAAACTGGGTAATTACAAGTTATATGATAGCAAATGCGGCTTTAATTCCTTTAACGGGATGGCTTGAAAAATTAATGGGAAGAGTATTATTTTTAAAAGTATTTATCTCGATTTTTACAATCGGTTCAATTATATGCGCAGTTGCACCGAGCCTTAATTTTCTTGTTATAGGAAGGGTAATTCAGGGTATAGGCGGGGGACCGATGATGCCTATTTCGCAGGCAATTTTAATTGCGGCGTTTCCGTTTGAAAAAAGAGGAAACGCAATGGCATTATTTGCTTTTGCGGTTATGGTTTTTTCAATTCTCGGCCCGACATTCGGCGGCTTTATCGTTGATAATTCAACCTGGCAGTGGATTTATTTGATTAATATCCCCGTTGGGCTTGTATCTTTGCTTTTGGTCCATTTTTATATAAAAGAAGTAAAAACGGGCGAAGCCCCCAAAAAAATTGATTTTGTCGGGCTTTGTGCTCTTGTTTTGTGGCTTTTGTCAATGCAGATTGTTTTGGATAAAGGACAGCAGTATAACTGGTTTGATACGACCTGGGTATGCTGGCTTGCCGGCATTTCATTATTTTCTTTTATATTTTTTATCGTATGGGAGCTGGAATGCAAAGATGCCATTGTCAATTTAAGAGTTTTTAAAGATAAAAACTTTTTTATAGGAACAATTCTCGGCTCTTCGGTTAATATGATAATTTACGTTACGATTTTATTGTTGCCCCAGTTTTTGCAGAGTTTAATGGGATACACCGCAATGTTATCCGGTATGTCGTTGGCGCCGAGGGTAATTTCTTGCATAATTATGCTTTGTTTTATAGGAAAAATGGTTGAAAAAATCGATAACAGAATTCTTGTATGCACGGGCTTTATTTTCCTTGCAGTTTCAACTTTTATGTATGCAAACCTAAATCTTCAGATTTCTTTTTCATACGTTATATTGCCCAATGTTTTAATGGGCGTCGGTGTAATTTTAGTGTTTATTCCGATATCCGCACTTTGTTTGGGAACGCTTCCCAAAACCGAACTTTCAAACGGTGCCGGGCTTCACAGTCTTTGTAAATGCGTTACAACGGCATTTGTCGTTTCAATGTCATCAACTCTTGTTGCAAGATTATCGCAAGTTCACCAGACATATTTAGTCGGCAATCTGTCAAATTTTAACCCCAATTATCAGGAAAGATTAAATCATCTGGCAGGAAACTTTATGAGCTCTCTTCCGAGTGTCTCCGCCCTTCATAAAGCGGGAAAATTTTATTATAACCAGCTTTTGGAGCAATCAAGATTAATGTCATACGTTGACGCATTTGAATTATTCGCTTTAATTGCAATCTGCCTTGTGCCTTTGGGCTTATTTTTAAATGTTGATTTTCAAAAGAAAAAAGAGGCAAAAAAGAAAAATTAATTTTTCTTTTAAAATATGAAAATATAAGCTAAAATAGCAGTTGGAAAAAATTATGAGCGAAGTTAAATCAGAAACAACACTTGATAAATTAAACATCGGTGAAGACGCCGTTATTTTCTCCGTTGAATGCGAAGATAAGGCTTTAAGGCGCCATATACTGGATATGGGCTTAACGCCGGGCGTTGAAGTAACGCTCATTAAAACCGCACCCATGGGAAACCCTTTAGAAATAAGGGTCAGAGGATATGAACTAACAATAAGAAAAGAGGACGCTTCAAACATTAAAATTTATGATATTCATAAAGCCCATGAGTGCAAAAGAAAAAACAGAGAATTTATTGACGTTGAACATTCAAAAATAGGCGAAACTCCGGCCGAGCCAAAAAAAGAAAGAAAAAATCCGATAAAAGGAAAAATTAATTTCGCACTTGCGGGAAATCAAAACTGCGGCAAAACCACTCTTTTTAACCAATTAACGGGTTCAAACCAACATGTCGGCAATTTCCCCGGAGTTACCGTTGATGTTACGATAGGAGAGGTAAAAGGAACAAAAGATGTCTCGATTACCGATTTGCCGGGGATTTATTCGCTTTCCCCGTACAGCAGCGAAGAAATTTTAACGAGAAATTTTATTTTAAATAACAAGCCGGACGGTATTATAAATATAATTGACGCAACAAACATCGAAAGAAATTTATATTTAACGCTTCAATTGATTGAACTTAACGTTCCTATGGTAATAGCGCTTAATATGATTGATGAAGTCAATGAATCAGGCGGAAGCATTGACGTTAACGGGCTTGAAGGGGCGCTCGGCGTTCCCGTTATTCCGATTTCTGCACTGAAAAAAGAAGGCTTGCAGGAATTAATGGAACATGCAATTAACGTTGCAAGATACAGAGAATATCCGAGGCGCCAGGATTTTTGCGACCCCAATGAAGAAAACACCGAAAGTGTCCACAGATGTATCCACTCAATTGCCCATTTAATTGAAGACCATGCAAGAGAAGCAAAAATCCCCTTAAGGTTTGCCGCAACAAAATTAACGGAAGGTGACCCTTTAATTGCCAATGTTTTGGGACTGGATGAAAACGAAGTTGAAATTTGTTCTCAAATTATATCCGAACTTGAAGAAGAAAGAGGGCTGGACAGAGAAGCGGCGCTTGCCGATATGAGATTTTCTTTCATTGAAAAACTCTGCGGCAATTTTGTCCAAAAACCCGACATCTCAATTGCAAGAAAAATAACGCTTAACGCCGATAAAATTTTAACGGGAAAATACAGCGCCTTAATCGCTTTTCTTTTAATCATGGCATTTATTTTCTATATTACCTTCGGTCCTTTGGGAACTTATTTATCAAATTTAACGGAAGATATAATTTCAAAAATAACGTCTTTTGTTGATATTATGCTTACAAATTATCAATTAAACCCGGTTTTTCATTCTTTAATTATTGACGGTATTTTTGCGGGGGTCGGAAGCGTTTTAAGCTTTTTGCCCGTTATTGTTGTTTTGTTTTTCTTTTTATCCGTTCTTGAAGATTCCGGATATATGGCGCGTGTAGCTTTTATTATGGATAAACTTTTAAGAAAAATAGGATTATCCGGAAGAAGCTTTGTTCCCATGTTAATCGGCTTCGGGTGCAGCGTTCCCGCTATAATGGCAGCAAGAACGATACCTTCCGAACGTGACAGAAAAATGACGATTTTATTAACGCCGTTTATGAGCTGTTCTGCAAAACTCCCCATTTACGCTTTGTTTACGGCGGCATTTTTTAAAGAAAATCAGGTTCTTGTTATTGTAGGGTTATATTTAATAGGAATAATAACGGGAATTATTTTTGCGTATATTATTAAATTTTTTGCATTTAAAGGTGCTCCGGTTCCTTTTGTAATGGAGCTTCCCAATTACAGGCTTCCCGGGTTTAAAAACGTTTGGCGCTTAATTTATATGAAAGCAAGCGATTTTATAACAAGAGCTTTTACGTTAATATTTTTTGCAACGATTGTTATCTGGTTTTTACAAAACTTTGATATAAAATTAAACCTTACGGCAAATTCATCGGAAAGTTTGCTTGCAATTGTGGGGAATTTTTTGGTTCCCGTTTTTGAACCTTTGGGAATTTCCGATTGGAGAGTTTCAACGGCGTTTATCACGGGCTTTATGGCAAAAGAAAGCGTGGTGAGCACTTTAAGTGTATTGTTGGGCGGGGATGTTTCAAAATTACCTTTGATTTTCACAAAATTAAGCGCATTTGTATTTTTGGTTTTCTCTCTTCTGTACACCCCCTGCGTTGCTGCCATTGCAACGGTCAGAAAAGAATTGGGAAGAAGATACGCATTTTTGGTCGTTTTTATGCAATGTGCAATAGCCTGGCTTGTTTCATATATTGTATATTTAATCGGCAGTTTGTTTGTATAAGGAGGTTTTATTATGGAATTCAGCGAAGTTGTTAAAAGAAGACACAGTATAAGAAAATATAAACCCGAAAGCATTATACAAAAAGAAGAAATAGACAAAATTTTAACGGCGGCAATGTACGCCCCAAGCTCAAATAACAGCCGCCCCTGGGAATTTGTCGTTGTTTACAATAAAAAAACAATCGAAAAATTAAAAAATCTTCACCCTTATGCTTCAATGTTGAATACGGCAAGTTTGGCAATTGTTGTTTGCGGAATTCCCCAGTACGAAGATTTAACCAAGGGCTACTGGCAGCAAGACTGCGGCGCCGCAATCGAAAATTTGCTTCTTGAGGCTGCAAATTCGGGGTTTGGAACCTGCTGGTGCGGGATATATCCTTCTTTAAATAAAACAAAAGAGTTTCAGGAAGTTTTAGAGGTTAAATCAATTCCTCTGGCTCTGATTGCGCTCGGCGTTCCCGATGAAGAACCGGGCACAAAAGGATTTTTTGATAAAACAAAAGTCAAAATAATGGAATGAAAGTGCAAACAGGAGTGAAAGGTAAAAGCGTCGGGCTTTCGCCGAAAACTATTGATAACAAGCGTGAGCCGGGGCTGAATCTCAAGTTTTATTGCAAACCGAACACTTTAAAAAGCCCTGTTCCTGTCGGTTTTACGGGTTCAATCGTACAAAATGCACTTCTATCCGCATTATTTGGCGTGCAGTCTTGCGCCCTTATAATTCCCGTACAGTTTTCATTTGCAAAATACCTTGAAATCCCGTCAGGATTTGTCATGCAAAGAGCTTCCCTGAAAGAAACCTTTTGGACACCCGGGATTGAAGATGTTTTTCTTACGTTATTTTGCAAATTATTCGGGTCAAACGCTTCATTTATAATTCCGTTATATGCAAAGAAATAAGCGTCATCATAAAAATTGTTCGTTGCTGCTCCTTCTCTGTCAACTGCGGCATTTCCGCCGCCGATTGAAGGAATGACATCGCCGTTAATAAAAATTCTTAAAGGAAAGAAATTTTCGCCGAATGCCACATAATTTTTTCGCGGATTTTCAACTTTTACATAAATATCAATATGAGAAATCGTGCCGTCATCATCATCCGACCAATCATCATCCACAAGCCCGGCAACACTTACTCCGTTTGACATTGTGAAATTTTTATTGGCGCTTATGTTATTTGCACTGAATGTTTCACCCGTTGTATCATTATCGGTGCAATAAACTTTGCCCGATGTCATAAAATAATCGGATAAATACTGACAATATGTATGAACATCCCCGGGGAGCGAACCTGCATTCTCACAGACGCCGTTATTTTCACAGGCCCGAATAATCATATCGTTTGCCTGAGATATGTTTCTTATCGTAGCATACAAATGAGGCGTTACTGAAATATCCCTTGATTTAAAAAGCTGAACGGATAATGTTAAAATTATTCCGCATACAATAAGCGCAAATAAAACTTCCGCAAGCACCATCGCTTTTAATTTTATAAATCTTTTCATCTTGATTGATATCTATCCTTTGATTAAAGCATTTAAAAGAGCTTCATAACTATTATATTCCATTATATCATCTGCCCCTAACTCTAAGCAACCGATAGAAGTTTTGGTTTCGTTTTTAACGGTCAAAATTTTAATATTATTTTCTAACGCCGCTAAAACGGCGGGGCTTCCAAGCGCCCTGTACGGAACAATAAGAGCTTTTATATCTTTATTTTTAATTCCTTTTTTATTTTCAACATCAATAAAAGGTGCTCTGTTCAATCCTTCAAGAATACAGGGAAGATAGGTTGATGATATATTTTCCGAAGCAACTTTTCTGTTTGATAAATTTGTCGTTATTTCAATTTCACTGAATGCGGGACTGTGCGCAACGGGAATCATCAATTCTTTTGATAAATAATGCGAAATAACGGCTTCAATTCCTCCTATCGGATCAACCCCGATACCCGCTTCATAATCATCGTTTGTAATATCATCCTTAAAATAACAAACAACGCCAAGAGCCTTTATTCCCTTATTTATTAAACTTTTTGCCGAATGAAGAAGCGTTTTTTCATTTTTGACAATGCCCGTTGAAATATTATTTTTTATATAAAATTCAATTCCTATATCTTCTTTTGTTATTTCAAAATAAGGAATATCAAGCCCCTTAACTTCTTTCATTGCATTAATAGTATTAATGTGAACGTTTAAGATATCATCGGGGATTGATTTATCAAAAATAACGCCGATTGGATTTTTATCATAAGTATCAAGCGGAACAAGGCTTAAATTGCCTTTAAAAAATTCATCCAGAATATATCCTTCAGTGTATAAAATATCTTCCGTAACTGCACTTAAAATTCCGCCGTTTACAACATTCGGGTGCGTTATAACGTTAAAATATCGTGCAAACATTCTTGCGATTTTTCCGCCGTCGCCCGCATATCCGCCGATATCGGCGCCGATTCCCGTAGGAATTATTAAAGCTATTGTTTCATTGTGTCTTAACATAATTTTCTTCCTTCATAAGACAAGTCAATAAACAAAGACTCGATTGCATACTTTGGCAAAACGGAAGCTGAAAGTTGTTTTTTTGCTTTTTGGACTTTTTTAATGTCCGATGTTATTAAATTTTTTAAATTTTCATTGCTGCAGTTTTTCTTTATCAATTCAAAAAGATACTCCTGCATCGAATTTAAAATTTCAATTAAATCGAGATTGTTTGAAGTTTGAAAATTAATTAATTCGGCCGCTTTTTCAATTGAATTTAAAATGTTTTCGTTCGGATAATTTTCAAAAAATTCTTTTACGTTAATATTACTTTTTTCGTACCAAAAAGGCATTTTAAAAACCAAAGACCTTGATACAATCGTTGAAATTATATCTTCTTTTGTGTTTGACAAAAATACAAACGTAACTTTCTCGGGCGCTTCTTCGGTTGATTTTAAAAGAGAATTTGAAGCTTCTTCCTGAAGAATTTTTTTATTCAAAGGATAAGGGTACCAATTTTCTTTTGATAAATCATATCCGATATTTTGATATTCCCTGATTTTATTTTGCCTGTTATCGTCCAAAACAAGCTCTTTTGCACCCGAGAAAATAAAAAATCTGTGATATGAAGAAGATTCTTTTATGATTGATGTAATTTTTTCGGTTTGTTTAACGGAAATTACCGTTTTTGAGGCGTCGTCCTTAAAATCAAGAGGAGTAACATTTATAATTGAAGGATGTTTGTTTTCTCTTATCCACCTGCAATTGGTGCAATTACAATCTTCAAGCCCTTCTTTTTCGCAGTTTAAAATTCTTGCAAGCTCAAGCGTGAAAAAATATTGCGATAAAATATCAAGCCCTTCAAAAACAATGCTTTGCGGAAATCTTTTTTTGGAATTGAAAAAATTTTCAAAATAAGAAGTTAAAAAAGGATATTTATTTTTAAAAAACTTATTTATCTGCATTTTATAAAAGCCTCGCACAAAGATAACAGGGGTTCTTTTTCTCCCGTTTTAATTTCAAATTCGGAATTTGTCAGGTTTTGTTTTAATTTAATAAGTTCATCTTCCGGTATATTTTTTAATTTATTTAAAGTTATTTTGACCATATATTCGTTTTGGGAAGTTTTTCTTGCAATTTCAAAAGAATTAAGAGTT
Organism: Candidatus Gastranaerophilales bacterium; assembly: GCA_944325155.1. Taxonomy (GTDB): domain Bacteria; phylum Cyanobacteriota; class Vampirovibrionia; order Gastranaerophilales; family Gastranaerophilaceae; genus Galligastranaerophilus_A. Next base: position 150,334 of record CALUYY010000004.1, on the reverse strand, counting down.
TTTGAGTATAATTTTGTCAGCAGCAGTTTTGAAAAACTTGTCTGCAAAAAAGATAAAATTTCAAGATAGTGCGATCTTTGAAGCATATTTGAAATTTCACTCAACGTTTTAACGTAATTTTTTTCCAGAATTAAATCAATTAAAGAAAAAATATTCCGGCTTGAGGAAAACAGGTTTTCAACCGCCTCTTTTGTAATTATATTTTCAGGATACACATACAAACTTATTTTATCGAGAACTGAATTCAAATCCCTTAAATAAGGACCTTCACGCCTTATAATTTCGTTTAAAACACTGTCGCCCGCTTTTAGATTATGTTCTTTTAACATTGATTTTAAAACGGGAAGAATTCTGTAATCTTCATAAGCCTTAAATGCGGGGCATTCAATTATTTGCCCTTTTTTTAAAATCGCTTTATAGAATTTTTTTCTTGAATCGGGCTTCTTTTTATCTCCTCTTTGAATTTGGCAGGTTAAAATTATATGAACTCTGTCTGAAATTAAATCAACGGCTTCAATTAATTCATCAATTTGTTTATCGTCAAGCTTTTTTGCTTTTGCACCGTCAAGAAAGTATTTATCCGCTTTAATAACAGATACAATATCCCCAAACATCATCGGCTGGGTTCGAAGAAGAAAAATAAAATCGTTAAAATCGGGGTTATCGGACACCTTATAATTTAATTCGGAAATATTAGCCCCTAAAACCTTTTGTTTTACTGCATTAATTTCTTTTTCGATTAAAAAATCTTCTTCACCCCAAATAAATGATAACGGCATTTTTGTCCTTTTTTTAAAACTTTTATTTTATTTTATCTTTAAAATTATTTGTTTTCTATAAGTTTTAATTTATCTTCTCTTTTTAATTTTTTAATTCTGTATTCTTCTTTCATTGCATCCGATTTTGTTTCAAATTCTTTTTTGTATAAAATTTTTACGGGCTTGTTTGTGTTTGTGTATTTTGCACCGCCTTTTTTAATTCCTTCAAGATGTTTTGAAAATCTTTTTTCGACATCTTTTGCTATCCCCGTATAAATCGTATTTTTTTCAGTCAGAAGCATATAAACAAAGTACACTGTCCAAAACCTCAAAAATTTCTTCTTTACCGTTTAATAATACAAGCCTGCTTCTTAATTTTGAAGCGTTTTTAACGCCGGAAATATAAAAAGGATAAAATTTCCTCATAAATTTTATTCCGAATTCTTCCCCTCTTAATTTAATTTCTTCTTCAAGGTGAAGTTTAATCATTTTAATTTTTTCATCTAATTCAGGCTCTTGTATTATCCTGCCCGTTTTAAAATATTGTTCAATTCTGTATGGAAAGCTGAAATCCCCCACAAAACCCCTGCCTATTGAAACGCCGTCTGCGTTTGTATATTCAATACATCTTTTGACATCTTCAATTGTTTTAATGTCCCCGTTTGCAAAAACGGGAATTTTAACATTTTCTTTTAATTTTTTTATGTCTTCTAAAGAGGCGAAGCCCGAATACATCTGCGCTCTTGTTCTTGCATGAAGCGTTATAAAATCAACCCCTTCTTCTTCAAGCATTTTTGCAAATTCGATATAGTTTTTTTCTTCTTCGCTCCACCCGAGCCTGAATTTTGCACTTATGGGGATTTTGATTTCTTTTCTTATTGCGGCAACAATTTTTCTTGCAAGCGGAATATTTCTCATTAAAGAAGAGCCGTCTCCGCCTTTGACGATTTTTTGAACGGGGCAGCCGAAATTTATATCTATAACGCTTGCCCTGTTTTCAAGCATTTTTGCGGCACGGGCCATTAAATCGGGTTTGTGGCCCGCTATTTGAAAAGAAAGCGGATATTCAACCCGTTCAAATTTTAAAATATTGCAATCGGGAACCTGATTTAAGGCTTCCGATGATAACATTTCCGTTGTTAAAAGAGTTTCTTTTGCGCCGTATTTTCTTATAAGCTTTCTGTATACGGTATCCGAAATGCCCGCTAAGGGTGCTTGAATTACTTTTAAATTTTTAATATCCAAACCCCTTACCTCTTTGCCAAATAATCTTTTAATTCTTTGCACCTTGTTTTTGCATAGGTTGAATATTCGTCTTCAACACCTTCTTTTGCTTTTAGTTGAATAAATTTTTCATAATAGCTAACGGCGCTTTTATAATCTTCTTTTGTGTCCGACAAAACGGCAAGCATATAATAAGAAAGAGAGAAATCAGGATCGCTTGAAATTGAATTTTTATATTCTTTAATGGCGCCTTCCGTATTTTTCATCTGTTCGTAAATTGCCCCTTTATAATAATAAGCATAAGCGTTTTTAGGATTTTTGGAAGTGATTTTATTTAACATTGAAAGCGCATTTTCATAATCTTTATTTTCATACATGACAATTGCGCTGTCGAGCATTTTTGCTTCCGCACCTTCATTTAAAGCATTAAGTGTGTTTTTGGCTTCAATATTATTCGGGTTAATCGTTAAGATTTTATTTAAATATTCTCTTGCGGATTGTTCGTTATCGGTTGATATCATAATGTTTGCAATCATAAGCATTGCATTTTCATTTTCGGTATCGGCGCTCAAAACTTTATCATAATATTCAAGCGCTTTTGAATTGTTTTTTAATTCATAATAACAATTTGCAATCATAATTAAAATTTCCGGTGTTTGATATTGAATTTTTAAATAATGGTTAAGAGCGTTTTCGTAATCGCCCGCATTGTATAATTCAACGCCTTTGGCATATAAATTGTTTGCGTTTGCTTTTTCAATGTTTGATTTTATGGTCAGCAAATCTTTATTGTCGGGCATTATGCTGAGCCCGTGGGCGCAGACATTTTTTGCTTTTTCATAATCGTTTTGAATTATAAAAATCTGCGCAAGATTTATAAAAGGCTCCGGTTTACCGGGGTTAATCGCAATTGCCCTTTTATAATATTCAATGGCGGGCGCATAAGCTTTATTTTTGTGCATTTCATATGCATATTTAAATTGCGCGTCATAATTTGACGGATTATTATTTGCTTCATTAAGCAAATATCCGCCCAGCTGTTCACCCGATAAATTCGATAATAAAGAATTAAGCGCATTTTGCGCATTGGAATCGTCTTTTTTTAAAGATAAAATTTCTTTATACCCGTTTACGGCAGCTGCAATATCGCCTTTTTTCTCATAAAGCTTGGCTTTATAAAACCTTGCGCTTAAATCGCCTTCGTTTTTAAGCAAAATTTCATCATAAGTTTTAATTGCATTATCATAATCGTTTAATGCCGTATAAACGGAAGCAAGATTAATTAAAACAACCGGATCGTTCGGGTTTAATTGTCTTGCTTTTAAATATTGCGCTTTTGCAAGTTCAAATTCGTTTTTCTTCTGTAAAACGGCGCCCAAATTTATTAACGCCTGAGAATCGGTTGAATCCTGCACGCTTCTTGCCATCCACAAATTTAAAAGGCTGTCTTGCAGTTCTTTGTTTTTATCGGAATATTCCAAAGCCCTTGAATATTCATCCATGGCGGCATCTTCATTTCCGATGTCATCCAAAATAAGTGCATATTTAAAATGGAGCATACCATCGTCCCTCTTAATTGAAAGAGCGTTTCTTATGCACTCTATCGCCATTTTTTCATTATTCAGGCTTTTATATATATCGGATGCGTTTGAATATGCGGTTTTATTGTAAACCGAGCTTTTATAAAGGTTTGTATATTCATAAATCGAAGCTGCAAGCTCTCCCTGCGCACGGAGCGCTTTTGCTTCTTTATCGATTTGCTCCGCCGTCTTTAAGGGTGCATACATCCTTTTTAAATAACCCAGATTATCTTCTGCCTTTTTTATTACCGCAAGCTTATCTTCATCGGGCGTATTTCCCCAGAATTTTAAATAAACAAGAGCCGATCTTAAATCGTTTATCGCTTTTTTGTATGCTTTTTCGGAATCTATATAATATTGAGCCCTTGCAAGATAAGCCGTTGCAAGCGCATTTTGAACCGTTATATCATAGGGGCGCTGTCTTAAAACTTTTTTAAATTCCAATATGGATGAAGAATATTTTTTATCCTTAAAATAATTAATGCCGTTATTGTAATAAATATTCACCCGTTCATAATTATCGGCAAAAACGGGCGTTTGCATTAAACATAACAAAAATAATAAAACCGAGGCAGATTTTTTCAACATAAACCCCCTTAAATTTGAGATTATTCAAATTATACAATGAAAACAGGGATTTTTTAAATTAACTTATAAGCTTATATATGTATAGTATAATTTTTTAATATAAAAGGAATTTTTTTATGAAATTTTTCCATGTAAACCACGACAAAACAAGGCTTTTAATCTTCTTTTGCGGTTTTTATACCGATGAGAACTGTTTTTGCGAATTTGACAATAACACATCAGACATTTTATATATCTATGATTATTCGGACCTCAATTTTGAAGAACTTTCTTATTTTGATTTTTCGCCCTACGTTGAAATTAATTTAATTGCCTATTCCTACGGTGTTTTTGCGGCAAACGAAGCAAAAGATTATCTTCCTTTTATTGATAAATCAATTGCAATATCCGGAACAATTTATCCGATAGATGAAAACTTCGGAATTAAACCCAAAATTTTTGATTTAATGCTTTATGCGTTTAATGAAAATGTAATTAAAAATTTTAAAGAAAAAATGGAACTGAATTCAAACGGAATTATAAAAAATGCAAAAAGAGAAATTGACAATTTAAAGGATGAATTAAACAATATAAAAAATTACGTTCAAAATAATGAAATTAAAAAACATCTGGAATTTGATTCGGTGATTATTACAAAAAAAGACAGAATTATTCCCTATATGGCGCAAAAATTATTTTATGAAAAACACAAAAACATCTTGGAATTAAACACAGGGCATTTTCCTTTTTTTGAATTTAACAATTTTGATGAAATTTTAGAGGTTTAGTTTTGGAATTTGAAAAAGCAAAAACCACATACAGAAAAAATGCCTTTGTTCAAAAACAAATGGCGCATTATCTTATAAATTTTCTTATCAAAAATTTTAAAAAAGAATATGACACCGTATTTGAAATCGGCTCCGGCACGGGGTTTTTAACGGATGAAATAAGAGAAAAAATTAAATATAAAAAAATAATTTTAAACGACCTGACGGACAATTTTACAAATTTTGAACCGGATATCTATATAAAAGGCGACATAAATAAAATTACTTTGCCGAAAAACGTTGATTTAATCCTTTCAAACGCCGTTTTTCAATGGGTTAACGATTATGAAACTTTGTTTAAAAGACTTCGGAAAATAATAAATAAAGAAGGGCTGATTGCTTTTTCATATTTCGGCAAAAAAAATTTCATCCAGATTAAAGATATAACGGGCATCGGGCTTGAATATCCGGTTTTAGATAATTTTATAAAAAAAGAAGGGTTTAAAATTCTTTATTTTGAAGAAGAATTAAAAACCCTTTACTTTAAAGATGTGCATAATTTACTTGACCATATAAAATTTACCGGTGTTAAGGCTGAAGATAAGGTTTGGACAAAAAAAGACTACAACGGCTTTAAAAACAAATATTTTGAAAAATATAAAGACAATATGGGGTTTGAATTAACCTATCATCCTTTATACTACGTTATAAAGGCTATTTAATATAATCTATAAGATTTTTTCTTGTTTCATTGTTCATATAAATTTTTCTGATTGCTCTTTTTTCGATTTGGCGTATACATTCTTTTGTAACACCGTATATATTGCCGATTTCTTCAAGAGTTTTCTTTCCGTTATCTTCAAGCCCGAACCTTAAGGTGATAACTTCCTGTTCTTTTTCCTTTAAAATTGACAGTGCTTTTTTGATATCTTTTTTTAATTCTTCGTTTTCGATTTTAATTTCAACGTTTTGTTTAACATCTTCAATAATTTCGGATAAATTAAGCTGTTTATCATCAACTGCATCAAGCGAATTTTCAATTGAAAGCGATTTTGTAAACGCATTTAAAAACGTATTTATTTTATTTTCCGATATTCCCATTTTATCCGCAACGACTGCGGGTTTAATCTGGCAGTTATATTTTTGTTCCAGAGAATTTTTGATTTTTTTATACTTAGATAAAGTTTCCTGAATATAAACGGGAATTTTCATGCAGTGCGACTGTTCGCTGATTGCTTTAAACATTGCCTGTTTTATCCACCAGGTAGCATAAGTTGAAAATTTATACCCGAGTTTCCAGTTATATTTATCCAAAGCCGCTATTAACCCCAGGTTCCCTTCCTGAATTAAATCAGCCATTGATAATTTTGAAACATGGATTGATTTTCTTGCAATATTGATAACAAGCCTTAAATTGGATTGAATTAATTTTATTTTTGCTTCCTTATCGCCTAAAGAAGCTTGTCTTGCAAGCTCTTTTTCTTCTTCGGAAGTTAACACGGGGAATTTTGAAATTTTTTTGTAATAAAAACTAAGGGGATTTTCAATTGAACAATCATTCGATTCAACATCGTAATTTTTAGAAACGACCGCTTTTTTCATAAATTTTCTCCAAACTTTTAATTTCTGACCTAACCTTTTGCATTGCAAATTCTGCTCTTTTTATGGAGCTTGAAATAATATAAGGGATAACAACACTTTTTTAATTAAAATAATGAGGGCACATAAATTTTCGGTCAAAACCGCTTATATTTAAGAGTTCCAACCTTTTGTATATCTTCCGTATATCCTTAATATATCATTTACGATTTTAAAATACAACATGTATGTTAAGATATGTTAAATCGAATTTTGGTTTTTGTAATGGTGTTTACATTTCTTAATAAAAATAAATTACACCGCCCGCTCCGTAATAACATTAATCAAAACTGCCGGAATATAACCCCGATATATCAAAAGACACCGTCTTAAACGGTGTCGGCTATATGTTGTTAGCTTCGGGATTGTGTTGTTAGGTGTCGATAAATAATATAAATCTTGTTGTTAATGGCTTTATATTTTTTTTAATTATTATGCAAGGTATTCTATCTTTGTTTCATTCAATCCGTTTTCAATGCTTTTTGCTCTTGATTGAATTTGCGTAAACAAAGGAGTTATCGTACCAACGAAACCTGTTAACAGCCCGCCTTCAACCATATTTGAATTCGGCGAAGGAACATTCAAGCCGTAGTTTGTTTGTACGCCGGCTTTGAAGCTGATGTTGTTTCTATTTAGTGTATTATATACATTTTTTATTGAATTTACTCTTAACATTTTCCTTCTCTAGCCTTATCTTTTTGTTTTCTTTTTAGTGTATGTGTAACACTTTTTCTTTATATCTGTATTATGTACCCAATATTTTAATTTGTCAACCCCCTTTAATAAAATTTTAATATCCTTATTATAACTGGATTTTAGCCGTATAAATTTAAAAGTGCACATCATTTTTCAGAAAAAGTGTTATTTATACAATTAAAATCATGATAAAAAAAGAGCAAGTGCCAAACACTTGCTCTAAATTTACTACGAACGGAAAAATATACTTACTTATTCAGCATATCTTCCGTTTGATTAATCATTTCTCTTAATTGTTTCAACATGGAAAGATAAATTTTTACATGTTTATCGCTTGCGTTGTTTATTATTTTTAAGGCCTCGATTTTATTTGAATTTTGCTTAATGTCAAGTTTTTCGGAACCCGCAAACAATACATTTTCGCTTACGTTAAACAGTTTTAAAAGCTTGTTTATATTTTCTGCTCTCGGGAAACTTTTACCCGTTTCGATTTTTGTAATATTCTTGGCGCTCATGCCAATAATTTCCGCCAGCTGCGCCTGGCTCAGCCCTTTTTGTTTTCTAAGTTTTTTTAAGTTTTCTCCAAATGATTTCTTGTCCATAATATTTTTTCGATAGTATCCACTAATACATATTAAAATCGCCAAAATGTTTTATAAACAACTTTAGTGCAGTTATTTAAATCTAATTTATTCGCTCAATTTAATCATAATGCTTTAAAGCCGGCTAAATTTAATCCCCTGAAGGGATTTGCTCTATCGGAGCATATAAAATCCGATTTTTTAATAATCAGACGGCAATCTAAACATTTTAATTAAATATAGAACAATTTAATGGTGCAAAATAAAGATTTTATTAAATCACTTCAGCGCTTCGGGGCATTCCGTATCAATATATTATACTACAAATTTACCTAATTCACAAGGGTAATATATTTTTGATTTTACTGAATTTATTATAATTTTAACTTTAATTTGAAGGTTTTTTATGAAAAGTGTTTTCCCGTTTGTCCTGTTTTTTCTTTTTTATTCGATGCAAATTTTCAATCTTTCTTTCTCAAAAAATTATTTAATAAATACGGAGTGGTTCAAAAATTTCAACGATGAAAATTTAATGAACTGTATTTTTCTTGCTCTTGAAAACAATAAAGATATTATCATTGCCAAAAATAACATATTAAAGTCAAGGCTGGATAAAAACCTCTCAATTTCGGAGGAATTTCCCGAAATAAATTTGGGCGCCGATTATCTTCTTTTAAAAATCCCGAAATCAACAATCCCCGATAACGACATCCAAACAAACAGTTTTGCTCTTCCCTTAAGCACAATTTGGGAAATTGATTATCTTGGGAAAAAATATAATAAAATCCAAATTAAAAAACTTGATATCAAAAATTCTTACCAGAATTTAAGATCCTCAAACATTCTTGTGGCAACAGATGTTGCATGTGTATACTTTAACATCTCAAACTTAAACAAATTAATTGAACTTCAAAATAAAAGAAAAGAAATTCTTGAAATATTAAACAAAAGAAAAGCTTTTATGTACGAAAAAGGCGTTATAAATTCGCTTGAATTAAACGAAAGCTTTCAATTTATCGAAAACGAAAAAAACGAAATTGAAAATTTAAAAAAATTAAGAACGGAATTTATCACAAAATTATGTTATCTGACGGGTTTAACACCTTATGAAGCAGATAAAATAACGGTTTCATCCTTTGATAAAATTGAATACAAAAAACCGTATCCGAATATATTAAAAGGCGATATAATCTGCTCCCGCCCCGATATAATAAAACTTGAAAACGAAATCAAAAAGAAAAAATTTGATATATTAATAGCAAAAAAAGAATTTCTCCCCAAAATTCAAATTGAAGGAAACCTTATATTTTCTACAATCATAAACAATTTCGGCTGGGAAGGCGCACTTGCGGCACTTGTTGCGGGTGCGGTCCAGAACATCTTTGACGGCGGAAAAAGAATTTTTACTCTTAAAAAAAGAAAAATCGAATATGAAATTGCAATGAATGAATTTCTGAAAGCCGATCTTAACGCCTTGAAAGAACTAAATGACACCCTGTACAATTTAAAAAAAGATATTGAAATTTATAAAAACAATGAAAAAAATCTGTATTACGAAAATTCCAATCTCATAAAAACCAAAAACGCTTATATATCGGGTGTTAAAAGCTATGTTGATTACCTTGAAAAAGACAGTGAAAGAATAGATAAAATAAAAACTCTATATAATTCAAAAAACCAAAAATTTATAGACCTCATTTCTTTATATAAAGCAGCGGGCGGAGCTTTATAGATGAAAAGAAAGTTTATAATTTTAGTTTTAATTATTTTATTTTTATGTGCATTCTTAATTTTGTTTTTAATGAATAAAAACAAAGAAAAGGGATATTTAACACTTTTCGGAAACATTGAAATAAGACAGTCCGATTTATCATTCAGAGTCCCCGGGCGTTTAAAAAAATTATACGTTGAAGAAGGCGATTTTGTTAAAGAAGGAACAATTCTTGCCGAGCTTGAATCCGATATTTATCAAAATGCGCTGAATCAAGCAAAAGCAAGCCTTAAACAAAAAAGAGCGGAAAAACTCAAAAAAATTTCAATTTTTAAATATAACAATCCTTTATGCAAAGATAATACAATCTCAAAAGAACAATGCTCAAACATTAAAGAAGATATGAATTCAAGCATTGCTTCCCATGATTATGCAAAGGCATCGCTTGAAAAAAGCATTATAGATTTAGACGACACAAAATTATACGCTCCTTTTGACGGAATAATTTTAAGCAGGGTAAGAGAAAAAGGAAGCATTTTAAATATCTCGGACATTGTCTATTCAATCTCAATGACAAAACCCCTATGGGTCAGAACCTATATAGATGAAAAAAATTTAGGAAAAATAAAATACGGTCAAAAGGCGCTCATATACACGGATTCAAGACCAAAAGACCCTTATATGGGGCATATCGGTTTTATCTCCCCCGTTGCCGAATTTACCCCTAAAACCGTTGAAACAACGGAATTAAGAGTCGATTTGGTATACAGAATAAGAGTAATAATAGATAATTCAGACCTCTATTTAAGACAGGGAATGCCCGTTACCGTGAAAATAATTTTATGAACGATATCTTAAAAGTAAAAAATTTATATAAAACCTTTAACGGTGCCAAGGAGCCTTCATTGTTTGATATCAGCCTGAATTTAAAAAAAGGAGAAAAAGCGGCATTGATTGGTCCCGACGGCTCCGGTAAAACCACGTTTTTAAGACTTTTATCGGGGCTTTTATTCCCCGATAACATAAAAAATGACCCCGTTTTAATCAACAATCTTTCACCTTATAAAAAAAGGGGCGAAATTAAAAAAATTATAGGCTATATGCCGCAAAAATTCGGACTTTATGAAGATTTAACGGTAACGGAAAACCTTGAATTCTATGCGGGGTTAAAAAATATAGATAAGGAAAAAAGAGCCTCTCTTTTTTTTGAGCTTTTAAATTTTTCGGGACTCTTAGAATTTAAAGAAAGACTGACAAAAAAACTCTCTGGCGGAATGAAACAAAAACTCGGTCTTTGCTGCGTTTTGCTTACGGCACCTAAATTGTTGCTTTTGGATGAACCTTCGGTTGGCGTTGATCCGGTTTCAAGAAAAGAATTGATGAAAATAACGGATAAATTAATAAAAGAAAACGATACAAGCGTTATCTGGGCAACTTCATATCTTGATGAAGCAAAATATTTTGATAAAGTCTTTCTTTTTTCCAAAGGAAGAAAAATCTATGAGGGAACGGTTGAAAATGCAAAAATTGTAATGGATGGGCTTACATACAAAATAAAAGATGATAAATTTGACAAAAGAACTCTTTTAAATGAAATCGTAAAAAAAGACAAAGGCTTAATTGATGCCGTCATCGAAGGAAATTATATAAAGGTTGTATATGAAAATAAAAATTTTGCCGAAAAATCAAACTTTAATTTAATAAAAACCCCGCCTTTATTTGAAGATTTTGTTATGAGTGCGCTTAATTCAAAAATAAAATCTTATGAAGAAAAAAAGCCCGAATTTAATATAAAAACAAAAGATAATATTTCAATTAAAGCAAATAACCTTACAAAAATTTATAAAACAAAAAATAAAGAATTTATTGCCGCAAAAAATATTGATTTTGAAGTTAAAAAGGGTGAAATCTTCGGGCTTTTGGGCCCTAACGGTGCCGGAAAATCAACGACTTTTAAAATGCTTTGCTCCTTAATTAAGCCTTCTTTCGGAACCTGTGAAATTATGGGGCTTAATATCAATAAAAATCCGGTTGAAACAAAAAAATTATTCGGCTATATGGCGCAAAAATTTTCTTTATTCGGAAATTTAAGCGTAAAACAAAATCTTGATTTTTTTTCGGGTGTATACGGGCTTTTCGGCAAAAAGAAAAAAGAGCGTATTGAATATTTAATAGAATCTTTTGAATTAAAAAATTATCTTTTTGAAAAAACGGATAATCTTCCTTTGGGATTTAAACAAAGACTCTCTTTATCCTTAGCTGTCATACATAATCCTTGCGTTTTATTTTTGGATGAACCGACATCGGGCGTTGACCCCGTTACAAGAAGAGATTTTTGGATGAGAATAAATGCCCTAGCCAAAAATAAAGTTTCAATTCTCGTAACAACACATTTTATGGATGAAGCCCAGTTTTGCGACCGTATAGCGCTTGTATATAAAGGAAAAATCTTAAAAAAAGACACGCCCGATAACCTTAAAAATTCAATTAAATCAAAATCAAACCCGAACCCTTCAATGGAAGATGCATTCATTGAAATTATTAAAGAAGCGGATAAAAAATATGATGAATAAAAACATAATTTTTACTTTCGTAATAAAAGAATTCAGACAGATAACAAGGGATTTTTCAAGCATTTTAATTGCATTTGTTCTTCCTTTGATACTTCTTTTTTTATTCGGTTTCGGAATAAATTTTGACACCAATACCATAAAAATCGGAATAATAGATGAAAATAACACGATTTTATCAAGAGATATAAAAGAAAGCCTTAATAACACAAAATTTCTTGACTGTATTTATATAAAAAACGAAATTGAAGCAAATAAACTTTTGTCAGGCGGAATAATAAGAGGATACGCCGTTATTCCCGTTAATTTTACAAAAGAATTTAAAAAAAATTCAAACCCGAAAATCCAGATTATAACGGACGGGTCAGAACCGAACACCGCAAAATTTGTTTCATCTTATATTAAAGGAAGCGTTGAATCTTATCTTGAATATGAAAAAATTAAATCCGGCAAAAAATCAAATTCTTCAATAATAAGCCCGATTTTAAGAATTTGGTATAACCCCTCGCTAAAAAGCGTATATTTTATTCTTCCGGGGTCAATTTCAATCATAATGACGCTGACAGGCGCCATCTTAACCGCGCTTGTCATTGCAAGAGAATGGGAAAGAGGAACAATGGAAGCAATTTTAACAACTGAAATTACAAAATTTGAATTTTTAATTTCAAAATATATTGCCTATTTTATATTGAGCATGCTCTCTGTTATTTTTTGCTTTTTTATTATAATTGCAATTTTTAAAGTACCCTATATTGGTTCATATTTCTTTCTTTTTCTGATTTCATCTCTTTTTATGCTCACAAGCATAGGTACGGGACTTTTTATCTCGACAATTGCAAAAGATCAATTTATAGCGGGGCAAATGGCGGGAACAATCAGCTTTATGCCTTCAATGATGTTATCGGGGCTTATTTATGAAATTGATTCAATGCCTTTTATTATAAGAATGATATCCTGTATAATCCCGGCCAAATATTATGTTTCATCAATTTCAAGCCTGTTTTTAACGGGAAACGTCTATAAAATTTTAATTATATCTTCAATTTACCTTTTTGCATTTGCCGCTGTCGTCTTTTTATTAACTTACTTTTGCACAAAAGAGGTGATTGAATAAATGTTTGAAAAATTAAAAAGAAAATATCTTCCGTTAATTTCGTTAATCAAAAAAGAATTTCATACAATCTGGCAGGACAAAAGAAGCAGAGCCGTTATATTCTTACCGCCCGTTTTACAGTTATTTGTTTTCTCTTATGCGGCAACGCTTGATATCGAAAATATCCGTGCGGGCGTTTTAAACGAAGATAACAGCGAAATTTCAAGAGAATTTATAAGAGAAATTCAAACAAGCAGATATTTTTCAAAAATTTATTACTTTAAAAACAATAAAGAATTAAAAAAAGCGCTTGATGAACAAAAAATAAAAGCCGCAATTTATATAAAAAACGATTTTACAAAAAAATATAAAATGAAAGATAATCCTGAAATTTTAATAATTTCGGACGGAAGAAAAACAAATTCAAGCCGGATAATAGCGGGCTATATAACGGAAATTGCTTCAAATTTTGCGCCTCTGGGGCAAAATATTAATAAAAACATAATTAATTTTGTCATAAGAAATAAATTTAACCCGAATCTATCTTACAGATGGTTTATAATCTCAAGCCTTATGGGCATTTTACCCATGACGACGGTAATTTTGCTTTCGGCATTATCCCTTGCAAGAGAAAAAGAACAGGGAACGTTTGATGAACTTCTTATAGTGCCTTTAAAAATTGAAGAAATCATTGCGGGGAAAATTTTAATTCCTTTATTTTTCGGCGTTTTAAACGGGGTTATAATTCTTTTAATCTCAATTTTTATATTTAAAATTCCTTTTTTGGGGTCAATATTTTTATACATCTTTTCTTTGTGCATATTTTTATTTTCAATTTCTTTAATCGGACTTTTTATCTCGGCATTTTCAAGAACCCAGCAGCAGTCAATGCTTCTTGTTTTTGTTTTTATGTTCCCCGCCATGATGTTATCCGGATACACAACGCCCATAGAAAACATAACGCCTTTATTTTTGCAAAAAATGACAATAATTAATCCTTTAAGATTTTTTCTCGTAATTTCAAAGGGAATTATTTTAAAAAATATGAATTTTTATTACATTTTTTTAAATTTGTTACCAATCTTTATAATTTCAATAATTACGTTATTTAGCGTTAAAACGGTATTTAAGAACAATCAAAAATAAATTAATTTGTTCACACAATTGGTGTATTTTTGCCACTATTATTGCACGGGGGGTAAAAAATAGTTATAATGAATTTGGTCCTAATTATTATGAAAGGTAATTAAATGATGAAAAAGAGCTTAGGTTTTACATTGGCTGAAGTTTTGATTACTTTGGCTATTATCGGTGTAGTTGCTGCGATGACAATTCCTTCCGTTATCGTAAACACTAACCAATCCGAATTTAAAACAGGTTTGAGAAAAGCGGTTTCGGTTTTGAACTCTTCAATTACGATGAACGTTGCTCTTGAAGGCGAAACTCCTTATGATAACTCAAACTTATTCGGTTATCTTCAACAACATATGTCTGTTATGAAATCAACAACAGACCTTACATTCAACAATGACGGTAACTATGCTTTCTATACAACAGACGGTATGAGATTTGAAGTTCCGACAAACACAAGAACATTTACTTTGCATGAAGCAGGCACAAACAGCGCAGGCGAAACAATTGAAACACAAATGACATTTAACGATGCTACGGCTGTTGACCCCGATGCAGATTCAAATTTCATCGGAAGCTGCGGTTCAAGCGGTTTAGCTACAAACCCCAACAGCACAAACAACCACCCCTGCTTAATTATGGTTGACGTTAACGGGGACAGAAAACCGAACCCGAACAATGCTTCAACAGCAGCTCAATACTCATGGCCCGGACCCGGAGAAAAACTTCTTAAAGACGTATTTACTATCATGATTACGGATGAAAAAGCTGTTCCTCTCGGTGTATCTGCTCAAAAAGCAATGTATCAGGCACAAAAATAGTTTTGAGTATAAAACTTAAAACAAAAAGCGGGATATATTATCCCGCTTTTTGTTATCATGATTTTTTGTTATTATAATTTTAAAAGATTAAAGTTTTTTTTAAAAAAAGGAAATATTGATGAATGAAGCTGAAATAAAAATTGATGAAAAATTTATAAAACAGGCGGAAAATTTAGCCAAAGGTGCGACAATAGTACCTGACGGGGTTATGGGGCTTGCAAAAAAACTTCAAAAATCTTATGAAACAAATACTCCCCTTAGGGTAAAACTCGGGCTTGACCCCACAAGACCCGATTTACATCTCGGACATACCGTTGTTATGAGAAAATTAAAAAAATTTCAGGAACTCGGGCATACGGTAGTTTTGCTTGTCGGAGGCGCAACCGCAATGGTCGGAGACCCTTCGGGCAAATCCGAAACAAGACCCGCTTTAACCAAAGAACAGGTTGAAAAAAACGCAAAAACATATTTTGACCAGATGTCAAAAGTTGTTGATGTTGATAAAGCGGAAGTTGTTAATAATGCGGATTGGCTTTTAAATTTAAAATTTACGGATGTTTTAAAGCTTGCTTCTTCAACAACCGTTGCAAGACTTTTAACAAGGGATGATTTCCAAAAAAGATATACGGAAGGCAAACCCATAAGCGTTGTTGAATTTTTCTATCCTTTAATGCAGGCTTATGACAGTGCGGAAATTAAAGCGGATATTGAACTGGGCGGAACGGATCAGACCTTTAACCTTTTAATGGGAAGAGATATACAAAGTTTTTACGGACAAACGGACGGACAAATCGCAATGATGCTTCCTTTAATCGAAGGAACGGACGGCGAAGTCAAAATGTCAAAAACATACCCCGAACACTGCATTTCTTTAACTGATTCTCCTAAAGATATGTACGGGAAATTAATGTCAATTCCCGATAATTTAATGGAAAAATACTATACGCTTTTAACGGATTTGGAATTTAACAAAAACAATAACCCGAGAGATGAAAAAATGCGCCTTGCATTTGAAATAACAAAAATGTATCAGGGAGAAGAAAATGCGGTTAAAGCGCAAAATGAATTTATAAATGTCGTTCAAAACAAAGGAATCCCGGATGACATTGAAGAAGTTAAGCTTGATTGTCCGATGTTAATTACAGATTTAATCGTTAAATTAAATTTTGCCCCCTCAAAAGGTGAAGCAAAAAGGCTTATTGCGGGAGGCGGAGTTAAATTTGAAAACGAAAAAATAACAGACATCCAAACCCTGATTGATAAAACGGGTGTTTTGCAGGCGGGAAAAAGAAAATATGCAAGAATTATCTTCCGATAATAAAAATAATGAAGATGAAATCCTGACGGAAGAATTTGATAAAAAAATAAATTCCGTTAAGAAAAAATCAAAAATCGCCCTTATAAGAGGAATTAAAAGGGTAATAGACGATATTAACAATATAAAAGATAAAGACCCTGCGGCAAAAAGCATTTTGGAGATTTTGCTTTTATACCCCGGATTCCATGCGCTTTTGTGTTACAGAATCGCAAACAAATTAAAAAAATGGAAAATCCCTTTTATACCGAGGCTGATTTCGCAAATTGCAAGGTTTTTAACGGGAATTGAAATTCACCCTGGTGCCGCTATCGGCGAAAAGTTTTTTATTGACCACGGCATGGGCGTTGTAATCGGCGAAACAACAGTTATCGGCGACAATGTTCTTATATATCAGGGAGTTACCCTCGGAGGAACGGGAAAAGACCGAGGCAAAAGACACCCCACGATAGGCGACAGAGTAACAATCGGTGCGGGCGCAAAGGTTTTAGGGAACATAACAATAGGTTCGGATTCCAATATCGGCGCAGGGTCTGTTGTTATTGACGATGTTCCCGAACATTCAACCGTTGTCGGAGTACCGGGGCATATTACAAGACAAAGATTTTTTGTTCAGGGGCAGTTATTGCACAACAAAATCCCCGATCCCGTTACCTGTGAAATCAGGCGCTTAACTTATGAGGTTAAAGAATTAAAAGAAAAATTTGATAAATATGAAGCAAATGATTGATTTTATGCGGGTTTTAATTGCAATAAAGCGGTAATTTGTTATAATTTTTATGTTTAGTTTAAAATCCGGCAGATAATTGGAAGTGCAAAAAAATAAAATAAAAGCTTTTACTTTGGCTGAAATATTAATAACTCTCGGCATTTTGGGAGTGGTTGCGATTCTTGTTATACCCGCAATGTTTCAAAATACCCAGCAGAGAGAATTTGAAACGGGCTATAAAAAAGCCGTAAACACGATAAATCAGGCGCTTTTGGCGGGTATGACAATGGACAGCTCCACCCCTTACGAAAACCCGGATTTATTTCAATATCTTCTTCAGCATATGTCCGTTATGAAAACAACAACAAGCGTTCCTTATAAAACTTATACCGCTTCAAACGGAACGGAATATGATAATGCCGCTTTTTATACGGTAGACGGCATAAGATATGAATTTGCAAAAAGCGGAGCAAAAACAAATCTTGTGCTTCATGAAAACAGCGGCAATGTTTGCATTGCAACTTTTATTGACCCCGATTCGGACGAAGAAGGCTGCGGCGGGTGCGGTTCACTGGGGCTTACAAACAATAAAAACGGAACAACAAAACCGCCCTGCATTATTACGGTTGATGTAAACGGCGAAAGAAAACCGACCCCGGGGAACGTTAACTGCATGGATTCTAATTGTGCAAAAAAAGAAAATGTATATAAAACGCCCGGTCCGAATGAAAAAAATTTAAGAGATATTTTCTCAATTATGGTAACCGAAGATAAGGCAATACCTTTCGGGGTTGTGGCGCAAAAAGTTATGTATAACGCAAGAAATTAATTTTTTGATAAAATTAATTTATGGATTTTTTAAAAAAGAAAGATTTTTTATATCCTTTTTTTGGCTGTATAATTTTATTTTTGGCAATTTTACCGAATTATTATTCATTCGGAAATCTTTTATACGATTGCGGAAGAGAATTTTTGGTTCCGAAAGCGGTTATGGAAGGGGAACTTCCCGTTAAAGAAATTTTTTTATCTTATTTTCCGCTTTCATATCAGATTAATGCATTATTATTTAAAATTTTTTCATCTTCTTTTGATACTTTAAGAATAACGGGCGTTTTTTCAAGCTTTATTATAGTTATTTTTATTTATCATATTTCAAGGTTTTTTACGGATGAAAAAAAATCTTTTTTAATTTCAATTATTGTCCCTTTTATTACGATGTTCAACGTTTCATATTTATTTAACTATGTAATGGGATATTCATACGCTTTTATATACGCTTCCGCAATTTTATTTATTTCGGTTTATTTTGTTCTTTTATATCTGAAAGAAAATAAAACGTTGTTTCTTTATTTGTCTTATTTTCTTTTGGGAATTTGTTTTGCGCTTAAAATAGAATTTATTTTTTTAATTGTTCCTTATTTTTTACTTGTTTTATATAAAAAAATAAAAATTAAAGAAGTCATAATTTCTTTTTTATTATTTCTTTTACCCGTTTTTATAAGCTTTTTTATTCTTTTTATCGGGGGGTTTAATTTTTATGATTTTATTTCATATATTGAATTTTTAAAATCGTTTTTAAATTCAAAAATTTTAAAATATTATAATTCAACCGTTTTTGTCTCAAACCCGATATTGTGGATAAAATATAATTTATCGAGCTTTCTTTCTTTTATTATTCCTTTTTTGCTATGCGGTTTAATTTTATATTTTCCAGTTAAAAAAGAAAAAGAAATTTTATATAGAATATTATTTGTTTTTCTTTTTGTTTTATTTTTTGTTTTAAGCATAGTAAAGGGCGAGTTTTGCTCAATCGAGCTTTTTTCTTTTCTTTGCATTACGACTTTATTTATTGTTTATCATTCATATAAAACAAAAAATATCCCGCTTTTATTTTTATCGTTGGTTCAATTGTTTTTGTGCATGAGATTTAATTTTATTTATACGGGAAATTACAGCGCATATATTCTTCCCGCCGGTTTGGTTGTTAATTTAATATTCTTTTCTTCAATCGTTAAAAATAAAATTTTTAACAAACTGTTTTTATCTTTTATGATTTTAACTGCGCTTGTTAATGTTATTTATTATTCAACTTCGCAGGTTCTTTTTTCAAGATATGAAATTAAAACAAATAAAGGAAAATTTTTAATTTCAGACGCAAAAACGGGTTTTACGATAAAAGAAACGATTAATTTTTTGGATAAATTAAAAGACAAAAAAGTTCTTATTTTGCCTGACGGCGCAATGCTTAATTATTTATCGGACACAAAAACGGATTTAAGATATTATCAATTGCTTCCAAACCACATTGAAATTTTGGGGGAAGAAAAAATTGTAAACGATTTGAATAATGATAAGCCCGATTATATAATGCTTACCAATGTTGATTATTCAATTTACGGCACACCGTTATTTTGCAGGGATTTCGGAAATAAAATCTGCGATTTTGTATTTGAAAATTATGATTATATAAAAACCTTTGCCAATGATAAAAATTTTGTTATCGGGGTTTATAAAGTAAAAGAATAATCGGTGTTTTTTTAGTTTTACCGTCTGCCCTTCACTCACTCACAACGGCGGTTATCGATAGCTTCGGTCGGACGTCATCCGTCCGCCTTGGCGGATTACGCTATCGCTTCATCCTACGGAAATTCCGCTGTCTTGGAATTTCCTGGCGGCTCACTGTCTTTGAGCTTTGCTCCAAAAGTGCTAAAGCACTTTTTTCGCTCCGTCAGCCGTTCGCCTTGGCGGATTACGCTATCGCTTCATCCTACGGAAATTCCGCAAAAAAAACGGTCTTATTAATTAAGACCGCTGGAATTCTTTTAAGTAATTCCCCGTGTGAAGTGAAGGTTAGTGTGTATTGGTTAGATAATTCTCTTTCCTGATGAAAATGCTCTTATAAAACTCCTTAGCTTTTCATCACATATATATAAAGTATATATGATTTCAATAATTGCCTGTTTTACATTTTTTGTTACATTTCTTCACATATAAAAACTCCCGCCTCATATTTTGACAGAGTGCGGGAGCTTT
The DNA here is from genome assembly GCA_944325155.1 of Candidatus Gastranaerophilales bacterium. Taxonomy (GTDB): domain Bacteria; phylum Cyanobacteriota; class Vampirovibrionia; order Gastranaerophilales; family Gastranaerophilaceae; genus Galligastranaerophilus_A. The sequence continues at coordinate 130,140 of CALUYY010000004.1, read as the reverse complement.
GGTTTTAAATTATTTTATTTAAGATTCAATCAAAAGGCTTGCGCCGATAACGCCTGCCGTGTTGCCCAATTGTGCGGGAACGATTTCAACGCTGTTTGCCTGAATGGGCATTGCACGCTTTGAAATTGTTTCTCTTATCGGATTTAATAAAATTTCCCCTGCGTCTGCAACGCCGCCCCCGATAATGATTTTTTCGGGGTTTAAAAGGTTCACGACGGAACTTAAACCAAAACCTATTATCTCGCCCATTTTGGTATAAATTCTTTTTGCAACCGCATCCCCTTGAAGTGCTGCCTGTGCAACTATATAAGGGCTTAATTCTTCCGTTGCGAGCTCTTTAAATTTGGAAGATTTTCCGCCTTTTAAATATTCTTTTGCTTCCGCAACAATGGAAGGCCCGGACGCATAAGCTTCCAAACAGCCCCAATCTCCGCAACCGCAAATAGGCCCGTCAAACATCGTAAGTTTAATATGCCCGATTTCACCTGCGGCGTTTTTTGAACCTCGGATTAATTTTCCGTTAAATACAAGCCCGGAGCCGATTCCTGTTCCGACCGTAATACAAATAAGGTTGTCGCAGCCTTTGCCCGCTCCGTATTTTAATTCGCCAAGGGTTGCAACTCTGACATCGTTATCAAGTTTGGTTTGAATTTTAAATTTGTCTTCCATGATTTTTGCAAGCGGAACTTCAACCCAACCCGGCATATTGGTTAAAAGCCTTACAACACCTTCTTTATAATCGATTTGCCCCGGAAACCCGAAGCCGATTGCTTCAACATTATCTTTTGAAGTGTTTGTTTCTCTCATTAATTCTTCAATTGCGTTTTGGATGTTTGCGATTGAATGTTCATATCCCAAATCCGCACGTGTAGGCGTTGTATTTGAATAAACAATTTTGCCGTTTAAATCAACAAGCGCAAGTTTTACGTTGGTGCCGCCTACGTCAACTCCTATTCTGTACTTTTTCATATTCTCTCCTGATTGTTTATGTGGTTATAGATGAAATTATATCACCAAAAACTTTTAAAATCAGTTATTCAAACTGTGTATGGGGGCGGGAATTCTTCCCAGTCTGTTTACAAAAACGGATGAATCGGCGCCGCTCATTGCCATAACTGGAGCTTCGCCCAAAAGCCCGCCGAATTTTACCCAATCTCCCGCTTTTTTATCCGGAACGGGTATTACCCTTACGGCGGTTGTTTTTTTGTTAATCATCCCGATTGCCATTTCATCGGCTATCATGCCCGCAATCGTTGTAACGGGCGTATCCCCGGGGATTGCAATCATATCTAATCCGACAGAGCAAACGCTTGTCATAGCTTCAAGTTTATCTATGGTTAAAACCCCTTTTCTTGCCGCTTCAATCATGCCCGCATCTTCAGACACGGGGATAAATGCGCCGGATAATCCGCCCACATAGCTTGACGCCATAATGCCGCCCTTTTTAACCGCATCATTTAACATTGCAAGCGCCGCCGTTGTGCCGTGTGCACCTGCGTCAGAGAGCCCCATTGCCTGAAAAATTCCCGCAACACTGTCGCCTTCGGCGGGAGTCGGCGCAAGCGATAAATCAATAACACCGAAAGGAATATCAAGCCTTTTTGCAAGCTCCCTTCCGATAAGTTCGCCCGTTGTCGTTATTTTAAATGCCGTTTTTTTGATTGTGTTTGCAACTTCGCCCAAATCCGCGTCTTTTGGCATATTCTCTATTGCCCATCTGACGACCCCCGGGCCCGAAACCCCGACATTAAGCGCACATTCAGGTTCGTTTATTCCGCAATAGGCGCCCGCCATAAAAGGATTATCCGTTACCGAATTACAAAAACATACAAATTTTGCAGCCCCCAGCCCGTCTTTATCTTTTGTAAGCTCTGCCGCTTTTTTTATAATTTCTGCGGTTTTATAAACGCCCACCATATTAATTCCGGCTTTAGACCCCGCAAGATTAACGGATGAACAAACCCTGTCGGTAACACAAAGGGCTTCCGGAATGCTTGCCATAAATCTTCTGTCCCCTTCGGTGCACCCTTTTTCAACAAGAGCGCTGTATCCGCCCAAAAAATCAACTCCGACTTCTTTTGCGGCCTTATCCAGAGTTTTTGCGATTAAGATAAAATCAGGGTTATCAATGGATTCCGTGATAATTGAAACCGGAGTAACCGCAATTCTTTTATTGATAATGGGAATTGAATATTCATCTTCAAGCTCATCCGCCAGTTTTGCAAGATTTTTGGCATATCTTGTGATTTTGTCGTAAATTTTATTTGCGGTTGTTTTTGAATCGGTTGAACAGCAGTCCCTTAAGCTTAATGCCAGAGTAACCGTTCTTATATCAAGATGATGAACTTTAATCATCTCGATTGTTTCCATTATGTTGTTTACGTCAAAATTCATAGCCATTATATCGTATGCATCCTGTCAAAAATTTCTTTTCTTTGAACCCAAATTGTCATATGAAGGCTTTTTGCGGCTTCTTCCAATTTATCTTTAATTGTGCTGAACGATTCTTTTGAATTTGAAATGTTGCACAACATCATCATAACAAAATAATCCTGCATGATTGTTTGTTTAATATCTTCAATATTAACGCCCGTTTCATACATCGTTGTCGCAATTTTTGCGACAATGCCCGTTTTATCCTGCCCCGTTATGGTTACTATAATTTTTTCATCAGCCATTATTTTACGTCTTCCTTAATAACAATTAAATTATTCATAATCTTCATTGCAACCGTAGGCAATACAACATCATTCAAACCGTTTGCAATGCTTATAATGCTTCTAGCTTTTAAGATTTGTTCTTCGCCTTTGTAGATAAATTTGTAGTCTGTATCTCTGTCGGATCTGATTGTAATTTTGTCCATTTTACATTCCTTTTTTAACTATTGAACCAATTGTACGCCCGAGCTTGTGCCGAGTCTTGTTGCACCCGCCGCAATTAAATCAAGCGCCATAAGTTTTGATTTTATACCGCCTGAAGCCTTTACGCCTATATTTCTTTTTGCAACCGAAGAATACATTAACTTAACGTTTTCAACCGTTGCACCTATGCCGTCTTTAACAAAACCCGTTGAAGTTTTAACAAAATCGGCGTTTGAAGTTATACAATTAAGGCAGGCAACTTTAATTTCGGCAGACGTTAAAAGGTCTGTTTCCAAAATAACTTTTAATTTTTTATCCCCCGCCGCCTGTTTTTGCATTGAAATTTCATCGGCTGCAAGTTTATAATTGCCCGATTTAACGGCACCTAAATTAATAACGGTGTCAATTTCATCTGCGCCGTCTGTTATCGCTTCTTTAATCTGTGATATTGTTGTGTTGATTTTATTTGCCCCCAGAGGAAAATTCACAACACATACAACTTTTATATCTTTTTTTGATTCATCAACCAGTTTCCTTGCAAGAGAAACATAGCAAGGATTTATGCAGACTCCGAAAAAATCATACTTTACGGCTTCATCAACCAGTTTTTTAATATCATCGGGGACGGCGTCCGGTTTCAAATTGGTATGTTCAATATATCTTGATAATTCCATAAAAAAGATTATAGCAAAATAAGGTTTTTAGCGCCAGATGTAAATTTTATTGAAGATTTCAAATTTTCAACGGTGATCTTTAAAATGTTTGTTGCGGCTTCTTTTGTGTTATATGCAATATGAGGCGTTATTAAAACGTTTTTCATATTTAAAAGCTTATATGCAACATAGTGGTTTTTAAAACATTTTTCTTTAATTAAATTTATATCGATTTTATTTTCTTTATTTTCATATAAAACATCTTCGCACTCCATTACATCCATTGCGGCAAATGAAACGATTTTTTCGCATAATGCTTTATACAGACAATATGTATCTATAACTTCGCCCCGTGCGGTGTTAATTATGATAACGCCTTTTTTCATTTTATTAAATGCGTTTTCATTTAATAAATGCAGTGTTTCCGCATTAAGAGGACAGTTTATGCTTATGATATCAGAATTTTTTAACAGGTCGTCAAATGAAACGTAATTATATCCTTCCGATTTAAACTTATCAAAACAGATAACATTCATATTAAAAGCTTTTGCAATTCTTATGACGTTTTTTCCGATTGCGCCCGTTCCTATAACGCCTATTGTTTTATTATAAAGTTCAATGCCCTGATATTTGTTATCGTCAATTGTCTGGTTTTTAATATCATCCGATGCCGTTATAATTTTTCTCGAAACATTCAATAAAAGCGCAAAAACATATTCGGCAATTGAAGAATCGCCGTAATGAGGCGCATTAAAAACATTTATGTTTTTTTCTTTTGCATAAGATAAATCAACATGGGAAAACCCGACGCTTCTTAAAATTATAAATTTTAAATTTTTAAATTTTTCCAATACTTTTTTTGATAAACTTGAAGTAATAAAAACCGATAATATTTCGCAACCGAGGGTTTTTTCATCAAGTTTCGTATCAGAATTAATTGAATGAGGAAAAAAGATTTTTTCAAGTTCAAAATCGCAATGTTTTTCTAAATATTCTTTTTCAAATGGTTTAATGTCAAAAAATACCGCTTTCATAAAATGAAAATAACATTGATTAAAAATTTTAAAATCGTATATCGGGATATTATCTTATTATATAATCGTCATTTTCCGCATAGTTAAATTCAAGGCGCTTTTTGGGTTTTAATTCTTTTATTTCTTTAAGGTCGTTTTTATTATTTTTATCAAGAATAAATTTATTCATTTTTTCATAATCAAAAACTTTTTCCCATTTTGCAACAACAGCCGTTGCAACGCAGTTTCCGATTAAATTAACCGTTGTTCTTCCCATATCTAAAATTTGATCTATCCCGAGCAAAATCGCAACTCCGACAACAGGCAGCTGAAAACTTGCAAGCGTTCCCGTTAATACAACGAGAGAAACTCTCGGCACCCCTGCTATTCCTTTTGATGTGAGCATTAAAGTCAGCATAATTGCAATCTGCTGGGTTAAAGATAAATTAATTCCCGCAATTTGCGCACAAAATAATGCGGTAAGCGAAAGATAAAGCGTTGAGCCGTCAAGGTTAAATGTGTATCCAGTCGGCATTACAAAACTGACAATATTTTTGGGCACGCCGAATTTTTCCATAACATCCATTGCTTTTGGAAGTGCGGCTTCCGAACTTGCCGTTGTAAAAGCAAGAAGCGCAGGCTCTTTTAAAGCTTTCATTAAAGCTCTGAAGGGGATATTTATAATTTTGCAGGCAATAAATAAAACGATTAAAACAAATAAAATCAAAGAAAGATAAGTTATAAAAATTAATTTTGCATAGCTTGATAAAATGCCTATTCCGTTTTGTCCTATGGTAGCTGAAATTGCGCCAAAAACACCGACAGGTGCAAAAAACATAACGTATTCGGTAAATTTAAACATTATATCGCAGGTTGAATGGAGAAAATCAAGAACGGGGCGCGCTTTTTGCCCGATTGAACATATCGCAAGCGCAAAAAATATCGCAAAAACAACAATCTGCAATAAATTCCCCTCTGCCATCGCATCAATTACGCTTGTTGGTATCATATCAAGAAGCATATGAGTAAAAGAATGATCAATGGGAATGTTTTTCATCTTTTCAACAGCCGCCATCGAAACCGAATTTAAATCAATGTTAAAATCAACGCCGGGTTTAAAAACATTTGCCATAACAAGCCCCAAAATAAGAGCGATTGTTGTTACAACTTCAAAATAAATTATTGTTTTTAAACCGATTTTGCCTAAATTTTTAACATCGCCATGACCTGCAATTCCGACCACCAGTGTTGCAAAAATCAAAGGGGCGATAATCATTTTGACCATTCTTAAAAACGCATCCGCCAGAGGCTGCATTTTAGAGGCATGATACGGATCAAGCCACCCGAAAACAACGCCCCCTATAAGCGCTATAAATATAAAAAGCGTTAATTTTGAACTTTTAGACAAAAATAATCCTTTTTTAAATGCTTCGATTACAATTGTAATACAAAAATTTTATTTGGTGATTTCAAGTAACCAATTGTAAACATCAACGGTGGTTTCACACATATAAAGCTGTCTTTGCGCAAGGCTTTTTATGGTTTCCGTAAAACACCTTAAAAGCGCAAGGTTTAGTCCCCTTTCGCCCTCGTTTTCATCCAGAATTTTTATAATTTCATTTCTGTAATTTAAATCTCTGGTATTTTTTTCAATTTTATCCGCAAGAAAAATAATCTTTTCAAAAAGGCTCATGTTAACTCTTCCCAACGTGTGCCATCTTATGGAAGAGAGGATTTCTTCATCGTCAATTTTAAATCTTGTTTTTGCAAAATATGCTCCGACGGGAGCATGGAGCGTTTTATAATTTTTTAATTCGTTTTTATTAACGTCTTTTAATTTTGTTTCAATAATTTCTCTTAATTCATCGTTTGTTTTGCATTTTGCATTATCATGCAAAAGCCCCGCAAGCTCCGCTTTTTTAACATCAAGGTTATATCTTTTTGCAAGCTCAACTGCACAATCCCTGACGCCCAAGGTGTGAAGATATCTCTCATCGGATAATTCTTCTTTTAAAATTTTTTCAATCTCTTCTGTACAAACCATTTTCTAAAATATATCCTTTAACTTTTTCATCGACAAGACCTTTGATATCTTCGCCCGAAGTAACTTTTTGTCTTATTTCGGAAGATGAAATATCAATCATATCAATCTCATCGGTTATAACAAAATCAAAACCCTTTTCTTTTAATTTTTCGATTTCTTCTCTTTTTTCGCCCCTTCTTTTTAAAACGATAAAATGAACATTCTTTTTCAAAAATTCGGGATTTTTCCAGTTTTCAATATCGATAAAAGCGTCAAAACCGATAATAAAGTTAATTTTTTCGTTTTCTTTTTTGTTTTTTAAAAGTTCTTCTATCGTTCTATACGAATAAGAGGGTTTCGGGAGTTTAAATTCAATATCTGAAACTCTTATATCGTCATTTTCGATTAATTTAAGCATATTTAATCTGTCAATTGAATTTGAACAATCTTTTTTGTGGCATGGGCTGTATACGGGAACAAAAATAATTTTATCGAACCCGAAAAGTTTTTTAACCGCAAATGCGGTTTTTATATGCCCTTTATGAACGGGGTTAAAAGTTCCGAAATAATAACATTCCATAACTTTTATAATACAATAAAAACTATGAAAAATTTAGATTCTCTTACCTTAAAATTTTTTTATGAAGAAAACAAGGATTTTTTAACAAACGGCACAATACAAAAAATCCAAATGCCTTCAAGAAAAGAAATTATCCTCTATATCAGAAACTCGGGGGAAAATAAAAAACTCTACATTAATATTAACCCCAAATTTCCTCACATTTGTTTTATTAAAGATAAGGAGGATTTTTCTCTTAAAATCCCGAAAACTCCGCCTATGTTTTGTATGCAGTTAAGAAAATATCTTGAAGGCGCAAAAATAATAAATGCGGTTTTAATTGAATATGAAAGAATACTTGAATTTCATTTTTCGATAACGGATGAATTCGGCATTTTAAATAACCACGTTTTATCGATTGAATTAATGGGAAAATATTCAAACGTTATTTTATACAACAAAAAAACAAATATAATAACAGGCTCGGCCCATAACGTTTCATCGGATAAAAGCTCGATAAGAGAAATTTACGGCGGAATAAAATATATCTATCCTCCGAAACAAAATAAAAAAGATATTCTAAAAACTCCCTACGGCGTTTTTTTAAATTCAAAAGAAAATATATCGGATGAATTTTATTATTTTTCAAAACCGTTTGAAAAATTTATTAAAGAAAAATCTTCAAATGATGATGAATTATTCTATAACCTTCAAAATGCGGTTAATAAAAAAGATTTGTTAAAAGAATTCTGGAACATTGAAGGCGATTTCAACGCAATAATTGAAAATTATTATTCTAAAATCGTAAAAGACGATTCAATCTTAAATAAACAAAACAAACTTTTAAAAATAATAAATTCAAAATTAAAAAAAATAAATTCAACCCTGAATGAACCTTTTGATAATGAAAAATTTGAAAAATATAAAAAATCCGGCGATCTTATTTTTCAATATATTTATTTAATTGATAATTCAATGGATGAAATCACGCTTGAAGATATAAAAATTCCTCTCGACAAATCAAAAACCCCCGCCCAAAATGCCCAAAGATATTATAAACTCTATAACAAAGCAAAGTCTGCCAAACTTATAAAAGAAAAAAGGATTCTTGAAGCAAAAAAAGAAAAAGAATATTCTGATGAAATTTTATTTTCAATAAAAAACGCTTCAAATATAAAAGAACTTGATGAAATAGAAGAAGAAATAGATGAATATATTCTTTTGAATAAAAAAGAAAAGAAAAATAAACCGGAAATTAAATCAATAAACTATAAAGGTTTTGAAATTTTAATAGGCAAAAATAATAAACAAAACGATTTTATAATCAAAAAATTATCAACACCCGAAGATATTTGGTTTCATGCGCAAAATTCTCCCTCAAGCCATATTCTTGTTAAAACGCAAAACGGCAGATTAAAAATAACGGATGATGTTATTTTATATGCGGCGAACCTCGTTAAAACAAATTCACCCTTAAAAGACGCCAAAAAAGCGGGTGTTATCTATACAAAAAGAAAATACTTAAAGCGCCCGCCCGACACTCCTTTAGGATATGTTACGTACAGAGAAGAAAAAGAAGTTATAGTTTAACTTTTTTTGTACTAAAATGATTTTGGAATAATTAAAATAAGGAATTAAAAATGCAGGTTTCATACGAATGGTTAAATGAATATGTGGATTTAGAAGGCATTACCCCCGAAGAAATTGCACATAACCTTACCATGAGCGGTTTAGAAGTTGAAGAAATTGAAGAAATCAAACCGAAATTCACAAACATAATTACGGCAAAAATAGAAAAAATAGATTCTCACCCGAACGCCGATAAGCTTCACCTTGTAACCGTAAACACCGGCGATAAAACAAAAACCGTTGTATGCGGAGCCCAAAACATTGAAGAAGGGCAGATTATTCCATACGCTTCCGTCGGAAGCAAAGTTTTGGACAGAAAAACGGGCGAACAATTTGAATTAACCCCTGCCGTAATAAGAGGAGTAGAATCTCAAGGGATGTTATGCAGCCAGGATGAACTCGGACTTTTGGGACTTCAAAATGAAGACGGCATTTTAATCTTAAACCGTTTAATAAAAGATATTAAATTGGGCGAGCCTTTAGAAAAAGTTTTAAATATAAATGATGAAATCATCTTCCACACAGCCCCCACCGCAAACAGAGGGGATGAGATGTCAGTTATCGGCATTGCAAGAGAACTTGCGGCATTATTTAACAGAAAATTAAAACTTTCGTTAATGGAAGCAAAAGAAGAAAAGAAAGCCGATTTTAAGGTTGAAATTAAAGATGATGAAATCTGTAAATATTATTCGATTGCGGTTTTAAAAGATATTAAAATTAAACCCGCACCCGATTTTATTCAAAGAAGAGTAATTGCAGGCGGTATGCGCCCGATAAATAACGTTGTCGATATTACAAACTATGTTATGCTTGAATACGGAACACCTTTACATGCTTTTGATTATGATAAATTAAACAAATATTTATGCGTAAGATATGCAAAAGAAGGTGAAAAACTGGTTACAATCGATGAAGTCGAAAGAACTTTAACAAATAAAACCGTTGTCATTTCAAAAGAAGATGAAGCCGTTTGTTTGGGCGGGGTTTTCGGCGGTTTTAACAGTGAAATTGACGAAAATTCCAAAAACTTGGCGCTTGAAGCCGCATTTTTCCCTTCACACACAACAAGAATTTCCGCCCGTTCGGTCGGATACCGTTCGGAAGCTTCGGCAAGGTTTGAAAGAGGAGCGGATATCGGACTTGTAAAACAAGGGTTATATCAGGCGGTGAACCTTTTGATAAAATATGCCGACGCTAAATTTGAAGGAATATCGGAAGCAGGCTCGGATAAACTTGAACCTGTTCAAATTACGTTAAGAAATTCCGAAATCAAAAGAATACTTGGTTCTGAAATTGAACAGAATAAATGTATTGAAATTTTGGAAAATTTAGGCTTTAAACTTCTCGGCAAAAACGAAGCCGCAGCCAAATTTGAAGTTCCGACATACAGAAGAAACGATGTTGCAAGAGAAATAGATTTAATTGAAGAAGTTTCAAGAATAAACGGATACGATAAAATCTCGCCTACGCTTCCTAATATTAACGAAGGCGCCGATGTTTCCCTTGAAACAAAAACAATTAAGAAAATAAATAACTTATTTATGGGTCTGGGGTTCAATGAAATCGTAACAACTTCTTTAACCGGAGATTCTTTTGTTAAAGAATTTATGAGCGAACTTGATAATTCAAAAAGGGTCGATGTCATAAATCCGCAGTCGGAAGACGCGACAACCTTAAGACAGGAATTAATGCCCAACTTGTTATATGTAATTAAAAATAATTACGATAACGGAAACAAAAACTTTAAGCTATATGAAATCGGAAAAACATTTAAAGCTGAAAATGCACCAAATGAAGATTTCTCCGGCGTAACGGAAACAAGAAAAATTTCAGGCTGCATTTTCGGACACACAAATAACGAGCTTTGGAACAAAAAAGAAAATGCCGACTTTTATACAATAAAAGGTGTTTTGGAAAATCTTTTCGAAACTCTGGGGCTTACAAAAAGAATAGTTTTTTCGCCCTTAAAAGAAAATAAAAAATTTATGCACCCTTATCAATCGGCAACAATTGAACTTTTGGGCAAAAACATGGTTAATCTTGGATATATAGGAAAAATTCATCCCTTATTAAAGGATAAATTAAAATTTAATCAGGATTTATTTGTTTTTGAAATTAACCTTGAATTAATTTTATCCAATATTTCAAACAACACAAATACAAAATATAAAAAACTGCCCCAGACGGTTCCGGTTTTAAGAGATATTGCATTTGTGGTAAATGAAAATGTAACGGATGCGGATATAGTAAAAACAATTAAAAAAGTAAGCGATAAAAATATTTTTAAAGGCGCCAGAGTTTTTGATATTTATAAAGGCGATAATATAGGCGAAAATAAAAAATCCGTGGCATACAGAATTTCTCTGCAGGATGAAACGAAAACCCTGACGGATGAAGTAATTGAAGCGGAAATTAATAAAATTAAACAGGGCTTAGAAAAAAATATTGAAGGGTTAATGTTAAGATAAAGCCCTTAAATACTATATTTGTAATAATAGCCAAAATACTTAATACAATTGAATTGCAACCCTATTGAACAACAATTTTAGGGTTGCAATATTTCGTTTTTGTAGTATATTGTTTTTGTAACTGGGGCTTGCCTTGGATGCATAAAGAAAAAGTGTTAGATAGTAAATGCATTTCAGGTTTTTACCCCGTTAAGACACAAAAAGAGGATTTATATATGACTAAAAAGCTTACCATGACTTTATTAGCCGCACTCATGATATTTGTATCGGGTACATTTTTTAAAGCACATGCCGCAACGTCAGACGAAATTAAAAGTTTAATCGTTAAAACCGCGGTTTCAATGGGTGTAGACCCTTGTGTTGCTTTAAGTATCGCAAAACAAGAATCCAATTTTCAAAACCATAAGCAAAACCCCTCGGGTGCCGTCGGCGTTTTTCAATTAATGCCTTCAACCGCAAAAAGAATGGGCTTAAACCCTTATAACTTAAACGATAATATTAAAGGCGGCATTATGTATTATCAAATGATGTACAAAAAATTCGGCTCTATGGATTTAGCACTTGCGGCATATAACGCAGGCCCCGGAAACGTTGCAAAATATAAAGGCGTTCCTCCTTTCAGGGAAACAAAAAGTTTTATAAATAAAATTAAGACCGATTATAAAACCTATGAAAACGACCCTGTTGTTCTTGAGCATACGGGAAAAAAATTCTCTGACGATGATAATGCAATAGTTGTTCCTGAAGAAACAATATAAATTGAAATTGTATAAAATTGAGAGGTAATTTTACCTCTCAATTTTTATTATTAAAAAATTACCTTCCATGGTAATTTATGGACATTGTTATTTATATTTACATGAGGGATACTTAAGTTTAAAAAAAAGGGAGTTTAATCAAAAACCCCCATTTCCCCATTAAAAAAATCTTTTTCAATACTTTAGTAATAATATTCTTGCACATAATACAAATAATGCAAGAAATTTACACTTCTTATGTTTTTATTTCTTAACACTGAAAGGCGCCTCCGACAAAAAGAGGCGCCAAAAGATAACCAAGACAAGGATTTTCAAATTTCAATACAGTCGTTTAAGTAATTTATTACTGCCATTTTTTCATCATATAAATACTTAACAAAATTTAAAAACTGCGGAAACTTTGAGGATATTGTCATTGAAATTTCAAATCCCTCCGAACAAAAAGGCTCGTAATCGTATACGACATAGCTGTTATATTTGCTCCGCCATTCTTTTTTATCCACCCTGCAATGATATTCATCCGCTATATATTCAAGCCAGGGGATGGTTTCTTTCATAATGCCCCTGAATTCATGGCATACATAATTTTCATTTTCTCTGTATCTTTTTTCAACTAACATATACCACTCCTTAAAAATTGTATCGCTATGAACAGTTTAAATAATTTTAAACCTCACATTAATACACAAAACGGCAATTGTTATGACTATACAAAAGACTAAATTAAACAAGAAACAATATTTTTCTTATTAAGGGAAAAATTTTCATTTTTGCTTTTTGTTTAAGTCTTAAATTTTTAAAATCGATATTATTTAAAATTTTTATTGCTTTATCAAGTTTTTTAATCGAGTCGATAAATTTATTTATATCTTCTATTTTTTTATTATATTTTTTATAAAATCTCATAACTTTTGCAATAACCGAAACGGTTTTTTTCTTTTTTTGAAATTCATTAAAGATTAATTCAAAATTTCTTATCAATTCAATTCTTTTGTCGTCAACAAGCATTTTTAATCTTATAAAATGAAAAACAATAATGCTTGTTAATATAACTTCAATAACAGTTATTACAATGTAGACTATTTCCATAATAAATGTATTATAATCATTATATCGGTTGTTATCATCCTAAGGTAGTTGTATTTATGCCAAAATTCAACAAAGCGCTTAAGCTTTCACACACTGTAAGTAAAATTTTAAAAATTTTCAATTTTGAAGCAACAAGCTTCCCCGGTAAAATTGTTCAAAAATTCTATCCTTCTTTTTTAAAAGAATGCAACAGATATATTAAACACCCCAGATTTGCAATAACCGGCACAAACGGAAAAACTACAACCTCAGGGCTTTTAAGCGAAATTTTAAGACAATCGGGGTTATACATCATAAACAATAAGCTCGGCGCCAATATGCCAAACGGCATTGTAACTTCAATTTCCGAAGGTTTATATTCCAAAATGAAAGATTCAAAACTAATTGAAGCAAACGGCTGCGTCTTAGAGTGCGACGAAGCTTATTTTTCCGTTATCACAAATAAATTTAATTTTGATTATCTTGTTATAACCAATCTCTTCAGAGATCAACTGGACAGATACGGCGAAATGGATATTGCAAGAAAAAAAATCATTAAAGGAATAGAATTAAACCCCGATATGAAAATAATTTTAAATGCGGATGACCCGGTTTTATGCGAAATATCGGAACATTTTAATTATAACGAAGATAAATTTATTTACTATGGAATTACAAATGTTGAATACATAGATTATGAAAAAACTTCAAAAAGCCCGTCTGAAAACATTTATTGCACAAAATGCAACGAACGGATTTCTTATAACAAAAGATACTATGCCCAGCTTGGCGACTGGTACTGTCTTTGCGGGAATAAAAGACACAATCTTGATATAAGCGCAAACGTAATCGTATATCCCGATAAAAACGTACTGGATATAAATTATAAAGGCGAAAAATATACCTTTAAAACCGATTTAACGGGCTTATACAACGCATATAACGCCCTTAGCGCAATTTCATCGGCGCTTGCGGCGGGAATTAATAAAGATAATATAGAAAAAGCTCTTGATAATTACAGACCGGTTTTCGGCAGACACCAGAAAATTAAATTAAAAGGTAACAGAGACCTTACAATTCATTTAATTAAAAATCCCGTCGGTGCAAGCGAAGTTTTAAGAGGATTAAAGGGATTAAAAAATTCAAGAATGGTAATTTCGATAAACGATAATTATGCGGACGGCAAAGATGTTTCCTGGCTTTGGGATGCGGATTTTGAAGCTCTGAAAGATTTTCAAAACGTTATTTATACAACGGGCACCCGCTCTTATGATGCCGCATTAAGGCTTAAACATGCCGGCTTTAACCCTATTTTGCTTGAAGTCGGGGACAATACAAATAAAGTTGCAACCGCAATAGAAAACAGTATTGAAGAATTAAACGATAATGAAAATCTTACGATTCTTGTAACCTATACCGGGCTTCTTGATATAAATAAAAATATGAAAAAATTGATAAGAAAATACGGCGAAGATTAAACTTCCTGTTTATCAACCATTTTAAACCCGTTTTCACCGTATACGGAAACAACATTTTTGCCGTTTCTTTTTGAATGGTATAATGCCTTGTCTGCGGATTCTATCATTTCTTCAGCGGTTGCGCCGTCGTTTGGGAATTGGCTTATGCCCATTGAAACCGTTGTTGTAACAACTTTATCATCGTTTGTGTTAACTCTTAAGTTTGCAATATTTTTTCTTAATCTCTCGGCAATTATTCCCGCACCTTCTTTAGTGGTTTCGGGAAGCAGAATAACAAATTCTTCACCGCCGTATCTTGCGGCAACGTCAATTTTTCTTACCGTTGTTAAAATCTGGTTTGAAACTTCCCTTAAAATCTGGTCGCCGACCAAATGTCCGCAGTTATCGTTAATTAATTTAAAATCATCAATATCAAGCATAATAACGGACATATTATGTTTATATCTTGAACAGCGCCTTACTTCATTTTCCAATAACGTCATAAAGTGTCTGTTAATATAGAGTTTTGTAAGTCCGTCTTTTGTTGCAAGCTCATATAATTTGGCGTTATCAATCGCAATTGCGGCCTGATTTGCAAGAGAAGTCATAAATTCCAAATCTTTTTGATTAAACAATAAATCATATTTTTTATTTGAAATATTTATAACACCAATCGGTTCACCCTTGGCAATCAAAGGAACGCACAACAATGACTGAACGTTTGCCATTCCGCCCTTTGAAACAAATCTCGGGTCGTTAACGCCCAAATTTGTAATGATTGCTTTTCTCTCCAAAAATACGGTGCCTGCAATGCCTTCTCCGACTTTAATTTTGCTGCATTGAATTGTGCCGTTGTTTATATTATCTTCAACTCTTTTATCGTTAAGTCCGTATACGACTTTAACCTGAAGAGTATTGGTCGAGTAATCATAAAGCATTAAAGAACCTTTTTCGGCATTTAAAATATCAATTGCTTTGGATAAAATAACCTGTAAAAGCCTTTTAAGGTCATCAATAAAATTAACCGCCTGTGAAATGTTATACAAAATTGAAACATTGTATAAAGATTGCTGCAGGTCTTCAATTTTTTTATTTTGTTCCTTTTGGAGCATAAGTTTAATTAACATGGGTTCTATATATTCAAAAACCCTGTTTAAAAACTTCATTGTTTGTTCAATTCTGTCTTCTTTGTTTTCTTTATTGTTCCCTAAAAAACAGAAACAAACGGGCATATTGTCGTTTCTGTTAAAAAACACTCTCATATACTGAACACTGAGTTCGCCTAACCCGTTTTGCTCCCAAAAACTTCCGTAGAGCTTTTTATTTTCGTCGTTTTCAATTTTTATTATTTTATCGTAGCTGATAACCGACCAAAAAGCTTCATTTTCATATTCAAAATATTTATCGGCAAAAGGAACCTGATTTGTCGCAATGTTTTTAAAAATATTTTTTTCCAGCGCAAAAAAATAAATCTCGTTTGAATTAAGATAATCGGACAAAAAATCGGAAAGTTTCGACACCAAATCTTCAATGCTTATGGCATTGCTTGCAATGGCGCTTACTTCAAACATTCTGTTTAATTCTATTAATGAATTTTCAATTGAAGAAATTTTATCCGACATTATCAACTTATGGCTTTTTTTCCTTGCATTATAAGGGTATTATAAAGTATTATTGAAATAATGACAACAAAAATAGATACGCAATTTATATGAAAAATCCTATCATAAGAAAATGCAGAAGCTGTAACGAATCAAAAGACAGAGCTTTAATGATAAAAATTACGTTAAATAACAATAATCTCTATATTAACCCCGATTCTAAAACATTTGGAAGAAGCGTTTATGTCTGCAAAAATATTGAATGTATAAAAACCCTGATTAAAAAAAAGGGCATTAAAAAGGGTCTTAAATTTAACGATGATAACAAAATAAAAGAAATTGAAAAAATTCTTTTATCTTGTGAGGCTGAGTAGTACATCCTGCGGATAAACTTCGTTTATATTTCCGTTTGAACCCGCTATAATGCAAAATTCAACTCTTTCTCCCGGCTTCACGCCCAAATCGTCAAATGAAAGCGCAACTTCAATCGTATCTTTAAATGCATAGCTTACTTTTCTTATCAGCTGCACCTGCCACATTCCGCCGTACAGCGCTTTTAACAATTGCGGCGGAACAAGTTCATGTTCGTTAAAAGAAAATTTTAATTCGTGGCTGAACTGATTTTCCAAAACGGGATACAAATTCTCCGTCCTTAAAGCAATTCTCACCGGCGAAATTACCGTTTGGCTTTCGGGTTTAAAATAAATAAATACCTGATTTTTTATAAAATAAATTGAGTTTGCAAGATTATTTTTATTTAATTCAAATTTTAAATAAATATTATCGTCATCATTCCCGTAATAAATTCCTTTAATAGTTTTCTTTGCCGAAAATGTCGGCGAATCGGGAAGGAAAATATATCCCGCATCAACCCATGAATTTATATTAGGGTCATATATCCCGTCAATAACGGGGGTTATATGGCGCCTCGGCTGGCGTATGGGCTTTCCTATAATGGATGCTAAAGGAACATCCAGATGCTTTGGCGACGGCTTATCAAGAGCGCCGTATACATTTTTTAAATGCGCCCTGAATAAAAAGTCAAAAATATGGTCATTTGAAGATTCATTAGGTTCTCCGTACCACCAAAGCCAATCGGACCCCTCGGATACAAAAATTTCTTCTTTTGCTTTATCTATTCTTTTTTGGGCTTCCAGTTTTTCTTCATCCGTTTTTGCATTTTCAAGAAGTTCTTTTGAAAATTTAAATAAATCGTTTCTTGTTTTATCAAGATAAATCCAGGCTAAGTTTTTGGTAGGTTCTCCTATCCATAAATCGAAATTTCTGTTTATCCAGCTGCCTGATGCAACATTATCAAGCTTTTCGGGTTTTGCCTTTTCTATAAAATCGCTCACCAAAACGGTTTGAAGCGTATCATCATTTTCAATCAATTCATATAAAGTATCCAGAAATTCATTTCCGTCATTTTGATAGCTTTCCCAGCAATTTTCCCCGTCCATTGCAATGGTTAAAAGGTGGTCTTCTTTGGGAGAAAATTGAAGCTTGCTTTGAACGGTTTTAATTTTTTCATAAAAGTCATTTGCCGCCACATGCCCGTCATAATTCCCGTATCCGAAGCTGACCAAATTCGAGAAAAATGAATCCGCAAATAATACATTAACTTTATTATTCCTTGAATTAAATTTATAGTGGACACAAAGGTCAAAAGGCGCTTCAAGGTTCCCTTCAAAATCTCTTGCAAATTCTCTTCCCAAAGTATTCGCCAGAATTCCTTCATCGGTAACGGTCCAATTAACACCTAAATCATTTAACATATCAACGCTTGCCATGCTGATACAGTGCTCCGGAAGCCAGATACCCTTCGGGCGTTTCTTAAAGACTTTTTCAAAATAATCAAGCGCTTTTTTTGTCTGTTCTTTGGCATCTTCCGCAAACAAAGGCGATTTTGAAGGCAGGTTTTCATTATATGAGCATTTTGCTTCATTTATATCCAACAACAAAGGAATAATCGGATGATAATAAGGACTTGTTGAAATTTCAATTCTGCCTTCATCCTGGAATTTTTTATAATAGGGAATAATTTTTCTTATTATATCAAATTGGATTTCATAAATTCTTTTTCTGTCTTCGTATGTATAATTTTTTTGTTTTTCGGATAAATATTTTAATTCCGGATACATAAGATAAAACTTTGTATCAATCCAGCACATCGTATAATTTGCAATAATATCAAAATATTCCTGATCGGTGAAATCGTTTATCGAGATATCTTCCTTGGAATATCTTTTATTGTAAAGTTCTGCATAATATTCTCTTTGCATAATCATTGTCGAATAATTAACATCAAAGAAATATTGCAGAATAAAATTTTTATCCATTTCGCTCAGTTTATTGTCTTTTAAAATCAATAATTTTGAATGCAGGTCATTTATACCTTTTGAATATTTTTCTATTGAATTTAAAAGAGTTGCCGAAATGTTAAAGTTTAATTTAATTTTTTTATGGTCCTCACACCTTAAAAGCATATCGAGATAATCTTTTGTGGCATGAAGCCTTACCCAGGGCATAACAAAATCATCCGTAAAGTTTTCCTGATATACGGGCTGATGAAAGTGCCAAATAAAAGCTATGTTTAACTTTTTCGTCACCAATGCTTCCCTTTTGAAAAAATTATAGCATTTTTTATCACTTTTGGCTATTCTTCAAAATATACGGGGTTAATTGCAAGCCAGGTATAGGAATCTTCTTTAACGGGCATCTCCGTTATAAACAATCCGCCGTATTTTCCTTTTTGGGAATATATTGAACCCGCAATTGAAAGCTCTTTTACCGCCCTTTTAATTGTCGTAACGCTGACATTTAGCATTGAAGCAAATTCTTTCATTGAAGGAATTTTATCCCCCGCCTCATGGTTTTTTATAATATAGTTCGTTATATTCTCTAAAACATTTTCCCATTTATATTTATAAGATTTCTTTATCTCTCTTTTGCTTTTGGGATTTGACATAAACATTGATTTTTCGTTTTTAACTTCTTTTATATCGGTATTTAAAAATATTGAACCGTATGAACCTCTTCTCGATAAAATAAATTTATCTTTGTTTAATTCTTTCATTGAAGAATTAACCGTTCTGATACTTACGTTAAAAAGCTTTGAGAGTTCTTCGTTGGTGGGGATTTTATCTCCGGTTTTATAGTTTTCCAGAATATATTTTTTTATTTTTTCTTTTAAAATTTTAACAAGCGTCTTGGATTTAATTTCCTGAATTGAAGATTTTTCTTTTTCGTTTAATTTTATTTTTGAATTTATAATATAAACATTTTCTTTTTTGTGGGTTTCTTTTCTTAAAACTTTTTTTTGAACAAGTTCATTCAATGCAAGCCTCAATGTATTGGTTGAGGTTTTAATTTCCGATGATAATTCGGAAATTGAGGGGATTATTTCATTTTCATCATATTTATGCAAAATTAAATATTTTTTTACCTCAATTAAAGTTTTGTCTTTTTTGGAAAACATCTTTAATTCATCATCTTTTTTTAAAGGGTCTTTTATCATTGTTCCAATGCATTGTTTTGATATAAAATACCCCTCGTCTTCAAGATATCTTATTGCGTTTTGAACGGTTCCCGTTGAAACTTTTAAATATTTTGCAAAATCTTTTTTGGAAGGAATTAAATCTCCGAAATTTCCCCTGCCGTTTGATAAGACAGCCTCTCTCCATCTAAAAAGCCAATCATAAACGCTTTTTTCTTTGCTTGTATCTTTTGTAAATTCAATCGGCTCCAAAAGTGTGTCATTCAGAGAAATTTTTTTCATAAAACTAATTTCTTCTTACTATCCTTTGCAAATATTCGCCGTAACCGTTTTTATAGTTTTTGGATAATTCGTCCAGTTTTTCTTTTGAAATATAACCCATTCTGTATGCAACTTCTTCAACACAGGCGATTTTCATGCCTGTATTAATTTCCATTGATTGAACAAAATTGCTTGCCTGAAGCAAACTTTCAAATGTTCCCGTATCAAGCCAGGCAAACCCTCTTCCCAGGATTTCAACTTTTAATTTATTTTCTTTTAAATAAATTTTATTTAAATCGGTAATTTCAAGCTCGCCCCTTTGTGAAGGTTTCAGGGTTTTTGCATATTCAACAACATTGTTGTCGTAAAAATATAATCCGGTGAGCGCAAAATCCGATTTGGGGTTTTTCGGTTTTTCTTCAATCGAAATCGCTTTTCCTTTATCGTCAAATTCAACAACACCGAATCTTTCGGGGTCTTTAACACGATACCCGAATACGGTTGCCCCTTTTGTCCTTAATCCCGTCATTTTAAGCATGGTGGAAAAACCGAACCCGTGGAATATATTATCCCCCAAAATTAAAGCAACGGGATCATCCGATATAAATTTTTCGCCAATAAGAAAGCTCTCCGCAATTCCCCTCGGCGTTTGTTGAACTTCATAAGAAAATTTAATCCCCAATTGGCTGCCGTCGCCCAAAACCCTTTTAAAATTATCAATATCTTTCGGGCTTGTAATTATCAAAATGTCTTTTATCCCCGCAAGCATTAAAGTCGTAACGGGATAATATATCATCGGTTTATCATATACCGGTAAAAGTATTTTTGAAATAGGGAGGCTTGCGGGATACAGTCTTGTCCCCGAGCCTGCCGCAAGGATAATACCTTTCATTATTTATTTTCCCTGTCAGCCTTTAATTTTTCTCTTACTTTTTGTTCGATTTCCTTTAAGATATCGGGGTTTTCGGCTAAAAATTCTTTGGATTTATCCCTGCCTTGTCCCAGTTTTTCATCATTATAACTGAACCATGCGCCCGCTTTTTTAACTATATCCATATTAACGGCAACATCTAAAATGTTTCCCAAAGCACAGATTCCTTTTCCGTATACAATATCAAATTCTGCCGTTCTGAATGGAGGCGCCACTTTATTTTTGGCAACTTTTACCCTGACACGGTTTCCTATATCTTCACCGTCTTTGTTTTTAACCGAATCAAATCTTCTTATGTCAAGTCTGACCGATGCATAATATTTCAGCGCATTTCCGCCCGTTGTGGTTTCGGGGTTACCGTACATCACGCCGATTTTTTGCCTTAATTGGTTGATAAATATAACCGTTGTATTGGTTTTACCTACTATTGCGGTTAATTTTCTTAAAGCTTTGCTCATAAGTCTTGCCTGAAGACCCATTTGCTGTTCATCCATTGCTTTTTCAATTTCCGCTTTGGGAACAAGGGCGGCAACGGAGTCTATAACAATAACATCAATTGCACCGGAGCGAACCAATTCTTCCGCAATTTCAAGCGCCTGCTCACCTGTGTCGGGCTGGGAAATTAATAATTCATCAACGTTTACTCCCAAATTTTTGGCATATTCAGGGTCAAGCGCATGTTCTGCATCAATAAATGCGGCAATTCCGCCTCTTTTTTGGGCTTCAGCCACTATATGCTGGGCCAATGTTGTTTTACCCGATGATTCGGGACCGTAAATTTCAATTATTCTTCCTCTCGGAACTCCGCCGACCCCGAGTGCTATATCAAGCGCTAGAGCGCCTGTCGGAATACAATCAACCTGCACCGAAGGGCGGTCGCCCAATTTCATAATTGAGCCTTTTCCGAAATCTTTTTCAATTTTATCAAGAGCCATTTTTAAGGCTTTATCTTTGCCTGCTTTTATATCGTCAACAGGTGTGGTTTTTGTTTCAACCGGCATTATTTTCTCCTCTATACACAAACTTAAAAACATTATATAATAAACTTTATGAAAACCATAATGCTTAACAATTTTGAAATAGGGGGCTCAAATCTTACCGTAATGGCGGGGCCATGCGCTATTGAATCAAAAGAAATTTGTTTTGAAGTATGTGAAAAATTAAAAGAAATAACGTCTAAATTAGGCATTAACTATATTTTTAAAGCTTCTTTCGATAAAGCAAACCGATCAAGCATAAATTCATACAGGGGTTTGGGGATTGAAAAAGGTCTGGAGATTTTAAAAGAAACAAAAGAAAAATATAATGTTCCCGTTGTAACGGATATCCATGAACCCAATCAGGCAAAGCGGGTAAGTGAAATTGCAGACGTTATTCAAATCCCCGCGTTTTTGTGCCGCCAGACGGATTTAGTCGTTGCCGCGGCAAAAACAAATAAAATTATAAACATTAAAAAAGGACAGTTTTTATCGCCCTATCAAATGGAATCAATCGCAAAAAAAGTTCTGGATTCCGGAAATGATAAAATATTATTAACCGACAGAGGCGCAAGCTTCGGATACAACAACCTTGTTTCGGATATGAGGGGTATTAAAATCATGCAGGATTTAGGCTATCCCGTTATATTCGATGCAACCCACTCGGTTCAAATTCCGGGAGGCAAAGGCGATTCATCGGGCGGCGAAAAACAATTCGTTCCGCTTCTTGCAAAAGCTGCCGTTGCATCCGGCGCCGACGGGCTTTTCTTTGAAATTCACCCGAACCCTAAATGTGCGCTTTGCGACGGGGATAATATGCTGAAATTGGATGAAGCTGAAGATTTATTTTATACACTAAACGAAATTTTTAAAATCGTCAGAAAATAAGGTTTTTTACAAATGTTAGATTTAAGCGCAAATTATGAAATACTTTCCTATTCAACGGGCGATACAAAAGCAGGCACCAAAATGGGTAAAATGCAGTTAAAAAACCTGAATGATGAAAGCATTTTAAATTGCGTTTTATGGGAAGAAGCGCTCAACCGCCTTGACCCTAAAATTTTTAAAACCGGAAACATAGTTAAAATAATTACCGCAAGCTATAATGAAAGGTTTAACAACTGCCTTATAAACAATCTTCAATTGCTTGTCGAGGCAAAATCCGGAATTGATGAAAAAGAAGCAAAAGAATTATATGATTTTATAATTAAAACAATTGACGAATTTAAAAATGAAGATTTAAAAACATTTACCAAATCAACAATAGAAAAAAATAAAGAACTTTTTATGATATCTCCTGCGGCAAAAGTTATGCACCATAATTATTTAGGGGGGTTGTTGGTTCATATATCCGAATGCATAAAATTTGCTCAAAACATTTATCCGCTTTTATTTAAGCCGATTGATAAAGATATACTGCTTTCCGCCTGTATTCTTCATGATATAGGTAAAATTTTTGAATATACGATAGATAAAGAAACGGGGTTTGTTGATTATTCTCCCGAATTTAAAAAAGACTGGCTCTCTCACTCGCAATACGGTTTTTCATTGTGTATGGCAAATAACCAGCCCCAAATCGCAAAAATGATTGCCGCACACCACGGAAGAGTTGACTGGGGTGCTATGATAGATTTAGGAGAAAAAGATTTAGAGAACTATTATTATATAGTTCACCACATTGACGATCTGTCCGCTAAATTCGGCAGAATAAGCGTCAACGATTTATAAGGAGGAAAAATGAAAAAACTTTTTGCAATACTCGGATTTTTGTTTGCTCTGTTTTTGATAACAAACAATCTTGAAGCAGACGCTTATCAAATTCAAGCCGATATCAAAACAAAAAGAATTCCCGCAGGCACAAAACTTGAGCTTGAAATGGCAAATTCGGTTTTATCGGAAAGCCTTTCTCAGGGAGATATGTTCAGCGCATATTTAACAAGAGATGTAAGAACGGTAAGCACGATGATTCTTCCGAGAGGTACAATCGTAAGAGGCAATGTTTCAAAAGTAACCGAATCAAAACGCCCTTATCGCTCCGCCGTATTATATCTTAATTTTGACCACGTTGTTGCCCCCAACGGACAACAGCTTCCGATTAAAGCGGGGCTTTGCGAAGACTTTAATTTAACCGATAACGGCGGAATTAAAGGCGGAGGAAATTACGGTACAAAAGTTAAGAAAAACTGGTCAAAATCGGGTGCAATCATTAAAAAATCGACAAAATGGGGCATAACATCCGGAGAAGACTTATTTAAAGGCGGAAAATACTTGGTAACACCCTTTGCCGCAATCGGCGGAACAATAGCGGGCGCAGGTTATTTTGTGGGTGTAAGCGTTGCGGATTTATTTAAAAAAGGCGAAGATGTTTACATTCAAAAAGGACAGGTGTTTAATATATTATTGTTAGAAGCATTGGATGTACCGGTCAGTGAATAATACCTTAAAAGAAATAAAAGAAATTTTAACCAAAAGAAACTTAAAGCTCTCTTGTGCGGAATCCTGCACGGGAGGGCTTATAAGTTCTTATTTAACGGATATTGAAGGCGCTTCAAATTTTATTGAAATTAATTTTGTAACTTATGCAATTGAAGCAAAAACAAGGTTCCTTGGAGTTCCTATTAAAGTAATAGAAGATTTTGGCGTAGTATCAAAAGAAACTGCATATTTTATGGCAAGAGGACTTTTAAAATATGCGGGAATTACAATTTCAACAACGGGATATCTGGGACCCTCGGGCGGCGATATTAATAATCCCGTAGGCACGGTATACTTTGGCTTTGCATATAAAGACAAAATAAAAGTTTCAAAATTTATATCGAATAAAAAAGAAAGAAAAGAAATTAAAGCCGATATAGCAAATTATGTTTTAAATGAATTTCTTATTTTTCTAAAAGAGCTTTTTGGATAACATCATGCCCGCTTCAAAATTTAAAATCTGGCTTTGATAGTTTTTATTATTCATAAGTTCTTCGACATAATCTTTTGTTTTTTTGTAATGAGATAAAATATTATCCGCAATAATAACGCCGTTTTTTTCCAAAAGAGAATCAAAAGAATTAAAATATTCTATATATTCCGCCTTGTTTGCGTCAACAAAAATAAAATCAAACCTTAATTTATCTTCTTTTTTCATATCGGCTAAAATTTGGACGGCATCGCCCACAACAGGCACTATAATATCATCAACGCCCGTTTTTTTAAAATTTTCCCTTGCAAGCGACATTCTTTTTTCCCAGTATTCAATGGTAATAAGTCTGCCTCTTGTTTCTTTAAGAGCTTTTGCAATCCAAATTGAGCTGTAACCGTTAGAAGTTCCGATTTCAAGCGCCGATTTTGCATTAATCATTTTAACGGCTAAATTCAAAAAATTTGCGCTTTTTCTGTCTACGTTCCAAAAATCCTGAATTGTTTTTTCAAGGTCTAAAAAAGTTTCAACCGTTTTATTATCGAAAATTTTTTCTAAATTATCCTGATAAATAACCTCATTTTCATTAAGGGCTTCTTTAAATTTCATCTAAATCGCCTCTTTATCGGGATTTTTATTTTCTTCTTCAATTTTTTCAACATCAACGGCGGGTATTTCTTCAAATTTAACGGGCGGTTTTTTATCGACAATTACAATATCGGCTACATCAATATCGGCTGTCGCTTTTTTCTCCATTTTCGCATTGATTAAATCGATTATAATCATTTTTTTGGTATTTATTCCCGTTACTACTGCGTTATTTTTATCAGGGATTAAAGTCATTTTTGAATAAAACCCTTCTTCGTTTAATGAAATCGGCTCCAGCATTGAATTTGTTTCAAAATCATAAACGTTAATTATTCCGTCTTTTGAACATAAAATAAATGCTTTATTGTCATAAATTAAAGTGTCGGTCGGCTTTTCCGCCAAATCCAATTCCGTTATTAATTCAACGGGTTCAATTTCTTCTATTTTTTCTTCCGTTTCAATAACGGGCTGAAAACCGTTAAATTGATAAATATAAGCTTTGTTTAAAGTTCTTGAAACAGCAACTATTCTTTTATTTCCGACTTTAAGAGAAGATAAATTTTTAATGTTTCCTATTTTTTTAATCGGATAATTTTCTTTGCTTA
This sequence comes from Candidatus Gastranaerophilales bacterium, assembly GCA_944325155.1. Classification (GTDB taxonomy): domain Bacteria; phylum Cyanobacteriota; class Vampirovibrionia; order Gastranaerophilales; family Gastranaerophilaceae; genus Galligastranaerophilus_A. Next base: position 104,287 of record CALUYY010000004.1, on the reverse strand, counting down.
AATCCATTATATAAATGTTTTCATTGCTTTTATCGTTAAAAACAAGCATTTTGTCTTCGCCCGAAACGGCTATTTTATTCGGTGCACGATCGGATTTAATCGTTTTAATTAAAGTTGCGCTGTTTAAGTCCACAAGATAAATTGAATTTGCCTTAGCGCTTGTAACGTATGCAATTTGCGTTGTTGTATCAATATCGGCGTCTGATGGAATATTTTCAAAATCTATTTTTGTTAAAATTCTTTCATTGACCAAATCGACAATTTCCGCCGTTTTGTCGCCGAAATACATTGTAAGAGCAAATTTTGTTAAGGGCGATGCAATTATTTTTGAAGGAAGCCCCGATAATTTAATTTCATATAAAGGTTCTTTCCCGCCTCTGTCATAAACAAGAACGAATTTTGTTTTATTATTTGCAATAAATGTTTTTGTTTCGCTTAAATAATTAATCGGAACAATATCGCCTTCTTCTTCGCTTTCTTCATCCCCCAGGGTGGCGTCTGATGTTGTAATTAAAAGATTATCGCCTCTGTTTGGTATAACAAGATCGCCCATTATAAGTTTTAAGCTCTCCGGAACCTTTAATCCCGTAGGCACGAGCATATCCTGAGGCATAACGCCGAGTTTAACTTTTTCGGGTAAATCTTCTTTTTTTGTTATCGTAAAATTGCCTTTTGAATCTTTAAAAATCTTTAACAAAACAAAGTTGTTGTTAAAAATTATGACTTCGGGCTTTTGTTTTAAGGTTTGTTTGGCGGGGTATGTATATTCAACGGAAATTGTATCCGCACTGCTTCTTTGCGCCGGATACAAAGGCACATACATCGTATTTTCATCAAGCACTATAACGCTGTCAAATCTTTGCGTTGCTCTCGGCAGTTCCTGTTTAATATAACTCCAAAAATTATCGGGCAGCCTTGAAGCTTTTGCATCGGGTATAAATACCATAACTAAAGCAAGAATTATAAGCGCTTTTATCCTCATTATTACCCCTTTTATTTAAACACGGTTTTTACTTTATCCATTATACCGTTTTTTTTCTCATTTTCACTTTTTTTACTTAACTCAAAAAGCTCCCTGTACAATTTCTCTTCTTCTTTGGAAAGTTTTTTGGGCGTGTTAATTTTAATTGTAACATAATGGTTGCCCCTTTGTCCTTCCCTGCCCAAATATGGTACACCTTTACCTTTTATTAAAAGTTTTTCCATGTTTTCGATACCGGATGGTATATGGATTTTTTCTTCGCCGTCCACCGTATTTATAATAACTTCATCTCCCAAAACCGCCTGTGGTATTGAAATTTCAAGAACGGTATGAATATCGACACCGTCTCTTATAAATTCTTTTGAATCTTTGGCATATAAAACAATGTATAAATCCCCCGCTCTTCCGCCGTTTTTGCCGGCATCACCCTCGTTTGCAAGACGAATTCTGGAACCTGAATCAACGCCTTTGGGGATTTTAATTTTAACGGATTTTTCTTTTTTTACGGCTCCCCTTCCCTTGCATGTTTTGCAGTTTGAAGAAGGGTCAATCCCCGTTCCCTGGCATGAAGGACAGGTTGTAACGGATGTAAAATTGCCTAAAATCGTTCTTGTGTTTTGTTGTATTCTTCCCATACCCCTGCAGGTTTTACAGGTTGTTTCTTTGGCGTTTTTATCCCTTCCCGTGCCGCCGCAGTCATTACATGGTTCAAGATGATTTATTTTAATTTCTTTTTCGGTGCCGAATATTGCTTCCATAAAATCAATCTGAAGATCCATTCTTAAATCAGACCCTCTCATCGGAGCATTCGGATCGGGGGTGGAAGAATATCCGCCCATAGAACCGCCGAAAAACGCTTCAAAAATATCGTTTATACCGCCGAACCCAAAATCAAAAGGCCCATGCCCGTATCCTGCGTCTTTAAGACCGTCTTCACCGTATCTGTCATACAATTCACGTTTTTCATCATCACTTAATGTTTCATAAGCTTTGCCTAATTCTTTAAATTTTTCTTCGGCATCGGGTGCTTTATTAACATCAGGGTGTAATTGCCTCGCTTTTTTTCTGAATGCCGATTTTATTTCTTCTTTTGTTGCGGTTTTTTCCACCCCTAAAATTTCATAATAATCCATTACTGTTCCTCGTTGATTTCATCGGGTGCTTCGGTTGCAACATTTACCATAACGGGCCTTAAAACTCTGTCATGGAGCATATAGCCTGTCTGTAATTCATCAATTACGGTGTGGGGCGGATAATCTTTGCTCGGGGTTTGCATAACGGCTTCATGGATATTGGGGTCAAAATCTTTTCCTTTTGCTTCAATTTTTTTAAGTCCGATTTTATCCAAAACGTCGTTTAATTGTTTAATACAAACTTCATAGCTGTCTTTAACCGTATTTATGTCTTCAAGTTTTTCGATTGATTTTTTTGCCCTTTCAAAAGTATCAAGAACGGGAATTATTTTCTTTAACGTATCTTCCGCTCCGTATTTAATCAGGCTTTCTCTTTCCTGAAGCTGGCGCTTTCTGTAATTGTCAAAATCCGCCGCAAGCCTTAAATATTTGTTATTTATATCTTCAATTTCGGCTTTTAATTCATCTTCTTTTGATTTAATTTCCGTTTCTTCGTTTTCCGTTTTTTCTTCTTTTACATCTTCGATATTTTCTTTAATATCTTCTCCCTTAAAAGGATTTAAACTGTTATCGGATGTTTTATCATTGTTAAACATTGGCTCTTATCCTATTTTTCAGTACTTTTCGGGCAACATTAACATTATAAATTAAGAAGATAATATGTCCATTTAAATTAATCTTTTATTAATATTTTAAATTTAAAATAATTGTAAACTTTTGTTACAAAACACTCTTTTTTCCTTAAGATTTAAGAATATTGTGCCGTAAAAGATAATGTAAAGAACTAAAGGAGAATGAGTCCGATGGGATTTGCAGCAAGTCAGGCCAGATTTTTACAATTAACGGCAAGATTATCAGATAACGAATATGAAGCACAGCAAATTTCACAACAACGTGTCGACATTTTAAACCAGATGGCATTATATTCCGATGAATATGATGCGGCAACAAATAATCAGGTTATGGTTGCAAATGTGTTTGAAAATAACGGCGAAAGCCGGGCCGAAGTAGTTCTTTCATATGACTCCATAACAAAAGATATGCTAAACGGCGGCTTAGGTATGAACCTTATAACATCAAGCGGAAAAGTTGTCGTACCTTCTCAGGAAGAAATGTTCAAAAAAATTGATGAATCAAAAGGCGAACTTACAACGGATGACTTTTACGTATTTGAAGATGTAACGGACACAAGCATATTACAGAAAAACTTAGAAGAAGGAAACTTCTATATAACCGCAGGCAAAAGCGAAATCACCGGCGAATGGGACAAAAAGACTTTAGGTCAATTGAACAGCGTCCGAACAACATACGACAAAGAAGACGACGCAGCGGCAAAATCTAAATACGATACAAGAATGAACAAAGCCGAAGCAATAGATGCAATGCTTGAAATGAGGCTTAAACAGGTTGAAACCGAACATACCGCTCTTGAAACAGAAATGGATTCGGTACAAAAAGTTGTTGACGACAACGTTGAAGGCAGCTTTAAGACGTTCGGTTAAGAATTTAAAAATATTGAAAAAAGGCGGAAAGAATCCTCTATTTCCGCCTTTGTGTTTGTTTAATTTTTATGCTATGGGCTTTGAATTTTTTGTAAATTCATTGATTGTTTTTGTTGCGGTTCTTATTGTGTTAATACAATCATTTCCGCCGACACATCCGCCTTCGCAGCACATAACTTCAATTAAGTTGCCGTTTTCGCATTCGCCTTTTTTGGCATAATTTTTTAATTCTTTAATTGTTTCTTTGCTTATACCGTTTATTATATGCGGTTTTATTTCAATTTTGTTTTGGCTTGCCGCTTCAACCGATTTTGAAACCCCGCCCAAAATTCCGTAGTTTCTGCCTTCTCTTGAAGCTTCAACTTCAAATTCGGTTTCTTCGAGTTCTGAAACTTCAATTTTGTTTGCAACAAACAAAGCTCCCATTTCTTCAAAATTCATAACATAATCAATATCGGGGCTGTTTAAAGCTTCGCTTTTCTTTGCAACACAGGGTGAAACAAAAACGCTTACCGCATCGGGATATTTTTTCCTCACAATTTCGGCCGTATAATAAAGCGGAGTTTTCGTGTCGGACCTGTATGGCTTAATTTCTTCCAAATGCTTATCCACAAGGTTGTTATACCCGGCACAGCAGGATGTTGTCATAAATTTGGAACCGTGATTCATTCTTTCGATAAATTCTTCGGCTTCGTTTTTTGCGGTTATATCTGCGCCTTCGGCAACTTCAACGACATCATAAAATCCGCATTTTAAAAACCCTGTTTTCAATTGATAAATATTGCAGGGTAACTGCCCCGTAACGGAAGGCGCCACCATTGCAACAACTTTTCTTCCCTGTTTGATTTTGGATAAAATATCAATTATCTGGCTTTTTTCATGGATTGCGCCGAAAGGACAGCTTGCAACACATTTTCCGCAGGTTATACATTTATCAAAATCTATTCTTGCATGACCCTGTTCATCTTTTGAAATCGCATCAACGGGACATGCATTTTCACAAGGCACCACAATTTTAACTATCGCATGATAAGGACACACCTGCATGCATTTTGTACAATTTTTGCACTTTGAACTGTCGATTTGGGATTTTCCGTTAACAATAGAAATTGCGCCGAATTTGCAATTTTCCAAACACGGTCTTGCAACGCACCCCTGGCATAAGTCGGTTACAAAAATTCTGTTGGGGACACATCCTTTGCAGGCGGATTCCAATACGGTTAAAGTGTGCTCATCGGGTTTTTCTCTTTGTTCCGCTTTTTTGGCGTAATCGGATAAAAGGGTTCTTTCATCCGCACCTTCCATCTGAAACCCTAAAGTTGCAATAATTCTGTTTCTTAAAATTTCTCTTTCTTTATATATACAGCACCTGTAAGGAACTTCGGATCCTTTAGGGCGCATATCAAAAGGAATAAGCCTTGTATTTTCGGGAAAATCATCCGACAAAAAAGCTTTTATTGTTTTAATTAAAATTTCTTTTTTTAAATGTGTTGCCTGATTATTTTTATCCATTGCTTAATTTTCTCTCAATTTCTTCTATTACTTTTTCAACGGTGGCATTCATTACAACTCTGTCATCAACCGTAACGTAAGGAGCTCTGGCTTCCGTTCTTGCATTGCAAAATTCCAAACACGGCACACCTTGAACTTCAACTTTATCGCCGTATCTTGAAGGAACCATATCGACCAATTCCTGTAAACTTGAAGCACCCATAACAAAACAGGTTGTGCCCATACAAATTTTTACGGTAATTTTATTCATTTCTTCTCCTTATATATATCGCACGGATACTTTTTTAATGTATTTATCTTCCAGAATTTTAGCCATTTTTTTAATTATATTTTTTCTTATTTCAATTTCAATGGGTAAATTCGGATCATAATGTGCCTGATTTAATTTTGCACCAACCATAAATTCAATGCAATCACTGCTTAATAAAAACTGCATTAATTCATAAGCCGCATCTTTTTCTTTACCCTTAAAACCGTTTTCAAGATATTCCGTTGTTCTTGTAAGCGTTAAAATTCCTTCCGTTACAAGGTCAACTCCCTCCATATAAGACACCGCCGGCAATTTACCCGCACTTTTTGCTATGTTGCATTTAATCGGAATATTTAATTCTCTTGAAATTAAATTTGCCGTTGTTCCGCCCGCAATTGCCTTTTTAGATTTTGAATTTATAAATTCTCTTGCATATTCATTATCTTTTTCCTGATGATAAGGAGGACCCGTAAAAATAAGAGCGTATCTCGGGTTTCTGTAATATAAAACGGCGCATGAAGTATCGTCTTTGGCTTTTCTGTCGGGTTCGGTGTTAATTGCAACCCTTACGGCAAATTTTGCCAAATCACTGCTTGAAATATCGGGATTTTCTTTAATTTTTTCCAAAAGATATTCAATTAACCCCTGCCTTCTTAAACCCAATTTTAAATGACTGCTCCCGAGCCCCGCCTGCGTTACGCCGTCCGAGCAAAAAACAAGCCGGTCGCCCAGTTTCAAATTTAATTTATAAACATGCATATGCCTGTTTTTAAATGTATCCGAATCAATGACGCTGAATTCCGGCTCAATTACTTTTCCGCCGCTTATATAAATAAACTGGGGGTTTCCTTCTTCAACTATTTTTACTTCGCCTTCTTCATTGCAAAAAACAACCGAAAACGTCGAATAGCTGATTTTTCTTACCTGACAAACGGGAAGACTGTTCATAACAACTTCACAGGCAGTTTTTATGTTTGTTCCCGCTTCAACAAATTTTAAAAGCATTGTAGCGGTCATTGTCGCAAGAATATTTGCCTTGACTCCGCTTCCGAGACCGTCCGATAATACGGCAATTAATTCTCCTTTTTCGGGGTATCTTTTTGACAAAAAATAATCACCGTATGTATTTTGGTTATATTTTTTCTCCTGCGCACAATCGATATCAATGAACATTATTTTTTATCCTCTGTTTCATTGGTATCATAGTCTTGAGCAATTGTGCTTAATAATAATTCCGTTTCAACCATATGCTCTCCGAGCAGACACGCTATTTCCTGCACGATTGCAATATTTTTATTTATAACCTCATGCGCTCTTTGGGCGATTTTTTCTCTTCCCATTTCGCTCTGGGTAACATCGGTTATAATTGCGCCGGCGAGTTCATTTTTCTCAATTGAAAATGCGCTTATGTCATAAATTCTGTTTTTAACGGGATAGTGTTCTTTGTGGATATCTTTTTGGGTTTTAAGAGTTTCTTTAAAAATGTCCGCAAAATCGACTATTCTGTCTATGCTTGCGCCGTTTATTCCCTCGGGGAATATATCAATCATATCCGCACAAAACATTTTCATAAAAGCTTCGTTTGATTCCACTATTTTTAAATCTTTATCCACCATAACGCTGGCGGAAGGCATACACCTCAACATTGCCGCCGCTTTTTGCATTGCGATTTTTCTCATATAAGAAACGCACATCGAAGGTTCCGCCTCACCCGATATTAAAGCACAGGCAAGCTCTCTGCATGTGTTGTATCCGCACCCGCCGCAATTAAGTTCATCTTCTTCGGTATATTTCCCTACTTTTTTCAGTGCTTCCACTATATCTTCATAACTGTATGAGGGCTTTTCCGTTAATTGTTTTTTAAAATCTTTAACAACAACGGTGTCGGGTTCGTTTGGTATTTTTTCTCTGTAATTTACTTTGGATAAAAGGTCATTTACCCTTAAAAGTTCGGATTTTTTTGTTGAAGCGCAAGGCCCTGCAAGGCACCCTCCGCTGCATGAAAGAGCTTCTATAAATATTTTTTTATCCAGCGTATCGGGATCAAGATTTAAAAGAGCTTTTTCAAGATTTTCAATCGTGCTTATATTAAGCAATTGAACATTATCTGACATCCCGCCTTTTTTAATCGTTTCGTTCATTCCGCCTTCAAGAGCATATAATGTTCCTTCATTTGCGGTTTCGGGAACAAAAACGTCATCTTCTTTATATTCAATATCCTGAACGGGGATAAAATCCTCCTGAACCCATAATTTTAATTCTTCAAACGTTAAAGAAGCGCTTAATAAATCGGGATTATGGTCCGATTCATTTTTCTTTGCGATGCAGGGGCCTATAAAAACCACATGGATATGATTTCCGAATGTTTTTTTGAGCATTTTTGCATGGGTTTGAACGGGAGATGCAATCGGAACAATATTTTTGATAAATTTTGGGTTATACATTCTTATATAATCAACAACAACGGGGCAGGCGCTTGAGATAAAAAGTCCTTTATCTTTTTCTTTCATTATTTTTGCGGTTTCAATCGAAACTTCTTGAGCACCCAATGCCGTTTCGCTTACTCCCTTAAATCCGAGTCTTTTTAAAATTGCAATCATTTTTGCGCTTGAATGCTCAAAAATCCCGCCCCAGGAAGGCGCAAGGGAAACATAAACCTCTGCCCCCGCTCTGAATAAATTTTTAACTTTTTCTATATCGTCTCTTACTCTTTTAGCGTTATTCGGACAGGTTTTAACACAATTTCCGCAGGCAATGCATTTTTCGCTCATAACGGACGCATGCCCGTTTTTTACGCTGATTGCCTTAACATGACACTCCCTTACACACTTATAACAGTCATGGCATTCGTTATAAAGGGTATAAACCGGGTAAAGTTTATCCATTACAGATTATCCTTTAATTTTATCTAACAACTCTTTTAATTTTTCATTTGTTATTTCATTGTATAAAACACCGTCAATTGTAATATTCGGGCCGAGCGCACATTTTCCTTCACATCTTGAGCCTGATATTTCAACATCTGCGTTTAAATTGTTTTCTTTAACATATTTTTCTATAAAATTTAAATTCTCTTCATTGCCTCTTGCAAAACAGGAACTTCCGAGGCAAACCGTGATTTTATGTTTTTCTTCCATTGTTATATTCTCTTTGATTGATATTAATCTAAGTATAGTTTAAACGGTTATTTTAAGCAATTTTTTAATATTTGATTTAGCGTCTTTATTTGTGTAATAATTTATTCTAAGGTTGTCAGCTAAAATAAGGAGATTGTTTATGAGCACCGATACATCATGTGCTATCAACTATAAAAAAGTTGATGATATTATAGCTTCAATTGGCGCAAAAAAACAAAATCTGATTGCAATTTTACAGAAAGTGCAGGAAGAATTCAGATTTTTGCCTCAGGAAGCAATAGCATACATAGGTACGAAAATTGACGGTTTGTCACCTGCTGAAGTATATGGGGTGGCAACTTTTTATGCTCAGTTTTCGCTGGAGCCCAAAGGAAAATATGAAATTAAATGCTGCGACGGAACGGCATGCCATGTGAGAGGTTCAATGCCGGTTTATACATATTTAACCCAGAGATTTAATCTTGAAGAAGGCAAATTTACGTCAAAAGACGGGCTTTTCTCCGTTGAAACGGTAAGCTGTCTCGGCGCCTGCGGACTTGCTCCCGTTGTTGTAATTAACGGAAAAGTTTATCCGCAGATGACAACCGATGCGATTAAAATTGTTATAGATACACTGGTTGCAAAAGAACAAGAGGGTTAAACAATGGAAACAGAAGTGAAAAAATTAAATATTGATATAAATGAAGAAGAAAAAAAAGCACGGGAACTTATTAACAAACAGGGTTTAAGAGTTTTGGTGTGCAACGGAACGGGCTGTATCGCAAACGGTTCAAACGAAGTTATCGAAAAATTTAAAGAACTCGGTGCGGATGTCGGAATTTTGGAAGAAAACAAAAAAATGGTAACGGTGCCGACAGGATGCCACGGCTTTTGCGAACAGGGCGTTTTGGTTATAATCCCCGATTTTGATATTACATACGTTAAAGTTAAACCCGATGATGTTGAAGAAATAATCAACAGCCACATTAAAGACGGAAAACCCGTTGAAAGACTTTTATACACCGACCCCAAAACAAATTTGCACGTATATAAAAACGAAGAAATTAATTTCTATGCAAAACAATCAAGAACATCATTAAAAAATTGCGGTGAAATTAACGCCGAATGCATTGATGAAGCAATTGCAAAAGGTGCATACAGAGCTTTATCAAAAGTTCTTGAACAAAATAACCCCGAAGCCGTTATTGAAGAAATTGAAAAATCCGGTTTAAGAGGAAGAGGAGGCGGAGGCTTCCCTACGGGAAGAAAATGGAGATTTACGGCTGCAAACAGGGGCGGAAAATCTTATGTCGTATGCAACGGCGATGAAGGCGACCCCGGTGCTTTTATGGACAGATCCGTTATGGAAGGCGACCCTCATAAACTTCTTGAAGGTATGGCAATCGCAGGGTTTGCAATCGGAGCGGATGAAGCCTATATTTACGTTCGTGCGGAATATCCGCTTGCGATTAAACGCTTGAGAATTGCGATTAAACAAGCCGAGGAAAGAGGATTTTTAGGCAAAAATATAATGGGAAGCGGCTTCAACTTTGAAATTCATATCAAAGAAGGCGCAGGCGCATTTGTTTGCGGTGAAGAAACGGCTTTAATGGCATCCATTGAAGGCGAAAGGGGAATGCCCAGACCCAAACCCCCGTTCCCTGCAAACTGCGGTTTATTCGGACGTCCGACTTTGATTAATAACGTTGAAACGCTTGCAAACGTTCCCGTTATTATAGATAAAGGCGCACAATGGTTCTCGTCTTTCGGAACGGAAAAATCAAAAGGAACAAAAACTTTTGCTCTTACGGGCGAAGTCAATAACACCGGACTTATCGAAGTTCCGATGGGAACAACTTTAAGAGAAATTATTTTTGATATCGGAGGCGGTATCAGAAACGGCAAAAAATTTAAAGCCGTTCAAATCGGAGGCCCTTCGGGCGGATGTTTAACGGAAGAACATCTTGATATCCCGATGGATTACGATAACTTAATTAAAGCGGGCGCTATGGTAGGCTCGGGCGGGCTTGTCGTTATGAACGAAGACACCTGTATTGTTGAAGTTGCAAGATTCTTTATGCACTTTACACAGAATGAATCCTGCGGAAAATGCGTTCCTTGCAGAGAAGGAACAAAAAATATGCTGAAAATCCTTGAAAAAATCGTAAGAGGCGACGGCGAAATGAAAGACCTGGACACTCTTGAAGAACTTGCTCTTGCGGTTAAAGAAGGTTCGTTATGCGGGCTGGGCAAAACTGCTCCGAACCCCGTATTATCAACACTGAAATATTTCAGAGACGAATACATTGCCCACATTAAAGATAAAAAATGTCCCGCAGGCGTTTGCAGCGCTCTTAAAACATATAAAATCAACGAAGAACTTTGCAAAGGCTGCACAAAATGCGCAAGAAACTGCCCTGTCGGAGCTATTGAAGGTACGGTCAAAAATCCGCACAAAATTGTTCAGGCAAAATGTATTAAATGCGGAGCCTGCATTGCAAGCTGTCCGTTTAAGGCAATTTCACTTGTGTAAAATGAGAGGATAAAATATGGCAAATACACTGTTTATAAATAATAAAGAATGTGAATATACAAACGAACCGAATCTTCTTGAAGTTATAAGAAATAACGGATTTAACGTTCCCACTTTCTGTTACAGACCCGATTTAACCCAATACGGCGCATGCAGAATGTGCGTTGTGGAAATTGAAGGCAGAGGGCTTCAATCTTCCTGCACAATGCCGCCCGAACCGGGGCTTAAAATTCATACCAACACGGAAAGAACAAGAAGAGTAAGAAAAATTGTTCTTGAATTACTGCTTGCAAACCACGACAGAGAATGCACAACCTGTAATAAATCCGGCAATTGCGAACTTCAAAAATACGCTCAGGAATACGGCATAGAAGATATCCGTTTTGCAGGCAAAAAACCGCAGGATTTCTTACCGATTGATAATCTTAACCCTTCAATCGTAAGAGACCCGAATAAATGTATTTTATGCGGCGCATGCGTCAGAGCCTGCAGCGAATTTCAGGGTCATAGCGTACTGGGCTTTGCAAACAGGGGCTCTAAAACCGTTGTTCAGCCTTTTGCGGGAAGAACCTTAGGAAGCGTTGACTGCGTATTTTGCGGCCAATGCCAGGCAGTCTGCCCGACGGGCGCTTTAACGATTAAATCAGATATTGAAAGAGTATGGGGTTTAATTAACGATAAAGACAAAAAAGTTGCGGTTCAAATGGCGCCTTCGGTGCGTGTGGCGCTGGGTGAAGAGTTCGGGCTTAACCCCGGAGAAAACGTTATCGGAAAATTAAACGCAGCCTTAAGACAATTGGGATTTGATTTAATTTTCGATACGAATTTTGCTGCCGACCTTACCATTATGGAAGAAGCAAACGAATTTATTGAAAGATTAAATAAAGGTGAAAATCTTCCTTTATTCACATCATGTTGTCCCGCCTGGGTAAGATACTTAGAAACTCATCATCCCGAGCTATTGAACCACTTATCGACATGTAAGTCCCCCGAAGGTATGTTATCTCCCGTTATAAAAGAACTGGTTCCCAAATATTATGAAGGATACGATAAAGAAAATTTATACGTTGTCTCAATTATGCCCTGCACCGCAAAGAAAGCGGAAGCAATCAGAAGCCAGTTAATGAAAGACGGCAGATTTGAAACCGACGTTGTTTTAACAACTCAGGAAATTGCAAAAATGATTAAATCCGCAGGTATCAACCTTGCAAAAATCAAACCCGAAAAAAATGATTCACCCTTCGGTCAATATACCGGAGCCGGAACAATCTTCGGTGCTTCGGGCGGTGTTGCGGAAGCTGCGGTCAGAACGGCATATGAACTTGTTACAAAAGAAACTTTAACAAATCTTGATTTTAAACCTTTAAGAGGTGTAGATAAAACTCACAGAACAAAAGAAGCTATTGTTGATATTAAGGGTACAAAAATTAAGGTAAGAGTTGTATCTACACTAAAAGAAGCGGAAAAATCGCTTAGAGAATTAATTGAAGGCAAGGCGGATTATCAGCTTCTTGAAGTTATGGCATGCCCCGGCGGCTGTATTAACGGCGGCGGACAGCCGAGAAGCTGTGATGATTCAAAAATAAAAGAATTAAGAGCTGAAGGGCTTTATAAGGAAGATATTGAACTTCCTTTAAGAAAATCTCACGAAAACCCCGACATTCAAAAGCTCTACAATGAATTTTTGGAAAAACCCAATTCTCATAAAGCTCATGAATTATTGCACACAACATATTCGGATATGTTTAAAAATTCATATAAAGACTTTTCAAATAAATAATCAATATAAGGCGCCTTATATAAGGCGCCTTATTGTACTATACTTTTAACTTAATTTGATGTAAGATTTTAAAATGTTTGAAAAATTCACCCAAAAAGCAATCGATATTATTATGAACGCCCAAATTGAAGCGGGGAGTCTCGGCGCCGACAAAGTTTACTCGGAGCACGTTCTGCTCGGGCTTGTTATTGCAACAAAAGGGGTTCAGGCAAAATTAATCGGCGTATATAATATAAATATTGATGAACTTAAAGATAAAATAAATAAAAAAATTAACTTAAAAAAAGAACCCAAAACGGGTGAATTTATTCCTTTTTCAAAAAGCGCAAAAGACGTTTTGGAAAAAACGATGGAAATTGCAAAATTCTATAATAACTCCCTCGTTACTCCGTTTCATATAGCTCTTGCGATTTTTAATTCAAAAGATTCGGGCGCTTATGAAATTTTAAAAGAATTTAATATAGACGAACAAAAAATAATCCCCAACATTATGGGTATTTTAAACAAAAAAGCCAAAAAAACCGCATTCAAACACCCCGAACAAGACGATGACAACACTTCAAAACAATTTTTTAAAAAAGTCGACGACCTTTTTACGGAAAATTCTCTTTCAAACCTTTTAAGCTCTGCTAAATCCAAGCTTTCAACCTACGGTTATGAAATTTTGGGAACCGAACAAATAACGGATTCCGTTCTTGATATAAAAGATTCCGAAATCGTTAAAATTCTGGAAAAATACGGAATTACAAAAGAGACTTTTGATGAAAAATTAAAAACGTTTTCAAACAGACTGGAAGAATACGGCGAAAGGCAAATAATTTTCACCCCGAACGCCTTCAGGGTTATGTTAAACACTTTTGAAGCGGCAAAAGAATTCGGAAGCGTAGAAATTAAACCTGAGCATATAATTTTAGGAATTTTAAAGGCAAAAACGGGAATTGCATATAAAATCATAAAAGAATTAACGGGCTATAAAACAGACCTTGAAGAACAGTTAATAAAAGAATTAAACACCGGCGCAAAAACAATGCCCGAAACCCTTGCAATTTTGAGGCTCGCAAAAGCCGAATGCACAAACTTAAACAAAAATATAATAGGCACCGAAATGATACTTTTAGGCATTCTTGCATATAAAAACGGCGTTGCGGCGGCAGTTTTGGAAAAATTGGGAATTACCTTAAAAGACGCAAGGCTTCAGGTTGAAAATTTAATCGGAAACGATTCTTCGGAAAACGATAACGAAAATATAGTCTATACTCAAAGAGCAAAAAAACTTCTTGAAATTGCGTACGAAGCTGCCAAAAACCACGGCAAAGAAAAAATTATGTCCGAACATATTCTATACGCAATTACAAAAATTAAAGACTGTGTTGCAATGAAAATATTGGAAAATTTAGGCACCGATACGCTTGAAATCAAACAAGGCATATTATCCGAGATGGAAAATATTCAAATTTAATTTAATTCATCCATATCTTCTTCAAAATTTTTGCGGTAAGTTTCTTTATTTTCATCAAACTCATCTTCATCAATTTCAAAATCTTCTAAATTTTGTATAAGATTATTATATTCTTCGTTTGTAATTTCGTCTTTGGCTTCATCCAAAACTTCTTCCCATTTTTGTTCGGTATGAAGCATGGAATCTTCAAGCGCAAGATTGAATCCCGACACCCCTTCGTTTTTCTCAAACAAAACATCCGCCAAAGACCCTTTTTCATCTTTGTTCATTGTATAATGAGAAGTTTTTGAAGAACCTTCATATAAAGAATCATAATGCGATTCGGCATACATCTTAAAGAAGGGGTTTATTTTATCCAAAAGCTGTGAAAACCAAGAGTAATCGGTAGTTTTTAAGTTGTCAGGGTTATCGATATTGGGGTTTATTATATCTTCATTCCAAACTCTTACTATACCGCCCGTTTGATTTATCCAGTTGGTATGAGAATAAAAATCCTGAATACAATGGCTTAAGCGCCCGAAATCGTATAAAGCCTGTTTGTATAAATCATCATCATCCGTTTTTGAAGCTTCAATTAAATCGTCAATTACGACTTCTTTTGCATTTTCTAAAAATTCAAGCCCTTCTTCTTTTGTGGTTTTATTAAAATGCTGCGGAGCATTATAGGGTTTAAAAATATTATATTTATTTTCTTCTTCAATCTTATCGGAATCTATATTTGAACTTGCGACAAAATCAAGAGCATCCCCGTTAAGATGTTCATTCAGCGCATTATTTGTAATTAAATAATGATTCTCCCCTATCAATTTTTATAACCTCTGTGTACTTATACAGTTATTAAAACTTTTTTTATGTAAAAATTGCTTATTTTATTGTTAAAATAAAAGCAAAGGAAAATTTTATGCCGTCAGCCGATATTAAAAAATATCTGAAATCTCTTGAATTTGATAAGGTTTTAGCCCTTATATCAAGTCATACGAAAACGGATATAGGAAAAGAATATATAGAATCTTTAATTCCCTGTAACTTAAAATCGGAAATCGAATATCAGCTTAATTTAACGACCGAAGCAAAAGAAATTCTGGATTTTGAAGGAACAAATTCGCTTCCCCTGTATCATGCAACAGACCCGAATAAAATTCTAAACACATCAAGACTCGGAATTAATGATATTATCGATTTAACCAAAATGCTTACAACCTCAAGAAAATTAAAAACATACCTGACAAAAAACAGCGATAAAAAAAATTTATATAATACATACAACGATAAATTAATTTCCGATAAAGAACTTGAAGATAAAATATATTCCGTTTTTGACGATAATTTTAATATTAAAGATTCCGCTTCGGCCGAGCTTAAAAGGCTTAGAAATTCTTTAGCTTCAACAAATGAAAACTTAAAAAACGCAATTAATTCACTTTTAAAAGACCCTGATTTTACAATACACCTTCAAGACACAATCTGTACGGAACGCATGGGGCGCACGGTTTTTCAGGTTAAAGCAAGCGACAAATCAAAAATTAAAGGAATAGTCCATGATGTTTCATCAACAAACCAGACTTATTTTATCGAGCCTGAAATACTTGTCGGCATAAATAATAAAATAAGACAGATTGAATGCGAAATTGAAGCCGAAATTGAAAGAATTTTATATAAAATTTCAGCCGAATTTCATAATATTAAAAATGAACTTATACAATCGTATTTTGCAATCGGAGAAATTGATTCGATTTTTGCAAAAGCAAAATATTCGATTGTGACAAAATCAAACCCCGCAAACATTACCGATAAAAAAATAATTAAATTATATTCAATGTATCATCCGCTTCTTTTTGGAAAAGAAAATCTCGTAAAAAACGATTTTAAAATCGGCGAAGATTATATTTCCCTTTTAATAACCGGTTCTAACACGGGCGGAAAAACGGTAACCTTAAAAACCGCAGGACTTCTTGTTTTAATGACAAAAGCGGGACTTCACATTCCTTGCGATTATGCGGAAATTTATCCCTTTAAAAACGTTTATTCGGACATTGAAGAAAATCAGGATATTTCACAGTCTTTATCGACATTTTCCGCACACACAAAAAATATAGCACACATTATGGATATTATAAAAGAAGATGACCTTGTTCTTTTTGATGAATTAATGGCGGGAACCGACCCGGTGGAAGGGGCGTCTTTAGCAAGAGCGATTTTAGAATATCTGGCGGAAAAAAACATAATAACAATAACAACAACTCACCTCGGCGAATTAAAAATTCTTGAATATCAAAACGATAAATTTAAAAACGCTTCGGTCGAATTTGACACAAAAACCCTGAAGCCGGCATATAAATTAATTATAGGGCTTGCGGGAAGCTCTTATGCAATTGATATTGCAAAAAATTTAAATTTAAAAGAAGAAATAATAAATAAAGCCAAAGAATTTTTAGATAACAACACAAATCCGGATAACAAAATTTTCGGAAAAATCAGGCAAACCCATCAGGAATTAATGGAACATACAAAAAAAATCGAACAATCAAAAATAACAACCGAGAAAATTGAAGAAGAATTAAATGAAAAATTAAAAGAAATTAAAGAAAAAAAGAAAAAAACACTTGAGTCGTTTAAGAAAAAATATCAGTCTTCTTTGGAAAATGCAAGAGAAGAAATTAAGCAGACGCTTGATGAATTAAGAAAAGAAAAATCCGAAAAAATCGCAAGAAGAAGCTATTCAAGGCTTGCAAAGCTTGAATCTCAAATAAGGGAAGAATTTACAAAAGATGAAGACGAGCTTTCAAACAAATATCCGCCCCTTGACTGGAATGAAATTAAATTGGGGCAAAGTGTGCTTGTAATAGGGATTAATCAGCCCGCAATTTTAAAATCATATCCGGATGATAAAGGTATGGTTGAAATTCAAATGGGATTGATTAAATCCAAAATTCATAAATCGAAACTTGCAAAAACGGACAGAAAAGTAAGCAAGGGAATTAAAAAATTAACCGTTTCTTTTGATGATTTTCATAACTCCCTTTCTTTTGCCCCGAGGCTTGATTTAAGGGGAATGAGAGTTGATGAAGCAATAGATACTCTTGAACATCATCTTGATCTTGCCGTTATGAGAAATATTCATTCCTTTACTGTAATCCACGGACACGGAACCGGAGCATTAAAAAACGCAATCAGAAATTATTTAAATGACAGCCCCTACGTCTTAAAATACAGAACGGGCGACGACACCGAAGGCGGAGACGGGGTTTGCATTATTGATGTTAAATAATTATAAAATTAAAGCTAAAATCATCAATAATATGCTTGCAGCCTGCATTCCCGTTGATGCAAATTTTTGGAATTTGTTGTTATCATAATATTTTGCGGTTTTTCCCGCAGTTGCGGCGGCTTGAATTCTTGATAATCTTATACCGTCGTCATCTTCCTTAAAATCTCTTTTAAAAATCTTGTTTTCCAATCTTGTCAGTCTGTTCGGAATCGGTTCGTTTGAATAAGAAGTTTGAAACATAAGATTTTCCAGTGCCGAAAGCTGCAATTGAACATCCGAAGCGCTGTATGCATCCGTATAAGATTGGTTTGTATAGCTGCTGCCGTAATAAGACGCAGGGTCCCTGTAAGCTAAATCGTTTGAAGCAACATGGTTTTTAAGGGCATCCGTTCTTTGGGATAAATCACCCTGCTGTTTTGCGCCGAAAACTTTTTTCTCAAGTCTCTCAAGTCTTGCATAAATATTTTCTTCTTTATATACGTTTCCCAAAAGTATATTTTCCAACCTGTCAATCTGGGGATATTCAACCCCTTCGCCGCCTTTTTCGGGCACATATAAATCCGACAGCGGGCTTGTAACTTCTTTATACGTTTCAAGCCCCAAAGATTTCGTTATTTTTTCAATTCTTTTTTCCTGTGTTAATTTGGGATTTGTTGTTCCGAATATTTGTTTTTCAAGACGTTCGATTCTTTCAATATCGTTTTCTTTATCGTATGAAAACCCCCAGACCTGTTTTTCTATAATTTCAAGCTGGGATTGAACGGGCGCATTTGCAAAAGAAGGCACGCCGAAAAATAAAACGATTAAAACGGCAAAAAATGATAAAATTTTTAATCCTGAAATTCGCATAAAATTATTATACCAGACACAATTATGAAAAATATAGCTTAAAATATTAAATTATTACATAAGATAAAATACCGATATAAAAATATTTTATTATTTGGGCGGCGATATATAAAAAAGTTCAAAATCATAAAAAAAATGAGGAATTGTCCTCATCGTCGATTGTCATTACAGCTGTACATAAAAATGTAATTTGATATGAAGTTAATTTATATAAATTGTAAGGCTTACCTAACATATTGTCAAGTATTTATTCAAATATTTTTTTTAATTCGGGGTTATTGTTAATACTTTGATTAAAAACAACAATTTTATCCCGTATATTTTTTGAAATCACATGTTCTATTTTACATGCGGTCATCTCGGCTTCTTTTTTTTCTATACCCATATTTACAAAAAACAAAGTTAACTCGTTATGTCTTAAAACGATTTCTTTTGCTTTATCAATTCCTTTTTTTGTAATTTCGACGGTTCCGTATTTTTCATAATCAATATACCCTTTTTGGGCAAGCTTGTTTAAAGCTTCCGTAACAGAAGCCCTTGAAACGTTTAATTGTCTTGAAATATCAATTGCTTTAACCGAACTGTTCTTTTTTATTTCGTTATAAATAATTTCAAGATAATCTTCTAAACTTTGGGAAAGTCCGTTATTCATCAGGCTTAATTATACATTTTTAAGAATGCTTTTTCAAGCTGATTGATTTTTTTATTGTTTATTAATTTTTAAGAGTTAGTATACTATTAAAGCTAAATTGCTTTTGGAGGATATAAAAATGTATGATGTAAAATCAAATAGAGCGGAAGAATTTATTGACCACGAAGAGATAATAAAAACTCTTGAATACGCTAAAGAAAATAAAAATAACGTAAAATTAATTGATGACATTATCTTAAAAGCAAAAGAAAAAAAGGGTCTGACCCACAAAGAAGCAGCAGTTCTTTTGGATTGCGAAATAAAAGAAAAAAATGAAGAAATTTTTCATCTGGCGGAACAAATAAAAAAAGATTTTTACGGAAACAGAATTGTTCTTTTTGCTCCTTTATATCTTTCAAATTATTGTGTTAACGGCTGTGTATATTGTCCTTATCATTTTAAAAATAAACATATAAGAAGAAAAAAATTATCACAGGATGAAATAAGACAGGAAGTTATAGCGCTTCAGGATTTGGGGCACAAAAGAATTGCGATAGAATCCGGGGAAGATCCCGTCCATAACCCTATTGAATATATATTGGAATCCATTGATACAATTTATAATACAAAACATAAAAACGGCTCGATAAGGCGTGTTAACGTAAATATTGCGGCAACAACGGTTGAAAATTATAAAAAATTAAGAGCGGCCGATATCGGAACTTATATTTTATTCCAGGAAACCTATCATAAGAAAAATTATGAAAACCTCCATCCGACAGGTCCCAAACATAATTATGATTATCATACGGAAGCTATGGACAGAGCGCTGGAAGGCGGAATAAACGATGTGGGTTTAGGTGTTTTATACGGTTTAAGCTTATATCGATATGAACTTGTAGGAACAATAATGCATGCAGAACATCTGGAAGCAAGATACGGCATAGGACCCCATACAATATCAGTCCCCAGAATTAAAAAAGCGGATGATATTGACCCCGATACATTTGATAACGGAATTGATGACGATACGTTCAATAAAATTATTGCAATCTTAAGGCTTGCAGTTCCTTATACCGGAATGATAGTCTCCACGAGAGAAACAAAAACGGTAAGGGAAAAAGCGCTCCATGTCGGAATTACGCAGGTATCCGGCGGTTCCAAAACAAGTGTCGGCGGATACGTAAAAGAAGAAACCGAGGAAGAAAATTCGGCCCAATTTGATGTATCGGATTTAAGAAGCCTTGATGAAGTTGTAAGGTGGCTTATGGATATGGATTATATACCGAGCTTCTGCACCGCATGTTACAGAGTGGGAAGAGTCGGCGCCGATTTTATGAAATTCTGCAAAAATGAAGAAATTCATAATTTCTGCCAGCCTAACGCCTTAATGACCCTAAAAGAATATCTGACGGATTATGCATCGCCCCAAACAAAAATCTCGGGCGAGAGAATTATTCAAAAAGAGCTTGAAACGATTGATAATCCGATTTTAAAAGAACAGGTAATAAAAAATCTTAAAAACATAGAGCAGGGAATAAGGGATTATAAATTTTAATTTAAAATTGGGAAAACCCCTTTATATCCAGACTTCTTTACTTTAAATAGTTTTTATGTGAGAATAATTCTTAGTTTAGTTACACAATTTTTAAAAAAGGAAAAATAAAAATGCCAAGAATTACACCTCTTGAAAAGATAAGAAACATCGGTATTGCCGCTCACATTGACGCAGGTAAAACAACCACAACCGAGCGTATCTTATTTTATACCGGTAAAACCCACAAATTGGGTGAAGTGCACGATGGTGCGGCAGTTACCGACTTTATGGAACAGGAAAGAGAACGCGGTATTACAATTCAATCCGCAGCCGTTACGGCAAGCTGGAAAGGTCATCAAATTAACATAATCGACACCCCCGGCCACGTTGACTTTACAATTGAAGTTGAACGCTCGCTTCGTGTACTGGACGGCGTTGTTGCGGTATTCTGTGCGGTAGGCGGCGTTCAATCACAATCGGAAACCGTTTGGAGACAGGCCAACAGATATGAAGTTCCCCGTATGGTTTTTGTTAACAAAATGGACAGAACAGGTGCAAACTTCTATCGTGTAGTTGACCAAATCAAAAACAGATTAGGCGCAAATGCTCATCCTATCAGACTTCCTATCGGTGCCGAAGATAAATTTACGGGTCTTATCGACTTATTTACGATGAAAGCCGAAATTTATACAAATGACCTCGGAACGGATATTAAAGAAGAAGATATCCCTGCGGATATGCTTGATAAAGCAAAAGAATACAGAGATGCTTTGGTTGAAGCAATCGCCGAAACCGATGATACATTAATGGAAAAATTCTTTGAAGACCCCGAATCCATCACGGTTGAAGAATTAAAAGCAGGCTTGAGAAAAGCGGTTTGCGACAATAAAATCGTTCCCGTTACCTGCGGTACGGCATTTAAAAACAAAGGTGTCCAATTGTTGTTGGATTCAATTGTTGAATTAATGCCTTCTCCC
Source organism: Candidatus Gastranaerophilales bacterium (assembly GCA_944325155.1). Lineage (GTDB taxonomy): Bacteria > Cyanobacteriota > Vampirovibrionia > Gastranaerophilales > Gastranaerophilaceae > Galligastranaerophilus_A. The sequence continues at coordinate 82,758 of CALUYY010000004.1, read as the reverse complement.
GTTGACGTTAAAGCAATTGAAGGTGAACTTCCCGACGGAACAAGAACGGAACGTCATTCTTCAGACGAAGAACCCTTCTCCGCTCTTGCTTTTAAAGTTATGACAGACCCTTATGTCGGTCGTTTAACATTCTTAAGAGTTTATTCGGGCAAAATTACATCCGGCTCATATGTTCTTAACGCTACAAACGGCAAAAAAGAACGTATTTCAAGATTGGTCAGAATGTATGCCGATCAAAGACTTGAAGAAAGCGAAGTATATGCAGGCGACATCTGTGCTGCCGTAGGTTTAAAAGACACAACAACCGGCGACACACTGTGCGATGAAAAAGCTCCCATTATCTTGGAAAAAATGAGCTTCCCCGAACCTGTTATCTCGGTTGCTATTGAACCTAAAACAAAAGCCGATCAGGATAAAATGGCAATCGCTCTTCAAAAACTGGCTGAAGAAGACCCGTCATTTAAAGTCAAAACCGATAACGAAACGGGACAAACAATTATCTCCGGTATGGGCGAATTACACCTTGATATTATCGTTGACCGTTTGATGAGAGAATTTAAAGTTGACGCTAATGTGGGTAAACCTCAGGTTGCTTATCGTGAAACAATCAGAGGAAACTCCGATCAGGATTCTAAATTCATCCGTCAATCGGGCGGTAAAGGTCAATACGGACACGTTAAAGTCAGAATTTCACCCGCCGAAGAAAACGCAGGTTTTGTATTTGAAAACAAAATCGTCGGCGGTGCAATTCCCAAAGAATATATCGAACCTGCAAGAAAAGGTATGGAAGAAGCTCTTGAAGGCGGTATCTTAGCAGGCTTCCCGATGATTGACGTTAAAGTTGAACTCTATGACGGAAGCTACCACGAAGTCGACTCATCTGAAATGGCGTTTAAAATTGCGGGTTCAATGGCAATTAAAGAAGGCTGCAAAAAAGCAAGACCCTGCATTTTAGAACCTATGATGAAAGTTGAAATTGAAGTACCCGAAGAAAACACGGGCGATATCATAGGCGATATTTCATCAAGAAGAGGCCGTGTTGAAGGTATGGAAATTATCGAAGGAACGGGTATTCAAAAAATCAGAGCGATTGTTCCTTTGGCTGAAATGTTCGGTTATGCAACCGACATCCGTTCAAAAACACAAGGCAGAGGCACCTTCTCAATGGAATTTTCCAAATATGAACAGGTTCCTTCAAACATTGAAACGGAAATTATTTCAAAATCGGGCGTTACCGCTTAGATTAAACGACATATAAAAAGAACCGCCTTTAATTAAAGGCGGTTCTTTTTATTTATGCTTCTTCAAATTCGGATTTATCCGCTCCGCACTCGGGGCAAACCCAATCATCGGGTAAATCTTTAAATTCCGTATCGGGTTTAATATTTTGGGTGTCGTCTCCTTTTGTCGGGTCATAAACATAATGGCAAAGTTTACAGATATACTTTTTCATAATAAATAACTCCTTTCTTTTAAATAAAATAAATTAAAAAGATTTTCATTTTATTCAACAAAAAGGTAATTATTTTACGGGGCGGTTTCTTTTTTCGATTAATTTATCTAAAGTCTGACCGTTAATTTCGCCTCCTATAAGCATAATAACGGAAGTATAATAAAGCCAGACCATTAATATGGCAAACGCACCGATTGTTCCGTAAACTTTGTTATAGGTTCCAAGCTCGTTAACGTACAATGAAAAAAGCCAGGACCCCAATAACCAGAAAATACAGAAAAATAAAGACCCGGGAATAACGCTTCTTTTAATTGAAAATTGTTTGCACGGAAGAACATAATAATTAACCGTTGCAAGCAAAAACAGCATAACAAAAGCAATCGGCCATCTTGTAATTAACATAATCTGCGCAATGTTATCGGGAAGCTGTATATAAAACTGTAAAAAGCTTACGATAACTTTACCGAAAATAATTAAGTTAACGCTTATAAAAAGTAAAAATGCGTTTAATATAACCATCAAAACAGATAATAATCTTGTCTGTAAAAAAGTTCTTGTTTCTTTGACTTTGTTTGCTCTGTTTAAACCCTTAATTATAACCGCAATTGCATTTGATGCCAAAAACAAAGTAACTATAAAACCGAACGCCGCAACAATTCCGCCGTTTTGAAAAAGGGTTACTTCTCTTAAAACCATCTGTATTAACTCAATAACACCCTTGGGAGCAACTGTTGAAAGCGCTAAAATTATTTTGGTTACAAAAATTTTTTTGCCCAGCCACCCGAACACGGCAGTTAAAAACAGCATAAAAGGAAAAATACCGATTGCAAGCATATAAGCCATCTCCGCCGCAGCGTTTCCGAAATCTTCACTTATAATGCTGTCTATTAAATTGGTAAGATATTCTTTTATGAGTTCAAACATTTTAAAATTTCATCCAAAATAAGCTCAATTGCAGCTTTTGCAGGTTTTCTTATCGTACACCCCGCCGCCATCTTATGCCCTCCGCCGTTAAACTTTTCAACAACGGGGGTTAAGTCTATTGTTTTGCTTCTTAAGCTCACTTTTGTTGTTTTATTTTCATTTTCCTTTAAAACAATTGATATATCAACCGTATTTATACTTCTTAAAGTTTCTGCGATACCTTCGGTGTGTTCATTTTTCACTTTATATTGTTTCATTTTTTCATCGGTAATAATAACGTATGCAACTTTATTATCCATAACAAATTTTGCATTTGAAATTATATCCGCCTGAAAAGTTACCATTGATTTCGGCTTGTTATCATAACATTTTTTTGCAATATCGGAAGTATCAACCCCTTTTTCAAAAAGCTTTGAAGCTGCAATAAATGTTTTATTCGTTACGGTTTCATATCTGAAACACCCCGTATCGGTTAAAATTGCAACATAAAGACAATCGGCCATATCCTTTGTAATTTCAATATTGGCTTCATTGAATAAATCAAATAAAACTTCACCCGTGCTTGAATATCCGCCTTTTATAAAATTAAGCTTTGCATATCCTTTGTTTGTTTTATGGTGATCAATACAGACAGTATCCGTTTTATCGAATATTTTTCTCGGAATCTCAACTATTCTGTCAATTGAAGCAACATCTAAAGCTATTGATAAATCATAAATGTCTTCAACCGTATCTAAAAATTTTGCATTGTTAATTTCCGGCAAAAATTTATAAATATCGGGAATTCCCTTTTCTTTTTCGGTTTGAACCAAAATATCGGCCTTATCGCCTATAAAAAGTTTCATTGCGCAAACCGACCCCAAAGTGTCCCCATCGGGGTTCACATGGGATATTAAAAGAATTTTTTTTGCCGATTTGATTTTATCCAAAATTTGATTTATCATAACAAAAAAATTATCCCACAAGTTTAAAAAAATTCAAAATATGATGATTTTATACCATACGGCGCTTGTAACGGTTTTTTTGACTGCAATTGTTTTAACCTGCAATTTATTTACAAACGCAATTGAACATCTGGGGAAAAAATTAAAAATTTCAGACAATGCAACGGGTTCAATTTTAGCCGCAGTCGGAACGGCACTGCCCGAAACAATTCTTCCTCTTGTTGCAATAGCGGGTTCAAAATTAAGCGGAAATTTAAAAGACGGAATTGATATAGGAACGGGTGCAATTTTAGGGTCGTCTTTTTTATTATCTACCGCAGCAATGTTTATATCGGGGCTGTTTTTTTATTATTTTTATTTGACAAAACAAAGAAAAGAAGATTTTTTTGTTGAACAAGATAATGTCTTAAGAGATTATAAATATTTTATTATCGGATATTTAACGGCGGTTTTATCAACATTTATAATATCAGATAAAATAAAAACAATAATGGGTTTATTTTTAATCTTTTATTGGATATTTTATGTATTTCAAACTCTGAAAAAATCCGTAAATAATGTTGAAGAAAATGAACTTGAACCTTTATATATTCTTTTTTTCAATAAAAATTTAAAAACAAATTCTTTCTGGATAATAACCCAGACAATTCTTTCTTTAATTTTGCTTATAGTTTTTTCAAAACTTTTTGTATCGGAAATACAATATTTTTCAATTATAACAAATATAAACCCGCTTGTTATAAGCCTTATATTATCGCCCGTTGCAACGGAGCTGCCGGAAATTACAAACAGTATAATCTGGATTAAACACAAAAAAGATACTCTCGCAATTTCAAATATAACGGGTGCGCTTGTTTTTCAATGCAGCGTTTGTTGTTCAATCGGATTAATTTTAACGGATTGGAAATTTAACAATTTTGCAATTGTTAACATTTTGTCCGTAATATTTGCGTCTTTTTTAACATTTATTTTAATTTATAAAAATAAAAGACTTACCCCCAAAACCCTTATACTAAACGCAATTTGGTATTTTGTATTTATAATTTACGTCATAATAAACATAAAAAATTATTCCTGATTGTAAAGACAACTTAAAAATTTTTCTTGATTCATAAAATATAGTACAATACCGTTGTGGAGTTGTACCAAGAGAAATGGCTTTAGCAAATAATAAGAAATCTTTAATAATTGCCGCAGCAAGTGCATTTGTTGTTTTTATAATGTTTGCAATCATTGCATTGCCAAACACAAAACAGCAGCAGCCGAAACAGGTTGCTCCCAAATATCAATACGTAATTACCAAAAATGAAATAAAAAGCGGAGCTGCCGTTAAAGAAGAAGATGTTGAAATTAAAGAATATCCGATAAATATCCCGAATGCCTATAAAGCAACGGGTGAAGTTGTCGGAAGAAAAACCAAAGTAAAAATTGACGCCGGAAAACCCGTTATGAAATCTTTTATAAAAGAAATTATCGTAAAAGATAAAGAAGAACCTAAAGTTTATCTGCCCGATGAAGGTTTCAGAGCATTTCCCATGCTGGTCAGAAAAAACGACTTTCCGTCGTTTGTTGTAATAAATAAAAGATTTGACATATATTCAAGAGAAAACTCCATGAAACTTGAAAATGTGCGTGTGTTAAATTTAATCGAAAACGCAAAAGACAGCGCAACCAAAATGCTTGTTCTTGAAATTAAAGAAAACGATTTAAAAAGCTTTATCAAATATATGGGTGAAACAAAAGGACTTATTTTCCTTCAGAAAAACCCCGGTGATATAGGAGAATACAATTTTATAGATATTGCCGAACTGGACAAAAAAGAAAAAGAATTAAAAGAACAAAGAGAATGGGAGCTTGCCTTGCAAAGATATAAAGAGCTTCAGGAAGCAAACAGGGAACTCCCGCCCGTCCAGACAATCAGTAACAGTGAAGTTCCAAACATAGAAGATTTAGCATCAATTGACGAACCTAAAGTTAAACAGGTTGAAGTTATTGTGGGCAGTACAAAATCAACGGTGGATTTTAAAGAAACAAATGAATAGCATAATTAAAAAATTAATATTTATTTTAATGTTTTTATCGCTTGTACCTGTTGCAAGCGCTAAATTCAGAGAAATTAATTCAACGGGATTTGAAGGTGAAATTCCGGTTGTCAAAACGGAAGAATTGACGGCGGTTGAAAACAATCTTCCGACTTTTGAAACGGTAAACGCCGTAAAAGATAATAACCAAAAACTATACGGTGTTGTCGGAAAATCACAGGTTATAAGCTTTGATAAAAATATTCAAAGAGTATCTTTAACCGATAACAATATAGCGGACGTTGTCGTAATTTCCCCGAAACAATTAATGATAAACGGCAAAAAACCCGGTACCACAAGCGTAATTTTTTGGAGCGAAGATAACGGCATGCCCGTTTTTTATAACCTTGTAATACAGCAAAATGCGGATGCTTTTATTCAGGCTGTTGAATATATAGCGCCGAATGAAAATATTTCGCTTGTTTTTAACGATGACGGCGCCGTTTTAACGGGACATTTAAGCTCGACCGCCGTTAAAGATAAAATAACGGCACTTGCAAAAGCATATAATATGAAATTGACCGATATGACGGAAAGCCCCGCAAAACAGGTATTATTGGAAGTAAAAATAACGGAAGCAAGCAAAAACTTTGCAAGGTCATTGGGGCTTAATTTAATTTCCGGAAAACACCTCTCAGACAGCACTCTCGGTGCAGATTGGGCAAACGGACAAAAAGGACATATTGTTCAAACCGGCGAAGGACTCGTTTTGGGATATTTTAAACCCGGAAAATTCGCCGTAGATTTTCAAGCATCGGAAGCAAAGGGCGACATAAAAATTCTTGCCGAACCTAAACTTCTTGCCGTTAACGGTGAAGAAGGAAGTTTTTCCGTCGGCAATCAGGTGCCTGTTCCTTCAGAGATGGGTCAGTACGGAAACGTTTCATACGAATATAAAGATACCGGTGTCATCTTAAAATTTACCCCGACCATTATGGAAAATTCGGGAAGGATAAGATTAAACTTAAAACCGGAAGTATCCGAAGTTGATAACTCCGTTACCGTTGCAACAACAACCGGAACTTCGGTATACGGTTTCAGAACAAGAAGAGTTGAAACCACCGTTGAATTAATGGACGGAGAAACATTAATAATTGCAGGGTTAGTAAGAAATTCATCTTCAAGGAGCAGGAATCAGGTTCCGATTCTTGGTAATATACCTGTTATAGGTTCATTCTTCTCCGTTACGGACGATGATAAAGAAGATGAAGAACTTGTAATATTTATTACACCGAGAATAGTTGATAATTCAATAAATATAGATAATCTCTGATAGGAATAATAATGGCGGTAAAAGTTGATACAGTAATAATAGACCCTGAACAAACTTCAAGAGAACTTATTGTAAATTATTTAAGCAACATTGAAGATATTAATATCACGCACCAATTTAACGACATTTTATCGGCACAGGATTATATCTTTGAAAGCAGACCGCCGCTTATAATCGTTGACATAACAAAAAAAACAAACATTTCTCTCGATATAATTTCAAAAATATCAACTTCAATTAAAAACTGCAAAATTATCGTTCTTTCTTACGATATGGATTCCAATATCGTAATTAAAGCACTGAGAGCAGGTGCAAGAGAATTTTTAATAAAACCTTTAATTGAAAAAGATTTCACGGAAGCCGTCAACAAATTAAAAGATTTAATTCAGGGAAATATAAATGATACTGCAAGGTGCAAGGTTATAACGACTTTTTCAAACAAAGGCGGTATAGGAAAAACTTCAATTGCCGTTAATCTGGCAATGGAGATTGCAAACATAACAAAAGAAAAAGTGGCGCTTGTCGACCTTAACATGCAAATGGGCGATATTACAACATTTCTGAATCTTGATCCTTCTTTTGACACTTCATACGTTATAAATAACTTAGACAGGATTGATGAAACATTTCTTTTAACCACTCTTGAACAATATAATAAAACAAGCCTTTATGTTCTTGCGGATCCGCCGGACATTGAACAAGCGGAAATTATTACGTCTGAAGATATTGCAACTTTAATTAATATCTTAAGAAATGTTTTCTCTTATATCGTAATAGATACAACATCAAGCTTTGATTCAAAAACAATAACCGCACTTGATAATTCGGATATTATTCTTCTGGTAAGCACAATTAACCTTCCTTCAATAAGAAACTGCCAGAGATGTTTTGATTTATTTAAAAAACTCGGATACCCGAAAGACAAAATCAAACTCGTTATTAACCGTTATATGGAAAAAGACGATATTAAAATTGAAGATGTTGAAGAAGTTTTAGACCATAAGGTTTTCTTTAAAATTCCCAACAATTATTATGTAATAATAGGCGCCATAAACAAGGGTATACCCGTATGCGATCAGGAGCCGAATTCAAACTTATGTAAAAGTTTCAGACAGTTGGCGGAACTTTTGTCCGATAATTATTCACACAATAATAAAAATGCCATCCAGCCGAATAAAAGAGAAACGGGACTTGGCTTCTTAGATATATTCAAGAAAAAAGGAGATTAAATAATTGTCTCTTAAGGACCGTTTAAATTCTAACCACAATAACCAGCCAAAAGATGATTCACAAATGTATGTGAATTATTCTATTACGCCTTTAAACGAGGAATTAAGAAGTTTAAAAGAAAAACTCCACATTCTTTTAATAGAAAAAGTAAATACAACTCCAAACTGGTCTAATTTTAATGACGATGAACAAAAAGCCTTAATCAGACAATTTATTGATTTTCAAATCGCAAGCAATTTCAGGCAAGTTCCAATCAACAAAACCGAAAAGGAACGCCTGATAAAAGAAATTATTCAGGATACCAAAGGATTTGGTCCTCTCGATCCTCTTTTGGAGGATCCCGGCATAAGCGATATTCTCGTAAACGGAGCAAAAAGCGTTTATATAGAAAAAAACGGTAAATTATACAAAACTTCCGTTGTATTTAAAGATAATGACCACTTAAAAAATATTATCGAACGTATCGTTTCAAAAGTCGGAAGAAGGATAGATGAAAAATCTCCCATGGTTGACGCCAGACTCCCCGACGGCTCCCGTGTCAACGCAATCATTCCTCCGCTTGCAATTGACGGTCCTTCTTTATCAATCAGACGTTTTAAAAAAGATGCGGGCACAATTGAAGCGCTTTTAAGGTGGGGCTCTATGAGCAAAGAAATGGCGGATGTTTTACAAGCCGCAGTCCGTGCAAGGTGCAACATAATTATCTCGGGCGGAACGGGCGCAGGTAAAACAACGTTATTAAACAGTTTGTCCGCCAAAATTCCCGCAGGTGAAAGAATCATCACAATTGAAGACTCCGCCGAATTAAGCCTGAAACAAGATCATGTCGTAAGACTTGAAACAAGACCGAAAAACATTGAAGGCGAAGGCGAAATTACAACAAGAGATTTAGTTATAAACGCCCTTCGTATGCGCCCCGATCGTATAGTAATCGGTGAATGCCGCGGCGCGGAAACTCTTGATATGCTCCAAGCAATGAATACGGGCCACGACGGCTCTTTAACCACACTGCACGCAAATTCACCCCGTGATGCTTTATCAAGACTTGAAACCATGGTTTTATATGCCGGAGTTGACCTTCCTTCAAAAAATATAAGACAACAAATTTCATCCGCAATAAATATTATCATTCAAGCCTCAAGGCTGCAGGACGGCTCAAGAAAAGTAACGAGAATATCCGAAATTACCGGTATGGAAGAAAATGTTATTACAATGCAGGATATTTTTGTCTGGAAACAAACCGGAATAAGCGATAATATGGTTATAGGAACCCATGTTTCAAGCGGGGTAAGACCTGAATTTATGAAAAAAATCGAGCGCATGGGAATTGAAATTAACGGCAAAATTTTTGATGCTAATTATAAACATTCATACATCGTTAAATCAAGTTCAAATGATGTTGTAAAACCGGCGGCGCCCGTAAATTATCAAATTCAAACTCCGACACCCGAAAAAGTTCAAAATAACTCCTTAAGAGAAAATATAAGAAAAAGCGGGGAAGGAGATATTTTAAGAAGGCTGCACAAAGATGGAAGAATTGATAATTAAATTAATATTTTGTATCATCTGTTCTTTTATCGCATATTATGGCGTATTGCATATATGTTTTTATTTGCATGTCGATGAAAAAGAAATTGTTCAAAGATTAATTGCCGTAAAAAACCACGAATTTAAAGCCGCAACTCCCGCAAATGATAATTTTGCAATGGTCAGAAGTAATTTCCGTTTTAAATTTTTATCCAGAATTTTTAAGGATATTAAAATAACTGAAAAAATAAAATCAATGCTTGAACAGGCGGACATTCCGCTTCAGGTTGACACATTTATTATAATAAGTATTTCTCTGGGGATTTTTCCCGCAACCCTTGCTATCTTTGTGTATCCTGCCTGGGCAATTTTTATTCCTTTGTGTTTTGTAACTCCCTTTTTATATGTTAAATATGCAGTCAAAAAAAGAACAACATTATTTACCCAGCAATTGCCGGATGCTCTTGATTTATTATGTAATGCACTCAGAGCGGGACATTCATTGTTCAGCGCTTTTGAAGTTATAGTAAATGAAATGCCAAACCCCATAAGCAAAGTTTTTAAAATCCTGACGGATGAAGTGGCATTAGGGATAGATACAAAAGATGCAATGCGCTCTTTGCAAAGAACAATCCCCGGGTCAATCGATTTAAGATTTTTTACAACGGTTGTAATTCTTCAAAGAGAAATAGGCGGAAACCTTATCAAACTGCTTGAAATTTTAGCCAACACCATAAGGGAACGTTTTAAAATGATAGGACAATTAAAAGCTCAAACCGCTCAGGCAAGGTTATCCGGTGTTATCGTGTCTTTGGTGCCTCCCGTTGTTGCAACGGCATTGTTTTTTATGGCGCCGGAGTATATGGAATTGCTTTTTAAACACCCCTGGGGAAAAATGGCGCTCGGGGTATCTGTTTTTCTTATGATAATAGGTTACATTGCAATTAATAAAATTACGGATATAGAAGTTTAATATGGATATAAATTTTGTAATACGTCTTGGTCTTTGTTTAATTATCGCACTTATGGTAGGCGGTATAGTATTTATTATCAACAGACAGGATAACAATTTTCTTCTTGAAAGATTAAAAAAAGGACATTCGGCAACAAAAAGAAAAAGTATTTTTGACGATTTGCTGGAAATAATAAAACCGGTTACAATCGCCAACATGAAAAGCAACAAAAACCAAAACTCGACAAAACAAATGCTTATAAGACTGGGGCTTCCCGCCAATGAAAACGACATTATGGATTTTGAAAACAAAAGAATGCTGAGGCTTATCATATCTTTTGCATTCGGCATTTTTCTTTCGGTTGTTCTGCTTCCGATGATTCATGACGGAATGAGCCAATTATTATTGGGAACAATTTTTATATGTATGCCTTCAATGTTTTCTTATATGAGCCCGATTTGGAATTTAAAAAGAAGACTGGTAAAAAAAGAAAAAGCGTTTGATAAATTTTTCCCTGACGCAATTGACCTTCTTTGCGTCTGCGTTGAAGCGGGGCTTGGTATAGACAGCGCAATTGAACGTGTAGGAAGAGAATTTACTTATTTTTCACCCGAAGTCGGCGGAGAATTTCAAAGAATAGCAAAAGATATGTTATCCGGAGTTTCAAAACAAGACGCTCTTAAAGGCTTGAGCGAGAGAGTTCAAAATAAAGATATCCAGTCTTTTGTTGCCGTTATTATACAGGCGGATAAAATGGGCGCAAGTATCGCTTCTTCTCTTTCAATTTCAGCCGACAGCTTAAGAACAAAAAGGAAACAAAGACTGGAAGCACTTGTCGGCGCCGCAAGCACAAAAATGACAATTCCTCTCGTACTTTGTCTTTTGCCGGCAACGTTTGCCGTTGTGTTAACTCCCGCTATTATTCAGGTTGTTGAAAGCTTAGGTAAAATGAATGGATTTAAATAAATTCTATATTGAAAATATAAAAAAATGTTTTTCCCTTGCAAAAAAAGGGGGGCTTAATGTTCTTCCAAACCCTCTTGTAGGCTGTGTCATAACGGATAAAAACAATAATACAATTTCAACCGGATATCATAAAAAATTCGGAAGTTTCCATGCGGAAAGAGAAGCAATTTTAAAAGCCGATGATAAAAAACTTAAAGGGGCAATATTATATGTTAACCTTGAACCCTGCTCGCATTACGGGAAAACCCCGCCTTGCGCCGATTTAATAATTGAGAAAAAAATAAAAAAAGTTGTTTTTTCAATGAAAGACCCAAATATAAAAGTAAACGGCGAAGGTGTAAAAAAATTAAAAGAAGCGGGAATTGAAGTTGTTGAAGGAATTTTGGAAAATGAAGCAAAAGAATTAAATAAGGTTTTTATTAAAAACATAACAAAAAATATTCCCTATATTGCGCTTAAAACCGCAGTTACGCTTGATTCAAAAATTGCGACAAATACATTCAATTCAAAATGGATAACAAACGAAAAATCAAGACTTGAAGTTATGAAATTAAGGAGTTCTTATCAGGCAATAATGACAGGCTCCAACACCGTTTTATTAGATAACCCTCATTTAACTTCAAGAATTGAAGGGGGAATTAATCCGATAAGAATCATAATGAACAGGGAAGGCAGATTAAAAATAAGATCAAACGTTTTTAAAAATGACGGAACAAGAATAATTGTCATTGATAATACGGACAGAAAATATCCCAAAAGAATAGAAAAAATTCCTTTTAAAAATATGAAAACATTGTTAAAAACACTCTATGATATGGGGATATATTCAATATTGATTGAAGCGGGGCTTAATTTAAACAGCGCATTTATCAAGGAAAAAGCGGTTGATGAAATTTATCAGTTTATTGCACCGAAAATCCTCGGGGGCGGGATTAATTTTGTATCAAAATTGGACCCTATAAGAATTTCAGACTGTATTTTAACGAAAGATATGAAAATTAAAAAGTTTGACGACGATATTTTATTAAATTATAAATTAGTGTATGATAAAAAAGGTGAAAATATATGAAAATACTTGTAATAAACGGTCCTAATTTAAATATGCTCGGAATAAGAGAACCTGAAATTTATGGTTCTGTGACCCTTAAAAATATTGAAGAAGAATTAATTGAATATTCTAAAAAATTTAGTGATATTGAATTAGAATTTTTTCAATCAAATTCTGAAAGCGAAATTGTGGATAAAATTCAAAATTCAATCAATAATGATATTAAAGGAATTATAATAAACCCTGCAGCCTTCACCCACACTTCAATTGCAATTTTAGACGCAATTAAAGCAGTAAAAATCCCTTGCGTTGAAGTTCATCTTTCAAATATAAATTCAAGAGAAGATTTCAGAAAAATATCATATATATCATCCGCTTCAATCGGAACAATAGCCGGTTTTAAACAAAACGGTTATAAAATGGCATTATTCGGGCTTATTAATTATTTAAATGAATAAAGAAGATTTATTTTTAAAAATAATAAATGAAACAATTGAAGATAATTCATATCTTGGAGATGATTGCGCCTATATAAAAGATTCGGGGCTTTTAATATCTCATGATACTTTATATGAAGATATTCATTTTTCATTTGATTATTTTACACCCGAAGCTCTTGCCAAAAAAGCCGTTCTTGTTAATATAAGCGACATTTTATCATCAGGGGGGGTTCCATTATATATAACAATTTCACTATCGGGGAATTTGGATGAAAATTTTATAAAAAATTTTTATTCAGGCATTAATGAAATAATAAAAAAATATAATATAAAATTAATCGGCGGAGATTTAACGGGCGGCAAAAAAACGGTTGTATCAATCGCAATTATCGGAAAAACAACAAACCCTTCGTCAAGAAAAAATGCAAAAAAAGATTACAATCTTTATTTAGCCGGTATTCACGGTTCAAGCGCAAAGGGGTTAGAGCTTTTGCAAAAAGGAATTAAAGATTTTGAAAATGAATTTATAAAAGCCCATATTGAGCCGAAATTATACCCCGAAATTTCAAATGCTCTTATGAATAATACAAAAGATATTTACGCAATGACCGACACTTCAGACGGGCTTTTTAACGCATTAGATAAAATAAAAAAGGAAAGCGGCGTCGGTTTTAATATTCAATATGATAAAATTTTAAAACGGGTTAATGATAAAAACCTTGTACTGTTCGGCGGGGAAGATTTCGGACTTTTAATTGCCGTCTCAAAACAAGATTCAAAAATTTTAGATAACCTGAATGTGCCAAAAATAGGTGTTGTTACGGATACAAAAAAAATAATCGTTGATAATGTTGAAATTGTCGAAGATAAAAGCTTTAACCATTTTTAAATTAATTCGTTTTGCAATTTATTGATTAAATCATTTGCGGGTTTAAAATCCGGATTAACGGACAATGCTTTCTTTGCTTCATAAAACGCTTCTTTTTTATTGTTTGAATTTTCCAGAGACAGTGCGGAATAATAATAATATTCGGCATTCGGTTCATCTAAAAAAGAAAGTAAAAATGTCAGAGTATCAATTTTTTTATAATCTTTATTTTGATAATTTATTTTATATAAAATATCCCACCCGCCCGTAAATAAAGGATTTAGGGCAATTGTTCTTGCGGTATATCTTTTTTTTAGTCTGTCATTATTGATTAAAAGATTGTTTGCAATTAAATAATTCTCATAAAATGTATTTTTTTCAATTTTAGCTTTTAATTTCTCGTTTTTTTCCGATTGTTTATTTTTAACGTTTTGCACTTCATATACAAGAGAAGTTTTTAAAATCGCTTCATTTTTATATTCGCTTTTATTTAGTTTTTTATAATATTTAAGTGCTTCTTCAAAATTGTTATCTATAAAAGCCGAATCTCCAAGCCCCATTAAAGTTAATTCAAATTTTTTATTTTGTTTATAGCTTGAATTAAATTCTTCTTTTGCATCTTCAAAATTGCCCAAAGCAAGATTTGCCATACCTTGAAGAGTTAAGATTTTATAGTTGTTTTTATTAAAATTCAAAACATTTTTTGTTTCTTTTAAAGTTTTATAATAGTTTCCCGCTAAATAATATTGATATATCTGATAAAATTTTTTATCAAAATCATCATTTGATAAATTAAATAAAGCTTGCTGTTTTAAGATTTCAACATCGTTTTTAAAATAAACGGAAATTTTATTTTCTTCATTTAACAGCTCGATATATTCAAGCGCCTCTTTATATTTTCTATATGCAATAAGGGTTTTGATTTTAAAATATTTATAATTTGAATTTATGTCGTTTTTATCAATTGCTTTATCTATATAAATTAAAGCCTGCTGATATTGTCTGCATTCAAACATACTCTGTGCAAGAATAAAATTTGCATAATCGGAATTTTCAAGAAGAAGTGTTTTTTTAATTAAATTAAATGCAACTTCTTCGGGCGAATTATTAAAATAAATTGAAGCATAAGCCTTTGCAAGATAATTTTCTTCTTCTTTTGTAAGCGCAAAAGAAGGTTTATATGCTTCTTTTAAGTTTTCAATCTGTTTTGTCATTTTATGTCTGCCTGAAATTTTTGAAATGGCAAAATCACCCAGAGTAAAAAAACCGTAATTATAAAGCTTTTTTGAAAGCATTAGTAATGCTATATTTTTATCAAGAGTTTCTATTGTTTCATAATATTCATTATATGCAACAACAACATTTCCCTGTATAAATTTATTTGTCGCATATAAAAAATTTTCTTTTGAATCAAGCCTTATATCGGATATTATTTCATCCTGATTTTGATAATTAATTATACTTTCAATAACACCCGCCAAATTAAAAGAATCTTCATTTTGGGCAAATGAAGGCATATTAAACGCACAAAAAAATGCTATTAATAATAGTGTTATTCTTTTATTTTTCATAAAAAACTTACTTACTTCTTAAACAAGATTATAATATTTATTGAATGTGTTGACAAATCTTTCTTCTTCGGTCGTGAATTTTCTCTCGTCGGGGTTTTTGCATAATCTGTATAAATCAATAAGTCTGTATTTATTTAAAAACATATTATCCGCTTCGGTTAATTTATGTTCTTCGCCTAAAATAACTTCCAAAATTTTATTTGTTTCAATTGTCATAAATACATCGACTATTTTTTTGTCAAAATGCTTGTCTGCGCCTTCAACAATAATATCAAGCGCTTTTATAATATCCATTTTAAGCCTGTAATGTCTTTTGCTTGTAATAGCGTCAAAAACATCCGATACCGCAAGAATTCTTCCGCCCAAAGGAATTTCTTCGCCTTTTAAATGAAGAAAATATCCGGTGCCGTCAAATTTTTCATGATGGCTTGAAGCTATTTTTGCAACATCTTTAAAATATTTTGATAAATAAATTTTTGACAAAATATCATAAGTAATTTTCGCATGCTGTTGGATTTCTTTATATTCTTCTTTTGTAAGCGCCCCTTCTTTTTGAAGAATATAATCTTTAATTCCTATCTTTCCTATATCATGTAAAAGCGAAGCGTGGCGAACAATTTCAACTTCATCTTCTTTCATCTGCATTTTGTTGCAAATTAAAACCGCATATTTTGTAACACGCTCGGAATGACCTGCGGTAATTTTATCTCTCGCATCTATTGAAGCCGACAATGTGTCAATAAAACTTGATAAAAGCTGTTTTTGTTCTTCGATAAATTGTTTTTGTTTGTTGAATAATGCCGCATTTTCAAGCGCAATACCCGCCGATGAACCTATTGCAATCAAAAGATCCTCGTCTTTTTGGGTAAAAAATCCGCCTTTTTTATTTAAAACCTGAAATGCACCGATTATCTCATGGCTCATATTCCTAATCGGCATACAAAGAATTGATTTTGTTTTATATCCGGTTTGAATATCAATTTCTTTATTAAATCTTTTATCTTTATAAACATCTTGTATATTAATTGTCTCGCCCGTCTGAACAACGTAACCCGCAAGCCCCAGTTTTGCATCAAACCTTATTTCTTTTAAATCCATACCCAAAGCAACCTTGCTCCAGAGTTCGTTTTTTTCGGTATCAAGCAAAAATACTGTGCACCTGTCCGCATTAAGGGCAAGATTTATTTCTTTTGCAATTATGGTTAAAAGGGTATCAAGATTTGTTTCAACCGCCATTGTTCTTCCGACTTTTAACAGTGCCAGAAGCGGATCGTTTTTTTTATGCATTTTATCGGGTATAAAAGAAGGCGGTGCAAGATGTATTATTCTTTTTTGTTTCGCTTTTTCGATTTCCTGTTTTACTTTTGAAATCGTATTATCAAATTCATATTCGCCTATGTTAATTAACTGCGCATTTTTAATAAAATCAAGCGCATCATCAAAATTTTCTTCTTCAAATTCCATTAAAGCAAAAATGAATAAATTAACTTTTTGTGCAAGATATAAATTTGAAGAAACCGCAAGATATTTTGCGTCGTTTAAAACACCGTAGGCCCTGTAACTGTTTTTATCGGTTGTTTTAAATTTAATGTATGCATAAATTGACATTGCAATCGATACAATTTCAAAATTTTTAATTGCAATTCCGTATTTTCTAATCTCATCAACTTTTTTTAAATTTGTTTTTTTAACTTTTTCGGGAAAATCAAAAAGTATATTTAAAAGAGTATCTTTGATTTCGCCAAGACTGTTTTTAGATTTAATAAGGTTGTTCAAAATCTCTATCCGTTTATATTTATATAAAAATTATACAATTTTTTCTCTTAATTTTCCACTCTCGATTAAAACCATTAAAACTGAAATATCGGCAGGTTTTACTCCTCCTATTCTTAATGCCTGCCCCAGAGTTTTAGGTTTAATTTTATTTAAAAGTTCTTTTGTTTCCGTTGAAATTTGTTTTATATCCATATAATTAATGTTATCGGGAATTTTAATTTTTTCTAATTTATCCCCTAAATTAACCTGATCTTTTTGCCTTTGAATATATCCGTCATATTTAACAAGAACTTCGATTTGCTCTAAAATTTCCTTTTTCAAATAAATATCATCTTCTTCAAAAGAAAATTTATACCCCAATTCTTTCAAAGTAAAAAAGTCAACGTTTGGTCTTTTTAACAATTGATAAGCACTTTGCCCGACTTCAAAATTTTCGTTTTTATTTCTCATAATTTCTTTATTGTGTTCATCGGCAGAGATTTTTGTTTCGGATAAATTTTTAATCTCTCTTTCAATTATTTCTTTTTTATATCTGAATCTTAAAATGTCTTCTTCTTTTACAAGCCCTATTTTATACCCTTCTTCCATTAATCTGAAATCGGCATTATCCTGTCTTAAAATAAGCCTGTATTCGCTTCTTGATGTAAGCATTCTGTATGGTTCAGGTAAATCTTTCGTAACCAAATCATCAATTAAAGTTCCTATATAAGATGATTTTCTCTCGGGCTCATACATATCTTTATTTTGAATATAATTAACGGCATTAATTCCTGCAATTAACCCTTGAGCCGCCGCTTCTTCATAGCCTGATGTGCCGTTTATCTGCCCTGCTAAAAATAAACCTTTTACTTTTTTTGTCATTAAAGAATGGTTTAATTCAACAGCCGGAACGCTGTCATATTCAACGGCATAAGCGGGTTTTATGACAGAAACATTCTCTAACCCGGGAAGCGATCTTAACATTTTAAACTGTACATCAATCGGAAGGCTTGTTGAAAACCCCTGAACATAAGTTTCATACGTATCATTTCCTTCGGGTTCTATAAAAATATGATGGCTCGGGTTATCTTTAAATCTTACGACTTTATCTTCAATCGAAGGACAGTATCTCGGGCCTATCCCGTGGATTAACCCCGAATAAAGAGGTGATTTATCAAGATTTTCTTTTATAATTTTATGCGTAATATCATTTGTTCTTGTAAGATAACAGGGAACCTGCGGTCTTATATTTTTTTCTTTTCTGAACGAAAAGAAATTATAACATCCGTATTTATCAATATCATCGGGCGGCTGAATTTGAAGTTTTGAATAATCTATTGTACGGCTGTCAACTCTTGCGGGGGTTCCCGTTTTTAATCTTTTAATTGAAAAACCCGCTTTAATTAATGATTCGCTTAACCCTTCAGCCGCTCTTTCAGCCAGTCTTCCGGCACTAAAAGATTTTAACCCTATAAAAATTCTTCCCTTAAGACTTGTTCCCGTCGTTAAAATAACGCTCGGTGCAAAATATTGAACACCTAATTCATCAACAACTCCTTTAATAACGTTGTTTTCTATTATTAAATCAGTTATATGAGTTTGTACAAGGGTTATATTTTTTTCATTTTCTACAAGTTTTCTCATCTCTTGTTTATAATAAATTTTATCGGATTGGGCTCTTAGTGCTCTTACCGCCGGTCCTTTTGAAGAATTGAGCATTTTTAACTGCATATAAGTATCATCGGATAACCTTCCCATAACACCGCCTAATGCATCAATTTCTCTTACCAGATTGGATTTGGCTGGCCCCCCGATTGCGGGGTTACATGGCATAAGAGCTATATTTTCTATATTCAATGTTGCAAGCATAACCTTTGCACCAAGTCTTGAGGCGGCAATTGCCGCCTCTGAACCTGCATGACCTGCACCTGTTACAATAACATCGAATTTAAACATAATTTATTATTTTGTAGTTTTTAAAATTGTTAATACCGCACTTGTACAATCAACACCGCCCGTTACTCTTGCGTCTTTTTTAATTATCATATCAAGTTTCTTTTGAACTCTGACTTTTTCTGCGGCAGCTTGAACTTTTGTATTTAATTCGTTTTCATATCTTGTTCTTAAGGAAGAATATTCTTTTTGTTTTAATTGAACCTGCGAAATTCCTTCTTTTCTTATTCTGTCTTTTTCTGCCTGTGTTTTTGCTTTTGCAACCTGTGCATCTTTTTGCTGGGCATATGTTCTTATTGACTGGGATTTATTTCTTAAAGTCTGGCTGTATTTTTGGGCTAAGGGATAATTTTTTGAAATATAAGAGTAATCTACAAAACCGACCTGTGCAAAAGCAGCCTGCGCCATACAAAATACGGAAGCCGTTATAATTGAAGTTAAGATTTTTTTCATAATAAATACCCTTTCTAGTTAATTATTTTTGCGCCGTTTTCTTCAATATTATATGTATGTATTTTAGAGTTTACATTAATATTGTTCCAGCCTGTCTGTACTATTTCCTTAATTTCATCGGTGTTTCCGCTTGAAATTACGGCAACGGAAGGACCTGCCCCCGCAAGAACACACCCTAAGACTTTATCCGTGTGTTTTAAATCCTGCATAATGGAATTTAACCCGGGGACCAGTTTCATTCTGTACGGCTGGTGAAGTTTATCATTCATTGCAAGTTTCATTAATTCTTCATCTTTTGTGTGAACCGCTTCAACAAACATTGAAGCTCTTCTTAAATTATAAACGGCATCTTTAATGGGAACACATTCAGGCAGCACCGACCTTGAAATATCCGTTGCAAGTTCAAAATCGGGAACACATACCGTTATTTTCCATTCTTTGGGCCACGGTAATTTTCTGTATGTAACGGAACCGCTGTCTTCAATTTCAGCTATCGTCATACCGCCCGTAAATGCGGGGGTAACATTATCGGGGTGCCCCTCAATTTCTGTTGCAATCGACAATAAAACCGCTTCATCCGCAGGGCGCCCCAAAAGTTCATTTGCGGCAATTAATCCGCCCGTTATAACGGAAGCGGATGAACCTAAGCCTCTTGCAATAGGAATTCCGGTTTTAATATTTATTTTTAATTCGGCGGGAGTCTGTCCTATATAGTTATATAAAAGTTCAATTGCTTTATAAACTATATTATTTTTATCGGTCGGAATATTTTCCGCTTCAAGATTTTCATTTTTATCCAAAATATTAATTTCAATGCCGGACCCCGGCATTATGGTTTCTTCAATGGTAACAATATTATATAAAGGAAGCGCAAGTCCGAAACAATCAAAGCCGCACCCTAAATTTGCAACCGTAGCGGGAGTCTGCACGCTGATTTTCATATTACCTCACCTGTACCGGCATTATAAGACAAATATAATTATCTTCTTCATCATTATTATCGGAATCATCCGGTTTAATAAGCGCTGCCGATAAATTTGTCGACATCTCGACTTTAACATTTGTTTTTGAAATATTTCTCAAACAATCAAGAAGATATTTATAATTAAATGCTATTAACAAATTATCGCTTGAATAATCAATATCCAAAGTTTCTTTTGCAGACCCGGCTTCAGGGGTATCGGTGCTTATTTCAAGCATTGAGTTTTCAAAATTAAATTTCATTATATTTGTTCTGTTATTCACCATAACGGAAACTCTGTCTATCGAGTCAATAAATTTTTGTCTGTCTATCGTTGCAATTTTTTCATTGTTTGTCGGAATTAATTGTTGATATTTAGGATATGTTCCTTCAATTAAACCTGATTGAAAAATAATATCTTCAAATTCAAAAACTATCTTATTTCCCTTAATTGTAAATTTAAGGTTTTTATCCTGGACTAAAGAAATTAATTTTGAAATTTCAACAAGCGTTCTGTATGAACAAATAAAATTAGCAGCTTCATTTCTTGAATTAATCGGAATCCTGCTTCTTGTAAGTCTGTTTCCGTCGGTTGCTACCATCTCAAGCGTATTTTCTTCAATATTAAAACAAATCCCCGTTAAAACTCCTCCGATTTCGTTTTGAACGGCGGAAAATGCGGTTTGTTTAATTGCTTTATTTAAATCTTTCGTTAAAATTTCAAACGTTTTTTCTTCACCTGTTTCATCCGTTTTTTTATTTAAAATATTCGGAAATTCTTCGGCATTTAAGCTTATTACTTCAAATTTTGTTTTTTCGCTTTGAATTTTAATTGTGTTTGTTTCAACATTCAATTCAATTGTTATATTTTTATCGGGCATTTTTGTTATTATATCTTCAATAACTTTTGCATTAATTGCGATTTTACCCTCTTTTTCAACTTCGGCTTTTGTTGTATAGCTTATTGATAAATTAAGGTCCGTTGTTGTTAATTTAATTCTGTCCGATGAAACGGATTCAATTAAAATTGCACCCAATATGGGCTGTACACCTCTTGTTGAAACTATACCCTTAACTGCTTTGATTGAATTTAAAAAACTTTCTTTTTGAAGTATTATCTTCATTTTTTTATTCCTTATATTTTAAATTAATTATAATATAAAAAATTAATAATAATAATAAAGCGTCAAAAATTGTTCAAAACTCTTAAAAATCTCTCATATAAACATTTTTGGATTTTAAAAACCTGTTGAAAACTAAAAGAACATGTTTAAAACATGTTTAAAACTTTTTTGTTTTTTTGTTTTGGATAAAGTTAAACAAATTAAATTATTAAACCCCCTTTCTTTAAATAAAGAAGTTATATAATTAAGCGTGGCGCCGGTTGTTAAGATATCATCGAGAAGAATTATTTGTTTTTCGGTTTTGAAATTTTTATCAAGCAGAAAACTCCCTTTAATATTATTCTGTCTTTGTTTGTAATTTAGCTTATACTGCGGTTTTGTATATTTTATTTTTAATAATGAATTATAATTAAGTTCAATGTCTGATATTCGGTTTAATTCTTTTGCAATTTCCAATACGTTATCATATCCTCTTTTAAAATAATTTTTTCTATGGGTTAAAACAGGGATTATAATTGAATTATCCATATCAATTTCAATTGTTTTAAGATAATCATATAAAAATTTAGCGGCCAAATTTGCACATGGTTTATTGTGTTTAAATTTTAATTCCCGGATTAATTTTTTTATAACTCCCTCATAATAAAAAACGGAATAAACACTGTAACCGTTTATAACATCTTGTGCAAAAGAGGGTAATTTTTGAACAGTTTTTAAACAGTTTTTGCACAAAATATCATTTGTTTTTGAACAGGAACAATTTATACATTTTCTTTTATAAATTAAATCCAAAAACTCCTTTAATAAAATTTTAAAGGAGTTTTTTAAATATAAAAATAATTCGTTTATTTTCAATATTATTTTCCCACAATTCCCGTTAAAGGAGAAGAAGCGCTTGCATATTCTTTAACTGGAATCCTTCCCGCTTCATACGCCATTCTTCCTGCCTTAACCCCTAATTTAAAAGCTTCAGCCATTTTTACCGGGTCTTTTGCCTGTGCAATTGCGGTATTAATTAAGCAAAAATCGGCTCCCATCTCCATTACTTTTGAAGCATCCGACGGAACACCAATCCCTGCGTCAACAACAACGGGAATATTTGCCTGTTCGATTATAATTTTAATGTTTTCTAATGTTTTAATCCCCTGTCCCGTTCCTATCGGCGAAGCCAAAGGCATAACCGTTGCACATCCTATTTCTTCAAGTCTTTTTGCTAAAATCGGGTCTGCTCCTATATAAGGAAGAACGACAAACTCTTCGTCGATTAATATTTTTGCGGCTTCAAAAGTTGCAATCGGATCCGGCATTAAATATTTTGCATCGGGAATAATTTCAAGTTTAATCCAATTATTAACGCCCATTGCTTTTGATAATCTTGCAACACGGAGTGCTTCTTCAACCGTGGCGCAGCCTGCCGTATTTGGTAAAAGCCAATATTTATTTAAATCCAAATGTTTCATTAAGCCTTCATGACCTTTTGCGTTAGATTCAACTCTTCTTATTGCAACCGTTACAACTTCGGCACCCGAAGCCTCATGGGCTTTTTTCATAACTTCAAAATCATCAAATTTACCCGTTCCGACCCAAAGTCTTGAAGAAAATTCTTTGTCAGCAACTCTCATAATTAATTTCTCTTTCTTTAATTTCTATTATATAATCATTTTATGACAAAAACCGTTTTTGAAAAAACCGTTAATAATATATCAACAAAACCTCTTTTTGTTAATGTTGAAGAATATAACGGCGAATTTAAAAGAACAAAAGAACTAAATTTGCCTCAAATGTCCGAATTAGAGGTTATGCGTCACTATAAAGAACTGTCCGATAAAAATTTTTGTATCGAAAAAGGTTTTTATCCTTTAGGTTCCTGTACCATGAAATATAATCCGAGGGTAAATGAAGAAATTTCAAGACTTGAAGGATTTTTAAATCTTCACCCCGGGCAGGACGATAACGATTCCCAAGGGTCTTTGGAAATTATGTATAAATTACAGGAAGCCCTTAAGATTATAACGGGGATGGACGCCGTTTCGCTTCAGCCCATGGCAGGCGCTCAAGGCGAACTAACGGGAATGATGGTTATAAAAAAATATTTTGAAAAGAAAAAAGATTTCAGAAAGAAAGTAATAATCCCCGATTCCGCCCATGGTACAAATCCTGCAAGCGCCGTTATGGCAGGGTTTGAAGTTATTGAAATTAAATCAAACGAAAAAGGGCTTGTTGATATTGAAGAAATAAAAAAAGTAACGGATAAAGACACTGCGGCAATTATGATGACAAACCCCAATACTTTAGGTTTGTTTGAAGAAAATATATTGGAAATTTCAAAATTAATGCATTCAAACGGTTCTCTTTTATATTATGACGGAGCAAACCTGAATGCAATTATGGGGTATACCAACCCTAAATTAATGGGTTTTGATGTTGTTCATCTTAATCTGCATAAAACATTCTCTACCCCCCACGGCGGCGGCGGCCCCGGGGCGGGGCCTATCGGCGTTGTTGAAGAATTAAAAGATTTTTTACCTGTCCCTTATATTGAATATAAAGACGGTAAATACTTAAGAAATTACGATAAAAAAGATTCAATAGGAAAAGTTTCGTCGTTTTTCGGTAATTTTAACGTAATGTTAAAAGCATATACCTATATTTTAATGCTCGGGCGCAATTTAAGAGAAGTTTCATCGGATGCGGTTTTAAACGCAAATTATATAAAAGCGAAATTAAAAGATTATTATAAAATCGCATACGATACAAAAAGCCTGCATGAATTTGTTTTAACAACCGAAAATCTTCATTCAACGGGTGTTAATACGCTGAAAATCGCAAAAAGATTAATGGATTATGATATTCATCCGCCGACGGTTTATTTTCCTTTAATCGTTCATGAAGCAATGATGATTGAACCCACTGAAACCGAGTCAAAAGAAGTTTTGGATAATTTTATAGATGTTATGATTAAAATAATGAATGAAATTAATCTTGAACCTTCAAATTTTGATAACTATCCTTCAAAAACTCCCGTTAAAAAGGTAGATGAAGTTTTAGCCGCAAGACACTTAAATTTAAGATATAAAAAAGATGAATAATTTGACTTTGGATGATTTTGATTATAATCTCCCTGAGGAATTAATCGCAAAATATCCTCTTGAAAAAAGAGATAATTCAAAAATGCTCGTGTTGGATAAATTGACGGGCGAAATTAAGCACAAACATTTTTTTGATATCGTTGAATATTTAGATAAAGACGATATTTTAATTTTAAATAACACAAAAGTTATCCCCGCAAGACTGCAGGGCAAAAAAGAAACGGGAGCAAACATTGAAATTTTTTTAACAAGACCTTTGGATAAAAATCTTTGGAGCGCACTTATCAGAAATTCAAAAAGATTAAAAAATAATGATATAGTTACAATTTCAGACGAGCTTAAAGTTTTAATCAAAGAAAAAAAAGAATCAACTGACGGAAATATCCCCGAACATATTGTTGAACTTTTATATGAAGGAAATAATATTAATGAAATTTTAAATAAAACGGGAAAAATTCCACTTCCCCCGTATATTCAAAGAGAAGCGGAAGAAAAAGACAAAGAAACTTATCAAACCGTTTATGCAAAATTCGACGGTTCCGTTGCTGCACCTACCGCAGGACTTCATTTTACGAATGAAATACTTGATAAAATAAAAAATAAAGGTGTAAAAACAGGCTTTATTCATTTAAATGTGGGCTTAGGCACTTTTTTACCCGTTAAAGTGCATGATATAAAAAACCATAAAATGCACACAGAAACCTATACAATTCCGAAAGAAACCGCCGATTTAATAAACAATAAAAAAGGAAAAATTATATCAATAGGAACAACAACCGTAAGGTGTCTTGAATCCTGTTATAAAAAATATAATAAAATAATTCCCGTAACGGATGAAACCGACATTTTTATTTATCCGCCCTTTAAATTTAAGGTAACGGATAAGCTCCTTACAAATTTTCATCTCCCGAAATCAACCCTTATTATGCTTGTATCCGCATTTTCTTCAAAAGACATTATTTTAAATGCATATAATGAAGCCGTTAAAAACAAATACAGATTCTTTAGCTACGGCGATTGCATGTTTATAAAATAATTTTTTGTTATGATTTTTATATGAAAAAAGTAAGCTTATGGCAAATTTATAAAATATATTTTATCATAGGACTTCAACTGCTTGGCGGGGGATATGTCATAATGCCCCTTTTAAAAAAATATTTAATTGAAGATAATTCTTATCTTAAAGAAGAAGATTTAATTGATTATCTTGCCCTGTCGCAGTGTCTGCCGGGGTTAATTGCGCTTAATATATCCGTTTTTTCAGGGTACGCTTTAAGAAAGGTTAAAGGTGCAATAATGGCTGTTATAGGGCTTGTTACAACTCCTTTTATTATAATTTTGCTTGTTGCAAGCTTTTTATTAAAAATATCAGATAACATATATGTTCAAAGTGCTTTTTTCGGAATAAGGCTTTCAATCATAGTTTTGATTTTTTCAATGGTTGCAGACATATTTAAATCTTCCGTAAATTCAAAATTCAGCCGGTTTGTTTTTCTTTTAATTTTTATTTTGGGGCTTTTTTCTTTTATGTCGCCCACCATTCTTGTTATCTTATCCGTTTTAATTTCAATTTTTTATTACAAAATGAAGGAAGAAAAAAATGCTTAAAACTTATCTTCTTTTATTTTATGAATTTTTAAAAACGGGGCTTTTTTCAGTCGGCGGGGGATATGCGACACTGCCTTTTTTATTTCATATGACGGAAATTTATGATTGGTTTACAAAAGAAGAATTAACCAACATGATTGCAATTTCAAATATAACCCCGGGGCCTGTCGGAATTAATATGGCTACTTATACGGGCTATACAACGGCGGGAATTTTGGGAAGCGTATTATCAACTTTTGCCGTTGTAATCGGTCCTTTTATTTTGGCATTAATCGTTATTTATTTTTTAAATAAATTCAGGGAAGCAAAACTCGTTAAATTTATATTCAAAGGTCTAAGGCCGACATCCTGCGCTCTTTTATCTTTTGTTGCGATACAGTTAATTATTCAGGATGTTTTTAATGACGCAAAATTAAATAATTTAATTCAAAGTTTTAATTTAAAAGCATTTTTGCTTTTAATCGTTCTTTTTGTATTATATAAATATTTAAAATCCAACCCCAGTCTTATAATTTTAGCGGGTGCAATCTTAGGTTTTGTTTTTAATTTGTTCTAATATAATATCCGCTATACATCTTTTTGAAGAAATTAAATCAATTAACCAGTCAAGATATTTTTGTTCATTGAAATCAAGATTATTTTGTGCAAGATATAAAATTCTTTTAACTATATCATAAGCATATAAATTTAATTCGCCTACTTTATAATCAACACCTTTTTTTGCGGCTAAAAATCCGTATTTATTTAAACTGTTTGAATTTAGTGGTGCTAACAAATCCAAAATTTTATCAATTGTTTTATCGTTATATAAAATTCCTTTATATATAGCTCCTATTGCAATTGCAATATCAAGATTCTGGCTGTCATGGTTTCTTATTTCAATACAATTTTTTAATCTTACATCGGGAAAACATAAACTTTGATGTGTAAGATAATCGTTTATTTCGGCGCTGTATCCCTTGTATCCTTTTTGCATAAATTCTCTGAATGTTATATTGCCATTTAATTCGATATAATTGTTATCTCTTACGATAAAAATCATCGGAACATCCAGAATATAATTTGCATATTGTTCAAAAATGTTTCCTTTGGGTCTGTCTAAAACATTTTTATAAAATATGTTGCATCTGTCAGGGCCCGTATATTTCCATGCAAGCGCTCTTATTGATTTATAGTTTGTAAGTTTTCCTCCTCTGAACGGGCTGTTTGCAAAAAACCCCGTTAAAAAAGGACTCATTAAGTTGGCGCATAAAATTTTTCTTCTTGCATCAATTGCGTTTTTATAATCGATATTAACCTGAACACCCGCCGTTTCTCTCATCATAACGGGAGCAAATTTCCCTTTTTTATAAAGGTAATCTGCCATAATTTTATATCTTCTTTTATTTAAAATTTGAAGATTTTGATAACAATTTTTAGGGTTATTTCCGATTGCAAAAAATTTGGTATTATAAATTTCACCCAGCTTATCCAATTGTCTTACGTAATTATTTAAGACAAGATAAATTTTATCCAAACTTTCATTCGGCGCAAGGCTGATTTCAAATTGTCCGCCGGGTTCTAACGATATTGAAGAATTGCCGAATTTGGCGCCGATTATTGTATCATTGTCATAAATTAAATCCCACCCGTTTGTTTTTGAAAAATCTTTAATTATATTAAAAAGATTATTAAATTCGGCCTGTTTAAAACTGTTTTTATCAAGAGAAATTCTTTCATACTCAAGCCCGATTTTTTCATTTGGACTTTGATTATTAATATAATAATTTATTATATCTTCGAGTCCGGGTGATTGCTTTTGCTTTAATAAAAGATTTTGCATAAATTAATCTTACCATAACAAAAGCTTTTTATATTACTCTTGAAGCTAATTTTATATAATTAAAAACCCTCTTATTTAATAATAAGAGGGTTTATTTATTAATTTATTTTTTAAACAAGTGCAAATTCGCTTAATGATGTTTGATAAATTTCGCTTACCGCTTCTTTTGTGGCTTCAGTAGGCGCTATTGCAAGAAGTCCCGATAATGAAGGCGTTTCAAAAGCAAGGTTTGTTAATTTTAAAACATCTTCCTGACAAAAGCCCATATCGGTTAATTTTTCATTTACTCCGACGGATTTTAACCAGTTTTGAATACCAAAAGCGGCTTTATTTGCTTCGTCTTTTTCTCCTTTAAGTCCGTCAACCAGAGGTGATAAAATGTCTGCAAGAACATTTGCTTTTGAAGGGTATATATTTTTAATAACCGAAGGAAGCAAAATGGCAAGCCCGAGCCCGTGTGAAAGATCATGTTTAACGGCGCTTAAAGGATGTTCAAGCGCATGGGTATAGTGCAGTAAACCGTTATCAAAACAAATTCCGCCCAATAATGAAGCGTATAAAAGATAATATCTTGCTTCAAGATTTTCTAAATCATTAATTGCAACGGGAAGATATTTTGCAACAAGTTTAATTGTTTCTCTTGCCAAAGTAACCGTATAAGGTGAAGCAACTTTTGAAGTTGCAGCTTCTATAACATGGTTAACGGCGTCAATCGAAACATATTTTGTTTGATTTAACGACAATTTTGTTGTTAATGAAGGGTCATCAATTGAATATTTGGGATAAATGCAATCATATGCGATTGCGGGTTTATAATCTTTTTTTACAACCGTTGCAACGGCAAATCTGTTTGCTTCGGTTCCCGTTCCGTGGGTTAAATTAATTGCAACGATGGGAACTGCACCATCGGGTGTAAATTTATATTCATATAATTCATCTGCCGTATGATTTGTATTTTTAAGTAAAATTGCAACAGATTTTCCCGTATCTATTGCAGATCCTCCGCCGATTGCAATAACGGCTTCGGCGCCGAAGTCTTTAGCTAAAGCGGTTGCTTCATCAATTTGATCCGTTGTGGGGTTAGGGGAGCATTTTGCAAAATTTGTATATTGAATATTATATTTATTTAATGCCTTTTCAACATAATCCCAGGCGCCCGTTATTTTATAAGAGCCTTTCCCTGATACAACAACAACTTTTTTAATTCCTTCATTTTTTAATTTTTCGGCAATTTCATCAATTTTTTCAATTGCCCCGACACCGAAATAAACATTTGATTTGGTAAGAATTTCTCTTACTTCATTAATGTTAATGTCTTTTTCCCACATAACTTTTTCTCCTTTCTAAAAAGTTTTCTATCCTTTATGTTTCAATATTGCTTGTCATTGTCCAAACTCCGCAAGGGCAGACCCCTGCGCATATTCCGCAGCCGATACATTTGTTTGCATCAGAAATATATGCAAATTCATCATTTAATTCAACCCTCTCAATGGCGCCTTTGGGGCAAGAATTCATACACATTTTACAATCTCTGCAAACAGCGCAGCTTAAACATCTGTTTGTTTCATCCAATGTATCGGAAGCATAAATTTCAGACCCCTTCATAACGGGGTAATAGGCGCATTTAACTTCATCTATGGTTATTTTTTCTTTCGTTTTAAACAGTTTCAATTCTTTTTTGTTAAATAAATTATCAAGGTTAATTGCAGCTTCCCTTCCTTTTCCGATTGCATCGCAAAACAGTCCCTGACGGGTGCAGTCGCCTATAAAGAAAAGTTTTTTATTTTTCTGGGATTGATTAAATTCGTTAATTAAAGGCCATTTTTTCTCGTTTAAATATTTTTCGTCAATAAAATCAAATACGGGTCTGTCGCCGATTGAAATTATAACACTGTCCGCTTTCAGAACTCTTCCGTCTTTCAGGATAACTCCTTCTTCCGTTATCTTTTCGGTAAAACAGGGGTATAAAATTTTTGCTCCCATAGATTTTGCATGGTCAATTTCTTTATCAAAAGCCATCGGTTTTTGAATGTCAATTGCGGTAACATTTTTAGCTCCCGCTTTATATGCGCCGATGACAACATCCATTGCCGCATTGCCCGCACCGATAATAACGACATTTTTACCTATTTTTACTTTTTCTTTTTTATTTATTTTCTTTAAAAAATCCAGCCCTTTAATTAATCTCTCATTTCCTTCAATCGGGAGCATTGCAGGATTATGTGCGCCGATTGCAACAACAATCGCGTCATATTCCGTTTGAAATCTTTCAAATTCGTCTTTATCAATTTTATAATCGGTATTAATTTTAATTCCCGCATTTTTAATTATTTCAAGTTCTGCGTTTAATGTTTCCTGATTTAATCTTTCGGACGGAATAACCTGTCTTAATTTACCGCCGATATCGGAATCTTTTTCAAAAATTTCAACATTATACCCCAGTCTTGATAAATTCCATGCGCAAGAAAGCCCCGCAACGCCTGCACCTATAATTGCAACTTTTTGTTTTTTGTCGGGTTCAAAAACTTTTATATCAACATGTCTGAATGATTCAATCCCGAGATTTTGAATTTTTATATGTTCATCAACCGAGTTTCTTGAACAATTCCGCATACAAAGATTGGGGCAAACCTGCCCGCAGACGCTTGCTGGAAACGGCGAATATTCATAAATTAAATTGAGCGCTTCGTTTGTTTTACCGTTTCTTAAAAGTTCAATTCTTTTTTGTGTCGGAATTGAAACGGGGCAGTCAAATTCGCAAGGAGGGTTTTTCAGGTTGTTTTCCCAATTGGGAACCCTCAGGCGGTTGTCGCCCGTATTTATAACATCCGTTGTTTCAACGTTTTCTCCGAAAAATTCGGAAAATATTCCGCCTTTTACCCATTTTTGTTCTCTGAATTCTTTAATTGAATAAGGAACTTTTTTAACTTTTTTATCGTAGGGTTTGGCTAAAATCTTTTTCCATTGGCTGAATTCGGTTAATTCTTCATAAATTTCGCTTTTTTCAATTTCGTTTAAAAACCTGATTAAACCTGATTTTAAGAAATTTTTGTCGTTATCGTCAAGCTCAAATATATCAACATCGTTTGTTAAACCTTTTACGTTTCCTCTGACATAAACGACTCCGCCCACCATGCCGCAGCAGGAACGGTTTGATAAAACGGATTCCAAATTTTCACATCCGTATCCGCAGACAACGGCTCTTCCTCCTCCCATAAATTCAAATGAAAAAGAGCCCGTGTTTTTTAATACCCAAAATTCGGGTTCTTCAAATTTAGGGTCATGTTTCATTAAAGCTCCCGAGCGGGTGCCTACTCTTCCCCCCACATAAATTTTTCCGGATGCCTGACAGTGTGCGGCAGTGTCGCCCGCATCCCCGAGAACGGTAATTTCGGCTCCCGAATTTAACCAGCCGATATCAGCGGGTGCTGAACCTTTTACGATTATTTTTGTTCCCGCCATACCCATGGAGCCTACTCTTTGACCGGGGTTAATTATATGAAAAATAAGAGGTTTTCCGTCTTTTGACCAAAGGGGTCCTCCTATATCATGCTGACCCGAGGCAATGATTTTAAATTCGTTAAAACCCATCTCGATTTTTTCATAAATTAAATCGAGAAGTTCTTTTGTTGATAATCTTTTTCCGTCTTGCAGAGTATCTATTATTGTTGTATTCATATTTTCCTTTTAACAAACGTATTGAATATTTAATCTTTCGGCAACATTTTTATCAACCGTAACCAAAGCGTCCGATCTTCCGACGGGAAGCGTTGAATTACCGATTGGCGCCATTAATTTTTTAAGCTCGACATCGACCGAAAGAAAATAGTTTACAATATTTTGTGCAACTTTATCTATATCAAGCCTTTTCATTAAAATCGGGTTCTGGGTTGTAAGCCCTGCCGGGCAAAGACCCGTGTTGCAGGCATTGCATTTTCCGTAATCATCACCCAGACATCCTGCGATTTGAAGAATTAAACGCCCCGTAAATACGCCGTTTGCGCCCAAACAAATCATTTTAAACGCATCTGATGCAAGCGTTCCTTTCATTCCGAGACCCCCTGCCGCCCAGAGAGGAATTTGACCTTGTTTCCCCTGATGAACCGCTGCCAGATAGCAATCTCTTAACCTTGATACAATCGGGTGTCCCGTATGGTCCAAAGAAATTTCATGGGCTGCGCCCGTTCCGCCCGCTATACCGTCAACGAAAAATCCGCCCACGATATCATAAGGATCTCTTAACAAATTATTATAAACAGAAACGCTTGTAACGGAAGCCGCCACTTTAATTGCAACGGGAACTCTGAATTTAAATGCGGCGTTCATTGATAAAAACATTTTTTGAACGCTTTCTTCAATTGAATATAACCCTTGATGATTCGGGGGCGATAAAAGGTCTGATTTCGGCACCCCTCTTATTTCCTGAATATGCGGTGCAACTTTTTTTGCAAGCAGCAATCCGCCGTCTCCGGGTTTTGCGCCTTGTCCTATTTTAATTAAAATACCTGCGGGGTCTTCTATCATATAGGGCATTGAATTAATAATTCTGTTCCACCCGAAATGCCCCGATGCAATTTGAAGTATCATATATTTTAAATATTTTGACCTTAAAAGTTTTTCGGGCACTCCGCCTTCGCCCGAGCACATTCTTATCGGTATATGATGAACTTCATTTAAATAAGCAACGGCAATTGAAATTGCTTCCCACAATCTGGGAGATAATGCCCCGATTGACATATCGCCTATAATAATCGGATAAATCCATCTTGTTGTCGGGATTTTTTTATCCATTACAAGGCTGCCCGACCCGTCTAAACTTAAAGGCAGATTTTCAGGCGGCATAACTCTTCCGAAAGGCGCCAGAAGCTCGAATGTGTGCCTCAGAGCGTCCAATGAAGGGTCTGTCATTTGCGAAATTCTTCCCACTTTAATTTTATCAAGCGTTCTTCCTTCCGTATGAAGGTTTGTTCTTCCGCCTCTTTTGGGAGATTCCGCATTAAGCGCCCTGTATTTAACGTTCATTCTGTTTCTTTCGTTATAAACGGGCTTAATTGCGCCGTTTGCGCAAACTTTTGCGCACATTCCGCACCCGACACAGTTTTTGTTTTTGGTTACAACCTGTTTAATAACGGGTATTGCTTTTTGTTCGCATTCCGGATTCGGTAAAACCCCTTTTGATTCAACTTTTCTTAATTTTCTTACATCGGCTTTTATGGCGCCGAAAGTACAAACGGCAACACATTTTCCGCAAAGTGCGCATTTTGTTTCATCGTATTCAATCTGCCAGGTTAAATCTTCTTTGTTAATTCCCGTTATGTCTACTGCTGCCATCTTTGTACCTTCAAATTGTTATCAACAACCACCATTTCTCTTTCATTGGGGTAGATGTCGCTTTCTATGTTTCTTTTTGGTAAAACTTCGTTAACGCCCGTTACTTCGCTTGTGATTACAACCGTTTTATCGTCTTGCCCTACAACAACGGGGCGGAGTTTTTTTGAATCGCAGGTAACAAACATTGTGCCGTCGGGCATAACACCTATTATCGTGTTTGGTCCGTTAATTTCCAAATGCGCTAAAGACGCTTTAATTCTAAGTAAAACTTCACTGTCGCCCCTTTTTAAAATATCATCGTATTCTAAAGGCGTAATTACGTGTTTATAATATTTCAGGGGCCATTTTAAAATTTTATTTACGTAGTGAAGCGTATATAAAAAGCATTGCGAATCGGATTCAAAGCCGATATATCCTTTATGAAGATTTTTTTGGAAATTTTTATTTTTTTCATAAAACGTATTTTCACCGTTTGCAAGAACGGTATACCCTTGAAGGAAAAAGGGATGTGCCGCATATCTTACAATGTCATAGTTTGTGTTTTGGCGGCATTGAACGGTAATTATTTTTGAAACAAATTCATTATTCGGCGTATGAAGGTTAAAATATGTTCCTATGTCTTTGGGGTTCCCGATTTCTTTAAGCATTAAAGTATCGGGCCAAAACGAATAAATATACCCTTCGTCATTTTCTTCAAGAGCGTATCTTAATTTAAGCCTTGTATCCAGAAGAAGTTCTTCTTTATCTTCTTTGGTTGCGTATTTATATAATTTGGGATAATTAAAAACGCAAAAAACATAATTCGGCATAGGGCAAATCTGAAGCCCTTTTGCATTTTTATTTATATCGGGCGTCCATTGAAAAAGCCTTGTAAAACCTATTGAATGAAGGATGTCTTCGGCGATTCTGACTCCTTTATCGGTGCAAGCCATTGATAATAAAGGTAAATCTTTATATCCTTCAAAAATTCCTCCCAGATCCTGCATAACAAATGCAAAGCCCGAGTTATCATGGCCTTTTTGTTGTGAACGCATTAATTCCAGTGTTTTTGACGGATGAAAGTATTCGCTTGATTTAATTGCACCGATTCGGCACATTAATTTATTTTACCTTTTGTTGTTAACTGTAATGACGTAATTTTAATTTACATTTTACAAACGTAGTTGTCAAGAAAAATAAACTCCCGAGTTGATTTTGAACTTGGTAAAATACATAGAAAAAATTTTACAAAGTAGTGTAAAAATAATATGACGGATAGATTTAAAAAAGAAAGGGAAATAAAATGATTCATTTATCCGAAAGACAGAAACAAACCCTTGAATTATTGTCATACGGGCTTACAAACAAAGCAATGGCAAAAAAGCTTTTTATAAGCGAACCTACGGTTAAAAAACACATAAAAGACATTTTGGAAAAATTAAACGCTTCAAACAGAACCGAAGGAGTTGCAAAAGCTTTAAGAATGCATATTTTAGAATAATAATAAAAATGTTTATATAATTTACCAAGCATAAAAAATATTTTTTATGCTAAAATAATATTTGCCGCGCTTCACGGGGTGTTGCGTACTCTTGACCTGAAGCTTATGCAGGGTGCAGAGCCTGTTATGAGGGGCAAGAAAGTGTGATTTGAACTTTGAATATTGTTGATAATTTTTTATTCAGACGGCGATTATGCCTCGAACCGTGTCAGGATGGAAACATAGCAGCACTAAGACGGTTGTTAACGGGTGTTTGATAAGAAAAAGGAGATATTTTAAAGGAATGGTTATATTTTGTTGCAACGATAGACAGGGCGCGGCTTTTTTAGTTTTCATCGTTAAAATCGTTTTCAATTAAATTAATCAATGCGTTAATTTCTTTTATCTCCCCTTTTAAAATTGCGCATTGCAGATTGTTATATAAAATATAAGGGTCATTTAATCTGTTTTCAATATCGGCTTTTAAAATTTGAAGTTTGCTTTTTGCACTGAAATTAAATTTTTCTTTTTGATCTTCATCTAAAATATCGGATAAACTGATACATACTTTTATATTGTTTAAAAGATGAGCGGGATTTTTAAAATCAAAAAGAGAAATGGTTTCTTTTAAATATTTAAGCCCGAATGGTGTAATTTTATATATTTTTGATAATTTCCCGCCTTCCGACATAATTGAATTAAATTCAACGCAATTCAAACCCTCAAGCCTTTTTAGCGCAGGATTTATTGCGCCCAATGAAGGACAGGAAAATATGAAAAACATTTCTTCAATCAGTTTTTGAATTTTATAAATCGTGCAATCGTATTTGTTTAAAATATATAAAATCAACAGTTCAAGCATAAAAACCCTTGCATTGTTTTCATTTAATTTAATTTTATTCTATAATTATTTTACTTATTAATGCAAGGAATTTTTATGCCGCAGACAGTTTTAAAAGATGAGATAAAAGAGCTTGTTAAAAAAACAAATTTAAAACATATTGCAATTATTATGGACGGCAACAGACGCTGGGCAAAAGAGCATAATCTTCCTTCCATGATGGGGCACAAAAAAGGCGTTGAAGCCCTTAAAAAAGTTGTGAAAGCGTCGCATAAATTCGGCATTAAATATTTAACAATGTACGCTTTTTCAACCGAAAACTGGAACAGAAAAAAAGAAGAAGTCGATTTTTTAATGAACCTTCTTGCAAACACGATTAAAAATGAATTAAAAGAACTTTTTGATAACGGCGTTAAATTAACTTTTATAGGCAATTTATCCGTGCTTAATTCCAATCTTCAAAACATTTTATATGAAGCCGTTGAAAAAACAAAAAATAATGAAGGCGTCAATTTGCAGATTGCAATAAATTACGGCGCAAGAGATGAAATTGTCCATGCGGTCAATGAAATTATAAAATCAGACATAAAAGAAGTTGACGCCGAAATTTTTGAAAAATTTTTATATACAAAAAATCTTCCGTCTCCCGATCTTTTAATAAGAACCGGAGGCGAGATGAGAGTCAGCAATTATCTTTTATGGCAGATAGCATACAGTGAATTTTATATAACAAAAAAATACTGGCCCGAATTTGATGAAGAAGCTTTAATTGATTCGATAAAAGAATTTTCCGAAAGACAGAGAAGATATGGCGGATAAATTAAAAATAGTTTTGGGAACTTCAAACCCTCATAAAGTTTTTGAGATAAATGAAATTGCAAAAGATTATAATGTCGAATTTATACTTCCCGACTGCAATAATTTTGACCCAGATGAAAACGGCTTAACCTTTGAAGAAAACGCCGAAATTAAAGCAAAAGAAGCAAGCAGGGTTTCAAAAAACGGAAATTATTTTATGGCGGATGATTCGGGGCTTTGCGTTGATTATCTGAAAGGCGGCCCGGGGATTCATTCCGCAAGATATGATACAACGCCCGAAAAAAGAATTGAAAAGCTTTTAGATGCGCTTAAAGACGATAATAAAAGAACGGCGCATTTTGTCTGTGCACTTTGTCTTTGCGATAAAGAGGGAAAAGTTCTCCACAGGGAAAAAGGAATTGTTGAAGGAAAAATTGCTTATTCAAAAAAAGGCTCAAACGGCTTTGGCTATGACCCCGTTTTTCTTGTTGAAAACGGCAACAGGACAATGGCCGAACTTACGGAAAAAGAAAAAAATACTCTATCTCATAGAGGACGGGCGCTAAAGTCTATGTTAGAATGGTTAAAAGTTAATTTTAAAATATAAAGGACTTTTTTATGGAAGATAAATTCGATAACGAAGAACATAATGAAGAAAAAGGGCACATGCGTTGGTATGATAAAGACCCCGTTTTAAAAGAAGCGCTTGAGCTTTTAAGATTATCCGCACCGGATGAAAGAAAAGAAGCGCAGGACTATATTTTAAAATTACAGGAAGAAGTTGCGGCTGATGTTATTGAAAGAATTTATGAAATGGTTACCCAGTATGCGGGAAAAGGCAACCGCTGGTATGATAACGACCCCGTTATGCTCCGTGCGGTTGAAATTTTAAGACATGCAGACCCGAAAACCCAAAGAATTGCGGCTTTAAAAATTCTTCTTTCTTTGGAAGAAAAAAAAGAAATTTAAAAAATGAACGATGTCCAGAACCAAAAAGATATAAGAAATATTGAAATTCAAAAAGTCGGCGTAAAAGACGTTGAAATTCCTTTGAATATTCAACGCAAATTAAATAACGACGAATATGAAACACGCCTTGTTTATGCAAAGGCAAAAATGAGTGTTTCTTTGCCCAAGGAATATAAAGGCACCCATATGTCAAGATTTATTGAGGTTTTGGACGAAGAAAGAAAGAAAAATTTGGTCGGCGTCGATATTAAAAAAATGCTTGAAACCTTGAAAAAAAGGCTTAATTCAGACAGCGCCTATGCCAAATTTGATTTTAAATATTTTATCAAAAAAGAAGCGCCGATAAGCCGTCTGCAGTCTTTAATGTGTTACGATTGTTCTTTTGAAGGCATTTATGAAAAAGACAGCTACACTTTTTATTTAAGCGCCAAAGTTCCGATAACAACGCTTTGCCCCTGTTCAAAAGAAATTTCAAAATACGGCGCACACAACCAAAGGGCGCTTGTTAAAGTTAAAATTTCTTATGACGACGATAAACATATCTGGCTTGAAGATTTAATTAAAACAATCGAGCAATCGGGTTCAAGCGAATTGTATTCGCTTTTAAAAAGGGAAGACGAAAAAAAAGTAACCGAAACGGCTTATGAAAACCCGAAATTTGTTGAGGATGTTTTAAGAGATATTGTTTTAAAGCTTGAACAAAACGAAATTATAAATTCTTACGAAGTTGAAATTGAAGCGCAGGAATCCATCCACAATCACAACGCCTGGGCATATCAAACATTTAAAAGAAGATAAAATCCTCTTTTTAAAAGATGAATTGATGATTTTAAAGCGCGATAATTAAAATTATGATTGTGCAATTAATAAGCGAATATTTAAATTGGCTTGAAATTGAAAGAGGCTTAAGCAAAAATACGCTTGAAGCCTATAAAAACGATTTAATCGGTTTTTTTGATTATTTTCAAAACGTTGAAAATTTGGATGAAATAAAAAGAAATAATTTCAGCGAATATACAATGTTTCTTGCTTCAAATAATATTTCAAGCTCTTCAATCACAAGAAAACTGGCTTCAATTAAAGGATTTTTTAAATATATTTCCGCAAACAGAGAAATAAAATCCAACCCCGCATTATCAATAACTTCGCCAAAAATTCCGAAAAGACTTCCCAAAGTTATCAGCTCGGATGAGATAAAAACAATTTTAAAAAATAATATGACAATTAAAGAAAAAGCGGTTTTTGAATTGTTATATGCAACGGGTTTAAGGGTTTCGGAGCTTGTGAATTTAGAGGTTAAAAACATTGACCTTAAAAACAATTTAATTAAAACAACGGGGAAAGGTTCAAAAGAAAGATTTGTTCCCGTCGGCAAAAAAGCAAAAGCTGCGCTGAATGAATATTTAAAACAAAGAGAACTGATTTTAAAAACCGGATTCGGTTCAAATCATAAAGAAAATTCAATTTTTATAAACGATAACGGCAAAAAAATTACAAGACAATGGGTTTATAATTTTATAAAAAAACAGGGAGAATTAATCCACAAACACATCTCCCCGCACACAATCAGGCATTCTTTTGCAACGCATTTGCTTGAAAACGGTGCGGATTTGAGGGCGGTTCAGGAATTATTGGGGCATTCAAGCGTTGTAACCACGCAACTATACACCCATATAAGCAAAAAGCGCTTAAAAGAAATTTATTTTCAAATTAACGGATAAATTTAAATTTCCTTGAAATTGACACGGTTTATTTTTTTACGCTTATAATTTCATCAATTTTATTTATAAATTGCTCTTTGTATTGAAAAATATCATTAACATTATTTATTGGTATCTTAACTTCTTTGGTACCATCTAAAAACGCAAGATATTTTTGAGTGCGATTAAAACGCAGCCTACAAATTGTTTTTCTAATATTATCATCCAATAAAACATTAAAATAACTTGCATTATCTCTGTATGTTATTCGTGTAACATCAATTTTACCAAATAACAAACTCTTAATAATGGCATACCCTTCCAGTTCTTCCAGAGTTGTTACAATTTCATTTTTATCCGTTTCTTCACCTTGTTTAACAGATAAATTAAAATCTAAAGACGTTTTCATAACTTTGGACATAAAAAGATTAAAAGCTTCTATAGTTGTTTTTTTGTGCTTTTCTATTACTTTTGCGGTTTTTATTCCGTCATATATTCCTGATTTATCAAGTAAATATCTTACAAAATCATCTGAAGGATTTCTGTATTGGTTTTCTATAACTTCTTCAAACTGTTTGATGTATTTTAAATCACCTGCATTTGAGTATGCTTTTTCTAAATCAAAATTTTCTTTACAAAACTCCGATAATGTTTCCAGTTGGCTTTCCTTAAATTCGGTTAAATTAAATGTAAAAAACGGTTCCTTATCCAGTATATTGGGTTCTTCAATGTCTGAAAAAAACTTATACACAATTCCGTTTGTAAGAATAATAAATTTAGCCTTACTTGCCGTAAAATATTTAAAAAGTTGTCCGGCATGTTTTTTGACGTCCAATTTATCATTATCAACTTTTTTGCATTCAAGCAAAATTATTGGTGTGCCGTCTTTCATAATGGCGTAATCGACTTTTTCATCTTTTTTAAGACGACTGTCAGCAATGTATTCAGGAACTACCTCAAGGGGATTAAAAACATCATATCCCAAAGCATTTAAAAATGGCATTATTAACGCATTTTTAGTTGCTTCTTCTGTTTGCAAACTGTCTTTTAATGAAGCAGAACGTTCTTTGAGTTGATTAATCTTTTCGGTAAATTCCATAATAACACCTTTCATTATATATTATTTTGAAATTATACCATA
This sequence comes from Candidatus Gastranaerophilales bacterium, assembly GCA_944325155.1. Taxonomy (GTDB): domain Bacteria; phylum Cyanobacteriota; class Vampirovibrionia; order Gastranaerophilales; family Gastranaerophilaceae; genus Galligastranaerophilus_A. Next base: position 42,476 of record CALUYY010000004.1, on the reverse strand, counting down.
TCTAATAATTTTCTAAATAAAAAATTCTGCTCTATTGCTGCATTATTTTCCCGTTTGAATTTTCCGCGTTTTCTTGTTTTATTTCCGTCTCTTCTTTTAAGGGTTCTTTTTTCGGAGCGAGGGAACCGTTTATAAAATCAATAAATTGTTCAAGGGCGTTTTCTTGTTGTTTTTCTTTTTTTAAACCCGCTTCTATGTCTTTTTGCCTTTTTGTTGCTTCAATTAACCCTTTATCGACTTTATTTATAATTTCGGGGTTTGAAAACTGCTTAAATCCGTTCATAATCATAATGGGGTCAATTTCCTGCACAAAATTATTCATAAACACCGCAACATCGACCAAATCTTCAACCATGCCGGCCAAGTCATTAATCCTTAAAGATTCAATCGCAACAATGCCTTCAATTCCAGATTCATTTGTGGCGGGCGGGAACAATTCAATTGATTTTGACCCCCCCAAACCGTTAAATTCAACTTTTGCTCTTGTAAAATCGGGAATTTTAACGTTTTCTTTCGTTATTCTTATTCTGCAGATTATATATCCGTCTTTTCTTTTTAATTTGGTAACATATCCGACATTTATGCCCATAAACCTTACGGGCGAACCTTTAACGATTGAATCAATATCTTTAAAAACAATGTTATAGGTGTTCGGTTTATCGTATTTATAATGTTTAAATATCAAAACTCCCGTTATAACAAGCGCAAGCAAACAAATTAATATTAAAATTTCAATAATTCTTTGCTTTCTCATTTTTTATTTTCCGTCATTATTAATTTGTTTTAAATATAATTCATTAACCAAAACGCAAACCAAACTTGCAAACGCAGGTCCCAGAACAACGCCCGTAAAGCCTAAAAATTTTGCGCCGATTAAAAGAGAAACAATTATAAGCAAAGGGTGCATATCCATAAATTTGCTGAATAATACGGGTCTTAAAATTTGGTTTTGGAGCCATTGCGCTATCATCATAACGGCAAGCGTTAAAACCATATAACCGATTCCGCCCTCATGAGCCGTTACAATACCTAAAAGAACGGCAACAAAAGCGCCCACAACGGGAATTAAATCGGTTACAAAAGTTATAAACCCGACCAAAAGTGCCTGCGGATGGCGGATAATAAGAAGTCCCAGAAACGTTAAAACGCCGATTCCAATCATTGATAAGACCTGTGCCAAAACGTATCCGCCGACTTTTGAAGTTAATATATCAAGAACTTCTTTTGCTTTTGTTTTGAATTTCGGCGGGAAAAACGCAAGATAAGCTTTTTTCATGTGTTCTTCATCAACGCATAAATAAAATACCATAATTGAAACCGCCAGAATTGAAGTTATCGAATTTGCAATAACTTTTCCCGCATTTAACCCCCTGTTTACAAGGTCGGCGGCAACGGTGCTCAAAGAAGAACCGAAATTCTCAAATGTGTTAAAGTTAATAAAATCGGATAATTTATGCCCGAAAATTTCAAATCCCAATAACGTTTTTAATTGGTCAATATATTTCGGCGCCTCTTCAAATAAAAGCGCCGTTTGGTTAATCGTAATAATCCCCAACGGTATAAAAACAAGCAAAACGCCTATAAGAACAAGAAGCAAAATTAAAACAACGGCTAAGGTCCTCGGCATAAACTTTTTTAATTTTTCAATTAAGGGCAGGGTTGATGCCGCAATGATAAACGCCGCAAAAAACATAATTGCAATATCTGCAATCTGTCCTATGAAAACAATGGTCAAAATTGCCATAATGATAAAAATTGCCGTTTTATAATAATTTGAAAAGCTGTTTGCAAACATAATTAAATCCCTATAAATTAATATATTTATGTTACAATTATTACCGGATTTTAGCAAGGAGAATAAGCCAATGCCAAAGACGGTAAACCAAAGCATTAAACCCCTCAACACGACAAGAAACAACTTGGGCAACCTTGAAATTTCGGGCTGCGACACGGTTGAACTTGCAAGAAAATACGGAACGCCCTTATATGTTATGGACGAAGTTACATTAAGACAAATTGCAAAAGAATATAAAAATGCTTTTTCTTCATACAAAAAAACTAATATGATGTACGCTTCAAAAGCTTTAATGACATCACAAATAGCAAAAATTCTCCACGAAGAAGGCTTCGGGTTTGATGTGGTATCGGGCGGCGAAATTTATACAATTCATAATGCCAAAGTCGATATGAATTTTGCAACCTTTAACGGCAACAATAAAACAAAAGATGAAATTGAAACGGCGCTTAAATTAAACATCGGACGCATAAGCGTTGATAATTTCCTTGAAGTTAAAATGCTTGATGAAGAAGCAAAAAAACAAAATAAAATCCAAAAAATCTTATTAAGAATTACCCCCGGTATCGAATGCCACACGCATAAATACATTCAAACGGGACATTTAGATTCAAAATTCGGATTTGATTTAACCCAAATTGATGAAGTTATAAATTTAATTAAAAACGAATGCTCCAATCTTGAAATTAAAGGGCTTCATGCACACATAGGCTCTCAAATTTTTGAAACAAAGGTTTATTATGATGAAATCGGGGTTTTAATTAAGGAACTAAAAAGAATAAATACAACCCACAATTTAAATCTTGATGAAATAAATGCAGGCGGCGGTCTTGGAATAACATACATTGCAACTGATTGCCCGCCTTCGGTTGATACGATTGCAAATACAATAATTACATCAATTAAAGACCACTGCAAAAAATATGATGTGGAAGAACCCGTTTTATATATTGAACCCGGCCGCTCAATCGTCGGCACCGCAGGGGTTACTTTATATACAATCGGTTCAAATAAACAGGTTCCGAACGGAAGAAAATATATAGCAGTTGACGGCGGCATGGCGGATAATCCGCGCCCTTCAATGTATGAAGCAAAATATTATGCCGAAATTGCAAACTATAAAAACAATAAAAATATGGAAAAAGTTACCGTTGCGGGAAGATTTTGCGAATCGGGCGACATTTTAATTAAAGACATTGAACTGAATGATCCCCGAACCGGAGACATTCTTTGCGTATATAATACGGGTGCCTACGGCTATTCCATGTCAAGCAATTATAACAGAGTTCTGAAGCCCGCTATGATACTTGTAAATAATTCGCAATCTGATATTATTATAAAAAGAGAAACATACGAACAGCTTGTTCAAAATGATGTTTTAAAATAATAAAACCTTAAAAAGTAAGGATACAAGTGGACTTTTCAACGTATATACATCAATTTTTAATAAGACCCTTTCACGATTTTTTAATAGACAGTGCCGGGGGGCTTTCCGCTTCGTTTGCGCTGCTTAGTATTCTGCAGGTTTTAATTCTTGCCGGCATTTTAATTTTTGTTTACCGCAAATATATTAAAGGCACACACTCTGAAAGCTTGGTCAGAGGACTTTTTGTACTTTTAATTTTATGGGGTGTATCCGAACTTTTTATAAGATTTAATTTTCTTCAAATTATCGGCATGTTTTTAAAAATGCTTGTAACCTTTATTACGGTCAGCCTTATTGTCATTTTCCAGCCCGAGATGAGAAGATTTTTGGGCTATATAGGGCAGAGCGATTTTTTTGTAAATATATTCAATAAAAATGATGAAAAAAAATCTTCAAATGAAATTAATGTCGTAAAAGAATTAATTGAAGCAATTAAATATTTATCCAAAACAAAAACAGGTGCTCTTATTGTTTTAAAAAGCAAAGGCGATAACCTGAATCAAAACGATGTCGGCGTTAAATTGGACGCTCTTTTGTCGCAGGAACTTTTGCTTACGATTTTTCACCCTAATACTCCGCTTCATGACGGCGCCGTTATTTTGGATAAAGATAAAATCGTATACGCAGGCGCTCTTCTTCCTTTAACGGAAGACCCTAAATTGAGCTGGCGCTATGGCACAAGGCACAGAGCCGCAATAGGCATTACTGAAATTTCGGACTGTGCCTGCATTGTAGTATCCGAAGAAACGGGCGATGTTTCAATTGCAACCGAAGGCGTTTTGAAAAAATATGAAGATTTGGGCAACTTAAAAGCTGATTTGGAGCGTATTTTAGGGTACAGCAAAAACGATGAGGATAAAAAACAATATATCTTCAAATTTGAAAACATTCTTCCTTCAAAATATCAGTAAGCTATATCCCGAACTTAAGCTCATCAAGAATTTCATCTAAATATTGAACGCTCTCGCCCAAAGCGTCTTTATCAAAAATTTCAAAAGTAACCGAAGGATATAATCTTAAATCTTTCAACGTTTGTATAATTTCTTTTATGTTTAATGTTCCCTGTTTTAAGGAGCTGTGTGAATCTTCATCTTTAAAGTTATTATGAAAATGCATATGATAAAGCATAATTCCGTAATCTTTTATCCAATCCGAAACGGAGTTTTTTGAATGAATGTTGCAATGTCCTATATCAATTGTTGCTTTCAAATAAGGGGAATTAACCGCTCCTATAATGTTTCTTATCATTGAGCTGTCTGGTTCATGGACGTTTTCAATCAAGAGGGTTATTTTTCTTTCTTCAAAATATGAAACAAATTCCGAATAAAATTCAACGGTTGAATGAAAAAAATTATCCCTGTATACCTGTTGTTTTAACAAATTGTTAAAACAAGTGTGGAATACAACCTTATCTGCCCCGAGCCTTGAAGCAATTTCAAGGCTTTGATAATATCTTTTAATTGAAGCTTCTTTTATTAAAGGGTCTTTTGATACCGGGCAGAGGTTTGAAAAAAAGCCATGCAAAGATAAAGGACCCTTCAGGTCTTTGATTGCATCTTCATATTCATCTAATGTTTCATTAAATTTTTCGTCCAAATCTTTTAATTTGCCGAATCTGCTTATCTCTAAGCCTAAATTCAACTCATTTGCAATTTCAACGGCTTTGTAGATATCATGATATGAAACGGTGGATGAGATATATTTTTTGATTTTCTTTTCCATATAAATTAATTATAATTTAAAAAAGACCTATGTATATATTTGAATTGGTATATAAAATAATCGAAAAAATAAAAAACGGGAAGATTTTTATAAAAAAAGAAGATTTTAAGGAAAACTATCCCGAATGCGACCACATTTTTGTTCCCGTTGATTCGACAAAAAAAGTTCTTGCCTGTACAAAATGCGGACTTTTAAAAAAAATCGAATAACTACTTTATATTTTTATATGCCTGAATAACCGATATGAAAAATTCAATTTCTTTTTCATTTAATCCGTTTAAATGGCATAAAATTCTTTTTGATTTTGAATCATCAATATTTTCTTCTTCAAAATCAAAAAGTTCTTTGTAATTTACGCAAAATGCGTTTTTAATGGCTTCAAGCGTTTCCGCTCTTACAAAATTTTCTCCGTTCTCAATTCTGCTTACGGCAAGTGCTTCGACTCCTATAAGTTCGCCGAGCTTTGCCTGCGATAATTTTCTTTCCTCGCGTAAAAATTTAACACGTTTCCCGAATTCTTTTTTAAGGCTCATTTAAAGAGTTTAGAGCGAACTTTGCCTATAATCCACATCCAATAAGGATAAAAAATAATTATCCTTAAAGGATAAATACCACCCATGTGGCTAATAGCAATAGAATCAATTTGCGGATAAAATTATAGAAAATTGTTTAATAACTTTTAAAAAGGCTCATAATGGAAAAAACTGTCAATAAAGCTCTGCAAAGAGGTCTGAAACCTTTTTCATGCGATTTTTCTCTTAAATACAGAAAAATCCAAACCTTAAAAAAGCTTCTTAATATAAATGAAGAACTTTTTATATCGACCGAAGAAAATTTATCCGATATACTGATTGATTTTTCAAGCCGTAATATAATGAAGCTTGCGGGGATTTGTTTTTTCTTGTCTAATTTCCCCAAAGACCTGAAAACTTCAATATTAAAATCAATAAAAAGAAAAAATTACAGCAACGACATTTTGTCGTTTCAAAATCTTTATAAAAACAATAAAGAATTTTCCGACTTTTCCCTTTATGTTAACGTTCATATTCTTCAAGAGGCTCTTTTAAATTTTTCACCCGATGATTTATTAAACGAAGAACTTACCAAAGAAAAATATACGGAACATATTAATGATTATACGGTTTTATTATATTCTCTTTTATCAAACGATATAAAAGAAAACGAAAATTTTGATTTTGGCGATTTTATTTTAAATCTTCCTCTTCTGTTTTTATGGATTGAAGAAAACAGAAATAAAAAAATTGCCCCTTTAAAAAAAGATGAATATAAAATTTTATCCGCAATAATTTTCGGGTTTGATGAAGATGAAATTTTATCCCGTATACAAGATATTCAAACCATGGATGAATTCAAAGCTAAAACAAAAGAAATAGCGGATAAATTTTATGTTGAAAACATTATTCAGGCAATATTCAGAATAACGCTTCTAAAACCCTATATATGGGCATATTTAACCTATGATGAAATATATTTTGAAATTCAAAAAATAAGAAGCCTTATAAAAGCTTAATTATATTGTGCGTATTCTTTCGATTCTTCTTCCCAGGAATTTCTGTCTACTTTAAGCGCATGGTTCCAGAATTTTTCTATCTGGTATAAATTTCTTTGTTCATAGTGCATAATATGAACTACAACATCGCCGTAATCCAATAAATTCCATGTGTTTTTGGAATCATTTTCGTTTCCTTTCGGGATTTTATCAAAAAGCATTTTTATTTTTTCTCTTACGTTTGTTGTAAGCCCTTTAACCTGAGGCGTGCTTGTTGCGGAGGCTATAACGAAATAATCCGATAAAACACTGACGTTTCCGACATTTAAAATAACTATGTCTTTTGCTTTGTTATCGTCTAAAATTCTTGCAATAACGCTTGCAAGTTTTCTGCTTGTGATTTCTTCCATTAAATATTTCCCGTTGTAGAATTTTTATCGTTATCCAAAGTTTTTAAATCAATATTTTCTTCTTCATTGTAATTTAAGAGATTTTCCGTCTGCTCAATTTCAATGTTTACTTCCTGATCAAGCATTTCAATTTCATCTTTTGAATATTCTTTAATTTTTCCGTCCTCAAGTTTGGCTGATACTTTTTGTTTTAAAAAGCAAATCGATGCAACTTTTGCAACGCCGTCAGGTGTCATAATGCCCGAACCCACGGGCGGAAGCATTTTTGCAATTTCAATATAATTTGAATATTCATAATTTAAACAGCATAATAATCTTCCGCAGGCGCCCGTTATTTTCCCCGGGGTTAAGGGGATATTCTGGTCTTTTGCAAGTTTTGTGGATACAAAATCAAAATTCTTTAAAAAACTGCAGCAGCAATAATTCTGTCCGCAAATACCCTGTCCTTGCAGCAGTGCCGTTTCGTCCCTGACACCGATGTGTCTTAAATCAATCCTTACTCTTTTAAATTCCTGTGTTAAATCTTTTAAAAGCTCTCTGAAATCTACTCTTTCAGGCGCCGTATAATAAAAAGTAATTTTTTTTCTGTCAAAAGTGTAGCAGGCTTTTGTAAGGTTCATGACAAGTTTTCTTTTTTCGGCAAACTCTCTGCATTTTAATAATGCCTTAACCTCAAGCTCTTTTTGTTCTTTATAAGTATTCAAATCTTCATCCGTCATAACCCGGACAACGCTTAATGCTTCAGGTTTATATTTTTGCCAGTGTTTTGCGATTTCATCGTTTACGATAATAACTCTATGAACTTCTTCGCCCTTTTCGGTTCTGACTATTATAAGCTGGTCCCGGCTGAGATTAACGTCGTCTTGAACCTTAAGAGGGTGGAATGTGTTTTTAATTAGTCTGACTGCAAACTTCATAAAAATGATTATACAATAAAACTTTTTTATATTAAAATGTATATAAGATGGAATTAAACAATTTAACATTCAAGAAAAACGATATTGAAAAACTGCTTTTGAATTTGGATTCTAATCCTTATTCACAAAAAAATAAAGATTTCAGATACACTCTTTCATTAATATATGAACTGATTGAAGAAGAATTCCCCGACACTTTTGATACAAAAAATAATGTTTTAAGAACAACCGATATCCTTCTTGAAAATAGTGAAAATGAAGTAAAAATTTTTATAACACCCCCCTATAACTTTGATTTTTACCTTAAATCGAGGGGTTCTTTATATAAATTAAGAAGCGAATATAAAAACGATAAAATCGGATATAATATCCCGCTTGATTTATTTTTTGAATATTTTACCGGAGTTTCGGAAAATTCCGAATTAATGGAAGATGTGTCAAAAACTTACCGTTTTTATTTTTTCCTGACGCAGTTTGTTAAAAAAACCGTTGAAAAATTAAATTTTATTCCCACGGTTCAATTCAGAAAAGAAACTTTTTCGGTTATTTATGAGCCTTATTTTCAAAATAAAGAATATTTAAAAAATTATACCGAAATTATAAATAACGATATTTTAGACAAAGAAACAACCAAAAAATTAATAGATAAATATTTAAATTATCTTATCTTTACGTTTTTAAACGTAAAACACTATAAATTTAAAGACTTAAAAGCCGCAATTTATTTTGTTAAGCACACAAGCCATAAAAGATTTTTAAAAGGCCATGATTTGGCATCGGATATTCAAATTTGGCTTGATGAAATGAGCCTCGGAACTTATAACATAGTTCCCGTCTTTAACATAGAAAAACTTGACGGCGAAAAATTCTTAATGAGAATTAAGGCAAAAGATAAAATTCAAAATAAGATAATTGAGCTTGAAGAATTAAAAGAAACAGATAAAACAATAGTTGAAAAGCAAATAAACTGGGCGACAAAATATATTGAAGATCTGGAAGATGTTACTTTAGAGCTTGATTTATCGGGTGTTTATAAATTAATAACCCAAATTACATTTTATCTGGCACAGGCAGGCATGGAAGTTAATCTGCCCGAGGGAATGGAAAATGTTATTATCCCGAGAGCTTCAATTAACGCCAAAATCAAAGAAAAAAGATTATCCGATATTGAAGAATTTTTCTCTCTTCAAAACAATTCATCAATTTCGCTTGATGAAATTATGGATTTTTCAATTGAAGTTGCCCTGGGTAACGAAAAAATATCGGCAGAAGAATTCAGGGAACTTGCCAAAAATACAAACGGTTTGATTGAGTATAAAGGCAAATTTATTTTAATTGATAAGGAAGAAACCGATAAATTATTATCCAGATTGAAAAAACCCAATTTTGTGATGAATAAAATGGAATTATTGCACCATGCACTGTCGGGTAAAATTGATGATTACGATTTTGACTATGACGCCGCTTTTGCAAGGGTTGTTTCCAATTTTACAAAAGTTGAAGATATCTCGCTTCCAAAAGACCTGAAGGGAAAATTAAGACCGTATCAGGAAATCGGATACAGATGGCTATACACAAATACAACAAAGGGTTTTGGCTGTTGTATAGCGGATGATATGGGTCTCGGTAAAACGGTTCAGGTTATAAGTTTGATTTTAAAATTAAAAGAAGAAAACAAACTAAAAAAGCCGGCTCTTGTTGTTTGTCCGACAACGCTTTTAGGAAACTGGGAAAGAGAGCTTGAAACTTTTGCACCGTCTTTAAAGGTTCATATATACCACGGTTTTAACCGCGAATTTTCAATTGAAACGGATGTCATTTTAACAACCTATGCGATTTTAAGAATTGATTTGGAGGAATTTAAAAAATACAACTGGGATATTTTAATTATTGATGAAGCCCAAAATATTAAAAATTCTTCAACAAGCCAAACCCAGGCGGTTAAAACAATAAAAGCGAACATGAAAGTTGCAATGACGGGCACCCCCGTTGAAAACAGATTGTCTGAACTCTGGAGCATATTTGATTTTATAAATAAAGGCTATCTGGGTTCATTAACCGATTTTTCAAAAAATTATTCAATGCCGATTGAAAAATTTAAAGAAACCCAAAGAGCGCAAAAACTTAAACAGGCAATTTCACCTTTTATGCTAAGACGCCTAAAAACGGACAAAACAATTATATCGGATTTACCGGAAAAAATTGTTTTGGATGAATACTGCTATTTGACAAAAGCGCAGGCCGCTTTATATGAAAGAGTTTTATCACAGTCAATGTCTGAAATTCAATCCGCAGGACAGGGAATAAACAGACGCGGCGCTATTTTTAAACTTATAACAAGCTTAAAACAAGTTTGCAACCATCCTTATCATTATCTTAAACACGGTGATATGGGCAGAAGCGCAAGCGGTAAAACAGAAAAGTTAATGGAAATTTTAAATACTATCGTTTCAAACAATGAAAAAGTTCTCGTGTTTACCCAATATAAAGAAATGGGAAGCATTTTAGAAAAAATCACAAAAGAAGAATTTGATTTTGAGCCTCTCTTTTTCCACGGGTCATTAAACGTCAAACAAAGAGAAGAAATGATAAAAGAATTTTCCGATAATCCGGATAAAAAAATTATGATACTTTCTCTGAAAGCGGGCGGATTGGGGCTTAACCTTACAAGCGCATCCAATGTTATCCATTATGACCTTTGGTGGAATCCTGCCGTTGAAGATCAGGCAACGGACAGAACCTATCGTATAGGGCAGGATAAAAATGTTATGGTGCACAGGTTTATAACCTTATCTACCTTTGAAGAAAAAATAGATAAAATCATAAAAGATAAAAGAGAACTGGCAGATTCCGCCGTATTTATCGGAGAAAAAATAATAACCGAATTATCGGATGATGAAATTTATGAAATCTTTTCTTTGTGTTAAAAAAGAAGTATGAAAGATATAATTGCTTTTTGGGGTTATCCGCACCCGAATCTTATTAAAAAAACGAAAGAAGAGTATAAAAATGCCGTCTGGCTTGATTTGGACGTTGATTTTAACAGCCCCAAAACTTCAATACTGCCCGAAAATTATTGTTCAATCATAAAAAATATTTTTAATAACGCACTTTTTTATAAAGAAAGAATTATAAAAATTTTAGCTCCGATAGGCCGTGATAAATGCGACAGTGCGCTTTTTGCGGTTGAAATTTTAAAAAACGAAGGCTTTATAATTGAAACATCGGTTTTTGAAGAAAAAGAGTATAAAAAAGATAAAATATATATCTCATCAAGCAACCTTCCCTTAAGAAAAAAAGTTGAATTAATAACGGCAAATATAATCGAGCAAAAAGACTATTCATATCTTCCGCAGACAAAACCGTCGTTTGGTTTCTGGGGGGTTCCGCCGAATGATTTATCGATACTTGAATTATTTCCCGATGATACTCATGTTTTCGGCTGGATGAGATGTGTCGAACAAATGTCGCCTTATGATTTGGAACTTGAACAATTTGTAGATAAAAACATCGGAACGGTCTTTTTTGCCCAGACATTTTGCGCCAAAAATCAGCTTGCAAAATATCTTGCAGATAAATATCAAGGGTTATATATTGATATAGACGGACTTTCTTCAAATTCCACAAGAGCTAAAATTGAAGCATTTTTGAGGTTAAGATGAAACCTGTATATTTTCTGGATGCCGGTACAACCTGGAGCAAAATTTTAAAAGTTCAAAACGATAAAAAAGAGTACTCGATTATAAAAACATCGGATATTAAAAATTCGGATATTGATTTTGAAATTAAAACGGGACACAGCGTTGACAAAACAAAAGGAAAATATGAAAACGAAGTTGTGGCGCTGTCATTCGGCGTTGATAAACAAAAACTTCAAAATGAAACAATTCTTGATTTAGGTTCAAGAGATGCAAAATGGATAAAATTTAAAAATTCAAAATTTCAAGATATGGACTGGAATACAAACTGTGCAAGCGCAACCGGCGCCACTATCGAAATGCTTTTAAAATTTTATAATCTTGATATAAATGAACTTAAAGCAACAAAAGAAAAATACCCCGTAACCTGCGGTATATTCGGTTTAGAAAAAATTATGGATGATGTTTCAAACGGGGTTGATACATCTTTTGCCGTTTCAAAATTTATATCGGGTATTGCATATAATGCTTATAATTTTACGAAACGTCCGGACAGAATTTATTTATCTGGCGGATTTTGCGAAAATAAATGCTTTGTTGATTCTCTTAATTTTTATACAAAAGTAATTCCCTTAGGAAGATTTGTTTTGGTTGACGGGCTATATAACATTTATAAAAACAATATGAATAATTGTTAAGAAAATTTTTTTTTATTAAACAACTTTTTTATACAAATAGACTTAATTAATATAAGGTAGTGTGAGAAAAATATATGCAAATAACAAATATAAATCCTATACAAAGTTCAAATATACAATCATTTTCGGGTGTTAAAACAAAAGAAGCACAAAAAGAAAATAAAGAAGAATTTAATTCTTCTTTAAATATCCCCTCATCCGCATACAGGGCAAATTATGCTTCCAATCTTTCATTTACCGGAAATGCCCCCAAAATAAAACAAGCTTTTATTATAACCGGCGATAAAGATGATATTCCTTTGAAAGTTACCGAGGAAAACCATTCTTTTATTGTTGATTTTGACTCGCAAGCGGAAATCGTATACGGAACGGCAGCCATTGACTATTTAAGCGACAATGATGAATTTGAATATGATACCCAGATAATTTTCCCCAAAAATTGCGAAGGGGCGCTTTATACTCAAGACGGAAAAGAAATTCCGCTTCCCGAAAATTCGGGCATTTTAATAAATGAAGGAACAAAGGCCAAAGTAAAAATCAAAAAAGGCTATCCTTTTATGATTATGTCCAAAAAAGATTATGAATGGTATGAAAGACATTCAAATAACGCTTCCAATGAAGACATAAAAAATAAATTTCTTGAACTTGTTTATTATAATTCGCACCTCTATAACGGTGAATTTACGCCGGGCGTATTTTTAGACCCCTCATATTCCGATGACTATGATTTCCTGAAATCAATAGGAATTGATAAAAATGAATCAAAAGGATATCTTGTTAACGATTTATATAACAGAAGACATCTGCTTGATGAAGAAAAAAGAAAAGATGTCGAACAGGCAAAAGCCCTTATGGATAAATTATATGAAACGGGTGTAATAGTACAAAGAGATGACGGTTATGTTAAATTTGACACATATTCAAAACCCGCTCATAAAATTAATGTTTTAAGACAAAAAGGTTTCACCGACGATGAAATTGAAAAATTAATGCCCGTATATGAACAGGCAAGACAGGCTTTTATAGATACAAAAGCCGCCCTGAAAAATTCCGCCGAAGGCTACGGAGAAGAAACCATAGCCAAAATGAAACAAACGGGCATTTTGTACAACAATAAAAGAGACTTAAGCCACATCTACTGGAAAAGGGCATACGGAAACGAAGAATCGCTTTCAGCCGCCCTTGAACAAAAAGGGTTCAGTGAAGATGAAAAACGGGAAATCATAGAAAACTGGAAAAAACAAAATAAAACAGGCTATGATTTATCGGGCTTAAAATTCATAGACGGAAATTTAGCGGTTTATAATCTGAATCATAAATTAAATAACTGGACTCAGGGAGCTACAAACTGGGTTACCAATTCAACCGCAATGCAATCCGAAGACGGAAATTCTCCTTTTGTCGGCGTTTCAATGGTTCAATTGGATGATGAAGAAATAGTCCCGATGAGCGCACTCAGAAAGGGCGAAAAACTCCATTCCCACCCCAACCGTGCAGATAAAAGACAAACGGAAATTTATCTTGTAACAAGCGGAGCTGCGGCATTAAATGTTGTTAAAGACGGAAAATCACAGATTAAAATTCTAAAAGAAGGTGATCTTGCGGTTATAAGCCCCTCTGTTATGCATTCGGTTAATTCGGTTGCGGGTGAATATGAACATGTTTGTGCTCAGGTGCCGAGCGCATTTCAATACGGTTTTAATTTTAAAGAAATCGTTGAACATCTCCCTGAAGACTATGATGAAACCCGATTGGGCGAACAGGCAAAACAAGAATTGGAAGAATATAAAAGATGCAATTAATATAATTTAAAATTTAGCCAAATTAAATTCATTTTATGCTAGATTTTTAATTATGAAATACGTTCCTTTGCATCTTCATACAGAATATTCGCTTTTGGACGGCGCCATCAAAATTCCCGATTTATTTAAATTTGCCGCCAAAAATGATATGCCTGCCGTTGCAATAACGGACCATGGCGTTATGTTCGGGTGTGTCGATATGTTCATTGCGAAAAATGAGCTTTTATCGCATATGTTATCCGAAGAAGAACAGGAATTTAAAAAACAAATTGAAGCCGTTAAACCTATTTTGGGGTGTGAGTTTTATATATGCGACGGCGATGTTATTGAAGACAGAAGCAAAAAAACTATGTATCACCTTGTTTTGCTTGCCAAAAACCAAAACGGATACCACAATTTATGCCGCCTTGATTCAATAGCGTCAACAGACGCCTATTATTATAAACCCCGTATAAATCATGAACTTTTGGAAAAATACAAAGAAGACGTTATTTGTTTATCCGCCTGCATTCAGGGCGAAGCCGCAAGAACGTTTTTAGACGGCGACAGAGAAGAAGCCGAAAAAAGAATTTTATATTATAAAAACCTTTTCGGGGATGATTATTATATTGAGCTTCAAGACCACGGGCTTAAAGAACAAAAAGATTCAAACCCTTTCTTAATGGAAATGGCAAAAAAGCATAATATAAAAACCGTTATTACAAACGACTCCCACTATTTAAGAAAAGAAGACGCCTCATGGCATGATACTCTTCTTTGCGAACAAACAAAATCTTCTAAACATGAGCAAAACCGTTTTAAATTTTCAAACAGCGAATTTTATGTAAAAACGGTTGAAGAATTAAAAGAAGCGTTTTCCTGGATGGATGAAGAATATTTTAACCAATGCATTAATAATACGGTTGAAATTGCGGATAAAATCGATTTTCAAATGGATAAGCTTGAATTCGGGAAAACAAAAGAATATCTTCCAAAATTCCCTTGCCCCGATAATTTATCCGAAGAAGAATATTTTGACCTCTTATGCAAAAAAGGTTTAAAAGAAAGATATTCCGACCCTGTACCAAATGACATTTTGGAAAGATACGAATATGAAAAAGGCGTAATTTTTAAAATGGGTTTTCCCGCATACTTCCTTTTGACCTGGGATTTTATCAACTGGGCAAAAAACCACGATATACCGGTAGGTCCCGGAAGAGGCTCGGCTGCGGGAAGTATCGTTGCTTATGCATTGGGTATAACCGAACTGGACCCTATTGAACACAATCTGTTGTTTGAAAGATTTTTAAACCCCGAAAGAATATCAATGCCCGATATCGATATTGACTTTTGCAAAAGAAGAAGGGGCGAAGTCATTGATTATGTATCGGAGCGCTGGGGCAGCGACCATGTTTGCCAGATTATAACATTCGGCACTCTTGCTGCAAAAGCCGCACTAAAAGCGGTTGCAAGAGTTTATGATATTGATTTTACGACAAGCAACACCTGGGCAGGCATGATTCCGTCGGTTCCCGGGACCAAATTAAATGACGCTCTTTTGGACGGTACTGAATTCAGGAAATTATATGACACAAATTCGGAAGCCCACGGGCTGATTGATGAAGCACTTCATCTTGAAGGTTTAAAAAACCAGGTGGGCACCCACGCCGCAGGCGTTATTATTGCGCCGAAACCGATGTCTGAAATTATTCCCGTTGCACTTTCAAAAGAAAAATCGACAACAACCCAATACCCTATGGCGGGAATTGAAAAAATCGGTCTTTTAAAAATGGATTTCTTGGGCCTTGAAACTCTTACCATTATAAGAGATTGCCTTGATATGATTAAAAAAAGAAAAGGAATCGATGTAGAGATAAACAAAATTCCTCTGGATGATGAAAAAACATTTGAATTGTTGAAAAAAGGCGATACGGACAGTGTATTCCAGCTTGAATCTCCGGGGATGAAAAGATTGGTAAAAGAATTAAAACCCTCTGTTTTTGAAGATCTTGGCGCTCTTGTTGCTCTTTTTCGCCCGGGACCTCTGGAAGCCGGCATGACAAAAGACTTTGTCGACAGGAAACACGGACGCCAAAAAATCGAATACGCTCATCCGCTTTTGGAAAATATCTTAAAAGATACATACGGCACGATTTTATATCAAGAGCAGATTATGCAAATATTCAGAACGCTTGCCGATTATTCATTGGGCGATGCCGATATGGTGCGCCGCATGATGGGTAAAAAGAAGCTTCAGCAGATGGCGGAACAAAAAGTCCGCTTCGTTAAAGCTTCCGCCAACAAAGGCATGACGGAAGACGCCGCAAATACTTTGTTTGAACAAATTGAAAGTTTTGCAAAATACTGTTTCAATAAAGCTCACTCATCGGCATACGCTTTTATAGCTTATCAAACAGCATATCTTAAAGCTCATTATCCCGTTGAATGGATGGCTGCAAACTTAACTTCGCAAGCAAATAATCAGGAAAAAACACAAGCTTATATTCTCCAATGTCAGGCGCTTGGGATTGAGGTTTTGCCTCCCGATATAAATAAATCGGACGCCGATTTTACACCCGACGGCGATAATATAAGATTTGGTCTTGCTTCAATTAAAAACGTCGGAAGAGGCGTTGTTGAAGAGATTATGGAATTAAGGAAAGAAAAAGAATTTGAAAGTTTGTATGATTATTGTACGAGAATGGACGGCAGAGGCGTTAATAAGCTTACTTTGGAAGCATTAATTAAAGTCGGTGCATTTTCAAGAATTGAAAAATCAAGAAAACAGTTAATCGAAAATTTAGAGAGAATAAATAAAGATGTTGCGCAAAGAAAATCTTCCCATAAAGCGGGGCAGGTAAGCCTTTTTGAAAGCGCGGGTATTGACGCACAGGAAATCGGGCTTCCTACTTTTGAACTTCTGGGAAGTTCCGAAGAATATAAAGATACGGAAATTCAGCAGTTTGAGCATGATTTAATGGGAATATACGTTACATCTCACCCTTTATCAAGTATAAAAGACACAATTAAATATTTAACTACCGATACGATTTCAGAAATTATACAGGCGCCTGAAAAAGATAAACAGGTTACAATTTGCGGTCTTTTATCGCAGGTCATCTCAAAACCCACAAGAAAAGACCCTTCTAAAATTTTAAAAATCGGCACAATTGAAGATTTATCGGGCGGAAGAATTGAATTTGTTTCATTTCCTAAAATTACGGAACAATTTTCTTCAATTCTAAATAACGATGAAAAAGTTATAATGACAGGAAGAATAAACGTAAGAGAGGGCGGCGAATTAAATATATCGGTTAATGAAGTTCAGCCCGTTCAAAACGTTAATCTTGTTACGATAAAAATGCTTCAGCATTTTGAATTTGAAGAAAACGAATATTTAAAAGAACTTTTATCTAAATACGGCGGCAAAAGCCCGGTGGTTATCGATTTTGAAGACCCCGAAAGCCCGAATTTTGATAAAAGAGTTCAAATCTTAACAAACAAAAGACTCTGGGTTAACCCCGATTCCGATTTGCAAAATGAAATAAATAAAGCCTTTAAAGGCAAATTGGAACTAAGCGTCAGGGCTTTGGGCAAATAATTTCAAATTATTTTTATCGGGTAAAATACATAAACTTTTTTTAAATAAAAAAAGGTAAAATTAGTCCGACGTAATATAATTTGAAAGAAATAAAATGAAAAGCCCGGATAATAAAATTCATTTAACAAAAAGAGAATTTCAGGTTTTGAACCTTATGGCAAAAGGGCTTAATAATAATTCAATCGCATATAATCTCTCCATCACTTCGCATACCGTAAAATCCCATGTGGCTTCAATTTTAAAAAAATTGAAGGCAAAAGACAGACTGATTGCGGTTATTATCGGAATTAAAAAAGGGGTTTTAAAAATAAATGAAATAGATGTATAAAAAAAGCCCCCAAACAAAACGTCTGAGGGTAAAATTTTAAAGAACTATAGAGATAAGGAGGAGAGAGAAATATTTGTTTTCATTTGCACATTTTTTATGCATTAAGTGCAAATGCGTTGGCTGCAACGGCTAAAACCGTATCTTCACTAAACACGCCGCCGAATTCTTCTCTTACCGCATTGGCGTATTTTTCCACGCCTTTTTCAAATTCGGCAATTGAACTTTCAATTGATGCGATTCTGTCTTCGCTTAAATAATCTTTAGGATCGATTGATACTTTCCCTTGAACGTTAATAGCGTTTTGTCTGCCCAATACATCCAATGCATCAAAAACTTTATCGGGATTTACCGATTTTGTTTCGGGCGCTTTAGGTTCGCTTTTTTGGACATCGCTTTTAACGGCGGGTTCGGAATCATCTTTCTGATAAAAACCGTAGTTGCTGTTTAAGCCGTTTAATTTAATTTCGCTCATTTGAGCCTCCTTTAAAATAAGTTCTTTAATCCTTGTTCTTATATAAAGGCTATCGGCTCTGTTTTAATTAAACTTTAGTAAAATTCAATTTATTGTTACATTTATTAACAAATAAAAAAGAGGTTATTTTAAATAACCTCTTTTTGTATAAATTTCTCTAATTATTCTGCTTTTTTATCTGAAAGCGCATTTTTAATAACGGTGGCGCCTGCCATAATTCCTGCACCGATAAGTGCAAATTTACCCGCTTTTTTCAGTGCTTTTTGATTTTTAAGAAAATCAATTTTATTTTCTGCGCCCATAAAATCTTTTGCTTTTCCTTTAACTTTTGAAGCAAAATCGCCCAATGCATCTTTTATTGCACTTAGCTTTGATGGTTTTCCTTTCTCTAATAATTTTTCCATTTTATCCGCATCTTTTGAAGCCTGCAATGTGCCTTTCAATACAGTTTCTTTATATTTGGGAACAAAACTGTCGCTCCATTTTTGGGCAGACATTGTTTCATGGGTTTTTACAATTGAACCGGGCTCCTTAATTTTTTCTATAAAATTTCTCGGGCCTTTCATATATTCTTCAACAGATTTACCTGATTTTACAAATTTATCTATTACGCTTTGTTGTCGGGAAATAGAATTTGTGTAGCCGTCTTTAAGTACGGGCGCTACGCTTTTTGCAACCTGAACTCCTCCTAATGTTGCAGCACCTACGACACCTGCTTTAAGCGTATCTTTTACGGGTGATTCGGTTTTTGCATTCATTGAAATTTCCATAACCAATCTTCCTTCCACTTTTATATTTTTAAAAAAACATTTTGAAAGAAAAAAATGACTTTAGAAAGATTTTTTTATTAATAAAACTTAATATTATTTCAAAATAAAGGGTGAAAATATTTTATAAAAAATAAATAATGAAGATAAAATAAGCAATCCGCCTGCCGCTTTCATCAAAAGCCCGCTGTATTTATTTATGCTTTTCATATTTTTAATTAATGATGAAAATACGCCCGCAAGAATAATAATAACGCCTTGCCCCAACGAAAATGCCAGCAGTAATAATGCCGAATACATTATATTTTGGGATAATGTCGCAAAACTCATAATCCCCGCCAGTATGGGGGTTGAACAGGGGGTTGACGCAAGAGCAAAGAAAACACCCAGAATGAAAGGATATATAAAAAGGCTTTTTCCTTTGGTTTTTGGCATTTTTTTAATTATGACGGGAATCGGAATTTCAACAACGCCGACTAAATTAAGCCCCAAAATCATAATTAAAGACGCCATAAATAAAACCCAGTAATTTCCGCCGATTGCAATAAAAACTTTTCCCGAAAGCGCACAAATTATTCCTATTGCGGTTAAAATAACACTTAAACCCAAAACAAAAGACAGCATTTGAATAAACGTATAAAAAGATTTTCTTTCGTTGTCATATCCTATGACATAACCTGTTACAATCGGCAAAATTCCTAATGTACAGGGGCTTAAAGACGAAATAATCCCGCCCGCAAAAGAAATCAATAATACAAACAGGGAAAATTCCCCGTTTTGAAGATATGACGTAAATATATCGGTTAATTCGTTCATTATTTTATCTTATCCAAATTTTCTCTCAGTTCTTCTTCTTTAATAAGCCCTTCTTTTTTATATGTTATATTTCCGCTTTTATCGATAAATATAACCGTGGGCACAACCGATATTTGATATTGTTCAATCATCTCTTCGCTTTTTTCGCTGTTATCGGATACATTTATATCTTCAAAAATAATACTGTCCTTATAATCGGGCATAACGGAAGATACAACCTTTTTTACCTCTTTGCATTCGGAGCACAAGGGCGATGAAAATTTTAACAATCTTGCTCCCTGAACATTTTGGATTGAATTTGCGTTTGCGGCATAATCATTTGTTGTATATTGTAAAACCGCAAAAACCGAAATCGGTATAAGAAAAACAAGTAAAATTATTATCCAATTTCTCATAAAAAACCTTTCTTAATTTGTTATTTTTATTATAATCAAGTCTTTTAAAAATGAATTTATCCTGTTGTTTACAAAATAAGGTTAATTTAATCCCCTGAACGTCAAAGCCTGCGCTATATGTTCCGTTTTAATATCATTTGACCCGTTAAGGTCTGCTATCGTTCTTGAAATCTTTAAAATTCTGTCATAGCTTCTTGCGGATAAATTAAATTTATTGATTGCGCCCTTCAGCATTTGTTTTGACCCTTCGTCGATTTTACAATACTTATTTATCAATTTGGGCGTTAATTCCGAATTTGTATAAATATTATCTTTTTTATATCTTTCCGTTTGAATTTGCCTTGCTTTTATTACTCTTTGTCTTATATCAAACGATGTTTCCTTATCTTCTTTAATGTTTAAAAGCTCTTCATCCGTAAGCCTCGGAACGGTTATATGCAAATCAATTCTATCTAACAGAGGCCCCGATAATTTTGATTTATATCTTTGTATCTGAAAATCCGAACAAATACACTTTTTTTGTTTATCTCCCAAAAATCCGCACGGGCACGGGTTCATCGCACCGATTAAAATAAAATTGGCGGGATATTTTACCGTGTTTTGAGCCCTTGAAATTGTTACAAAATTTTCTTCCAGAGGCTGTCTTAAAACTTCCAGAACGCTTCTTTGAAATTCGGGCATTTCGTCTAAAAATAAAACTCCTCTGTGTGCAAGCGTAATTTCCCCGGGTTTTATCATTGTACCGCCCCCCGTTATGCCAACGGATGAAGCGCTGTGGTGGGGTGATCTGAACGGACGCTTGTTGATTAATGGAGTTTTTAAATCCAAAAGACCGGCAATGGAATAAATTTTCGTTAATTCAATTGCTTCATTTTTGGTTAACGGCGGCAAAATCGAACAAAATGCTTTTGCAAGCATTGTTTTACCCGACCCCGGAGACCCGGACATCAAAACGTTATGGGCGCCCGCCGCCGCGATTTCAAGTGCTTTTTTAGCGTGGAATTGCCCTTTAATATCCTTAAAATCAAATTCAAAATTAAAATCAATATTTAAAAAATCATCAACCTTTTGTTTTAATTTTTTAAGAGGATAATCTTCATTTAAATATAAAACAACTTCCCCTAAATTTCTGGCGCCCAATGTTTCAATTTCTTCAACAAAGCTTGCTTCGTCTAAATTTTCAAAAGGAAGAATAACTTTTTTAATTCCGAGTTCTTTTAACCCTGATACTATCGGTAAAACTCCGTTAACGGGACGAATTGAGCCATCCAGAGATAATTCGCCCAAAAATGCAATATCATCGGGGATTTTATTTATTATTTTTTCTTTGGCTAAAATTCCCGTTGCCATTGCCAAATCATAAAGCGCACCTTCTTTTTTTAAATTGGCGGGAGCAAGATTTATCACAACTTTTGTTTTCGGAAATTCAAAGCCGGAATTTTTTATCGCAAGTTTGATTCTTTCTTTTGCTTCCGATATGGCGGTATCTCCAAGACCCACAATTATAATCTGCGGAAGCGAATTTGTAACATCAACCTCAACCGATATTTTATGAATATCAAGTCCTGTAACTGCTGCACTTATAACTTTTATAACCATAATTAATATTATACTCTAGATAATATCCAAAATTTCACCCGGTTTTGAAACAAAGATTTCCCCGCCCGATTTAATTAAAAATTCTTTGCTTCTGAACCCCCACAAAACGCTTATACACGGTATATTTGCATTTTTGGCGGTTTGAATATCAACATCTGAATCTCCCAGATATATACAATTTTCAATTTTTGAATTTAATTTTTCAATAACTTTATATACACCTATGGGATTCGGTTTTCTTATAATTCCGTTTGCTTCGTCTTCGCCTATCGCATAGTCGATTAAATCATCAAAAAATTTTTTGCAGTTCATTTTTGTTGCGATATTAAATTTATTTGAAACAACGCCAGTTTTATAATTTTTTTCTTTCAAGGTTTTTAAAAGTTCAATTATTCCTTCATACGGGTGTGTTTTTGATTTTTCTATAGTTGTATAAAATTCTTTAAATTTTTCAATGCATTCCATAAATCTTTTATCGCTGACGCCCGAAGGCAGCACGTTTTCAAACAGTTTGGAAACGCCAAAGCCCACCGCAAGCCTTATTTCATCTTTTGTTTTAACGGGGTAATTAAAATAATTAAGCGCATAATTAACGCTGTCCGTTAAATCGTCAACCGTATCAATTAACGTTCCGTCAAGGTCAAAAATTAATGTATCGATTTTTAAATTTTTAAGGTTTTGCATAAACTGATTTTATCATAACTCTATATTTAATTTGTAATTTTCCACAAGCATAAATCATTTGATGAATTAAAATAACAGTGGTAGTTATCGGGCATTTTTGAATTTTTTTCATCCGTTTCCAATAACATCGTAAAAATAACGGCGTTTTTATCATTTTTTAAAATGTTATTTATTTCTTCTTCAATAACTTTTACGGATTTTGAAAGATAGATAATGCCGTCTTTTATATATTTATCTTTATTATTAAGATATGAAACGTTTGAGATGTTTGTTACCGTATAGATATTATTTTTTGGTTTCTTTTCTTCCATATATTTTTTTGAAAATTCAAGCGGAATTTCAATCATCCCTTTTCTTTTGTTATTTTTTTCAAAAGACCCAATCTGCAAAACTAAAACCCATATAATAAAAACAACCGCAATATATTTAAATTTATATTTTGATGTAAATATTGATGCCAAAAAGATTATAAAAAGAGGAGATAATAAAACAAGATACCTCTCAACCAGCATGGGGCGTATTAAATAAGATAAAATTATTCCGAAAGCTATTGTGGATGTTATTGTTAAAAAGGAATAAATTATCATATCTTTTCTTTTTTTATCTTCGTTCAATAAAGCATTTTTTATAAAAAATACAAAAGATAAAATTAATGAAAAAATTCCCCCCGTTATATAAAAGATGCATTTTTTAATTTGTGAAAAATTAATATCGGGTATCCAATTGTTAAAATTTGAATCAATTAAAGCTTTATTTAACGCCGTATTTAAAAAAAACGGCAGAAACGACAAAAATGCGATAAAATTGCATAAAACAAATTTCAAGATGTCTTTATATCTTTTATTTATTAAAAGATAAATTACCGCAAATAAAAAGTTTGAAAACAAAAATAATATTTCATAATAATGAAGATTAAACGCAATAACCGATAAAACCGTATAAATTACATAATGTTTTTTGTCGTTTTTCTCAAGTATTTCAAATAAAGAATAAACAATTAAAGGCGTTAACATCGCCTGCATAATATAGCTTCTTGCTTCAAGCGCATAATAAACAAGGGGAATGTTGATAATTGCAAGCAATAAGCCTATATTTGCGCTTTTTGTATCGTATCTTTTTTTTAAGAAACACCAGATGAAAAATAAGGTTAAAACCCCGAATATAAAAGGAAAAACTTTAACGGAGAGGGTTGATATTTTAAATATCGAAAGAAAAATTCTGAATATTATATAAAATAAAGGCGGATTCCCGGGGTCAGAAAAAAGCTTGTTTAAAGACGATGAGGGGTCTGAAAATTCTATTGAAAAATATTCATCATTCCACGGAAGGTAATCCCCCATGCCGTTAGAATAAATAAAAATTCCGAATATGAATAAAACGGCGCTTATTAAATAAGGATTAATTTTTACGGGTTTAATCTCTTTTTTATTGTTAATGTAATAAACAATTGAGATAAAAAGCATAATATAAGGAATTAAACATGCAATATTAAAACTGAAGGGCAGTAAAAATATATTACAGATTAAATTATTGATTGAATGAAAATTATAGCTTTTAGAATTTTTATTGTATTTTACACTGTCCGGAAACGTATATTTTATATATGCTTTATTGATTTTGCCGTCTGAAAATTCAACATCTTCTTTTTTAAACAGGGAAAAATCTTTAAAGTAATTTGTCTTTAAATCGTTAAAAACAATAATATCTTTAATTTCTCCTTTAAAATTTTTATTTATAACCAAATCAAGCGTTTCAATTTTTCCATAGAGAGTATTATTTGATAAATTTCTTGATTTTGCCAAAGTATAATAATTTTCATTTGCCTTAATTAAAATATCATCGGGCAAAACTTCTCCTTTTGTTTCAAGGATGATATTCATATTGTTATATACCGGCGGAAAAATTTTATACAAAGGTCTTTTTGAATTTAAAAGGTTTAAAAAAGATATTATAAATAATAAAACCGTAAGGATAAAAAGCCCGAAGAATATATACGTTTTGTTTGTTTTCATAGAGGAATTATAATTTGAATGTCATAAAAAGGCAAAACCCCTTTTAATATTGATAATTTTTTTTGAAATAGTATCTTTATCTTATATTAAAAGGAAAATAAAATGTTAAAGACCGATTCAAAAAAAATAATAGAACAGGCGGAAGCTTCCGTAAAAGAACAATTCAGGCTCATTGATGAAATTGCCGAATTTAATCAGGAAAAAGTTTTAAATGCATTTTATAAAAATAAAATCGGCGAAGAACATTTTTATACGGTAACCGGATACGGTCATGACGACCTTGGAAGAGAAGCTCTGGACAGAGTTTTTGCTGATGCGTTTCATGCGGAAGCGGCAATTGTTCGCCCCCATTTTGTATCCGGTACACATACTCTTTCTTGCGTTTTATTCGGGCTTTTGCACCATGGCGACCATTTGTTATCGATAGCGGGTGCCCCTTATGATACTCTGGAAGAAATTATCGGAAAAAGAAAAAACGATCCTTATCATTCAACTTCTCTTATGGGTCATGGCATAGAATATGACGAAGTTCCGCTTAAAGATGAATTTGAAGTTGATTTTGAAAAAATTCAATCTTACATTAAACCCAATACAAAAATGGTTTTAATTCAAAAATCGAGAGGCTATTCTTTAAGAAAATCTTTAACTTTGGATGATATTAAAAAAATCGTTGAAATCATAAAAAGTATAAATCCCGAAATAATTTGTTTTGTTGATAACTGTTACGGTGAATTTACAGATAAAAAAGAGCCCGTTGAAATCGGCGCCGATATTATGGCGGGAAGCTTAATCAAAAACCCGGGGGGCGGCATTGTGGAAGCGGGCGGATATATAGCGGGCAGGGAAAATCTTGTCGAAACAGCTGCAAGAAGGCTGACTTCCCCGGGTATCGGGCGTGAAGGCGGAGCAATGTTTAATACCACAAGAGTTATTTTGCAGGGTTTTTTTATGGCACCTTCCGTTGTTGCAAATGCTCTTAAAGGGGCAGTTTTAGCGGCAAGGGTTTTTGAAGATACGGGTTTTATCACTCATCCTCATTCAAACGAAAAAAGGGTTGATTTAATTCAGACAATTAAATTTACAAAAGGCGAAGAACAGGAAAAATTCTGCAGGGCGCTTCAAAGATATTCTCCCGTTGAAAGTTATTTAACGCCGATTCCCGATGTTGTCCCGGGATACGATGATAAATTAATTATGGCGGGCGGAAGCTTTATTGAAGGCTCAACGATTGAATTATCCGCAGACGGCCCGATTCGTCCTCCGTATGCGATCTATATGCAGGGGGGTTTGAGTTATTACCATGTTAAAATTGCCCTGAGAGGCATTTTGGATGAATTAAATAATTAAATTTAGAGTATAATATTTTTGATGGTAAAAAAATATAAATTCAATTTAAGCGCTCAAAATAAATTAATCATAGCGGGTCTTTTGGTTTCGACCGCCCTTATTATGGGTGTTTCTTATTTTGCAATTGATACGATAAGAGAAAAGCTCTATGAAAACTATGCAAACTCCGGACAACTTTTGGGAAGAACAATTGCAATTCAAAGCTATGAAATGATTAAAGATATACCGAAAAATTCCGTCAACAAAGTGTTTAAATATCATGATAAAGTTGTTCTTGAAGGAAATTCGGATATTTCATACATAGCCCATAAAGATATAAACGGAAACGTTTTATATACAACCGAATACGATTATCCTCAAAGAAAAGCCGAAACAAAAACAACGCTGACAACCCCCGTTATAAACGAAAAAGGCGTTATAAGGGGATATGTGGAATTAGGGCTTAATGCCAATCTTGCAAAATCAATTTCAAACACGACAAAAAATTCAATGCTTGTTGTTTTTGCGATGATGTGGTTTATATATACGGTCGTAATTGTTCTGAACGCTATTTTAATCAGAAGAGAATTAAGAATTTTAAGACGCGGCGTTAAAGAAATTTCAAGCGGAAATTTCGGGACCATTCTTGAAAATAAACAGGCATCTGGCGAGATAAAAGAGCTGATAAGCGCTTTTAACGACATGTCGCAAAGACTTCATATATATGAAGAACAAAACATTGACCAGCTGACCTTTGAGAGAAACAAATTTGAATCCGTTCTTATGGGTATTGCAAACGGGGTTGTTGTGTGCGACAGTTTTGATAAAGTCGTTCTTATAAATCCTTCCGCACAAAAGCTTTTAAATAAAGCTGTTTTAAATACATCAATTTTGGATTTTACGGATTCAAAAGGAACAAAATGTTTTAAAAGCGGAATAGAAGCCTTTAAAAATACGCCTCTGGAAGATGTTGAAATTAAACCCGTTTCTTTTTCAATTAAAGTAGACAATAAAATCATAAAAGCAATTACATCTTCAATGTATTCAAACGTTCATGATTATTTGGGATACATTATTATTTTAATTGATATTACAAAAGAAGCCGAAGTCGATAAATTAAGAAGCGATTTCATCTCAAACGTTTCTCATGAACTGAGAACCCCAGTTACGATTTTAAGAAGCTATATAGACACTCTCTATAACTACGGCGATGATTTAAGCAAAGATGAACAAAAAGAATTTATAGGAATAATAAATGATTCAATTGTTCATTTAAATAAAATGGTAAACGACATTTTGGATTTTACAAAGCTTGAAGCCGACAACAAAATCGAAAAATCAATGCTTGATATAACATCCACAATCGAGCGCGCCCTTGTGGGCCTGAAAGTTTTGGCGGATGAAAAACATATGAAAATTTCATTTGTAAAACAAAATGATATTCCCCCCGTTTTAATTAACGAAGAAGCAATCGAGAGAGTTATGAATAACCTTGTTACAAATGCGATTAAGTATTCCCCCGATAATTCAAAAATTGAAGTTAAGATAGAATTAACGGAAGATAAAAACCATGTTAAAGTTTCCGTTAAAGACGAAGGCATAGGAATTGCACCAGATTGTCTGGACAGAGTTTTTGACAGATTTTACAGAACCGAAAACACAACCCACACAATTAAAGGAACGGGTCTCGGGCTCCATCTGGTTCAGGTTGCAATTGAAAAACAGCATAAAGGAAAAGTTTTTGTCGAATCCGAATTAAATAAAGGCTCGACTTTCGGTTTTATTATTCCTCTTACCGATAAAACATCTGATATTGTGCAAAATGTATAAAAAAGCAGGCTGTAAGCCGAATTCTGTTTAAGGTAATCATCTGTCTAATGCGTTCTTTTCTTGCAATCTTAAAAAAATTAAGCGAAAAGTACAATTCTTCTTGCAAACTTGAACTTGCATCCGGCTGGGGTTTACCATGACCCGCTTTTTCACAAAAGCGGCGGTGAGCTTTTACCTCACCGTTGCACCTGTACAAAATAAATTTTGTAGTCTACTTTTCTGTGGCACTTTCCTCACGCTCGCACGCACTTGGCTTTCCCAAGCGGCCCTGTACTTTGGATGTTCGGACTTTCCTCACAAAAAATAATTTTTGCGTAATTACCCGCCTGCTTTTAACCAGATTATATTTTAAACTTTTTCTTTTTGCAAAAAAGAAATCAATTCATCCAAAACAAGATTTGCGTCTTTAATTATTCCAAAATCGGCATAGTTGAATATGGGAGCGTTTTTATCCGTATTTACCGCTATGATTTTTTTTGAATTTTCCATACCCACAATATGATGAATGGCGCCTTTTATGCCGAATGCAATATAAATTTCGGGCGTTGCGCATTTTCCTGTTTGTCCGATTTGAAATTTTCTGTCAATCAACCCTTTATCAACCGCTTTTCTTGTGGCGCCGATTGAAGCGTTTATTAATTTTGCAAAAGTTTCTAATTTTTCAAACCCTTCTTTATTTTTTAACCCCATTCCGCCCGAAACTATAATTTTTGCGTTTTCAAGAGTTGAAAATTCTTTTTTATCTTCAATAAATTCAAGAATTTTAATTGATGAATTTTGATTAACTTCAAAATTTAATTCAATAACTTCAATTTCTCCTTCAAAATTAAATTCTTTTTTCTTGAATGTGTTGACTCTTACCGTTGACATATCGGGTGTTGTTTTTGATAAAATCGAAGCCATTAATTTTCCGCCGAATGTCGGGCGGGTTGAGATAAGTTTAAATCCATCTTCTTTTTTAATAATTTCTAATCCCGTGCAGTCTGCGGTAAGACCCGTATTTAATTTTGAAGCCGTTTTCGGCGCAATTTCCCTTCCTTCGGTTGTTGAATTAAAAAGAACAATTGAAGGGTTAATTTTTTTTACCGTTTCAAAAATTAAATCGGGAAAATAATATTTATCATAATAACTGAAATTTTCCTTTATTAAATAAACTTTATCCGCCCCGAATTTATAAAGATTCTTTTTTTTATTCTCATCCAAAATAAAATCACTATTTGCAATAATTGCGGATGATATAACCGTTTCGTTTTTTGAAATTTCTTTTGCATAAGAAATTAAATCATAAGAAAAGTCGCAAATTTCATTTTTATTTAATTGTGTATATACCAAAATTTCATTCATTAATTTTAATCTCATTCAATAAATCTTTTGTTTCAATAAATTTGCAAACCCTGTTATTTTGCGGTTTATATGCCTTTGAAACGTATGTGGGCGAACCTTTTATACCCGTTAATTCACCCGGCATATTTATATCCTCCGCATTTAAAATTTTAATTTCTTTATCTTTTGCATTTATATAATCTTTAATTTTCGGCTTATATAATTTTCCGTCATATTTTGAAATTGAAACAAGCAGAGGATAATTTCCCTCAATTTTATACGTTCCGTCATCTTTGGCCGAATATAAAACAATTTTTTTATCATCAATTTCATCAATTTTATATACAAATCCGACGTTTGGTATATTTAATAAATTTGCAAGCATATAAGGGGTCTGCGCCGTATCGCCGTCCGTTGCAAATTGACCCGTTATAATTAAATCAAAATTTTTAATAACGTTTTTAATTGCATAATACAAGGTTTTTGAGGTTGCAACGGTGTCTGAGCCTGAAAATTTTTTATCCGATAATAAATAACCGCAATCGCACCCTCTGTTTAAACCGAAATCAATCGCATCAACCGCTCCTTTCGGTCCCATTGATAAAAGAGATATTGTTGTATTTTTAATTTTTTCTTTAATATCAAGCGCAAATTGAATTGCTAAAACATCATAAGGGTTAACAACCGAAATCAATCCCTCTCTTATTAAATTATTATCTTTGCTCCATTTAACATCGTTTGTATCCGGAACTTGTTTTATGCATACTATTATTTTCATGGTTTTAAAATTATATCATTTTTAGTAAAGAAATGTAACAACATGACAATAAAAAATATTTTAAATACTTTATCTTTATATAGGGAAGACCATAGGTTTATATGATAAACAATAACATTAACGGATACAATCCCAATATGAGTAATGTTTCATACGGAGCTGTTAAAGACGTTGTACCCCAAAGCGTCAACCAAAAGCTGCCTGAAAATCTGCAAAATCTTGACGCCAAGCAAATTGCGGAAAATAACGGCGCATTGTCTACGGCAGAAGGCATGAACGCAAAAACCATGGCACTGTCTCTTCCTTTTTATACTTCATTTTTGCTTTTAAGAAATTTAAACGATAAAAAGGGTTCGCCTTTTTCGTTTTCGGGCGAATATGATAAAACATTTTTAGGTAAATTGACCAAACTCGGCGATAAAATACATAACAAAATATGTAAAGGCAATTGGGACGAAAAACTTAAAGAAAGATTGGGCGGTGCAAAAAGATGGTTCCAAAACCATTCCGCCTTTGCCCGTTCACTGTCAACACCCCTAAAGCTTGAAAGTTCTTTTGCAATTTCACAGGCCTCAGGCTTATACAGCCAGGTTATGTATGATAATGCGGATTTAATTGAAAAAGGCTTCAGGGAAAGAGGCAAAGACGTTATTGAGATGTTCAAAAAAGGCAGTAACGGAAAATTCTGGGAGCTGTTAAAACAAAACGGAATTGAAAATATCGCAAAAGATGATGAAGCCTTAGGTATTGTTTCAAGAACATTAAGAGATTTGGCGCAGAAAAATATTAAACTGGATTCGGAAAAAGCGGCAAAAGAAGCCGTGGATGATGTTATAAATATATTTTCAAAAACGGATAAAACGGCTGTTATTGATAAATGGGGACCTCTTCCCATAGGTAAAATCCCCGGATTAAAGAAACTCTTAACGCTTAAAGTTCCCATGTCGGAAGCCGCAAATAAAACAAAAGTGGCAACGGGAGCAATAACGGCGGCCGGCGGGACTGCAGCGGCAACAACGCTTGGCAAAGCTCTTCCGAGTGCATTTTCAAAAGTTTATGAAGCTTTAACCAACAACTATGCGGGAGGAAAAATTGCCCCCTTATTGCAGGCATATTTCCTTGCCCAAGCTGCAATGAGAGCAAAAGACGCACCTGAAGGACAAAAGCTTGCAACCTTTATGGATGAAGAAGCAATGGGTGTTGCAACCTTATTTACAATGCCTCTTGCAACAAACATAATGACTAAATTGGGCGGCGGTTTAAAATATATGGGCATGGGAAAAACCGTTGAAGCTCAGATTAAAAACGTTGATAAATACAGAAATATGGTTGCCGACCTCAATAAACTGGTTGATGGCGGCAGCCTTACAAGAGGCGAATATGTAAATAAAGTTAAAGAGATTAAAAAAGTTTTAAAAGGCGATACCAAATTCTGGCAAAAACCGTTTAAGGCGCTTGGCAAACTTTTCGGTTCAAACTATAAAGCGGAAACAATCAAACCCTTTATTGATGATAAAATACCCGCAAATGCAAGCAAACTTCAACAATTGGGGCTTAATGTTTCAAACAAAATTCAAAAAGCTCTATACGGCTTTAAAACAGGTAAATTCTTCGGTATTACCCCGGGCGGTATTGCAAGATTTGCAGTTGTTATGTTTGTCTTATCGCCTTTATTATCCAAACCCATTAAATGGGTTGTAAATAAAATCTTCGGCAAGCCCTATGATCCCGTTAAAGAAAAAGAAGAACAGGAAAAGAAAGCTCAAGAAGAGATGATGAAAAATAATCCTTTTGCAAAAATGAGCGAACAGGAATTATTGGAATTGCTGTCTAAAAACCAAGATACTTTAATGCAGATACAAAATAACCCCGCTCTTATGCAGGAATTGCAGACAAATCCGCAAAAACTCTATGATATTTTAAAAGAAGGCGCAATGAAAAAAGACGCTGCAATACAAAATTTGGGTCCAAGCCCCATTCTTCAAACTTATATAAATAACAGAAATCCTCAAAATCCTTATGTGCAGCCTCAGCCATCGGGTAATATTTATCAGCCTTCTTCAATGACGCAAACAATGAACACAAACGGCTTTAATATGAATCAAAATTCGGCAATGAACATTAACCCTGCTTCAATGCCAGCACCCTCCGTTCAAAATCAGGCTCCTAAGCAAAACGGTAATCAAAATAACGGCATTGTTGAACCTCAAAGGTCATATATCCCCTCAAGCAAACCCGCTGATTTTTCTGCGGTAAACAATGCCGAAGCTCAAAGATTTAACAGTATAATTGCCGATATGGATAGAACCGAAAAAGAATTCAGCAAATATTTAAGTATTTAGGCTTTTTTGTTATCTTTAAGTTCGTAATTGAAAATATCAATAACGGGTGCTTTTGTAAGTTTAGACATTGCAATTGATGCTTCATTTCTGATGTTTTCATCGGGCGATAATTCATAAATCAGTTTCAAAATGTCTATTGTTCCGTTTATGACTCTTAAAAAGTCGCCGTTATGGAAAATAAGCTCTTCGCTTCTTAAATCATTCATTATATCGCACCAGCTTTGAAGTGCGCTGTTTCTGTCATCCGGCGCCTGTGCAAATTCTAAAATATAAGGCACAAGATTTGTACTGTACGGCGTGGGTTCGTCTTTTATACCGTGTATTTGTTCTATTGTATCTACTTTATCTATTAAATCCATAACGGGATACATTCTGTCATTAAGATATGAATATTCGCCTTTAAATAATTTTGACGGATCTTCATCTTTAACGTCCGATAACATTGCGCAAAGTGCGGTTAATTCAACATCGGTAAAATCTTTTAAATAATTTTCATCCAAAAGAAGTTCTGTTAAAAACATTTCATTAACGCCGAATACGTTTTTGGCAAGTTCTCCTTTTTTTGTTCTGTGATAAATGCCGTTTTCATCCCGTTCAATGTAGCCTTGGTTTTGAAGAATTTCAAGCCTGCCGTTTGTTAAGTCTTCCAATCTTCCTAATTTACGGTCGCTCTGGCTTGCCGCCATTGTTCTTAAAAGTGTTTCATCAACGCAGTTAAGCATTCTGTCCGATAAAACCGAAGCATAAGAAGGATGGTATTGGCTTATTATTGATGTATCTTTTGATTTTGATAAAAGAACATATTTGTCATAATCTTCGGGTTTTTGAGGAACTATGACAACATTTCCGATTTCGTCTTTTCCTCTTCTTCCGGCACGCCCTGCACCCTGTTTAAATGTAGCGGGCGGTATATCAACAATATCTTCGCCGTTAAATTTATCCATTGAGGTAAATACCGTTGTCCTAAACGGCATATTAATTCCCGCAAGAAGCGTATCGGTTGCAAAGCATACTTTTATAAGCCCCTGTCTTGCAAGGTTTTCAACCAAGCTTTTATATGCGGGGAGTTTTCCCGCATGGTGGACGGCATAACCTTTCATTAAATATTCAAGCTGTTTATCGTCAAAGTCTGAACCTAAAAATACACCTTTTTCTTTTGCTTTTTGAACTTCATCATAAACTTTTTTTGATTGTTCGGGGGTAAGGAGGCTTTCCGAATTATCTGCCGCACCTTCAAGTTCTCTGTTGCATCCTTTTTTGGAAAATACGTAAAAAAGAGCGGGAAGCATATTTTTCTTTTGCAATTTTGCAATAACTTTGCTGTTTCTTACGTTTAGTGCTGGGTTTTCTTCCGTAGTTTCTTTATATACCGTTGAATTTTTATTGGATAAAATCAAAGAAACCGCATCCGCCTTATCCTGTTCCATACCGTTTTCTTTTAATTTTTTTGCAAGAACCGCAGAATCAAGCTCTTTTCTTTTTCCCGCCAGACTTTTTAAAAAGCCGTTAACTTCTTCATCGGTTTGAAACCCCATTGATTCTTTTAATTCTTCAAGTGCGCTTAATTGCCTGTCTGAAAGATTAATTCTGTTTGTTAATCTGTATAAATCTATTTTTTGTATTTTAACGTTTTCAAAATGCAGACCGCCCCCGTCATCTCTTGTAACAAAAAATTCTCTTAGGGGAACATGTCTTTCGCTTTCGGGAACATTTACAAGATGAGCTTTAATTTCGGGGTTTAATTCCTGCGCCCAGTTTTGAATATCTTCGGCATTTGAAGCCGTGGCGGATAGCATTATTTGTTTCATATGCCCGGGTGTGTTCATAACGGCTTCTTCCCAAACGCCGCCTCTTTGTTTTTCGCCCATATAGTGAAATTCATCGTATATAACGGTGTCATAATCTTTATAATTGACATCCGCAACTCTTTTATCGTTTGCAAGAAGGCTGTTTCTGTAAATTTCCGTTGTCATGACAAGAATCGGAGCTTCGGGGTTAATAACGGTGTCTCCCGTCATAAGCCCCACATTGTTTGTATCGACAAGATTGCCTTTTTCGTCATAAGTTCCGAATAATTTTGCAAAATCCGTATATTTTTCGTTGCTCAATGCTTTTAAGGGGGATAGATATATTAATCTTTTGCCGTTTTTAAGAGAATTTTCAATAATATATTCCGCAATCAGGGTTTTTCCCGTGCCTGTCGGCGCCGTTACTATGGTTGTTTGCCCGCTTATTGCAGAATCTATTGCTTCTTTTTGGTATCTGTCCAATGTAAATTTTTTGTGGCTTTCTTCAAAAGATTTCGGTTTTTCGGCTTCGTTTTCGGGAAGTTTGATTTCTAAAAGCTTATCCATATCAAAATACCCTTCCGTATATGGATGCGCATTTTTAAAGGCGCTTCTTTTAACGGGCATTTGAACCGCAAATTCGGGATAACTTCCTAAATCATCGGAATCGAATTTTTCCATAAATCTGTTAAAAGACTCATTATGAAAATCTTGTCCTTTTCTTTTATCGTCATCTCTTCTTTTTCTTCTTTGAAAAGTTATATCACTTGTGCTTATTGAAAAAATTCTCATCTTAATATCCTTTTAATGTCGCCTTATAAACGGTAAAAATGATAAAGCGGCAAGAATCATAGCGCCGATACTAAGCCCTGCGCTTATTTTCCCCGCTTCAAGCGTATGTGCGCCGCCTGATTTAACTGTATCTTTTGCATCATTCGGGCTTTTGGAATAAACGGTGTTATATAAAGAGTAATTGGGCAGCTGATCGGGCGGCGCAACAACTCCGAAATTCAATGCCTCGTTTTTCATATTCATATTTGGTGCACCGGCACCAAAATGCAGATTAGACAAAGAATTCATATAACCACATCTCATTTTTATTTTGCCTTCACTTTACCTTATTTGGATAAAACCCGAAAATTAAAATTATTGCTTCAAGTGAAGAAAATTTGTTACATCTTGTAAAGAGTTTATTTTATGAATATTTGATTTTAATTCGTTTTGCCTGAACCAGGTTAACTGTCTCTTTGCAAAATTTCTTGTGTGCTGTTTTATTTTATTTTTTGCTTCTTCAAAAGATTGATAAATATTGTCTTTAAGGTCGAAAAATTCTCTGTATCCTATTGTGTCATATAAAAGCCCGCAGTTTTTATATTTTTTAACGTTTTTCTCCCACTCTTCATACAATCCTTCTTCTATCATTAAATCGACCCTTAAATTTATTCTTTCATATAAATCTTCTCTTGTTATATCTTTCATAAACCAGATTGAATCATATTTTTCATTTTCTTTTCTTTCATATTCGCTTAATTTTTTTCCCGTTAATTCGATAAGTTCAATTGAACGGATAACTTTATCGCGGTTATTTTTATGAACCGTATCCGCTCTTTTTTCATCTTTGGATTTTAAAATTTCATATAATTCATCGTTTGACAATTTGTTTAATTTTTCTCTTAACGTTTTATCTTGTCCGAATTCAATTAAACTTTTATCATCCAGTAAAGATTTAATATAAAACCAGGTTCCGCCCTGAATTATTATGTTTTTTTTATTTTCTCTTAACTTTTTTATTATTTCTTTTGCGTCTTTTACGAAATCTCCCGCGGAATATACACCCTCATCCACAGTTTTTATATCAATTAAATGGTGAATAATTCCTTTTCGTTCTTCTTTTTTGGGCTTGGCGGAAACTATATCCAAATCTTTATATATAATTCTTGAATCGGCAGAGATAATCTCTGCATTAATTTCTCCTGCAAGCTCAATTGCAAGACTTGTTTTCCCCGACGCCGTCGGACCCGTTATTACAATTATGGGCAAAGTTTTTTTCATATACGGAAAATATTAACACAACAATATATGTGATAAAACTTACTCTTAATACAAGGGCAATGAACATTAATATTTGGTTAATAACGGAAATTCCCTCAAAAAACACAAGTATCGTATGAATTAATAATAAAAACAAAAACAGCCCCAAGGTTTGAAGGGGTTTTTTAAAAAATGCGATTAAACCGTTTTTTAAACCCAAAAGAGGGTTTGAGCTTTTTTCGTTAAAAAATGTGGCGGGTATCGCATAAAAAGTTAAAAGTAAATAAGATAAAATGCAGGAATAAATAAACAAATTGATTTTTATAACCGCAATCAGCTTATCCTCGGGAAGCGTTGAAATATAGTTATAAAGTGCATCTTTATCTCCGATTAGAGTTCCTATTTGCCCGAACAGTTCTTGCGAACCGTTAAAAACGGTATCGGTTAAGCTTATTATTCCTTTTATAAAAAACATAAATAAAACGATAAAAAATAAAACAGGTAATATGTAATTTGCAACCGATGAAAAGAACCCTATTGAAAATGATTTATATTTATTTTTTAAAATTTCTTCCTGATTATCGGTTTCTTCGGATAATAAAAGATATTTAATCATTCCGAGCCACCCTGCAATAAAAGCACAGGTTAAAAGGAAAATTAAAACAAGCATAACGGTAAATACGGGTTTTCCGGCAAAAAATATGCCCGCCGATAATAACCCCGAAAACGCAAGAAGATACGTAACCAAAAGAAGCATAATATGCGGGTTGTCGGCTATTATTTTAAAAGAGTTTTTTATACAGAAATTCATTTATTATTCCTTAAAATTTGCAAATATGAGCTTATACTATTAATATTAATTATAAAGCTTATTTAATTACAAGGGATGAAATGTTAAGATTTTCAAAAGACCACAATTTTAAAGGAGCGCTGATTTGCACCGAAGGCATTGACGGTTCGGGCAAAAGCACCCAAATTGATTTGTTATACGACTGGCTGAAGTCAAAAAATGCCGATGTTATTTTAACAAGGTGGAATTCATCCGACCTGATTGCAAATACGACAAAAAAAGCAAAAAAGAAAAACATGCTCTCGCCCAGAACTTTTTCTCTTCTTCATGCCGTTGATTTTGCCGACAGGCTTGAAAAAGTTATAATTCCGGCGCTTAAAGCGGGGTTTATAGTTCTTGCGGACAGATATGTTTATACCGCTTTTGCAAGGGATGTTGCAAGAGATGTTGATTCAAAATGGGTAAGAAATATGTACTCTTTTGCAATTAAACCCGACCTTACCGTTTATTTTGACGTTTCCGCCAAAGTTTCACTGGATAGAATTTGTTCGACAAGACAGCCGAAATACTATGAAGCCGGCATGGATTTAAAATTATCGAACAACCCTTATAAAAGCTACGTTTTATTTCAAAACAGAGTTATTCAGGAATATAAAAACATGATTGATGAATTCGGTTTAATCCAGCTGGATGCTAACGATACCATTCATTCAAGACAGCAGTATTTCAGAAAACTTGTTATGGAAGTTTTAGATAAGAAAGGTATTAAAATCTGATGTATCAAAGCCATGGATACCCCGGTCTTTTAATTGTTTTGGAGGGCACCGACGGTGTCGGAAAATCAACGCAGGTAAATTTATTAAAAAAATATATAGAAAATGAATGCTACGGCTGTATGCTGAGCGAATGGAAAACTTCAAGACTGATTTCAAACGTCATAAACGAAGCAAAAGACAGAAATCTTTTAAATACAACGACTTTTTCTCTTCTTTATGCCGCAGATTATGCCGACAGGCTTGAAAATAATATAATCCCCGCACTTAAGGCAGGCTTTGTCGTTATTTTGGACAGATACATCTACACCGCATTTGTAAGGGACTCTGTCAGGGGCCATGATATTAACTGGGTTAAAAAACTTTATGATTTTGCGCCCGAACCCGATTTAATTTTTTATCTTGATGTATCGGTTGACGTTTTATTAAAAAGAATAATCGGTTCAACCGGGCTTGATTTTTATGAATCCGGAAGAGATATAGGCTTGTCAACCGATATTTACAACAGTTTTGAAATTTATCAAAAAAGATGTATGGCAGAATATAAGAAACTCAAAAAAGAATATAATTTTATTGATATAAACGGCGAACTTCCGCCGGATGTCGTTCATCAAAACATAGTTAAAGAAGTTAAAAAGGTTCTTGATTTGGGAATTGTTAAGTAATATTAACATACATGAACTTTTTTAAACAAAAAAAAATATTTTTGAGTTTTCTCTTTTTGTGTGCTAAAAAAGAATAACGTGTTGTTTAAGCGCATAGATATATATTTTAGAGAAAGGTGTTAAAATGCTAAACAAAGTAAGCATGATGAACGTTGCGTCCGGAAATTTTAACGCAAATTCAATTGGCGGCGTTAAAAAAACCAATAATAACGCAACAAACGTTGTATCCTTTAACGGCTACAAACAGGCGCCCGCAGACAAATTAGCGGCTGCATACAGAGGTTACAATAACATTAATATGGCTTCGACCGTAAGTTTTACCGGCGGCGGAAGCTTATATACGGCATTTAATGAATTAAACCAATCAATGGTAACCTGTAAAGATGATGCCCATGGCAAAAAAGGCGAAAAAGTCGGCTCAAGAATTGATGTAAGCAAATTATTATCGCAATTTGAAGATGACCTTCCCAATTATGATGACGCCATCAAAACCACAATTCCCATTTCCGATGACGGAGTAATGATAACCGATGCCAGAACACAAATTAAAAAAGGCAGAGGCGACGATATTAAATTTGAAATGGTTGTAAGACCTTCAAGACTAAAAACCGAACCCGACCCCGGCAGAATTAAAGATTTTTCACAGATTTTAGGTTTTGAACTTGAT
Source organism: Candidatus Gastranaerophilales bacterium (assembly GCA_944325155.1). Lineage (GTDB taxonomy): Bacteria > Cyanobacteriota > Vampirovibrionia > Gastranaerophilales > Gastranaerophilaceae > Galligastranaerophilus_A. Next base: position 3,593 of record CALUYY010000004.1, on the reverse strand, counting down.
CCGTACGGAATTAAACTTGACGCCGATAACAAAAGAAGCATTAAAGGTACAAAAGAAAATGCTTACGTATTAAATACAAAAGGAAAATTAATGGCGGTTGTTGAAGACGGCGAGAATGTTCTTTTAACAAATGCCGGCGACATTGTCAAAAAAGACCAGACAACGGGCACATTAAGAATTCATACGGCACAGGATAAAAATGTTTTTACTCCCTTTGAAGTAAAAGATGTTCCCGAAGTAAGAGAAAAATCCGGCGGTTCGCAAGGCGGCGGATCCGAGCTTGTTATAGGCCTTGAAAGCGGAAGATTTGTTCCCGAAATCATTGATTCAATTGAAACGTTTGTTGAAAAGGTAAATAACGGCGAGATTGTATTGGATGAGTTTGTTCCCGCAGAAGGCGCCGAAAATATGCAGCTTTCAATGTTAGCGGGCGGTTTCGGTTCACGTGCCGAATATACAAACGCTTCATCAAGCAAAATTATTCACGACAATCCGAACGGTTCCAACCTGACAAAAGGCTGCTTCAGAACGGCAACAGGTTTAACGCCTATGGAAACAACATTTATTTCTCTTCATAAAGCAGGCTTGCTCGATTGTTCAAAAGGCAATTTGGGTATAGGCAAAAATATTAAATTCTATCTGAACGATTCAAACGTAAACGGCGGAAACGGCGGCTTTACGGTTGATATGTACGATACAATGAAACCCGAAGACAAAGAAAGAAAAAGCCTCTTAATTCTTCCTAATGACGCAATGTCAAGAATCCCCGAAGCCTTAAAAGAAGCAAACGCAAAAATGAATTCGGGTGAAGCCGCAATGGTTATGATTGCAAAAGAAGTTGCTCCCGAAACCGCAAGAGGTTCACTGGGCATTATGCAAATTAACGAAGACGGTGAAATTCAGGCTTTTGCCGAAAAACCGAAAAAAATCAAAGATGAATACATTGTAAACGGCAGCTGCCTTGCAAATACGTTCCAATTTGTCGTAAGTAAAGAAGCGTTTGAAGCACTTGATATTCTGGAACCTTATTTACCCAAAAATGATTCGGGTAAAGAACCCAGAGACTGGTCAAAAACATTTACGCCGATTCTTATGGGCTTAACTCAAAACGATGATACGGAAGACATGCAGGAACAAATCAAAGCGGCAACAAAACTTGAAATCCCCGAACCTGCTCTTGCAAAGGCAAAAGAAGTATTGGGAGACCAAAAAATCTATGCCGTAGGAACCTCAGAACCCTGGGCGGATTGCGGAACGCTAAACGCACTTTATCATACCACAATGGAAATTGCATCGGGCGCATTCCCGCTTGAAGATTTTGAAAGAAAACATGTTCTTGATTCGGTTAACACCGAAACCGGTCTTGTTGCTTCAAATCCCGAACAAAAACAGCAAATTGAAGATAAGTACGATATCAACGGACAGGTTATGGTTGTGCCTAAAGCAAAAGCCGTATCCGAAGAAATTGTTGATAAATATGCCGAAGTTCCGGGTGCCATCAAAAGATATTCGGAAGCTCATTAAAAATAAGCACGATTTCATAAAGAAAATGCGGATAAATTTTATCCGCATTTTTTGTTGAAAATTACCGTAATTTCCGATTGATTTTATGAAAATCTTCATTAAAATAACCTTGGTTATGGTTGATTGTACTAAAAATTTATATGAAATATTAAACGTATCGCCCCATGCTTCATTTGACGAGATAAAAAGGGCGTATAAAAAGCTGGTCAGAATTTATCATCCCGATGTTAACAAATCAAATGACGCAGATATCAAATTTAAGCTTTTAAATAATGCATATGATATTTTATCCGATGAAGAAAAAAGAAGAAACTATGATAATATCTTAAACATTACAAATAAAAATTTTTATAAAAAAGATGAAAAAAAAGACCCTGAAAAAAAGGAATATAAAGAAATAAAAAAAACTTTATATGAGTATAAAAAAACAATTGTACCCGATGAAAATTCAATTATAAAAGAAGTTAAAATTTCAAAAAAAGAAGCACTTTTCGGCACAACAAGGACGGTAAACATTTTAAATACACAAAAATGCCCCAAATGCCTCGGAAAAAAATTTATAAACGGCGCAAGATGTTCTTTTTGTCTCGGTGAAGGAGAGAAAAAAGAACATAAAAAAATTGAAGCTTCAATTAAAAAAGATGTACAAAACAACGAATATATCTATATAGGTAAAATCAATTCAAGTGCCCTTTATGACAAGAAATTATTTTTAAAAGTTGTAATTGAACCGCCCCAAAAATTATATTTTGAAGGGGAAAACGTTTTAATTAAAGTTCAAATTCCTTTATATGACGCAATTTTAGGAATAAATAAAGAAGTTTATATTGAACAAGCGGGATTTATAAAATTTGAAATTCCGCCTTTAACAAAACCGAATACAAGAATTCCCCTTGAAATTGAACAAAAGAATAAAATAAATCCCATTAAATATTATGCAACTATTGAAGTAATTTTTCCCGAAACTCTTTCTAAAGAAGAGAAAATTCTTTATGATAAAATAAGAAGCTTAAACAGTCGGGAAGAAGATATATGCAGGCAAATATAAAAGAAATTTTTGAATCCGTTCAGGGCGAAGGAATTTTTGTCGGTGAAAAACAGGTATTTGTCAGGTTTGCAGGGTGTAATTTGCAATGTGCATATTGTGATACGGATTATTATATTGATAAATCAACCCTTGTTTTAAAAGAGGAAGAGCTTTTTGACAAATTAAGAAAATACGGCGCCGGTATTATAAGCTTAACCGGCGGCGAGCCTTTGATGAGCATTGATTTTCTTGATTCTTTTTTAAAAAAGTATAAGAAATACTTAAATAAAAAAATCTATCTGGAAACAAACGGAACCCTGCCCGATGAATTGGACAGAATAATTGATGAAGTCGATATTATTGCAATGGATATTAAAATCCGATCCGCAACAAATCAGATAAACCAATTTGATATTAATGAAAAATTTTTGGATGTTGCGTATAAAAAAGACGTTTTTATAAAAGTTGTTTTCACATCTTCAATAACGGAAGATGAAATAAATTCAATTTTAAATCTTGTTTCAAAATATAATACCCCGCTTGTTTTGCAGCCAAAAACTCCTTTCAGGGAAGATGAACCGTTTATGGAAATTTATAATAAATTTTATGATAAGCATAAAACAACGCTTCTTATTCCCCAAACGCATAAATTCCTAAACCTTAGATAAAAAGCGCAAGCCGGAGTGAAGGGCAGATTGATGAAATCTGCCCGTAACTGTCGATAACCGCCGTTGTGAGCGACAGCGAACGGACAAATCTTTGATTTGACAGGCGGAAAAAAGCGCAAGCCGGAGCGCAGGGCAGATTGATGAAATCTGCCCGTAACTGTCGATAAGCGACGTAGGATAATTGAGTCATGCGAGCGATTGCGTATGCAATAGCGAGCAAATGGCGAAATACCCACAGGAGCAAAAAAGCGCAAGCCGGAGCGCAGGGCGGACGGATGACGTCCGACCAAAGCTGTCGGTTTATTCACCTTTACCTATCGCCCATCTTATGCCCGCATTAAGGGTAACGCCGTTTCTGCCTCCGTTTTGTACAA
>CALUYY010000003.1 GCA_944325155.1 Candidatus Gastranaerophilales bacterium | reverse complement strand
GATTTAAACCTCCTTGCATTCACCGTATTGAGGGTGATGTTTATCACTGGTGAGGTCAGGTTGCATAAAAAATGTCCGAGGGGAGGATTTAAACCTCCTTGCATTCACCGTATTGAGGGTGATGTTTATCACTGGTGAGGTCAGGTTGCATAAAAAATGTCCACGAGAGGATTCGAACCTCCGACATTCACCTTAGGAGGGTGACGTTCTATCCTGCTGAACTACGTGGACAAGATATATTCAATTTTAATTACTTAATTTTAAAATCTCAAGTTTATTTAATTAAGGGGAGGATTTAAACCTCCGACATTCACCGTATTGAGGGTGACGTTCTATCCTGCTGAACTACGTGGACAAGATATATTCAATTTTAATTACTTAATTTTAAAATCTCAAGTTTATTTAATTAAGGGGAGGATTTAAACCTCCGACATTCACCGTATTGAGGGTGACGTTCTATCCTGCTGAACTACGTGGACAAGATATATTCAATTTTAATTACTTAATTTTAAAATCTCAAGTTTATTTAATTAAGGGGGAGGATTTAAACCTCCGACATTCACCGTATTGAGGGCTGACGTTTATCCTTTGCGGAACTTGTGTGGACAAGATAAAAAGATAATGTTTGATTAAACATTATCTTTTTATTTATCACAAATATAAATTTTATGCTATCAAATCAAGCTGTTTGATTTCATTTGCCATTTTGCTTGCGGGGTGCTTATCGTCGCCTGCTTTCATATGTCCGTATTTTTCCGAAACCCTGTCTTTTAAGCCCGTTTTATCCGCACCGAACTCAAAAAACAATTTCGGATAAAGGTTAACTCCTTCCCTGAACAGAAAAGAATTTTGCCCCTGATAAATGCCGGGGTATTTATTTTCAAAACCTCTGTGGACAAGAACGTTCAATGCAAGATTATCCAATTCTTCCTGAATTGAATTTGAAGTATCGTTATCTTTTGCATGTCCCGCTTCATGGGCGATTGCCTCTGCCGTTGCAAGAATTTCGGGTTTAGAGCTTGCGTTTTTATATCTCTCGTTTATAAGAACCGTTCTTGTGCCTTCTTCTTCACCTCTTGCAAGACAGGCATGAACATCTTTATCCGAAAATCTTCCGTATTGAATGGGGATTTCATTTTCTTCAAGAAAATCTACAATTTCTTCGCCGTCATTAAATGCGGGGGTAATTCCGAGAGAGCGCATATACATAACATCGGTTTTATTAAATTCAACATCTTCAAGTTCATCCAATGCTTCATCAATTATTCCCCTCTGGGCAGGATCTGTTTTAACGGGTCTTGCATAAATAATGCCTTTCAGAGCATCTCTTGCTCCAAAATGCGGACAAGAAGAAGAAATGGCTGCTATTCTCATAAATCACACATCCCTTAATATAAATACTTACTGTAATTCGGTAATTTCCGTTATTATACACCAAACTTGGCTAAAAATCAATTTTTTAGTGTATAATTTTTTTATGATTAAAAGATATTCAAGAGATGAAATTTCAAAAATTTGGGAATTGGAGTCTAAATTTTCGTATTACCTTAAAGTCGAGCTTGCCGTTGTTGAAGCATATAATAAACTCGGCGTTATAGATGATATTGCGCTAAATCACATTAAAAATACGGCAAAATTTGACCTTAGAAGAATTGATGAAATTGAAAAAATTGTCCAGCATGATGTAATTGCTTTTTTAACTTCCGTTAATGAAAATGTCGGAGATAAATATTCAAATCTTATACATAAAGGCTTAACAAGCTCCGATGTTATCGACACCGCTTTTGCGCTTCAAATTATTGACGCTTCAAAAATTATTTTAAAAGATTTGGACGATGTTATTGAAGCTTTTAAAAATCTTGCAGCTAAAACCAAATATACTTTATGTACGGGGCGCTCCCACGGTATAGGTGCGGAAGTTGAAACCTTCGGATTTAAAATTTTAAATCATCTGGAGATGTTTAACCGCGCAAAAGAAAGATTTTTATATGCCGTAGATGAAATTTCAACAGGGCAAATCTCGGGGCCTGTCGGTACTTATTCAAATATTGATCCTGAAGTTGAAAAAATAACGCTTGAAATTTTAGGACTAAAGTCTGCCAAAATTTCAACCCAGATAATTGCAAGAGATATCCATGCAAACTATATTGCGGCATTGGCGATTATGGCAAGTGCGGTTGAGAATTTTGCGGTTGAGGTCAGACATCTTCAAAGATGGGAAGTTGCCGAAGTTGAAGAAGGATTTTCAAAAGGACAGAAGGGTTCTTCCGCTATGCCCCATAAGAAAAATCCCGTAAAATCGGAAAATTTAACGGGGCTTGCAAGGGTTGTAAGGGGTAATTTAACCGCCGTTATGGAAGATATTGTTCTTTGGCATGAAAGAGATATTTCCCATTCGTCGGTCGAGAGAATAGTTTTCCCCGATTCGACAATTTTAATTGATTTTATGCTTGTAAGACTTAAAAATTTAATAGAAAATCTCGTCATAAAAGAAAACAATATGCTGAAAAATCTGGATAAATACGGCGGTATTATGTTTTCTCAAAGCTGTTTGTTAAAATTAACCGAAAAAAACATGACAAGGGAAAAAGCTTATGAAATTGTTCAAAAAGAAGCACTGGACGCTTTTAACAACAACGGAAATTTCAGAGAAAATATGAAAAAATATCTGAATGAAGATGAGATAAAAGAATGTTTCAGTTACGACAATTATTTGAAAAATATTGACGTTATTTTTAAGCGTTTCGGTTTATAAATTTTCCTTTAATCATACATTAAAACGATTTTTTAAAAAATATAGTGTGCTACTCTACTGTTACTATAATTGTTAGAGTATTAAGAGGAAAAGGAAAAGACTTATGCAAAAAATTTCTCCCCTAAGAGCAGGACTTGATGCCTTTAACAGATTTAAAGCTTCAAGACTTCAAAACACAAAAGCGCCGAAAACGGAAAACAACAGTGCGCAAAATTCAACAAATCCCTTCGGAATTACATTCAAAGGCACAATGATTCAGATGGATGTTTTTGATTCATCAACAAAAAAAGAAAGTGCTAAAAACCCGGTTCAACAAGGTTTAGACAGCATTAATAAATTTGTTGCAAGTGCAAGAGCGGCAACGATGAATAAATTTGAATCAATTAAACAAGGCGCAATTTCATTCGGCAACAAAATAAAAGAAAATGTTACAAATACCTATAAAAAACTTGCTACAACCGAAGTTAATCTTGATTTCCTCAGAAATTCGCCTTCAAGACTTCAAAAACGCCCCGTAAGCGAGCTTGAAGAAATGTTTAAATCTGAAGTAAACGGATTGGAGGCATAAATGGTATCAAAGAAATTAAACAATATTATTGAAGCTTTAGGCAAACACCAAGACACCGATTCTGTCAGAGTATTAAATGAAATCGGCACCAATTGCGCAAATGATGAAGTAAGAGAACTTGCTTCAAAAGCATTGGTTAAGAAAAACATTAAAGAATCATTGGAAGTCGTTATTAAAAACAAAGGCAAAGGCATTAACGATTTATCCGCAAGAGTTGCAATGAGCGCCATTAATGAACTTTTGGCTCTTAAAGATAAACAAATCGCAACCGTTGTTTTAGATGAAACAATTAATTCCGATGCCGAAAAAGAAGTCGTAGATACCGCACGTTCGGTCAAAGCTTTAATGTCATTCAGTGCATAAGTTTAATATATAAATATATAAAAGCCCTCTTTTGACTTTTGTCTTTAGAGGGTTTTTTGTGTTTATCGGATTTTTATAATATAATCTTTTTAAAATTAATTTAATGGGTATTATATGAGGATTATTGCAAAAAATCTTATTAAAGTTTACGGATACCGCTCGGTTGTAAATGACGTTTCTTTTGAAGTTAACAAAGGTGAAGTTGTCGGGCTTTTGGGTCCTAACGGAGCCGGAAAAACCACAACTTTTTATATGATAGTCGGGCTTGTGAAGGCGGATTCGGGAGAGGTTTTTCTTGAGAATAAAAAAACGGGAAATACAATCAACATTACAAAAAAACCCATGAATGAAAGAGCAACGCTCGGTATCGGATATCTTCCGCAGGAAGCTTCAATTTTCAGGAAACTTACGGTTGAAGATAATATTAAGCTCGTTTTAGAGATGAACGACAAATTAAACAAGCAGGAAAAAAGAGATATGCTTGAATCTTTATTGGATGAATTCGGCATTAAAAGATTAAGGGAATATTCGGCGGTTTCATTATCGGGGGGTGAAAGAAGGCGTGTTGAAATTGCAAGGGCGCTTGCCGCAACGCCTCATTTTATTCTTCTTGACGAACCCTTTACGGGGATTGACCCTATTGCAATAGGCGAAATCAAAGAAAATATTTATAAGCTTGCGAAAGAAAAGGGCCTGGGGGTTTTAATCACGGACCATAACCCTAAAGCTACGCTGTCCATAACGGACAGAGCCTATGTTATATTTGACGGAAAAATAAAAATTTCGGGCAAAAGCCGTGATGTTGCGGTTGATCCTGTTGCAAAAGAATTTTATTTGGGAAAAGATTTTACTCTTTAAGGTTTATTAATGTTTAAAATAAAAATTTTTGACAAATATATATTTTCTCAGGTATTTATAGCAACAATTGTTTGTCTTTTGTTGTTTATAATTGTCTGGATTGCCCCCGAAACTCTTGTTAGAATCATAAAAAAGATTTTTATACAGCATATATCAATTGAACAGGCCGGGTTAATGCTTTTATATGAACTCCCCAAAGTTTTGGGAAAGGCGCTGCCTGTCGGAATTTTGCTCGGGTCGATTTTTACGTTTGATAAATTGTCAAAAGATTCCGAATTAAGCATTTTAAGAGGAATCGGACTTTCTTTTTCAAGAATAATGGTCCCGGTTATAATTTTAGGGATAGGTTTATCGGTTTTATGTTTTTATGTGGGTGATCTTTTAATTCCGTGGGCTTCAAAAGCCGAAGGAGAAAACGCAAGATATAATACGCATTTTGTATATATTAAAAAAGACGAACAGGGGCTTCCCAAAACCGGTATCATAGTTTCCGAATTTTCGCCCCATAAGTTAAAAAATCTTGTCGTTGTCGAATTTTCAAAAAGAATTTATGATGATGCGATAACATTTTCAAGCATTTTATTTTCAAGCTGGGCAGGGGTAAAAGATGATAAGTGGATTTTGCATGATGTTAAAAAATACACGATAAATGATGCGGGCGTTTACGATAAAATTGATAATGTAGGGGATATGCCCCTTTTAGAAGGCGCCGATTCAAAAAAAGTATACAGACTTATGATTGATTCAACCAAAAGGGACAGAACTTTTACCAATAAAGAATTAAAAAATTATCTTGATTTGTTGAAAGAGCAGGAATTTACAGATGAGTATCAATTTATGCTCTGCAAATATTATCAAAGATTTCTGCATCCTCTAAGCTGTATTTTATTTGCCGTTATAGGCTGTCTGCTCGGGTTCTCGCCCCCGAGATCCCAAAGGCTTGTCGGTTTTACGATTGCGGTCGGTATTATATTTGCATATTATATAACGCTTCCGTTCTTTGACCTTCTTGCCCAAAAGGGGATAATGTATCCGTTTTTATCGGCTGCGTTTCCAATTATTATGTTTATAATTTCAATCGGTGTTATCAAAAAATATAAGGATTTATAATTTTATGCTTAAAAAAATTACTGTGCTTTTTTTGTTTTTTCTTCTTATAATTCCCTGTTGCTTTGCGGAAGAAAAAGATATTGAAGTTTCAAGAGATAAAGGCGGAATTTATATTTTTAAAATTCCTTTGAATAAATATAAAGATAAAATTAAACCATATGTGTCGGAAGAACTTACAACAACAAAAGAAGTTTTTAATAATAAAGATTTAAATTTTAAACTTGTCGTAAACGGCGGTTTTTTTGACCCCAATACGGGTGAGCCAGCTTCAATCGTTAAAATTGACGGAAAGACGGTAGAGAGCATTTTTTCAAATACGGAATTAATGAAATCTCTGGAAGAATCGGGAAGAATTGAAGAAGTTTTAAACAGAACCGAATTAAGAATAAAGGAAGATACAAAAAATAATCTTTCGTTTGATATAGTAAACCATTTTTATATCCCTAAAATTGATGAAACGGTTAAGCACTCAATTCAGGCGGGACCCATGATAATACCTTCTTTAAGGCTTGAAGAAGAAAGTTTTATAACATATAAAGACAGAAGGGCGGTTCAGCTTGCCGCAGATGTTTTAAAAAGAAGGGAAAGGACAATAATCGGTCTTAAAAAAGGAATTTTGGGAACCGATTATTTATATATTATAATATTTACAAAAGACCACAAAGTCGCTTTGAACGAAGCAAGGGATTATTGCCTTAAGCTCGGATTAAATAAAGCAATGGCAATGGATGGCGGCGGTTCAACCTCAATAAATTATCGGGATATTGAAATTTTATCGGATGATGATTCTCAAAGAAAAATTAAATCTTTTCTTGTTATAGAAAATGATGAAATTATGGAAAATAATGAACAAGACAATCCGCAAAAACAGGAAGAAAATATAACAAACGAAGCGGCAGATGAAGGGGGAGAAGATGAACAACAACTTGAACAATGAAGAAAAACCCTTTAAAAAAAGAAAATTTAAAATTACCGTTGTTGAACTGTTTGTAATTTTTATAGTCTTTATTATCGTTGCCATTTATCTGGTTCCTCAATATATGCTTACCAAAGAGCAGAAACAATACGGCAGATTGCAGACAAATGTTGCCATGATGACATCAAAAGTTTTAAGCAATTTTTCACAAACGGAATCTAAAAAACTTCCGAGTGTTATTGCAAAAGAATTAACGGATGAAATGAATAAACTATGCAAAAATCCGATTGATAAAAACAATCCCGCTTATTCAATCAACAAAGAATGTTTGGGCTGTGCGGTAATTGAACCCGATGATAAGGCAAAAAGCATTGTTATAAGCGCAAAAGATAAAGACGGCAAGCTTGTTTCAAGAACAATTATCCAGCCGCCTTCATACGTTACATATAATAAGGATTTAAAAGCAAAAGATGATAAATAGTTCTTTGGAATTTAAAGTTCAATACTCTGACACCGATTCTTATAAAGTTGCTTGGCATGGAAGCTATTTAAGATGGATGGAAGCGGGAAGAGTCGACTGGCTTTATTTAAACGGGGTTGATATTAAAGAACTGGATGAAAAATTTAATATCGTAATGCCCGTTATTGAACTTGATATTAAATATAAACAATCGGCAAGGCTTTTGGAAGATATTATCGTTAATACAAAAGTTCTTGAGATAACAAACCTTTATATTGTTTTTGAACAGACAATAATAAATAAAAATACAAACACTCTTTTAACAACCGCAACCGTTAAAGGGCTGTGCGTAAAAGACGGAAAAGCATTAAGACATTTAAAAGACATACTTGAATATGATAAGGAGAAATTATGCACTTTATAAATGAAATGGGACAATATTTTCAGTCGCTCGGGGTTTGGGGACTGTGTTTAAATTCTTTTATAGAAAGCTTTTTTCTTGTTCCGCCGCCCGATTTTTTGTTAATAATTCTTGATTTGGATAATCCGGACAGAGCAATGTATTACGCCTTTTTATGTACAATAGCATCCGCTCTGGGCGGAGCTTTCGGATATTTTATCGGAAGATGGGGAGGCAGACCCGTATTTGATTGGATATTTTCGGGACTTCAAAAAAAAGGAAATTCAAAAGCAAAAGAATATTTTGATAAAGTTGAAGAACTCTATAACCAATACGGCGCATGGGCGGTTTTTTTCGCTGCGTTTACCCCGATACCTTACAAAGTTTTCACGATTGCAAGCGGAATTTTAAAAATGAATTTTGTTGCGTTTATGCTTGCTTCAATTGTCGGAAGGGGAATGAGATTTTTTATCGTAAGCCTTGTTTTGATGATTTTCGGCGAACAGATAAAGGATAATATAGAGCTTGTAATTCTTGCGGCAACATTTGTCATAATTGCATTTTTTGTTATTCTTTATAAAAAAAGAAAAAGCCTTGTTAAATAATAAAAAATAAAAGCCCTTTTTTAAAAAAGGGCTTTTTAATTCTTTGGCCGTAAAATTATTTTTTTAACATTTCTCTGTACATTTCAACATATTTTTTTGCGCTGTCGGTCCAGGTGAACCTTGAATTATACGCATTTTTAATTAAAAGTTTAAAATCGTCTTTTCTGTCATAATATGTCCAGATACCGTTTTTAATTTCATCAACCATGCTTTTTGCGTCATAAGTTAAAAACTTAAAGCCGTTTGCTTTTTCGTTCGGATATGAAATTATCGTATCATCAAGCCCGCCGGTTGCTCTTACAATCGGAATGGTTCCGTATTTCATTGCAATCATCTGGCTTATTCCGCACGGTTCAAACAAAGAAGGCATTAAAAACATATCCGCACCTTTATAAATTTCATCTGATAATTCGGGTTTAAAATCAATCCAGGCTCTCATATTGCTTGAATTATTCGATGTCCAGATAAGCATATTTTGATACCCTTCTTCGCCCGTTCCCAAAAATACAAAATCGCAGGGAAGATTCATCAAATCAAATTTTGCAAAATCAATTAAATCAAGCCCTTTTTGATAAACAAGCCTTGATATCATTGCAATTAAAGGGCGGTTCGGGTTCGGTTCAAGTCCGAACATTTTTTGAACTTTTTCTTTGAACTTCGGTTTGTCTTTTAAATTAAATTTGTGTTTTTCATCATAATACGTTCCGTTTAAAATTCCTCTTATTTTGTGGGTTTGACCTCTTAGGGTATAATCCATTCCTTCGCCCATTTCGGACCCTAAGATTTCATTTGCGTATCTCGGCGATACGGTAGATATCATATCGGAACAATAAATTGCGCCCTTGACCCAGTTGACTTTGCCGTAGTGTTCGATACAATTATCGTACCATACGTTATCCCAGCGCATATTTGCAAAATCTATAATCGATTTATCGCAAGAACCCTGATATGCAAGGTTATGAATTGAAAAGACGCATTTTGTGTCTTTATAAAATTCGTCATATTTATAATTTGTTTTTAAATACACCGGAATCATTGCCGTGTGCCAGTCGTTAGCATGGATTATATCCGGTTTAAAATTAAGGAGCTTTGCATATTCAAGAACCGCAAGCGAAAAAGAAACGTATCTTTGCTGTTCATACATTTCATCTACCCACATCGGATAAACCACGTTAAAGCAGGAAAAATATTTCGGATTGTCGACAAAAAACACGTTAATTTTATCGGAATCGGGGTGTTTTGCCATTTTTAACTTAAAAATATGCTCCGTATGCCCCATTGAAATTTTAAGTTCGGAGTTTGGAAGTTCTTTAATATTCCATTTTTCCTGATTAACGCACCCGTAGAGTGGCGTAAAAATTGCAACCTGACAGCCTTCTTTTTCCAAAAAAGGCGGAAGTTCACCGACAACATCGGCTAAGCCCCCCACTTTTGAAAAAGGTTTAACTTCGGCGGATGCCATCAAAACATTAATTGTATCCGTTTTTGATTTTTTTGCTTGAACTTTTTTTGTTTCCGGCTTTTTTATCTCTGATTTTTCAGCCGTTTTTTTTATCGGCGATGAAACGGCTTTTTTTGTTGTTTTTGTTTTCTTTTCGTTTTCTTTTTTAACTGCTGCAGGGGTCATTTTTCCTCCTTATGTATTTGATAATATTGAAAGTGCTTCTTTTAATATATCTTCGCCGGATGATGCATTTTTATTTTTAATCGCAAATTCGATTGCTTTTGTATATTCGTTTTGATTATAACCTAAGGAAATTAAAATTGATTGAACATCGGATATTATATTTTCGGGAATTTTTCCGGTATCTATTTTTCCCGTTATTATATCTTTTGCGGTTTTAGCCGCAGTTAATTTTCCTTTAAGCTCAATTATAATTTTTTGCGCCAGTTTAACCCCGACGCCTTTTGCTCTTGAGATTGATTTATAATCTTCCGTAATAACGTAATCTATAAGTTCGGAACCCGAAAATTCATCCAATAAAACAAGCGCCACTTTTGTTCCGATACCCGATACGGAAGTTAAAACATCAAAAATAACACGGTCTTCTTTTTGCTTGAAACCGACAAGCGTCATTGAATCTTCTTTGTGGACCAGTTTTGTATAAATTTTAACGGCGGAATTAATATCATCAAGAAGAGAAATTGTTCTTTGATTTGTCGTAATAAGATAGCCTATTCCGTTATTTTCAACCACAACGGAATTATCCCCTTTAAATACCAATTCTCCTTTAATGTAATCAAACATAAAATAATTATAGTATGAATTTTTTTATTTTGTAAAAGTTTCGTTGTAAAAATCTATGATTTTTTTTGAGTCTTTTTCTTTGCCGAGTTTTTTATTTACATATGCAAGGTTATAATAAAAATCTTTTTCATCGTTTTTCAGATAAATCGCTTTAATTAAATTCTTTTTTGCTTTTTTGTAATCGCCGAAATTCATGTATGCACAGGCCAGATTATAATAACAGTAAGGGTTTTCTTTATTATATTTAACCGCAAGTTTAAAATTATCTATTGCAAGAGTGTAAATTCTTCTCTGCATAAAAATGCAGCCCAGATTGTAATATGCTTTATAGTATTCGGGCTTTTTTTGAATTGCGGTTTTAAGGTTTGAAATTGCTTTATTTTGGTTATTTTTATCCATTTCTATGTTTGATAAGATAAGAAGAATTTCTTCATCCTTTTTGTTATCGGGGATATCAGATAAAAGTTCGTATGCTTCGTCAATATGATTTGTATTATAGAGCGCAAATGCGTTTTGTTTGATGTCAAAAATATCATCTGCGCTTAATTCTTTGCTAAATGCGATATCTGCGGATAAGAATACAAATAAAAAAACTATGCCGATTAAAACTCTCATAAAACCATCCTTTAATAATTAATAATAAAATCGTACCATTTATTGATTGCATTTTGCAAGAAATTGTTTTTAAAGTAGAATAGATAATGCATTAAATTTTAAGGCAAAGATGATAATGAATAATACATCCGAAGAAAATACAGATACAAAAAAAATGGATATACCCCCGATTATCCCGAACAGAAGAAAAGTAAAAAAAGTTGAAGATAACTTTTTAAAATACTTTTTAATATGTCTTTGCGCGGTATTTTTAATTGCATTAATCGTATACAGAAATGAAATAATAAATTCATTTAAACCGGAGGTAAAACCGGCTTCAAAAAGGTGGGAAATATCCCTTCCTTTCAGCGCAAAAAGACAAAACATTCTTCTTATGGGCGTTGATGTTGCGGAAAACCCCGATGACCCTTTTAAAAACGCAAGAACGGATTCCATTTATTTAATAAGCATAGCGCCGCACGCAAAAAACGTTAACGTTATTTCAATTCCGAGGGATTCTAAAGTTTATATTCATTCTCATTCGACTCCCGATAAAATAAACCACGCTTTTGCATTCGGCGGAATAGAAACAACCGTAAAAACCGTTGAGCAGACTTTGGGGGTCAGAATTAATCATTATCTTGTCGTATCAAATCAAGCGCTTGTCGAATTTATAGATATGATAGGCGGAATTGACGTATATGTTGAAAAAGATATGTATTATAACGACAATACGGCAAAACTTCATATAAATTTATCAAAAGGGCTTCGCCACCTTGACGGAAAAGATGCCGAAGGATATATGAGATACAGAAAAGATGCACTTGGCGACATAGGAAGAATCCGCCGCCAGCAGTGGTTCTTTAATGCTCTTGCCGAAAAAATGAAAGAACCTTCGGTTATAGTAAAAATCCCGGAGATTATAAAATCTGTTTCAAAATATATTCAAACGGATCTTTCTTTCTATGAACTTGCCCAGTATGCGGCGCTCGTTAAATCGTTGGATTCAAGCCAAATTCAGGTAGCAACGCTGCCCGGAGAGCCTTCGCAAAGAGGTATTATTTCTTATTGGATACTGGATCCAAAGGGTGTACAGAATATGGTCGACAGACTTATATACGGCGACAGGCCGAAAGAGCTTTCAAGACCTCTTGAAGCCGGTATTTTATACGTTAAAAGCGAAGAAGAAAAAGCGCTTTTGCTTCAAAAAGAACTGGAAGCAAACGGAGTCAACGTCAATTTAAGAGAAGCAAGAAGTCTGGGGCACGACCATATTGCGCTTCATAACCCCGATATACCGAACGATGTTATTATGGGTTTAAAACATACAATAGGACCTTTAAAAAACAAACAAACCGTATATGACATTATAGGAATTAATAAAGCGGCAAGAGATTTTACGGTTATTCTTGCGGGTCAGTAAAGAAAATATAAAAACTCTTAATTATCTTTTAGTTTATTGTATAATTGTTTTGTTAAAAGATAATTTAAGGATAAAAAATTGTTTGATTTTAATTCTGATTTAGCGCAGGAATACGGCGTTTATAAAAATGAAAACGCATTTGAGATTGCAAAATATATGAGTTCGGTTAATATATCGGCAGGTTTTCATGCGGGCGACCCTTTGAGCATTAAAAAAGCCGTTTTTTTTGCAAAAGAAAATAATCTTGCAATCGGTGCGCATATAGGATATCCCGATATTTCAGGGTTCGGAAGAAGATGTATGGAATTAAATGAAGATGAAATTGAAGCTCTGGTTTTATATCAGACGGGCGCCGTTTCATCTTTTGCAAAAACATTCGGTGCCGAAATTGAACATGTAAGGTGCCATGGCGCAATGAGAGAAAAAATGTCAAATGATATTGAATTTGCGAAATCGGTTGCACGTGCGGTTAGAAAAGTTAACCCGTGGCTGAATCTTTTTATAGCCAATCCGGAATTTAAAAAAATAATAGAAGAAGAAATTAAAATTAACTGCCCTTATGAAGTTTATTTTTCGGATAATATGTCAATAAGACAGTTAAGAGAAATGGATATCATCCCCGAAACAATACATTTTAATTCGATAGAAAACGCAAAAAGGGCGTATGATGTTATAAAGCCGCGTCCCGTTAATTATAACAGAGTGGCAGGACAGATATAAATGAAGATTTTTAAAACAAGGGTAAAAATGCCGAAAGGCACACTCTGGCTTATACCCGGATTAAAATTAAAACGCTGGTTTGCTCTTATAATTTTAGGTTCGGTTCTTGCCGCAATCGGAACGGCCATGCTTTTTAAACTGGAGCCTATTTATTTCTTAATTAAATATGCAAAAAAAATGTATCATATTATTCAGCCCGAAGTTGCGGGAATTTGCCTTATTGTTCTGGGGGCGATAATTTTTCTTAAAGCGTGGCTTGAAACAAATTTTTCAATGATGGACGTTAAGGGTCAGAGAAACAGAAATGCAATGGGTGAGGCATTGTATCGAAGAATGAAATTAAACCACGGCCCCAAAATTGTTGCAATCGGAGGCGGGACGGGATTATCCACATTGCTTAAAGGAATAAAAAGATTAACAAACAATATAACCGCAATCGTAACCGTTGGCGATGACGGCGGATCATCCGGACGATTAAGAGAAGAAATGGGCATATTGCCGCCCGGGGATATAAGAAACTGTATTGCTGCACTTGCCGATGACGATGATATAGTAACAAAACTTTTTCAATATCGTTTTAAATCCGGCGAAGGATTGGAAGGACACAGTTTCGGCAATCTTTTTATTACGGCCATGACATCAATTTGCGGGGATATGGTATCTGCAATTAAAGAATCTTCCAAAGTTCTTTTAATAAGAGGAAGGGTTTTGCCTGCGACGGTTGATGATATGAGGCTTATTGCAAAAATGGAGGACGGCTCCGTTGTAAGAGGGGAAAGCAATATCCCCGAAGCGGGAAAAAGAATAGTGGATTTATCGTCAGAGCCTCTTCACTGTAAGCCCGCAAAAGAAGTAATCGAAGCCATACATTCTGCAGACTTAATAATATTGGGCCCGGGGAGCCTCTATACATCAATTATTCCGAACCTTCTGGTTTCCGGTATAGCGGAAGCGGTTTCAAATTCCCGTGCCGCAAAAATTTATGTGTGCAACGTTATGACACAGCCCGGAGAAACGGATAATTATTCGGTATCAGACCACATAAGAGCGCTGTTCAGGCATGCGGTTAAATCTGGCGCTAATAAAAAATTGTTTGATGCCGTTTTGATTAACGATTCGCTGCCTGAAAATCTTGCCAAAAAATATGAAGAAAAAGATTCTCTCCCCGTTGAAGAAGATACGGGTGCAATCAGAGATTTAGGCATTGAAATCGTAAGAGCGAAATTAATACAGGATAATAAAGACGGGCTTGTAAGACATGATCCCAAAAAAGTTGCAAAAGCAATTTATTTTTGGTTCAGGAAAAAAGGGCTTAAAAACAGATGATAAGTACAAAAAAAATATTAAAACTGAAAAAAGAAGGAACAAAAATTTCCTGTCTTACCGCATACGATTTTTCAACGGCAAAATTTGCGGATGAAGAAGGAATTGATTTAATTTTGGTCGGAGATTCGCTGGGGCAGGTTATTTTAGGATATGATTCAACAACCAAAGTTACAATGGATGATATGAAAGTTTTTTCAAAAGCCGTTTTAAACGGCGCAAAAAATGCGCTTGTCGTTGTTGATATGCCTTTTTTAAGCTATCATACGGGAATTTATGAGGCGGTTAAAAACGCCGGCGAATTTATCCGTATGGGTGCGGGCGCCGTTAAAATCGAAGGCGGGTCGGATTATATAATTGATGTTATAAAAGCTCTTGTTGAAGCGGGAATTCCCGTTATGGGTCATTTAGGATTTACTCCCCAGTATATAAATACAATCGGCGGAAATTTTGTTCAGGGTAAAAATTTAGACAATACTTTAAAAATTCTTGAACAGGCAAAAAAAATTCAAAATGCGGGTGCTTTTTCAATTGTTCTTGAATTAATACCAGAAATCTGCGCCAAATATATAACCGAAAACCTTGAAATACCTACCGTTGGAATAGGCGCCGGGAAATATACGGACGGACAGATTCTTGTTATAAATGATATTATAGGAAAATTCGACGGCTTTTCGCCCAAGTTTGCAAGAAAATATGCGGATGCAAAAACAATTATAAAAGATACGGTAAAACGATATATAAAAGATGTTAAAGAAATGAATTTCCCCGATAAAGACGAATGTTTTAAGATGAGTGAAGAGGAAGAGGCAAAATTTGAAAGTTATATACAAAAAAAGTGAATTAAAAGAAATAGTAAAAGAAGCCGCAAAAACAAAAGATATAGCCCTTGTTCCCACTATGGGAGCGCTTCATAAAGGACATAAAAGTTTAATTGATAAAGCGGTTAATGAAAACGATTTTGTTATAGTGTCCGTTTTTGTTAACCCAACACAATTCGGGCCGAATGAAGATTATGACAAATACCCCAGAACCCTTGATAATGACATAAAACTTTGCGAAAATTCGGGCGCCGATATTATTTTTGCGCCAAGCCCCAAAGAAATGTACGATGAAATTTATTTTGAAGAAAAAGAAACAACGCTTGTGTGCCCCCCTTATAAATACGTAAATAAATTATGCGGAAAATCTCGCCCAGGGCATTTTGACGGGGTTTGCACCGTTGTATCGAAGCTTTTCAATTTAACAAAATGCAAAAGAGCATATTTCGGAAAAAAAGATGCACAGCAGCTTTTTATAATTAAAAAAATGGTATCAGAGCTTGATTTTGATGTTGAAATTGTTCCGGTTGATATCGTAAGAGAAGATGACGGGCTTGCAACTTCAAGCAGAAATACTTATCTATCGGAATCGGACAGAATTTTTGCGGTTAATATTCATAAAGGCTTGGAAAAAGCAAAGGAATTGTATCAAAAAGGAATTATCGAATCCCAAACATTAATTGATACCGCAATGGCTTATCTTAAAGATTTTGATGTTGATTATGTTGAAGTTGTTTCGCTTGAAGATTTTGAAAAAATTGGTACAATAAAAAATGAAGCTTTAATGCTAATAGCGGCAAAAACGCCCGACAAAAAAGTGAGATTGATAGATAATATTGAGTTATGAAAAAAATATACAAAGCTTTATTTGATACGTTCAGCTTTTTAAAAGTAGCTTCCATGTGCCTTGCGGGGTTCTATCTTATATTCTGGTTTTACAGATTTTTAAACTTCCCCTTTGCCGACACTCTTGCAATTTTCTTTGACTTTTTTATAAATCCGATAAGGCAAAACTGGCCTACAACACAGTTTTATGCAAACAGAATAATAGAGATGGCATATTTTATAGGAGCAATTTTCCTTTTAATTATGACATTTATTTTTGCAAGGCTTGAAGACTTAATTATCGAATTAGACAGAAGGTATGATATAAAAGATTTGGCGGTCAGAAAAATTGTTCAGGAAAAAGTTAATAAAGAGCTTCAGGATGAAAATACAAAAAATCTTTTAAGATATAAATATTTTTCCTGCTATTTAAGATTCAGGGTTGATTATATTAATGAAATTATCGCCCAAAGAAGCACAATAGCATTGAATAAATCGCTGGAGCGCGCGTATAGAAATGTTGTAAGCCTTTTAAAGCAATGGAGTGATGACGGCACGGAAGCCGATCACTGGGGTAATTCGGTTTTTATAAGGTGCAACAATTTTGAAAATTTTGATAACGTAATGGGGCATATTCTGGAAGCAATTAAAGTTGTTAAGTCGCAAAATTCAAAAGATGCGATAAAAACGGATTTTATGCTTATACTTGATTCGCAAACCATGAAAACAACGTGTGATAAATCATATGAAACGCTTGTTAAAATAAGTGATATGGAAGCATATAATAAAGCAATAGTTACTTTGCAATTTAAAGTAAGATTTGATTTGATTGCACATAAAAGTAAATTTATGACAGATGTTTTAGGGTTTTCGGTTATCGGGGATAAATCTCTTCGGGGTCAGGAATTATACGTTCTGAAAACAAAGTCCCAAAGTGTTTAAAATGCGGGCGTTATATCATTAAAAATCATTCTTTCGTATGTGTAGTCCTGTTTTTTTGCAACAAGAAAATCCCTTACAAGAATTCTGCTTTCGTATGAATTTCTATATTCCATATCAAGAATTTCGTTTAATTCCCTGAAATTTGAATAATAGCCGTTAAGTCTTATATAGAGAGTTTTAAATTTACCGTTTTTTATGAGAATTGTTTTTACAAACCGTATTATATCCGATAAAAACCCTTCATAAGCACCCTCAAGTACAAAATCAAGAAGGAAGCTTTCTTCATTTATTTTTAATATTGAAAAATAGCCTATTATGCCGTCTTTATCTTTATTAAAAAGAACAAATTTTTCAGAATTTTTTAAAAATGAATTTTTAATTTCCGATTTTGTTTTATGAAAAGTTGTTTTTTGATAAGTAAAAATGTTTGAATTTATTAATTTTACGACATTGTTAATATCGTTTAATTTCATTTTTCTTATATGTTCAAAATTAAACTCGTCTTTATTTGTTTTAAACTCGTCTTTTTCTATTTTATATATCAATTCTTTTGATGTGTCCCTGAAATTACAGCCGGAGGTGAGCATATTTAAAACGGGATAATTTTCTTTGTTTACTATGATATAAAATGATTCCGCACCTTTTGACAAAAATGTCGTAACAACATAATTTATAAGGAGTTTTCCCTGTTCAATCGAATTTTCTTCCAGCAAAAGGCGGGTTATTTTAACTTTTTTTTCGGAAGTTTTTTTAATTGTTAAAAGCCCCGTTATTTTTTTATTTTCGATAACAACAAAAGATTCATTTAAAAATTTGTATCCGAAAGGCAGAAAATGATGCAGGCAATCAACGGGAAAAGGATGAAAAACCGATAAATCCAATTCCGAATCGACAAAAGATTTTAAATTTTTTAATTTGTTTTTATTGCAAAAAGCAAGAGATTTAATAACTGCCATAGAAGAATACTAACATAAATTTTAAATTTGGGAAAAATGTTAGTAATTATAAAAATTATACTGGAAGAAATCTTTTATACCCCGGATTCTTTCCCTGAATCTTCTTACCCAGCTGTTTTGGTAATTATTGTAGTATTTCAGGATTTCCTGATATTCATATTTTTTATTTGCCTGCGAGGGGTTTTTGCTTATATATTTATCAAGCGATGCGTTATCGACAATTTCTTCGGGCATATTTTCTTTTTTTATAAGCCACTTTGTGCCTTCCCCGTACTCTTCAAAAAGTTTTTTTGCTTTGGGGTATGCTGCGGCCAGTGCAAAGCAAATACCCGCAGCCCCCGTGATTATAACGGCGGTTTTTATTATCTTTTTTTTCTTATCGTCATGAGATTCTTGTGCGGCCGTATTTTTTATGGCAGCGTTATTATTCCCGAAGATCGGATTCGGGTTTTGGATAAATTGCTTGTATGCTCCTGTGGGCTGATAAGTAACGGGGTTCATAAAATTCCTTAAATATCGACAGAATGATAAAACGCCTGAAGGTTTATTTTTGATTAAAAAACTTTTAACTTTTACAAAAATTAATCATTTAAAAATAAAGTTTTTATTTTGTTTTTCGGGGCCCTGTCCGTAATTTCAAGAATTGTTGAAATGTCTTTTAAGGTGTAATTTTTATTTTTTAAAAGTTTTATTTTTTCTTTCAGGGTTTCATCTTCAATATTTGTTGTTTTTTTATGCAATAAACAGACGAATTCTCCTTTTGGGGGGTTTAATTTATAATGATTTATAAAATTTTCAATTCTATCCGTTTTTATTTCTTCAAATTTTTTTGTTAATTCTCTTCCGATTGAAATAAGCCTTCTATCATCCGTATTTAAAATAATATTTAACGTATTTAAAATTCTTTTCGGGCTTTCATAAAATATAAGGTTTTCAAATTTATTATTTAAAATTGTTTTTTCAATAAGCCCTTTTTCTTTCGGCATAAAGCCTAAGAATTTAAAATCTTCATCAGTTCTTTTTACGCTTTGTATAAGTGCCGTTACGGCAGATATTCCGCCTATCGGGATTATTTTTATATTGTTTTTGATTGCTTCTTCGACCAAAATGTTTCCCGGGTCCGATATAAGCGGGGTGCCTGCGTCGGATACGAGCGCTATATTATTTTCATTTAAAATTAAATTGATGATATCCGGCGCTTTTTCTTTTTCGCTGAATTTATGATAGCTTATAAGTTTCGTTTTAATTTTGTATTTGTTTAAAAGAATTGATGTTGTTCTTGTGTCCTCGGCAAGAATTATATCCGAATTTTTCAGAGTTTCTATTGCTCTCAGTGTTATATCGGATAAATTTCCGATGGGGGTTGAGACGATATATAAAACACCCGCCATCTAAATAACTTCCCAGATTGAACCGTCTTTAGAATCTTTAATTATAATTCCCGATTTTATAAGTTCGTCTCTTATTAAATCGGATTTCTGCCAGTCTTTATTTTTTCTTGCCTCATCTCTTTGCGCTAAAATTTCACCGAGGACAAGCTCGGGCAGACAGCTTTTATTAAAATTAAATTTTTCATAAAGGGGCATTATTTTTTCCTTCAGCTCTTTTTCGGACAGTTCTTTTTTTGAAAAATCAAACCCCAAAACTTCGCCTAAAGTAATAAGTGTGTTTGCATATTTTATGTCGTTTGTTTTTTTGAATTTATCCGATAAGGAAAATAAAACCGCAAGCGCTTTTGAAGTGTTAAGGTCATCATCCATGGCATTTATAAATTCTTCAATTGAAGAATTATCAAAAGTATCCGTTTTTTTAACGTTATTTACCGAATTTATAAGTCTTGTCGAACCGGCTTTTGCGCTTTCAAGAGCTTCCGTGTTAAATTCAACGGGCATTCTGTAATGGTTTGTTAAAATAAAAAATCTTATCGTGTTTGAATTGTACTCTTTTAAGATGTCATCTATTGTTAAAAAATTATTTAATGACTTTGACATTTTTTCTTTGTTTATCGTAACAAAGCCGTTATGAAGCCAATAGTTAACAAATTTAACTCCGTTTGCGCATTCGGATTGTGCAATTTCATTTTCATGGTGGGGGAATTGAAGGTCGGCTCCGCCTGCGTGAATGTCGATTGTTTTACCCAGATGTTTTCTTATCATTGCGGAGCATTCAATGTGCCATCCGGGGCGCCCTTTTCCCCAGGGGCAGCTAAAGCCGTGGATTTCGTCTTTTTTCCAAAGAGCAAAATCGAGCGGGGATTTTTTCTTTGAATCGGTTTCAACTCTGGCGCCCGCCATAAGGTCATCTATCGGCTGTTTTGATAATTTGCCGTAGTTTTTAAATTTTGAAACTTCAAAATAAACATCTCCGTCAACAACGTATGCAAATCCGTTATTAATGAGTTCTTTTACCATATTTATCATCTCTGATAAGGTTTTTGTCGCAAAAGGTTCAATATCGGGATTTAAGACGTTTAGATCATGCATTGAATTAATATATGAAGCGTAAAATTCTTTTGCGATTGCTTCCGGTTTTACGTTGTTATCATCCGCTTTTTTTAAGATTTTATCGTCTATATCGGTAACGTTTCTTGCGTATGTAACATCAAAGCCTTTAAATTTTAAGTAACGATATAAAACATCCCATGTGATATAACATCTTGCATGCCCCAAATGCGCCTTATCATAGACGGTAGGACCGCAAACATACATTTTGACTTTATTTTCTTCCAAGGGTATAAAGTCTTCGGTTTTATTTGTATATGTATTGTGAAGTTTCAACATAGTTTGAATTTTACTATAAAATTTTTCATAGTAAAATAGGTTGTCGGAATAAATTAATCAATAAGGATGATAATTAATGAAAAATACGGTTATAGTGGGTGCACAATTCGGTGATGAAGGAAAAGCAAAAATTACCGATTTGCTTGCAAAAAAAGCTGATTTTATAATAAGATACCAGGGCGGCTGCAATGCAGGACATACCGTTGTTGCGGATGATAAAAAATATAAATTTCATCTTGTGCCTTCGGGCATTTTATATGAAAATAAAACCTGTTTTATAGGGGCGGGTGTTGTAATTTATCCCGAAGCATTCAAAGCCGAACTTGATGAGCTTATTAATCAGGGCGTTAAAAAAGAAACGTTTGAAAAAAACCTTAAAATAAGCCCTCTTGCAAATATAACAATGCCTTATCACATTGATTTGGACGGTATAAATGAATCAAATCTCGGCAAAAATAAAATAGGAACAACCAAAAAAGGAATAGGTCCCACATATACCGATAAATATGCAAGAACGGGTTTGAGGATTGAAGATTTATTTAATGAAGAAGCATTAAATAAAAAGCTTGATTTAATTTTGCCGCTTAAAAATAAAATTTTGGATAAGGTATACGGAATTAAAACTTATTCAAAAGAAGAAATTTTATCAAAATTAAAAGAATATAAAGAGCTTTTCAGTCCTTACGTGTGCTTTAACTGGCAGGAACTGTTAAGGGATGCAAAGAAAAATAAAACAATTTTATTTGAAGGCGCACAGGGCGTTTTATTGGATATTGATTACGGAACATATCCTTATGTTACAAGCTCTAACCCGATAGCGGGCGGCGCCGGTGTCGGCGGGGGCATGGGTCCTATGGCAATTGAAGAAGCGATAGGCGTTTTTAAAGCTTATATAACAAGGGTCGGCGAAGGGCCTTTTATTACCGAATTAACGGATGAAACGGGAGAAAAAATTCAAAATATAGGCGCCGAATTCGGTGTTACAACGGGAAGGAAAAGAAGATGCGGCTGGTTTGACGGCGTTATTGCAAAATACAGCGTTCTTGTGGGCGGCATTTCAAAAATAGCACTAACCAAGCTTGATGTTTTTGATACATTTGAAGAAATTAAATTCTGTTATGCTTATAAAAACAAAAAAACGGGAGAAATAACGGAATTATACCCGACAAATGTTTATGAACATTACGATTATGAGCCTTTGTATGAAACATTTAAAGGCTGGATGACAGATATTACGCAAATTAAATCGTATGATAAGCTGCCTGAAAACGCTAAAATTTATCTTAAACGTCTGGAAGAATATTTAGGTGTTGAAATTGCGATTATAAGCACGGGGCCGGATAGAGACCAGACAATATTTAAATAAAAAACTAAAAGCGCCTAAACAAGGCGCTTTCTTCAAATCTTTTATTGTTCCTTTAATACTAATCCTAATCCAGCAAGGCTTCTAATATTGATGCGTTCTTTGTTGCCAAAGTGTTTTCTCTGATTTTTGATCTGTGAATGTATGTTCTTAATGCTTCTCTGATTAATTCCGAACGTGAACGATTTTCTGTGTCTGCAATTTGATCGATCTCATCTAAAAATTTTTCGGGCATTGAAATTAAAACTCTTGCCATTGTTAACTCTCCTTTATTAAATTATTTTCTTTCAGATTTGTTGGGGTTTTATTATTTTTCTCTCTCGTACTTATATAAACAATTTGTCTATAAAAAAATTGCTTTTTTTATATTCTTTTTATATCATTTATGTAACAATTCTTAATAATTAAAAATTCAATGAGTTTAAATACAGCTCAATGTCTTTAATATCGTTGAATTCGGTTGTTGTTACAAGTATTGTTTCATTATCAATTTTTATTCCGCCGAGTATATTTTTTTGTTTTAATGCTTTCAAAAATTCATCCGCACAAATTGAATCTTTCATTTTAAGCGAAAATGAATTAAAGAAATTTTTATTTTTAATTTCATACCCTTTGTCTTTTAAGCCTTGCGCAAGAAGGTGTGCGTTTTTATATGAAAGGTTTGCATATTCAATCAAAGCATTTTTCCCCGTCAAAGAAACGTATAATGCTGCGCAAAGTGCGGTAAGCGCCTGATTTGAACAAATGTTTCCCGTTGCTTTATTTCTTCTTATATGCTGTTCTCTTGCCTGCAGAGTTAAAACGTATGAAGTTTTGCCTTCTTTATCAACCGTTTTTCCGGCGATTCGTCCTACCAGTTGTCTTTTATATTCGTCTTTTACGGCAATAAATCCGCCGTATGCCCCGCCAAAATTCAAAGGAAGCCCGAATGGCTGGTAATCTCCCGTGATTATATCGGCCAAAGGCGGTTCAATTGAGGGAAGAAGCGATAAATCAACGTTTGCAATTATAATTTCTTTATTTTTTTTATCGGGAATGTTTTTAAGTTCGCCAAAGTATTCGGGATACGAATAAATTGCGCATGCAAATTCTTCATTATCGGGTATTGTATCCGATATTAAATATTTTATATCCTGCGCCCAGAGATAAGTTTTTATTGTTTCAATGTAGTTGGGGTTTAACTTATCCGAGATAAATACATTTTTTATTTTATTTATTCTGACTCCCATAAGGCAGGCTTCGGCGCAGGCAACGGCGCCGTCATATACGCTTGCGTTTGAAACATCCATACCCGTTAATTCCGCAATTACGGATTGAAATTCATACATAATCTGCAGAGTACCTTGCGAAATTTCAGGCTGATATGGGGTGTATGCCGATAAAAATTCAAACCTTGAAGCAACATCATTGATTGCCGAAGGGATAAATTTTTTATAAGCGCCGCCGCCTAAAAAACTTATATATGATGTTTTATTTTCTTTTGAAATTCTTGAAAGTTCTTTTTGTGCGGCAAGTTCGCTTAAGGGGTCAAAAAGGTCCAGCTCTTTCGTATAGCATTCTTTAGGAACGGAGCTGAAAAATTCATCAACGGAATTGACCCCGATTTCATCAAGCATTTGTTTTCTGATTTCATCGGTATGTGCTTCAAAATTTCTCATTATTTATGCAACTTCTTCTTTGTAGTCTTCATATTCAAGCAAGCCTACGGAATCATCCGCCAGATTGCCCGGTTCAATTTTAATGAGCCAGCCTTTTTCGTAAGGATCTTCGTTAATGATTTCCGGAGAATTGATTAATTCTTCGTTAACTTCAATGACTTTTCCTCCGACGGGCATATAAATTTCAGAAGCCGCTTTAACGGATTCTATTGTTGCAAATACTTCATTTTTTGCAAACTCGGAACCTATCTCGGGGAGTTCTACAAAAACTACATCTCCAAGCTGTTCAATTGCATAGTCGGTTAAACCGATTGTGCAAAAGCTTCCTTCTTCCAAGACCCATTCATGGGTGTTTGAACATAGAATTCCTTCGGGAACTTTTGTTTCTTCCGTGCTCATAAATTTTCCTTTTTACATTTTTTCTCTATAAATGGTTTCTTAACAATTTGTGCATTGTACAGTTTATTTCTTATCATGATTTGTACCGTTGTGCCAATAGTTTTTTCTAAAGTGTTAAGCGATGTTTCATTATCGGTGTATAAATATGCAAGTCCGATATTTTTTTTCAAAACGGGAGAAGGTCCGCCGCTTGTAACAATTCCGATTTTTTTGTTTTCAAAATATACTTCATATCCGTGGCGGGCGGGGATTTTATCTTCCATAACAAAGCCTATGAGTTTTTTTGTTTTTTTAATTTCGCCCCTCAACTGCCCCATAATAATATCTTTTCCGTTATAGTCTTCATCTTTGTCTTTTGCAACGGACCACCCCAAACCCGCTTCAACGGGCGTTGTTGTTTCGTCCAAATCGTTTCCGTACAGATGAAGAGCCGCTTCAAGCCTTAAAGTATCCCTTGCGCCGAGACCGATGGGCATGATATCAAATTCTTTTCCTTCATCGAGTATTTTATCCCAAAGATATGCGCTGTAATCGTTTTTAACCAGAATTTCAAAGCCGTCTTCGCCGGTGTAGCCCGTTCTTGCAACAAGAACGTTTATGTTTTTAATTTCACCTCTTTTAATTGAAAAATATTGAGGCTGGGAATCTTTTTTCATGCCGAGTTTATCCAATAATTTTGAAGCATTGGGTCCTTGAATTGCAAGAAGGGAAAAGTTGTGGGAATCGTTAATTATATTAACGTCAAACCCTAAAGAGTTCCTTACCATCCAGTTTAAGTCTTCAGCAATTCTTGAAGCATTTACGATAAGCAGATATTCTTTATTCGGTTCATCAAGTTTATAAATTATAAGGTCATCGATTATGCCGCCTTTTTTATTTGTCAACTGACAGTATATTGCGCAATTTTTCTTTAATTTTGCAATGTTTTGGGGAACAAGTTTTTGAAGAAAAGCAAGAGAATCTTTTCCGTATATAAAAACTTCGCCCATGTGAGAAACGTCAAAAAGCCCGACATTGTTTCTTACCGCATTATGTTCTTCAATTATTCCTTTGTATGAAACCGGCATAAGCCAGCCTGCAAAGGGGATTAATTTTGCGTTTAATTTTTCCTGTTCTTCATATAAAAAAGTTTTTTTATCCATTTTTTTCTACCTTACATAGACTCTCGGGAGTCTTACTTTCAATCTGCATGTGAGTTCATAATTTATTGTATCCAAAATTTCCGCCCATCTGTCGACCGATAAAAAATTATTGCCGTCGGAACCCAATATTGTTATTATATCGCCGGTTTCAACATCAAGACCGGTTATATCAAACATCATTTGATCCATTGTAATTCTTCCGATTTGATTGACAAGATGCCCTTCGATTGAGCCTTGGATTTTATTTGACAGATTTCTTGAAACGCCGTCGGCATAGCCTATCGGGATTGTTGCAATTTTTGTGTCTTTATTTGCTATAAATTTATAGCCGTAGCTCACGCCTTCGCCTTTTTTTATTGTGTGAATGTTTGTTATTCTTCCTTTAACACTTATCAATTGTTTTAATCCGGGAAGTTTAACAACGGGTTTTATACCCGATGTCAAGGGCGTAAGACCGTAGATAATAATACCGAGTCTTATTAAATTATATCTGTCATCGTCAATTAAAAATGCGCCCAGGCTGTTTTGGCAGTGAACCTTAAGATTGGCTGAATCAATGTTATCCAAAACGTAATCAAATCTTTCTTTCTGCATTTTTAGAATACCGGGGTTTTCTGCGTCCGCAAAATGCGTAAAGATGCCTTTAAGGTCTGCAAAACCCGAGTTTTTGATTTTGTTTATAAAATCGGGTGCTTCTTTATAATTAATGCCGATTCTGTTCATTCCCGTATCAACTTTAATTTGAACTTTTAATTTTTTGTTTGTCCTTTCATAAAGCATTTTTATTGCATCTATATGTTCTTCATTAAAAATTGAAACTTCAATGTCGTAATTAAGCGCCGCTTCAAAAGCCCAAACGGGAACCGCTCCCAAAACAAGAACGGGGCAGTTTATTTTGTTTTCCCTTAATTCTATTCCTTCATCAATTGAAGCAACTCCGAAGGAATTTATCCCGCAGGCACTTAAAGTCGGTGCGCACATAAGGCTTCCATGACCGTATCCGTCAGCTTTAATGACCGCCATAAGGTTTTTTTTATCAACGTTTTTAATTTGTTCTTTTATATTAATTATATTTTCTTCAAGATATCCCAAATTTATCTCAACCCAGGAATCTCTGTGTTTGTTTGTAAAACTGGTTCTTACGTTTTTCATTTTATGCCTTTTTGAATTTTATACAGTTCGTATGTATTTTCCATTAACATTGCAATTGTCATGGGGCCGATACCGCCGGGAACGGGAGTTATATACGAGGCTTTGTCTTTGGTGTTATCAAAATCGACATCCCCTTTTAATCTTCCGTCAATGTCTCTTGTAATTCCGACATCAATTATAACCGCATTTTCTTTTATCATTTCTTTTTTTATCATTTCTTTTTTTCCTGCGGCGCAGATTAATATGTCGGCGGATTTTGTAAAATGTTCAAGGTTTTTTGTTTTGGTGTGAGTCATTATGACGGTTGAGTTTCTGTTTAATAAAAGAATTGAAACCGGTTTTCCCACTATGTTTGAGCGCCCGATTACCGTTGAAACCCTGCCTTCGATATCAATATTATATTCATCCAGAAGTCTTATAATTCCTTTAGGGGTGCAGGGAATTGCATAAGGCGAATCGTTTTTTAAAAGTTTTCCCGAATTATATGAACTGAAACCGTCAACATCTTTTTTGGGGTCGATTAAATCCAAAAAATCTTTTTCGTTTAAGTGTTTCGGAAGGGGTAATTGCAATAAAATTCCGTTTACGTTTTTATCTTCGTTCAGTTCTTTAATTATTTTTTCAAGCTCATCTTTTGTAATATTTTCGTCCAATTCTATTACGATTGAATTAAACCCGATTTCAAGCGCTTTTTTTTCTTTGTTTTTGACATAAACTTTGCTTGCGGGGTTACACCCTATAATAATTACCGCCAAAGTCGGCTTAACATCAAGCTTTTCAACTTCAAGCCTTAATTTTTCCGTTATTTTTTTTGCGGTTTCCCTGCCGTCTAAGATTATTGTCATATTTTTATCCTTGAGGAAGATTTAATCTTGAATAAATTGTTTTCAATGAATTCTTGATTTCTTCATAGTTAATGTTTTCGCCAAAATCGGGAATAACCCCGAGAAGGTCAATGCCCGTTGAATTGATTGATTCAATTGCTTTATTTATATTTGTTTCGTTTGCTTTGTTTAAAACAATTCCAAACTGTCCGAGTGCGGCATATTTTTTGGAATTTTCAAAAATTCTCTCCGCAACTTCGGTTTGTTTGTTTCCCGGATTTGCAATTAAAAGCGTTGTATCAATCGGATAATCAACCAGCTGATGAAGATATTTCAGGTCGTATTCACAATCGAATATGACAAAATCATATCTTTCGGTTAATTTTACAAGTGCGTCGTTCATTTGTTTTGTTATGGGGCACCTGCAGTCTTTTGATGCCACAAGCCATGAAACGATAATATCCACATTTGTATCAACTTCCGTCAGAATGTCTTCAAGCGCCCATTCTATATATTCCTGTTTTGTCATTTTGGATGGAATACCGGTATTGTATTCATGTTTTCCCGATCTTATGCCATAGATCGTTTTATCTATTTTTAAGCCCCAAAAACCGGCAAGCTCGCCCGTTAAATCGTTATCGACAAGAAGAACGGATTTATCCTTAAATTTGTTTTTGATAATGTCCGAAAGGCAATAAACGATTGTTGATTTTCCGCTGCCCGATTTTCCGACGACTGCAATGGTTGATGTCATATAACTCCTAAAAAAAGTAAAATATCTTTATTTATTTTAGTATAAAATAAGATTTATGAAAAATACAAAATTTAAAAACGCATTATTTATAAATTACGGCGGAATAGGAGATGAAATTTTATTTTTACCCGCAATTGAAGGGTTTAAAAAACAATATCCCGATTCTAAAATTACATTGTGTTTGGAACCGAGAGCCAAAGGAATAAAAACCCTGTCGCCTTTTATTGATGATGTAATCAGCGTTGATATCAAGGCGGGAGGAATTAAAAAATATATAAATATTTTAAAATTAATTGTTTTTTTATGGACTAAAAAATTTGATATCGTAATTTCAAGCGGAAAATCGCCTTTTGTTTCCGTTATTTTATTTTTATCTTTTATAAAAATAAAGGCGGGCTATAAAACAAAAACATCAAAACTGCTTAATTATGAAATTCCTTTAAATGAAAATTGCTATGCGGGCAGAATGTATTTTGACCTTGTAAGACCTTTTGTTGATTTTGAATTTGAGCTTCCCGGTTTAAATTATGATAAAAATTTTATGCTTCCTTCGGGCGTAAAAGAAAAAGAATTTATTTTAATTCACCCCGGAGTTTCTTTAATGAGCGTAAAGAAAAATATTTTTAAATGTCCGAAGGGTTCTTTTTGGATTGAACTTATAAAAGAATTATTAAATAAAAAAGAAACCGTTTTACTTGCGGGCGGCCCGGATGATAAAAATATAACCGATGAAATCATAAAAGATGAATTTATAAAAAACCATAAGAACTTTTATTTAATGTTCGGCAAAACAAAAAATTTATACGAAATGTCGGGGCTGATTAAAAAATCAAAAAAAATGATATGTGCAGACAGCGCTCCTCTTCATATAGGCGTTGCCCTGGGGGTTGATATAATCGCATTATTCGGACCCACGAACGAAAAAAAACTTGTGCCCGAAAAAGAAAACATAATAACGGTTACAAAAAATCTGAATTGCAGACCCTGTCTTTGGGATAAAAGATTGACAAACTGCGAAAGCTCTGAATGCATAGGCTTTTTGCCCGAAGATGTACTAAACTATATGAAGTAATGTTACTTTTTTATATTGCGTTTAGCTTGTTGTTAGTGTAAAATTTTTAATAAAATTAAGCCATCAAAAATATAATATCTAAAAGAATTTTGTCGATTTAAAAGCGAGGAATTATGAAATCTTTTCAAAAAATTTTTATTACATGCGCCGTTTGTACAATGACTTTGTTCGGTATGAATATGGCGGGCGCCCTTACTTTATCCGATGTTCCTTCGGATTATTGGGCAGCGGGTGCGATTGTTGAATCAATAGAACAAAATTATCTTGATGTAAAAGGAACAAATTTCTACCCCGAAGTTCCAGTTACCAGGGCAGAATTTGCAAATGCGGTTTATAATCTTATTCAAAGAATACCGCTTGAAAACCCCAAAGAATTTAACGACGTAGATTATTCAACGCCTTACAGCAAAAGCATTTTAACGCTTCGTCAATTACAAATCGTATTCGGATATCCGGACGGCAATTTTAAACCCGATGAAAATATGAAAAGAAGCGAAGCTTCAAGCGTTATTGCAAATATAATTAAAAGCGATTTTTGGGATTCATCCGTCTTAAACAGATTTGAAGATAAAGACGATGTTCCGGACTGGGCAATTTTATCTTATATTAATAACACGATTAATGATGTTTACGTCAATTATCCCGAAGAAAACAAGCTTCTTCCGAATGATTATTTAACAAGAGCACAGACGGCGGTATTGATGGTTAAATTAAGATATGCAATCGACGCTTATAAGGCAGCTTATATGCCGGGTGATTCTTCTTTGGAAGAAGTTTCCGCAAAAGAAGAAGCATATGTCCCCGTTTTTGTCGGAACAAACACATTAAATGAGTTTGAACACTCATACAATAAAACCGTTAACTTATACGACAATAAAAAAGTAATTTTAGCGGGAAATATTGTCCCCGTCCGCTCGCTCCAAAGAGTTGACGCCAGAAAAGTTGCCGAAGGCGAAATTTTAACATACGTTTCACCTAAAGACGTTGTTTCAACCGAAGGAACACTTTTATATCCGCAGGGAACAAAATTTATCGCCTATGTTGATAAAGTTCATAAATCATACTGGAGAAAGAAACAAGATAAAGCATATATTGTCTTTAACAGAGCAGTTTTAACGGACGGCACGGAATTTCCGATTGCGGGTGTTTTATATGCAACGTACGGCGGCGATGTTGTTCTTGAAAAAGAAAAAAATTCAAGAAAAATTGAAAGAGACGCAAAAAAACAATATTCAAAAAGAAACCACGCACTTTATTTTGCAAACAAAAAACTCGTTCCCGTTCTTAAATATCAGGAAAAAGGCAAAGATAACCTCTTTATGCTGATAACGGGCGATATGATAATTCCCGAAGCTTCAAGCTTATAGAGATTAAAATACTTTTGTTATATGAAAAGCACTTTTTTGTTAGTTAAAAAGCGCTTTTTTTATTGTATAATTTTTTTGTTATGGAAGAAGTTAAAAACAATGAAGTCCAAAACTTATTAAATAATTCCTTTGACTTAATTGCAAAAAGTGATTTTGAAGGAGCATACAAAGGATTATCACGTGCGGTTTTAATTGAGCCTGATAATGTTGAGATAATTAAAACAATCGGACTTTGCCTTGTTAACCTTGAAAGGTTTGATGAGGCTTCAAAATTTTTTGAAAAAGCGGTCAAACTTGATGATAATGACGCAAACAGCTGGTTTTATCTCGGCTGCTGCGAAGAAAAGTGCGATGAGCTTAAAAAAGCGGAAAAAGCATATAAAAAAGTTTTATCTCTAAGGCCTGAATATTATGACGCTTATAAGAGCCTCGGCGTTTTATATTTAAAGACGGGCGAATATGAAAAAATTACAAAAAAATTAGGAAAAATAATAATAGTCGGAAAAGATGATTTTCAATCATACTATATTCTGGCGTCCGCTTATATGGCAATCGGCGAAGAGAAAAAGTCGGCGGAGCTGTTAAAATTGGCTCATCAGCTTGTGCCCGAGCATATCCAAATAGTAAATAATCTTGTAAGCTGTCTTATTGCCATGAATGAAATAGATGAAGCTTATGAATATTCAATGAAAGCGTATAAGCTTGATGAAAATAATTCGCAGCTGAATTTTAACATAGGAACGATTTATCAATTAAAACATAACTATGAAAAGGCAATAGAACATTTTAACAAAGCCTATGTTAAAGACCCGACAACGGCAACCTTATCCAGCCTTGCAAGCTGTATGGCGCAGACGGGAAGATATGTTCAAGCTTATAATTATTATAAAACCTTAAGTGTTTTATATCCCGATAAAATAAATTTTGTAAATAATTTTATAAATTGTGCGATAGAATGCGGATATTATAAAGAAGCTCTTGAAGCGGTTAAAAAACAGGCGGATAAAAACCCGAAATCCGTTGAAGTCCAAAAGAAATTAGGGTTTTTATACAGAATGACCGAACAATACGATAAATCGGTCGAGGTTTTTGAAAAGCTTGTTAAAAGAGGGAAAATTGATTACGACGTTTATTATAATTTAGGCATTTCACAGGTTCAAACGGGTAATTTTGAAGGCGGAAGAGATTCTTTAAGAAAATGTGTTCAATTAGACCCGGATAACCCCGTTGCAAGAAAAGATTTGGGGGTTTTATATCTCTATATGAATTTTGTCGATTGGGCGCAGGATGAATTAAAGATTGCATATGAACTTGATAGTACCGACCCTGAATATGCGTATAATTATGCATTCAGCTTATTTAAAGGCGGGCAGTTTGAAGCGGCCGATACCTATTTTAAAAAGGCAATTGAACTTGATAAAAAAGATTCCATATTTTATTCTTCATATGCGGAAAACCTTTTAATGCTTCAAAAGAAAGAAGAAGCGATTGAAAATTATAAAATTGCAATTAAATTAAACCCTAAAAATATTCAGGCAAATTTCGGACTTGCAAAGGTTTATTTTTCGCAAAGAAAATATGCGGTTGCAAGAGAGCTTCTTGAAGATTTAATAGGGTATACAAAAGACGCCGAAATTTTAAATCTGCTCGGAACGGTTTATCAAAAATTAAAAGAATTTGATAAGGCCATAGGAATTTTTAACAATCTTATTTCTTTATATCCCGATAATCATATTATTGCCGTAAAAATTGCGGAATGTTATTTCGGTACGGGAAATAAAGAAAAGGCAAAAGAATTTGCAATGAGGGCATTGGAAAAATATTCCGATTTTGAAGATGCGCTTAAAATTTTAAAAGAGGTAAATAAAACAAATGAGTAAAAAAAGTATTTTGTCTTTAATGCGTCCGACGGGAAAATTACACTTAGGACATTATCTCGGGGTTTTAACCAACTGGGTTAAACTTCAGGATGATAACGACTGTTATTACGGCGTTGCCGACTGGCATGCGCTTACGACAAAATTTGACGAAACAGACACATTAAAACAAAATACGACGGAAGTTCTTCTTGATTGGTTTGCCTCAGGGATTGACCCCGATAAATCCAAAGTTTATCTGCAATCTTTAATTCCGGAAACCGCCATGCT
This sequence comes from Candidatus Gastranaerophilales bacterium, assembly GCA_944325155.1. Lineage (GTDB taxonomy): Bacteria > Cyanobacteriota > Vampirovibrionia > Gastranaerophilales > Gastranaerophilaceae > Galligastranaerophilus_A. Next base: position 147,281 of record CALUYY010000003.1, on the reverse strand, counting down.
GCATATATATCTCAGTATGGTAACGCCTCAAAACTGGGCGGAGCGGGACCCTACCTTAAAAGATATGGTTAAAATCATGAAAGAAAAAGGTTCAAACGAAGAATCTTTGTCATACGGGCTTATAGGATATCCCATTTTAATGTCTGCCGATATTCTTAATTTTGATGCGGATTATGTGCCGGTCGGGATTGATCAGGTTGCGCACATTGAAATTACAAGGGATATTGCAAGAAGATTTAATAATATCTATAAAACCGATATCTTAAAAGAACCCCGGCCCAAATTAACGGAAATTCCTCTTCTTAAAGGGATGGACGGAAATAAAATGGGCAAATCTTTCCATAATGATATAAAAATTTCAGATGATGAAGAAACTACAACCAAAAAGATAATGACCGCAATAACCGACCGCTCCAGATTAAGAAAAACCGATCTGGGACACCCCGATGAGTGCGAAGTTGTATATCCTTATTGGAAAATATTCGGAAACAATGAAGAAGTTAACGAGATTAAATGTAATTGCGAAAAAGGCCTGATAGGCTGCGCCGATTGCAAAAGATGTCTTGCAAAAAAAGTAAATGAAAAAATGGCAGATGTCAGAGAAAAAAGAAAATATTATGAAAATAATTTATCTCTTGTTAACGAAATTATAGTTGAAGGTTCTAAAAAAGCACGGATAAAAGCAAGAGAAGTTTTGGATAAAGTCGAAAAAGCGGTAAGAGTTTACCGTTAGTTTTGAGTTAAAGGCAAAACATATTTCTTATGCAGAAAGTTAAATTTAGCTTTTAATTTTTTCAGATTTTTTTGCTGGTCCGAAAGAACTTCTTCTTCGCTGCGCTTGGGGGTGCATGTTCTGAAACACCCTTCTTTAAGCATTGCTTCATTTCTTTCTATTTTACTTTTTATCCTTGATGTATAAACTACGGCTTCCGGATTTTCGGTTTTAAGCGTCGGAAAAAGTTTAACGGCTCTATTGTTTCCTTTTATTGCTTCGGATATTATTACTTCATCTCTTTTCGGAATTGCCGGAAATACTCTTTTTTCAATATTATTTGAGCTGAAAATTTTTTCATATTCTTTTTGAATTTGTTTTTTCACGGGATTTTTTTTGGAATAATAAATTGAAGCGGCGGCAAGGAATAAAATACTTCCGGTTATTATTTTTTCCCACGGAAGTTTCGGCTTCTTTTCGTTTGAAGAAGCTTTGCTTTCGGCGCCGAATGCAAATTCATTTTTGCCCGATACGGTATCTTTTTGCATACGGCATAAAGATACGGTATTGTTTAAAGCCGTTACCCTCATTTACCTTCTCTTTAATATAAATCTCTTATAAAATGTGTTTATTATATAAACCGCAAAATGTCATTTATTTGCATATTTTTTATTTTTGTTTAACAAAAATTAATGAACCCTTAATTTTATTAAAGGTTCATTAAAGATTGCTGCGTCGGATAGTTTTGAAATGGTGTTGTTTTTTAAGCTTCCTTTGTATCTCTATGGCTCAGCTTTTCGCCTAAATCTTTTCCCAAATTGTATGCAAGTATCGAACCGCCTACAAATAATACATCAAGCCCGACTTTTACAAGAGTCTGCTTTGCGCTTCCGTTTGTTGTCGTTCCGAGGTTATTAAACCATTTTTGTGCGCTTGACAGAGCTTTTGTTAATGTGCCGCTTTTTGATGCGGTTTTTGCAACCGCACCCGCCAGACCTTTTGTTGCCTGTGTTGAACCGGTTATTGAGCTTCTTAAATATTTCATTAAAGATTCCGCACCGAACATTGTGCTCATTGCTGCCGTTTCTTCAATTAAAGCCGCATACTGGTCTTCATCATTTAAAACCCTGACCCCTGCCGCAACGCATAAAAGCGGATTAACCGCTTTTTGAGCCAGTGCTCCTATTTTGCTGTTTGCGCCGGTTGTCGACATAATGTCATCAAGACAGTCTGTTTTATTGAATTTTGCAAAAATATTATCTATTGCGCCGTCGAGTTTTCTCAGGGCATTACCCGTGTTTTTGGTTAGTCCCGAAAATATTGAAGCGGCAGAATTGGAAGCACCGTCAACAGAGCTTACGGATTGGCAAAGAGCAACCGCACCCCTTGTCGATTCTCCCTGATGAGCGCATTTGTCCGCATTTCTTGCAGCAAATAATGTTGATGAAACTACACCCATTTATACTACCTTCTATACCTTCTTATTCTAATAAAGTATTTTTGATATATAAAATTGCCCGTTATTTATAAAATTTAATATTTGTTTACACCAAAAACTCTTTAAACTACAATCATAGATATAAAAAATGTTTATAAAGGAGAATAAAATTGGAAATAAAACCTATTAACGCAATTGTTTATAATCAGGAAATTGTTGATACCGATAAGGTTGTTGCTCCGCCGTATGATGTTATAACAAGTGATTATCAGGATACTTTGTATGAAAGAGACCCTTTTAACATCGTAAGATTAATTTTAACAAAGGGCGATAACAGATATGAAGACGCTAAAAACTTTTATGAAAAGTGGCTTTTAGAGGGTGTTTTAATTAAAACAAAAAAACCTTCGATTTTTTATATGGTTCAAAAATATACAACCGAATCGGGCAGAAAAATTGAAAGAAAAGGTTTTATTGCAAGAAATAAAATTGAAAGTTTTGAATCCAAAAAAGTTTTACCCCATGAATATACAATGGGCGGGCCGAAAGCGGACAGATTAAAATTAACTAAAGCGATAAAAGCAAATTTAAGCCAGATTTTTATGGTATATTCGGACCCTGAAATGACAATAGAAAATAAGGTTGCAGAGAAATATTTAAGCCAAAAACCTTTTATTGACGTTGTTGATGATAATAATGTGGAACATATTGTTTATTTAATAGATGATGAAAACGATATTAAAATAATACAAGACACATTATCCGATAAAACTCTTTTAATTGCGGACGGACATCACAGATACGAAACCGCAATGAACTATTCAAAAGAATGCGATGATCCGGAAGCCCAATATGTTATGAGCTATTTTACAAATTCGGAAGATGACAATTTAATAATATTTCCGACACACAGAATAATTACAAAAGATATCAGTCCGAAAGATATTAAAGCTGCGGTTGAAAAATATTATGATATTGAAAAGCTTCCGTTTGATGATACAAACAAAGACGAAGTCAAAAAAGAATTTCTTGAGATGATAGAAATTTCAAATAAACAAAAAATTACAACGGGGCTTTACCTTAAAGGCGAAAGGGCATTTTATATTTTGAAATTAAAAGATAAAATGACCGATTTAATCGATGCACCAGATGTTTTAAAGAAACTGGACCTTGTTGTTTTGCATGAACTTATTATTACAAAAGAATTAAATTATACAAAAGAAGAACAAATGGCACAGGACGGCATAAAATATATCAAACAGGAATTTGAAGCATTTGATGCAATTGATAATAATAAAGCGTCCGCAAGCTTTATTATGGCATATCCCAAGATGAAAGATATTAAAGACGTTTCATCTAACGGATACAGAATGCCTCAAAAATCAACTTATTTTTACCCGAAACTTTTATCGGGCATAGTAATTAATCCTTTGCATAAATAATGAATAAACACATAAAAACAAATTCTTATATGTCTTTGGGCGCAAGCTATAACGATAAAACAAAAGAAGTCGAATTTAAGCTTGAATCCGAAAGTGCGCAAAATGTTGTTTTATGCATCTTTAAAAAGCCCGTCGGCGATATTTCCTTTTTGGAAATCGAGATGGAAAAAAGGGAAAATATTTTTTATGCTTCAATCCAAAAGAAAAAACTTTTTAAATACGGAAAAGTTTTCTGGTACGGTTACAGAGTTTTCGGGAAGAATTTTCCCAAATCAAAAGAATATAAGCCGGGGTCTGACATAGGGTTTATTTCAAGATTAAATTCGGACGGCGACAGATTTAACCCGAATAAACTTGCATACGACCCGTACAGTATTGAATTATCACATTGTCATTCAAGCGTTTCATCGGATATGACCGCTTTTCGCTCGGGCGGACAGAAATTTTTGCTTGATAATTCAAAAATTGCGCCCAAGACAACATTTACTTTAATTAAAGAGCAAAAAATAAAAAAAACTTCCAAAAGAGCGCTGAAAGATGAAATTATAGCGGAAGTACACCTTAAAGATTTAACAAGGCTTGTTAAAATTGATTCAAAAGGAACGTATAAGGCTGCGGCTAAATTTGCAAAATTTATAAAACAAACCGGCGTTACGATGGTTGAATTTTTGCCCCTTCAGGAGTTTGATTCTTATGAAGGGGGTGCAAACCACTGGGGTTATATGCCCTTAAATTATTTTGCAATTAAAAAACAATTTTCATCATCCAAAGACCCTTACGGTGCTTTATATGAATTTCGGAATTTAATAAACGAGTTTCATAAAAACGACATTAAAGTTTGTATGGATGTTGTATACAACCATACGGGCGAAGCGCGAATATACGGGGATAATGAAGATGCCAATTTATTTTCATACGCTCTTATTGATAATTCAAATTATTATAAACTTGCACAAAACGCCCATTATACAAACCATTCAGGGTGTTCTAACGATTTAAACACAATAAATAAAATAACTTCCGACTTAATAATTAATTCGATAAGTTTTTGGATTAATCAGGGAGTTGACGCTTTTCGGTTTGATTTAGCCGTTACTCTAATGGATACGTCGTCTTCAGGGTATGCCATGTATGATAAAAACGGCGGAATGCTCCAATATTTTAAAAAACGCCTTGAAGAAGCCGGGCATAAAATTAATCTGCCCCATGAAGATTCAATTGACGGGGTTAATTTGATAGCGGAGCCTTGGATGTGCTCGGGTGCTTATAATTATCAGCTCGGAAATTTTCCCGATTATTTTGCCGAATGGAACGATGTATCAAGAGATACCATAAGGCTTATAACCGCCCGTCCGAATAATGTTAATCCTTATATGATGAAAAATGTTATAGAAGGGACCCCGCAGAAATTTTCAACAAAATTAAGAAGCATAAACTATGTATCCTGTCATGACGGGTACAGTTTGTTTGACTTAAATACATACGATAAACCGAACCCGGATACCAAAGGCGGCTTTATCGGCGAATTATGTTCAAAGTATGACGGCAATACGGTTGAACAGGATAACGCAATAAGAAAACAAATTTTAATTTTAATGGTTTCATACGGAATTCCGATGGTTCAATTCGGGGATATTTTCCTTCATTCAAAATCGGGCAATAATAACAGTTATAATCTGGATGACAAAACAAACTGGATTAATTATAAACTTGATAAAAGAAAAGAAAAATTAAGCTTATATATTAAAAATTTAATTAAATTCAGAAAAGAAAATAAAATATTTTCAGACATTGATTATGTTAAAAATATAGAATATTATTATCCGTCCGCTTCCAAAGTAAATGATTTTGACGAATCATACTGGAAAAATAACGCTTCAAACATAATCTGCTTTAAAGTAAACAATGATGAAGGAAATTATTATATTGCAATTTCAAAAGATATAAATAAAATAAAGCTTACGTTTCCGAAAAACCAAAAAAATAAAATCTGGCATTTAATAGCCGACACAAAAAAAGATTTTATAAATTTAAAAGGAAAAGCTTATAAACTATCTTCTTATGAGCTTGAACCGTACAGTGCTTGCATATTTAGGGAAAAATAAGGATATAAAATTATGGAACTTATTGAAATTTTTGAAACTCTGGTTAAAACACCTTCTCCTTCGCTTCATGAAGAAAAAGTTGCGGATAAAATTATTGAAATTTTAAGTTCAAAAGGAATTGCCGTTAAAAAAGATTCATACGGAAACGTTATCGGCAAAATAGAGGCAACGGATGAAAACAAAAAGCCCTTGATGTTATCCGCACATATGGATGTTGTCGGTGATGATACGGTTCCGAATCTTATATATAAAGACGGTTTTATTGAAACGGACAAAAAAAGAACGCTTGGCGCCGACGATAAATCGGGCGTTGCCGTTATAATGAAGCTTGCAATGAGCCTTAAAGATAAATTGTTTATTCCCCACGGCGGAGTTGAGTTTGTTTTTACAAAAGATGAAGAATATTCAATGACGGGAATTGAAAACGTTAAATTTGACGAATTAAATTCTGAAGACATACTTGTTTTGGATTCCGATAAATTGGGCAATTTTGAAGTATCGGGCGCAGGATACACCAAATTAACCGTTTCGGTTCATGCAAAAAAAGGCGGGCACAGCGGGCTTGATATAGCGGATAAAACAAGGTTAAACGCCGCAAACTTAACGGCGGAGCTTGTCGGTTTGATACCTTCCGGTGTTTATAAATCAAACGAACTTGGCGTTATAACTTCAATTAATTTAGGTTCAATCGTTGCGGGCGGAGTTGATAATTCAATTTATGCGGCGGTTGAAAATAAAATTCAAAGATCCGATGCGGCAGAATTTGTGTGTCATAAATCAATGTCAAATATCATAAATACAAAAGGATACGCTCATTATTCAATAAGAAGCTCGGATAAAGATTTTGAGAATGAATTAATTGATGAAATTAAAAATATTATAAAAGAATTTAATAAAAAATATTACGGTCTTGCCGAAGCTTCAATTGAAATTGAAGAACATCTTCCCATTTTCAACAAATCAAATGATAATAAAACGATTGAAACCGCAAAAAGGGCGGCAAAAAACGCCAATATCGAAGTTAAAATAAGCTCATTCCATGCGGGTGCCGAAACTCATATTTATGCAAATAAGAAAAATAAAAATAATGTAGTCTTTCGTCCCGTCCTTGTCGGGATTGCGGATATTTACGGAATGCATTCGAATGAAGAGAAGATAAATATAGAGTCTTTGAAAAAGGGATATAATTTTATTGAAGAATTTTTTACAGAATATAACAAATAATGAAATTTAATTTAATAAGGTTAAGAGCAAACATAATGCTTTTTGTAACGGCTTTTATCTGGGGCGTTACTTTTGTTGCGCAAAAGTCTGCAATGGATTTTTTGGGGCCTTTTATGTTTAACGGACTAAGGTGTCTTTTCGGGTCTTTGTCCTTATTTTTATTAAGTCTTGTTATAAAGCACGGTAAGATTTCAAATAAACCTTCAAAGAACAGAAAAAATCTGGTCGAAGGTTCGATTATTGCGGGCGTTTTATTGTTTCTTGCAACCACTTTGCAGCAAATAGGAATTGTTGATTCAACGGCGGGCAAAGCAGGGTTTATAACATCATTATATATAGTTTTGGTTCCTTTGTTTTCGTTGATTTCGGGTAAGAGAGTTACAAGATACGTTTGGATTGGTGTTATTTTGGCTCTTATAGGGCTTTATCTTCTTTGTGTTAACGGCGCATTCGGTATCGGAAAGGGAGATTTAATTATTCTTTTTTCCGCCGTATTTTTTGCGCTTCATATTATGTGTATAAGTAAATATGCAAAAAAGGTTGATTCAATTAAATTATCGTGTCTGCAATTTTTCTTTGCGGGAATTTTTGCAACAATATTGGGTCTGATTTTTGAACAGACAAAAATAACCGATATTTATAGCTGTTTAAAAGAATTATTTTATGCCGGCGTTTTATCCTGTGCCGTTGCGTATACTCTTCAAATCAAGGCCCAGAAAAATGTAAGACCTTATATTGCATCTTTAATTTTAAGTTTGGAGTCTGTTTTTGCGGTTCTTGCGGGATTTTTAATATTAAATGAAACATTAACGATAAAAGAAGCAACAGGGTGTGTTTTAATGTTTATGGCGGTTTTTGTTGCGCAGTTTCATTCAAAATCAAGTAACAAAACTTAACAATATAGAAAAAAACGGCAATTATCCGACCCGAAAAATCTTATTAAAAATAGATAGTATGAAATTATTAATCAGTATATAAGTATTTACGGAAAGGTTGGATTTTATGTCTATTGAAGTTGGCGGAATTGCGGGAAAAGGTGCTGAAATAATTAATATTCCCGATAAAAACGGTAAAACCACTATTGATAAAATAAAAGATTTATCAGCGGCACAAAAAGCGCTACTGGGTGTTGTGCTTACAGGCCCTGCGGCAGTTTTGGCACATGATGTTATTGAAAAACAATCGGATGAAACAAAAGAAAAAATAAGAACAACGGCAATTGTAACTGCGGCACTTGCACTCGGCGCAACCGCTCTTGCGTTTGTAACGGGCAAAGGACAGGGCGCTAAAAATTCAAAAGCCGTTCAGGAAGGCTTCAAACACTTAAAAGATCTTGTTAAAGACGGTTCAAAAGTAATTAATAAAGAAGCCGGCGAAGCTTTAAGCAAAGCAAAGGTCAGAGGCGGAGAAATATTTAACACGGTTAAAGGCAAAGCGGGCGAATTAAAAACAAAAGCAGGTGAAGGCTTAAATAAAGTTAAAATGGCAATAAGCGCCAAATTATCAAAACCCTCCGAACAGGTAACGGAAACAGCCATTCAGGTAGTTAAATAATTAAATAAAATATAAATAAAAAGGGTCTTTAAAAAATTTTTTAAAGACCCTTTTTATATTGCAAAACACTTTTATTTTGTTTATAATTAAGTTGTTAGGTTGAAGGAAAGAGATTTTTGTATTTTGTAAACTTTTGTAAATAAAGGAAGAACATGATAGCAATAAATTATCTTCAGCTTCATTAAAATATATGCAAATACATTAAATGTTTGTTAGATGTAAATATAAATAAGGAGAAAGAAAAATGTCAATCAATCCGGTACAAGGTTTTAAAGAAACAACCCCCGCTAAAAAAGCAGCAACGGTTGCAGGCGCAGTTGCAGGTTTGGCTGCAATCGGAAGCTTGGCTTATGCTATTAAGACAGGTAAAGTTGCAGATACTTTTGAAGGCAATGCTGCACAAAAAGTTGTAGCAAAAGCGAAAAACGGCTATATGGAATTGGGTTCAAAAATCGCAAAAAAAGCCGGCGAAGCAAAAGATTGGGCTGCAGATAAATTAGATACTATTAAAGCTAAATTTGCTTCCAAAAAAGACGATGTTGAACAAACAGTTGAAGAAGTTGTAGAAGACGTTCAATAAGATTAGCTGATTAAGGCCGGTTTGACATATAAATATATAAAAAGCTCCTCTTGTTAATAAGAGGAGCTTTTTTAAGCTTTTATTCAATTTCAATTAATTTTAAATATTCCCTAAGCGCAGTTTTCCAGTTTCTTAAAAGTTTATTATTGTCCATAACGCTGTATTTGGGACGTTTTGCGGGTCGGGGGTATTCATCTGTCGTGCAGGGGGAAAGATTTGCATTTATATTTGCATATTCAAAAATTGTTTCTGCAAAGTTATACCATGTGGTCGGTTTTCCGCCGCCTGAAAGATGATAAATTCCGTAGGGTTTATTTAAAATTTCAACAAGCGCATAAGATAAATCGGCGCACCAGGTTGGCGTTCCCCATTGGTCATTTACAACTTTAAGGGGTTTATCTTTCAGATTTAACATTGTGTCAACGAAATTTTTTCCGTGGATGCCGTATAGCCAGCTTGTTCTTGCTATATAAAATTTTTCGCAATGTTTTTGAATTTCAATTTCACCCATCAGTTTTGTTTTGCCGTAGACATTAACGGGATTTGTTTTATCATTCGGAAGATAAGGAGAATTTTTTTCGCCGTCAAAAACATAATCGGTTGAAATGTAGACAATCGGAATATCAAGTTTTTTTGATATAAGGGCTAAATTTTTTGTGCCTTCTTTATTTATAAGCTTTGCTTTTTCTTTTTCAATTTCGGCTTTATCAACGTTTGTGTATGCCGCAAGATGAAAAATTATATCGGGGTTTTTATTTTCAACAAAATCAAAAACATCGTCTTTTTTTGTAATATCAAGAATTTTGCTGCCGGTTTCAATTGTTTCGTATCCGAAATCTTCCAAAACCGGGCATAAATCCTGCCCGAGCATGCCCGATGCCCCGACCACAAGTGCCTTCATAATAAATCTCCGTCTTTAATGTCTTTTAATTTCGGCGCAATTTTATCTTTTTCGCTTAAATTCGGTTCAAAATCAATGCCCCAGTCAATATTAATATCTTTATCATTCCAAATTATGTTTCTTTCATCTTTAGGGCTGTATTTACCCGATACTTTATACATAACTTCCGCTTCATCGCTTAAAACAACAAAACCGTGGGCAAAACCTTTCGGGATAAAAAGTTCAAGCTTATTTTCTTCGGTTAATTCTTTTTTTACCCATTTTAAAAATGTCGGGGAATTTTTTCTTATATCAAGCGCAACATCAATTATTCTTCCTTTTGTGCACCTTACAAGTTTGCTTTGCGCATTCGGATTTAATTGATAATGAAGCCCTCTTAAAACGCCACGGGATGATTTTGAATGGTTATCCTGAATAAAATCATCTTTAATTCCAAACTTTTCAAATTCTTCTTTTTTATACGTTTCCAAGAAAAAACCCCTGCTGTCGCCAAAGACTTTCGGTTTAACAAGAATAACATCTTTAATTTCGGTTTCAATAAATTCAAAAGGCATGAAAAAACTCCATAATCCAATATAAAAAGTATACCCTTAAAGGGTCATATTTTCAAAATTTTATTGTAAACTTATTTATTATGTTTAAAACTTTTTCAATTTGCATACTTTTATTTTTTGCTCTGTATATTTTTTTAATAGAGCCGAATTTGATTCTGGTTAAAAAAATAAACGTTGAATCCGATAAAATTAAAAATGTAAGAGTTGTTTTTTTGTCCGATTTTCATTTTTCAAAATTTGCGTTTTTAAGAATTAAAAGAATTATAAATAAAGTTAATAATCAAAACCCCGATATTGTTCTTTTGGGCGGAGATTATGCGGTTTTGCACAACATTAAAGTTTCAATGGATATGAATAAAATTGCAGATAATTTTTCTTTGATTAAATCCAAATACGGAGTTTATTCGGTTCTTGGAAACCATGACTATAACAGGGAAAGCGATTTTATAAAAAATAAATTAAAAGAAAAAGGAATAAAAATTCTTGAAAACAGTTCTTATGACCTTGATATAGCGGGGCAGAAAATTTCAATTGCGGGCGTTTCGGATATGCAGACAACATATTATGATGCCTCTAAGGCTTTGAATAATGCAAAATATCCCGTATTATTCGTTTCTCATTCGCCCGATATTATGCCTGAAGTTAAAGATAAAGTTGAATTTATATTCTCCGGCCACACCCACGGCGGGCAATTCAGAATTCCTTTTTTCGGAGCGCTTATTGTTCCTTCCAAATACGGTAAAAAATATGAATCGGGTTTGATTGAAAATAAAATGTATGTAACAAAGGGTTTGGGCACAAGTATTTTCCATTTAAGATTTAATTGTGCGCCCGAGATTGTTGTTGTTGATTTTATTTAATTATTCTTTATATATTATTGCGGATAAAAGATTTTTTATGATATACTTTTTTTAGTCAGGATTTTGGCTAAAAATTTAATCGCAATACAAACAAAAGAGCGGTAACATTCAAACCGTTCTTTTTTTTCAAAAAAAGAAGAATAATGAAAGAACATATAAGCAAAAGAGAAATAATCGAAAAAATAACGCCCGTTATTGAAAACACGGCAATGAGGTATAATCTTATACCGCTTGAAATTGCGCTTGATAAAGAAAACGGAAAATGGTTTTTGAGGATTTTTATTTATTGTGTTGAACATCCCGTCAATCACCAGGATTGCGAAAACATTTCAAGAAGTTTGGGCGATTTGCTTGATGAAATTATTCCTTTTAAATATTATCTGGAAGTTTCATCGCCCGGACTGGATAAAAAATTAAAATCCAAAAGAGAATATTTAATATTTAAAGGGCATAAGGTCATAGTTAAAGTTAAAAACCCCCTTGATATTGATTTAGCAAAAACTTTTAAGGGCGAAATCGTTGATTATAACGATGCATACGGTCTTAGAGTTTTGGCGCACGAGACGGGAAGGGAATATGATATAGAAACGGATAATCTTTTTTCCGTCAAATTAAATGACATTGAAGAATTATAGGAGATAAAAGATGATTAAAATCGGAACCGCGCTTTTTGAAGCGGCAGAACAATTGGAAAGAGAAAAAGGCATTTCAAAAGATGTTTTGGTTTCGTCTTTGTGCGATGCTTTGGTTGCGGGATATAAAAAACACATTAAAGATAAAGAAGCCGATAACGTTGAAGCGATTTTAGACGAAGAATCTGGCGAAATCGGCGTGTTTAGAACAAAACTCGTTGTTGAAAACGTTGAAGACCCAGATACCCAGATTTCTCTTGAAGATGCAAAAGAAATAGACGATGAAGTTGAGCTTGAAGATGAAGTAAAAATCGAAGTAACACCGGAAGATTTCGGAAGAATTGCCGCTCAATCGGCTAAACAGGTTATAACCCAAAGAATAAGAGAAGCTGAAAGAAAACTTGTACTGGATGAATTTATGAGCAAAAAAGGAACTCTTATAACGGGTATAATCCAAAGGCGGGATGACAGAAACGTTATAGTAAACATAGGAAAAACAGACGCCATAATGCCTTCCAAGGAACAGCTGCCCGGCGAATATTATAAACCCGGAAACAGAATAAGGGTTTTTGTTCTTAACGTTAAAGAAACGACAAGACTTCCGCAGGTTATAGTTTCACAGGCTCACCCCGAAATTGTAAGAGAATTATTTGAACTTGAGGTGCCTGAAATTGAAGACGGCATTGTCGAAATTAAATCAATTGCAAGAGAAGCCGGATACAGAACAAAACTTGCCGTCTGGTCCAATGACCCGTCGGTCGATTCGGTCGGCGCCTGCATAGGTCCGAGAGGTTCAAGAATTCAGACAATTGTCGGCGAATTAAAAAATGAAAAAATCGATATCGTAAGATATTCTGAGGATCCCGTTGAATATATAGTAAACGCTCTTTCTCCCGCAAGAATAATTTCCGTTGATATTTTAGCGGATGAAGAAAACAGAAAAGAAGCGTTTGTTATAGTTCCCGATGATCAATTATCGCTTGCAATCGGTCGTGAAGGTCAAAACGTAAGGCTTGCCCACAGATTAACGGGCTGGAAGATTGATATTAAATCGGAATCTCAGGCAGCACAGATGGAAAATAATTATAAACAGGAATCAAATCCGGATGATGAAATTGAACAAACGGAAAATGATTCCGATACAAAAGAAGAAATAAACCAAGAGGCTTAAAAACAATGCTTAAAGTTATCATTGCAGGCTATGATAAAATGCTTGCGGCGCTTATAAACGGCGTTATCGATAACGGGCATGAAGTTTTGGGCGTAATAAGAACGGACAGGGTAAGGTATAATCCTTTTACCCTGTTTTTTAAAGATATTTTTGCGCCTTCAAAAGATTTAAGCTATTTAAAAAGTAAAAAAATAAAAGAAATTAAAGCAACAAGCGTTAATTCAAAAAAATTCAGAGATTTCATCATAAATTCAAAAGCGGATTTAATTCTGGTCGGGTCATGGAGCGAAAAATTTTCAATTGAAACAATCGAGCTTCCGAAATTCGGAACAATAAACTGCCATCCTTCGCTTTTGCCCAGGCACAGGGGCGCAAACCCTTATTTTTGGCAGATATATTCAAATGACGATAAAGCGGGTGTTACTTTTCATTTTATGGATGAAGGGTTTGACACGGGTGAAATTTTAATGCAGGGGGCGTTTGATATTGAACCTTTTATGACAGGGGGAACCTTAAAAACAAAAACCTGCAAGGTGGCGGAAGTTATGGTCGGGCAGTTATTGAACGATTTGGAGAAAAACGTTATTATTCCCGTTAAACAGGATGAATCAAAGGCTACATACGACAGATACGAAGCCGATTTAAGAATAATCGACCCCAAAATTGAACCTGCAATTCAGCTTCATAATAAAATAAGGGGGCTGAGACCTTTTTGCTATCCTTTAATCAAATATAAAGGAATATACAGAAAAATATGCCACAGCGAGCTTATAAAAGAAAATAACGACATAAAAGAAAATTATATTATTGAAAAAAAAGGTAAATATTTATTTATAAGATATAAAACGCAGAGTTTAAAATTGACCGTTTTATAATAATGTACTTTTTTTAATATCTTTGTTAATATAGCTTTTATGATTGATGTAAAAACAACATTAACATATTCAATATTAAAAATTTTTCTAAAAAGCATAAAAAGCTTTCTTATTACCTTAGGCAATGTCGGAAAAGATTTTACCAAAGTTTTATATTATATTTTAAGATTAAGAATTAATTTAAAAGCAACTATTGAGCAGTCTTCAAGGTTTGCGGTCGACAGCCTCCCCATTACTTTAACCATTGTCGGCATGACATCGGTTATTATTGCAATGCAAATTGCGCCCGAGCTTGCAAAGCAGGGGGCGGAAGGATATATAGGAATGTTATCTTCTCTTGTTATGGTAAGAGAATTGGCCTGCATTATGGCAGGATTTGCAATAATTTCAATGATAGGCTCTTCCTTTGCGTCCGAACTTGCTTCAATGGCTGTCGGAGAACAGATAAACGCCATGAGGGTTTTAAAGGTTAATCCGATTGAATATCTTGTTGTGCCGAGGTTTTTAGCCGGTGTTATTATGATGCCTTTTGTTTTTATATTGTCTTCTTTTACGGGGCTTTTATGCGCAGGGGTGATTTCACATATTTCGGCAAATTTAAGCCCGCTTAATTATATAAATTCTTTATGGCAGGGGCTTTATATAAGAGACATTTTTATTGCGATGCTTAAAGCCTCGTTTTTTGGCGGAACAATTGCCCTTATCAGCTGCTCCTGCGGATATTCTACCCGTGGCGGCGCAAAAGAAGTCGGTATCGCAACAACAAGGGCGGTCGTTTGGAGCTTTCTTGCAATTGCCGTTTGGGATTATATTTTTGCGGTAATATTTTATCTTTAGGGTGAGATTATGAGCATAATTGTTAAAAATCTGGTTAAAACATTTGATGATAAAAAAGTTTTGGATAAAGTAACCTTTGAAGTTAAAGACGGCGAAACATTGGGTGTTGTCGGTTTTTCGGGGTCAGGCAAAAGCACTCTTTTAAAAATAATTTCAAAACTTTTATATGCAGATGAAGGAACAATTGAAACCACCAAAAATTCAGATATTGCAATGACTTTTCAGTATTCGGCCTTATTTGATTTTTTGGATGTTTATCATAATATTGCATTTCCCATACTCGAGAGAAAAGAATTCAGAGGAAAATATTCCAAAAACCAGATAAAAGAAATCGTAAAACAAAAGCTTGCAATGGTAGGGCTGGAGGGGATTGAAGAAAAATTTCCTTCCGAATTATCGGGCGGCATGCAAAAAAGGGTCGGGTTTGCGCGCGCAATTGTTACCAACCCTAAAATTATTTTATACGATGAACCTACGGCAGGCCTGGACCCTGTGAGCTCCACATTAATTGAAGATTATATCGTAAGGCTCAAAAATGAACTGAATGCTTCATGCATTGTTGTAACGCACCAGATGTCAACGATAAGAAGGGCATGCGACAATGTAATTTTGTTATATGAAGGAAAGATAGTATTCAGGGGCAGCGTTTATGAATTTTTAAAAGGGGATAATCCTTATACGAACCAATTCATAAATGCTTCTTTGGAAGGACCTATGGAAATAAAAACCGCAATATAATAATTTTATTGTATAATTAGTTTAAAATAGAGAGATTTTACATAAATGGCATCAAACAGAAAAGTTTCTTCATCTTTAAAGGTCGGTATTTTGACAATTACCGCTCTTATAATTCTTATTTTTACCGTTCTTTGGATAAAAGGAAGAAGTTTATCGACGGGAGAGAGAATTGAAGTTGTTTTTCATGATGTTAACGGTATCCGTGCGGGTTCCGGCGTTCAGATGATGGGGCTTCGAATCGGACAAATTGAAGAAATTATCCCTGTTATAGACGGAAAAGACAGCCATGTTAAAATCAAGTTTGTTATAACGGAAAATGACGTTAAAATTCCTAAAGCCTCAACAATTTCAATTCAGCAGTCGGGTTTAATCGGTGAGCAATTTTTGGAAGTTATGCCCCCTAAGGTTAATTATATTTATGTTGAAACCGATAAAAGCTATACCAATTTAAAAGATGAGCAAGATATTTATATGACTTTATCCGATAAAAAAGAAAGAATAGGAAAAGTTGACCATGCTGTCGTCATTCCGACTAATTCGGCGCCTTTGGAATACAGAACGAAATTTAAAACCCAAAATACCCTAAAAATCGGGTATATTATAGATATGCCGGGGCTTATTCTCGATAATGAAAATTTAACGGCCGAGATTGTTAATTCCGAATTAAATTTTAAACTCAAAAACGGAGATAAACTTGAGCTTCCGTCGGTTAATTCTCCTTATACGGTTATTGAGCCTATGAGAATAAGCGACTTTTTGGAACTTCAATACAGAGCCGCACATTCTCTTGCAAGCATGAATGACAGAGTTATGGAAATTTTATCGGATGAGCTTGTTGAAGATATAAGAGAATCCGTTAACAACGTCAATGAATTGACCAAAAAAGCAACAACAACGATTGATAAAGCAAATGCGCTTTTGGATTCTTCAAAAGATGAAATTGCCGTTATTTTAAAACAAACGGATATTTTAACCAAAAAACTTGCCGTGTTATCAGATAATTTAAATGACGTTGTCGGCGACAAAGAAGCCAAAAAAAGCTTATATTCAACGATTAAATCGGTCGGAAGATTGGCGGATAACGTAAATAAAGTTATGGAAAACCCCGAGACTGCAGAGATGATTGATGATTTAGCGGAAATTTCAAGAAACCTTGCCGACATTTCCTGTTATGTAAATGAATTTGCGGGCGATGAACAGTTAAAAACCAACCTTAAAGAAACAATACAGGGCATGAATAATGCAATTAAAGAGGTAAATGAAAACCTTAAAAACGCAAATAAAATGTCCAAAGACGAAGAATTAAGCGTTAATAATGCTGTGGCGGATGCCGTTGTTACAACAAGAAATCTAAGAAAATTTTCGGAAAAATTAAATAAAAGATTTTTACTGTTCAGGCTTATGTTCTAGAAATAAAAAATGAAAGATTTAAGTAAAAAAATAACCGATTTTCACTACGGCAAATTTTCAATATTTTTTGCTTTTGCTTTTATAATTCCTTCAATTTTTTATTTTATTGCCATATCAATAAAAAATTTTCTGTATGAGTTAAAAATCTTAAAAGAAAAAAAGACGGACATTAAAGTTATCTGTGTGGGAAACCTTACAACGGGAGGTGTCGGGAAAACGCCCGTTGTGATTGAAATTGCAAATTATTTTGCGGATAAAGGCATAAAAACGGCCGTTTTATCAAGAGGATACAAGGGAAAACTTGATAATAAAAACGTTAATTTAATAAAAGACTATAATGAAATTTTGATTGACGATCCTTATTTATCGGGTGATGAAGTTAATTTAATTGCAAAAAAAGTTGAAGGTGCGGCGGTGATTACAACTTCAAACAGAATAAAGGGTGCCGAATTTGCAAAAGAAAAATTGGGTGCCGAGATTTTAATTATGGATGACGGTTTTTCAAACAGAAAAATATATAAAGATTTAAATATTATTCTTATCGATTCAAAAAAAATGTTCGGAAACGGTTTTGTACTGCCGTTTGGTCCTTTAAGAGAGCCTGTTTATGAAATAAAAAGAGCAGACAGGGTAATGGTTGTAAATAAAAATGATGATGAAAATAAAAACCTTAAAAAATTTATTGAAAATCTTAAAATGCCTTATGTAAGATGTGTTATTAAACAGGATAAAATTTATAATATTAAAACAAATGAAACGGTATTTGCGGATAAGAAAAATGTAATAGCATTTTCCGGTATCGGGCAGGGCGGACAATTTTTTAATTCATTAAATGAAAAATTTAACGTTATAAAAACTTTTGCATTTGATGATCATTTTAATTATGACCAAAGCACGATAGATTTTTTGAATAACGAATTAAATAAATTAAATGCGGATATTCTTTTAACAACCGAAAAAGATACGGTTAAGCTTTTAAAATTTGACAATATTGAAAAAATTTATGCCGTTTCAATTAAAGCCGAATTTGAGTTAGAAAAGATAATAAATTAAAAAGGAAGGTTTTTACCTTCCTTTTTTAAAATATATTTTAATTTTTATGAATTTTTATTATCGTAATCAATTCTTCCGATTAATTTGTTGAATTTTTTGGTTACTTCTCTGAACATATTAAGATCAAGGCTTTGTGCGCCGTCAGAAGACGCATTATCCGGGTCGTTATGAATTTCATACATAAGACCGTGTGCGCCTGCAATTAAAGCGGCTTTTCCCATAGGTTCAATTAAATATCTTCTTCCCGTGCCATGAGAAGGGTCAACAATTATCGGCAGATGAGAGAATTTTCTTAAAATGGGAACGGCTGCAATATCAAGAGTATTTCTTGTAAAATCGCTGTCATAGCCTTTAATTCCTCTTTCGCAGAGTATTACGTTATGATTTCCGTTATACATAATGTGTTCCGCAGCAAGCAAAAATTCTTTAATTGAAGCGGCGGGACCTCTTTTTAACATAACCGGTTTTTTAATGTGTCCGAGCGCTTTTAACAATTTGAAGTTTTGCATATTTCTTGCGCCGACCTGAAGAATGTCAGCATATTTATTTACAAGCGGTATATCCATTGTATCCATAACTTCCGTTACAACAAGAAGCCCCGTTTGTTTTCTTGCTTCGGCAAGATATTCAAGCCCTCTTTCTTCCAAGCCTTGAAAATCATAGGGCGAAGTTCTCGGTTTAAAAGCACCGCCTCTTAAAAATTCGCACCCCATTTCTTTTGCGGCCTTTGCAATTTCAAGAAGACTGTTTATATCTTTTTCAACCGAACAGGGTCCGACCATTAAAACGGGTTTTTCTTTTCCGCCGATTTTAACACCGTTCGGGAATTTAATAACGGTATCTTCGGGGTGTGCGGTTCTTGAAGCAAGTTTATAGGGTTCTTGTATCGGTTTTACGCATTTAACGCCGTCAAACCCCGCAATAATCTGCGGGCTTAAAATTCTTTTATCTCCGATGGCGGCAATTACTTTTAAAATGTCGCCATGGTTCATATTAATTCTAAAACCGTGTTTTTCCAAATATTTAACGACTTTATCAATCTGCGCATCGGTTGCATTCGGTTCCATTACAACAATCATCTTTTTACCTTCCTTTTTGAATATTCTTGATTTAATTAAACCATGAAAATTAAAAAGTATAAAAGACTATTTGTTTAACGAATGCATAAAATCATACATGCCGATTGTTTCGCTTCCGACGGGGGGAATAATTATATTTTTATTATCATCGTCATCATCGTCATCGTCATCGTCATCAAATTTATCGTTATTTTTTGAAGCTTTTAATTTTTTATCGTCATCATCATTGTCTTTGCCCAGCTTTTTATTTACGATTTCAACTATTTTACCGACAACGGGAACCATTAATACCGTAACCAGAAATCTTACCGTTAAAGTAAATACGGTCAGAGATTTTGTTTTTGATATAACTTTATAGATTTTTGAAGCCTGGCTTTCAAAGCCTGATGCCGCCATTTTTGCAATTTCATCGGGAGCTATTTTTCCGTTTGTTATTGCTTTTTGCACCGTTTTATTATTTTTTAATTCTTCAACCGCATTTCTAAAGGCGTCTGACATATTGTCTTCATCAATTAATTTGTCCGCATGTCTTAAAAGAGCGTCTTTATCAAGCTCCTGTCCGCCTTCTACTGCTGCTGTCAGCGCATTAATAATGCCTTTGTTTGATTTTTCATATACACTTTGTTCATTATTTTTCAGGTAAGATTTTAAAAGATTTTCCATCGGCTTATCCGTATATTTGTCGATTAAAAATGCGGCGGTTGAGGATGCAACCGTTACCATAAAGTTATTTATCATTAAGGGGAGTTTTCTTTCCTCGGGGATTTTATCCGATTTTTTGGTGTTATTTATATAAAAATACGTAATTGCAAAAGATGCCATATCAGACCATCTTGCCGAAGGTTTTTCAAATCTTGCGAAAGTTTTAACCAGCCATTGTGCGGGTTTTGTTCCCGCAATATAGCCCATTGCTTTTGCGATAGGTTCGGCAAGAGCATTGCAGTATGCTTCTTTTGCAACTCCCAAAGGTTTAAATATACCCGTAAACGAGGGAGAATTGTTAATTGAATTATTGTCTAAATTTTCTTTTGCACCCGTAAATGAAATTGAATTATTTTTATTTTTTCCTTCAAAATTTGTATTTTGAACATTTGAAGGTTTTTTAATCCTCAGGGTGTTCATAATTGTCATATCGGGGTTAAAGGCGTTTGGTTTATTTTGTCTTTCAAGTTTTTCTTTTTCGGCCTTTTCTTTTTTGCGCTTTCCGAAGATAAAATCCAATAAATAAGGAGTAAGCGCAATTGCAATACTTGCTTTAAGCGGGGTAACAATCATATCGGGAGCTTTTTTAAATGTTGTTTTGAAAGAATCTCCGATTGTGCTTTTCATACCGCTGAGAAGCTCTTCGCTTTTGATTTGGTCGATATAGTGTTTATCTTTAATATATTTTGTAATTTCTTTTGCGTCTGTTGAATTTATGCTTTTATTAATTTTATTAACCGCATTTGAACACGGGCTTAAAATAAGGTTTGATAAGCCGAAGCCTACAATGGCGGATGCCGCATTTTTGGTTGCGGACATTTGTTTATCTTCCATTTTGGCTCCGGGCATTGCAACAACGCATATCGGTTTTAACATGCCCGCAACAACAAGCGCAACAAACGCTTCATAGAAGGTTTCGTTTTTGTTTACGCTGTTAAGAACGCTGCTAAACCATTTGGCTCCGCCCATTTTATCCGCCCATCCCGGAAGCTCGCCGACTCCCGCTTTGGACAGTGCAGTTTTTGCGATGTTTGTAACCATTTTGGGGTCGCCCGTAAATGATATATTTCCGTTTAAATGTTCAGACCCGCTCAAGCTTGCTCGCTCTGCGGGTCTGATTTGATTATTATTTAATTCGTTTTGGCTGCTATAATTCTGTGTTATAAGCCCTGTTTGTCTGTGTCGATGCTTGGTATGCTCCCCATACATCGATAAATTATTTTTGTTATTTAAAATTTCTCTTGTAACTCTCATGGCATTTATACAAAACATGTCAAAAAATTTTTTTGCGTGTTATTAAAAATTTTTTTAAACCCTCAAAAGATTATTTTTGACGTTATTTTTTACCTCCAAAATTAAATTTTCCAGCTTATCAAAAAGTATTTCTTCAAAATTAATATTATAAATTGAATTAATTTCATTAATAAAAAAGCATGGGCTTGTTATATTTATTTCAATAATTTTATCGTCAATGACATCTAAGCCCGCTATGTAAATTCCGTCTTTATCAAGAGTATCTTTTAAAATTTTTCCCATTTCTTTTTGTTTTTCATCGGGAGTGCCTAAAATTAAATTTTCTTTTTTATGTTCGACAAATTTAAAATCGTTGTTTGTTGCAACTTTGCTTACCGCATAATCAAGAATTTCGCCGTTAATATAAATGAGTCTTTTATCGCCTTTTGATATTCCTTTTAAGAATTTTTGAACCATAACTTTTGTTTTGTTGTTGTCGGTTGCGGTTTGAATTATTGCATTTATGTTTTTGTCTTCTTTATTTAAATAGAAAACGCCCGAAGAAAAACATTTATTTAACGGTTTAATTATAATTTCATCATTTTCAAATAAAAATTCTTTTATTAAATTTGAATTTGACGTTACCGTATTTTTCGGCGCAAGAGAAGGGAATTTATTTATATACAGTTTTTCGTTAATGTTTCTCAGCGCATTCGGTGAATTTAAACATATTGTCTTTGAATTATCAATTAAATCAAGAACATAAGTTGCGTTGATAAAATCAATATCAACGGGCGGATCCGAGCGCATAAAAACAACATCATAATCATTCAGACAAATTCTTTTATCGTTTTCGGATTTTTTAATGTCAAAATCAATGATTTGGGTTTTATATGCAAAACAAAAAGGAAGATTATCTTTAATGTATAAATCTTTTTTTGTTGTTATATCAACGCCGAAACCCTTTGAAAGGTATGTTTTAATTAACCAGAAATCGGTAACAAGAACGTTAAATTCAAAATATTTATATTCAATTTCATCGATTATGAATAATATATTTTTCATACATCAATTATATTACAAGAATAATTCATGAAACATTTGTCTTAAAGTGCAATAATTTGGTATAATTATTTTTGCTTTAAATATTTGGGAATATAAAATGAGAGAAGAAAAAAGACAGCAGGCGCTTGAAATTGCCAAAAAAATTAAACAGGAGCCTGATAATTTGGATAATTACAGGGCATTAGCCGATATTTATATTGATGAGCAGGATTTTAACAGCGCATATAAAGTTTATCAGGAAATTTTAAAACATAATGAAAATGATATTCATGCTCTTTTAAACTCCGGCAGCATAAAGTTTTATGCAAAACAGTATAAAGAAGCGATGAAATTATACATAAGAGTAATCGAGTTTGAACCGGATAACAGCCTTGCGCATTATAATCTCGGAAATGTTTATGCCGAATTAAACATGTTTGAAGATTCTCTTAAAGAATATAAAGAAGCGGTGTCTTTAGGAATGAACAACGCTTCAATATTTAATGCAATGGGTATTTTATATTCCGATAACGGCAAATATCCGGATTCAAAAGAATACTTTTTAAAAGCGCTTAAATTTGAGCCCGATAATGCCGAATGTCTTGCAAATTACGGGACATTGTGCCAAAGAACGGGCGACTTTAAAACGGCCGAAGACTGCTTTAAAAAATCGCTCTATCAAAGACCCGATAATGAACAGGTGGCATTGGCGCTTGCAAATTTATACGTTCAGGTTAAGAAAAACGATCTTGCGCACCAATACTTTAAAAAAGCGGTTGAAATTCAGCCGAATTATTATTCGGCGTGGGTATGCTGGGCGATTTGCTGTTCGGATGAAAAAGATTTTGAATCGGCAATTAAATATTACAAAAACGCAATTGAGCTTGACCCTAAAAAGCCGAATGCTTATATGCTTCTGGCGCATTTATTGTTAAACGAAAAAAGGTATATTGAAGCAATAGATGTTTATAAAAAAAGTCTTGAACTGGCAGAAAATAAAACAATGGTATATGTTTTTATCGCAAACGCTTATATGCTCAATTCGGATATGGCTCATGCAATTGAATATTACAGATATGCAATCAAATCATCTCCCGACAATGCGGAAATTATGCTTATCTATATCGATATTCTAAACGAATATATAGAAGGAAAAATTGAAAATGCGGCATAGTGAACCTTCTTTATTTGAAAGATTAATTTCCGTCGGTTCATATTTAACCCTCGGGTTTATCGGAATGATCTGGTTTTTGTTAAATGCCGTTGTTTTAAAAAAACCAAACGGCAAATATCTTATATATAATTTAATTCAATCTTTTATACTTTCGATTTTATATGCAATATTTACGTATGCGTACGATATTTTTATAGGGCTTTTTATAAGAATTCCTTACATCGGGAATTTATTTTTAAAGGGGCATATTTTTCTTTTTGAAACGCCCGTTTTTAATACGATGTCTTTCGTGAATTTTATTTTATTGCTGCTGATGATATATTTATCCTCAATTGCGCTTTTCGGCAGACTTCCTTATATTCCTTTTATTACGGATGTTACGAAGAAAGCTTTCAGATAAAATGTTAAAACTTTCCAAAAATATAAAAATGGTAATAAGTGATTTTGACGGGGTTTTCACCGACGGGTCGGTTTATTTTGATGAAAAACTGAACCAGCAAAAAAAGATGAATTTTTCAGACATTATGGGGGTTTCGATTTTAATTAAAAATAATATTAAATTTGCAATAGTATCCGGAGAAAATACCAATATTTTAAATTATTTTAAAGAAAAATTCGGAATAGAAGAAATCCACGGCGAAATAAGAAAAAAAGGAATTAAAGTTCAGGAAATTTTAGACAAGTATAATTTGAAAAAAAATGAAGTTTTATATATGGGTGATGACATAAACGATATTCCGGCGTTTGATATCGTTGAATATAAAGTTTGCCCCAAAAGCGCAAATCCTCTTATTAAATTAATTGATAATATGCAAATAACAAATTCAAAAGGCGGCGAAGGCGCATTTCGTGAAATGGTTGATAGTTTAATCAATCAATAGTATTATACTTTTATGCTTGATTTTTTTAAAAAACTTTTCGTTAAAATAAATAAGCTGGATGACTTCGTAAATGTTTATAAAGAAAGCGCAAAAGAAGTTTCAATGCCTTCATATGCTTATATGAACTGGGGAATTAAGCTTTTGGATGTAGGCGAAGATAAAAAAGCAATGGATATGCTTGAAAAAAGCATTGAAATGCCCTATGCGAATTCGGAATCCTATGTAAACCTTGCAATTGTTCTTGCAAAGGAAGAAAAATATGATAAAGCGATTGAATATTTAAAAAAAGCAATAAGAATGGACAATGAAAATTCAAAAGCTTATCAGGTTCTGGGGTCTTTATATTCGGAGACGAAAAAATACGATGAAGCAAAAAAAGCTTTTTCAAAATCCGTTAAAATTAATCCGAGAAATTCTCAAACATATATAAACAGAGCCATTTTCTATGCAAAAACGGGCAAGATGAACGAAGCAAACACGGATTTCAGAACCGCTTGTTTCTTAAACCCTTCAAATGTTCAGGGATGGTTTTTATGGGGTGTTTTATGTTCGCAAAACGGCGAATTCGGCGAAGCGATGCAAAAACTCAAGAAAACCGTTTCTCTTCAGCCTTTTCATTCGGATGCATATTATCATATGGCATCTATCAGCTATCTAAGCAAAGATTTTAAAAATTCAATTAAGTATGCAAAAAAATCTCTTGCAATTAACCCTAAAAGAATTGAATGTTATATTGCGCTTGCAGAATCAAGGCTGCAGTTAAAAAATGAAAAAGAATGTCTTGAAACGTACCCGAAAGCCTTAAATGAAATTGAACCGAATGCCCAGTTTTATTATTCATGGGGAATTTCTCTTCAATATTTTCAAAAGTGGGACGAATCGTTTGATAAATTATATAAATCATTTGAACTGGATAATAAAAACCCGCTTTGCTGTTATGCAATATCAATTTCCCATTTAAAAAAGGGCGAGGAAGATAAAGCAAAAGAATTTTTGGAAAAAACCGTTGAATTAAACCCCGATCATACCGTGGCGCTTTATAATCTCGGGCAGTATTATGCAAGAAAAAAAGATTACCCGAAAGCAATTGAATATTTTAAAACGGCAATAAATACAAATACAAAAGCCGGGCATATATATCTTAATATAGCTTCTACATATCAGGAAGCAAAAGATTATGAAAATGCGCTTGAATATTGGAAAAAAGCGGTTGAGTACAATCCCGATAACATTGATGCCAAAATAAGCCTTGCAAATGCATATTTAAAAGCGGGCGATATTCAAAACGCCATAAGAAGAATAAGGGGCGCATATTCAAAAGATAAAGACAATATTAAAGTGCTTCTTGTGTTCGGCGTTTTATTATTGAATAACGGAGAATATTTTGAAGCACTGGAGAAAATAAACAGAGCTCTTGAAATCAATCCCGAATATGAACCTGCGGAATTTGCAAAAGCGGAATGTCTTATAAGGTTATCAAAATATGATGAAGCGGATGAAATTTTGAAAAAATATGAAGAAAAACAAAATTCAAATGACGGTCTAAAAAGCCCTGATATCGGATATTTAAGAGTTTTATACAATAAAACCTTAATAATTAAGGAAAATAAAAGAGAATTAATTGATGATACGGTTGAACTTTGTGATAAAATAGTTGCACTATACAAGGATAATGAAGAAGAGAACAAACGCATAATTAAAACAAAAGAAGAATTAACAAAACTGAAGGAAAATTAAAAAGAAATGGCTATTATTGTACAAAAATTCGGCGGAACATCGCTTGCCGATTCGGATAAAATAAAAAACGTCGCAAAAGCTGTCGTCAGAGAAAAGAAGCTTGGAAACGACGTTATTGTTGTTGTGTCTGCTATGGGGCATACAACCGATAATTTAATTAAGCTTGCCCATGAAATTTCATCCAACCCCTCAGACAGGGAAATGGATATGCTTATGTCAACGGGCGAACAAATTTCAATTTCTCTGCTTGCAATTGCAATCCATGAACTTGGTTATAAAGCAATTTCAATGACCGGCGCCCAGGTCGGGATTTATACCGAAGATACGCACTCAAAAGCAAGAATAATAGATATTAAAACCGATAAATTAATGCAGCATTTGAAAAACGATGAAATTGTTATTGTTGCAGGATTTCAGGGAATTACAAAATCCGGAGAAATTACAACTTTGGGAAGGGGCGGTTCGGATACGTCCGCCGTTGCGATTGCCGCTAAATTACAGGTTGAAAATTTAGGAATAGAAAGGTGCGACATATATTCCGATGTTGAAGGAATCTATACGACAGACCCCAGAGTTGTTCCCACGGCAAAAAAATTAAAAGAAATTTCATATGAAGAAATGCTTGAACTTGCAAGAGTCGGCGCAAACGTTTTGCACCCCAGATCGGTTGAAACGGCAAAACAATTTCAGGTGCCGATGAGATTAAGAAGCTCGTTTAAGCTTGATGATTTAGGAACTTTAATTATAGGAGTCGAAAAAATGGAAATATATAAACCCGTAACAGGGCTTGCATGCGACAAATCACAAGTAAGAGTGGTTATCTGTGATATACCGGACAGACCGGGAAATGCGGGGAAACTTTTCAATCTTCTTGCAAAATATGAATTATCGGTTGATATGATTATTCAATCTTATGCAAGAAGTTCAAATAACACAAACGATATAGCCTTTACAATTGACAAAGACGACCTTTCAAAATTTGTTGCTCTTAAAGATGAAATTGTATCCATTATGAATCCTTCAAATATTCATATTGATGAAGATATTGCTAAAATTTCAATCGTGGGCGCAGGCATGATTGACCGTCCCGGCATTGCGGCCATGATGTTTGAAACACTGGCTAAAGAAGGCATTAACATTAAAATGATTTCAACATCGGAAATTAAAATCAGCTGCCTTGTTGAAAAAATGCATGCCAAACAGGCAACGGAAGCTTTATGTAAAGCGTTTGAGCTTGACGGAAGCGATGTTGCGCTTGTTCATGGAACTTTGCCCGATTAGTTATGTATAAAGGCAAATTTAAAGTAATAACGGGCTTAGGCAATAAAGATAAAAACAAGGTCAAAGACCTTGTTTTAATATGGATGAAAGCCGGAGCCGACATTTTTGACACATCAATTGAAGTTATGCCCTATATTCAAGAAGAAGCAAAAAAAGCAGGGTTTAATTTGGATGATTACATTTTTTGCGTTTCAATTCCGATTGAAGGCGATATTCACGGTAAAAAAGCAAAAATAATAAAAGATAAATGCAATTTATGTAATTTATGCAAAAAAGTATGCGT
This sequence comes from Candidatus Gastranaerophilales bacterium, assembly GCA_944325155.1. GTDB lineage: Bacteria > Cyanobacteriota > Vampirovibrionia > Gastranaerophilales > Gastranaerophilaceae > Galligastranaerophilus_A. Next base: position 119,781 of record CALUYY010000003.1, on the reverse strand, counting down.
TGATAATGCGATTAATCCGCCATTTGTTGATGAATTAAAATGTATCGGGTGCTCAAGGTGTTTTGATGTCTGTGGAAATAATGCAATTAAAATGTATGATGATAAAATTGCTTTTGAAAAACCGTTTGATAAAAATATAAAACTTGATATGGTTGAAGTTCATATTTCAATTGATGATATTGATAAAATAAAAAAAGATTATAAAAAAATAATCGATGTTTTTAATGACAGAAACGTAACAATAAGCGTTTGTTTGAACAGAAAATGTTTTTCAAATGATACCGTCATTAAACTTTTATCGGAATTGAAGGAAATGACAAATAAACCCTTTATCGTACAGGCGGACGGAAACCCGATGAACGGTGCAAACGAGGACATAAAAAGCACGATTGAAACGCTTGCTTTCGGAAATTTTGTTAAGAATCTGGGATATGAAGTTGTTTTATCGGGCGGGACGAATAAATATACGGCAGAACTTGCGGGCAAAATGAATCTGGATTGTTCAATCGGTTTTGGCAGCTATATAAGAAAAATGACGGATAATAAAGATAAAGATGAAGCAATAAAAATTGCTTTTGATTTTGTTAAAAGGACAAAAGAATTATTAAATGCTAAACAGTGTTAAAAAATTTATCTCAGATAACAATTTGAATAATAAAACGATTTTGCTCGGCCTTTCAGGCGGCATAGACAGCAGTGTTTTATTTGAAATTCTGTCTGAAATAAAAGATATAAATTTAATTGTAATTCATCTTAACCATAACTGGCGGGGGCTTGAATCAAAAAAAGACGAAGAATTTGCATATAACCTTGCAAAATCAAAAAATATTCCTTTTTATTCCGAGATGCTTGATGAAAACGTTAAAAAAACGGAAACAACCGCAAGAGAATTAAGGTATGAATTTTTTGAAAGGTGCAGGGAAAAATTCAATGCAGATGCCGTGTTTTTGGCGCACAATAAAAACGATAATGTTGAAACTTTAATATACAGGCTGATTAAAGGCTCCGGACCCAAGGGATTAAAATCGATTTCAAAAGTAAGGGATTTTTATTTTCGCCCCTTAATTGATTTTGAAAGAGATGAAATCATAAATTATGCAAAAGAAAACAACGTTAAATATATTATTGATTCTTCAAATTCAAATACCAAATATAAAAGAAATTTAATCAGGAATGAAATTATTCCTTTAATGCGTGAGATTAACCCTGAGGTTATAAATTCAATTTCATCTTTTATTAAATTGAATGTTATGCACCAAGATATTATTGAAAAAGTTTTGGATGATACAAAAAAAGAAATTTTTGACGGGGATAAAATTTTAAGAGATAAATTTTTATCTCTGGATAAAGAAATAAAATATGAAATAATAAATTCTTTAATGCAGGGTGTTTTAAAAAACAGGGATTATAAAAACATTGAAAAAATCGTAAATTTTATAGAAGAGAACAATTCAAAAAAAATTTCATTAAACAATGAGCTTTTTTTAAAAGTTTACGATAATAAAATTTATTTTGTAACCAAAAAAGATGAAAAAACGAAAGACGAACTCATTTTAAAAGAAGGTAAAAATAAATTTTTAAATTATGAATTTATAATTGAAAAAACAATTTTGCCTTCCGTATTTCCGAATTCAAAAGATAATCTTCAATATCTTAATTTGGATTTTAAGAACAAATATAAAATAAGAACAAAAAAAACAGGGGATAAAATTCAGCCGTTCGGTTCAGCCGGACTTCAAAAATTAAAAACTTATTTTATCAAGAAAAAAATTCCTTTTGAATTGAGAGATAAAATTCCTTTAATCTGTCTTAATGATGAGGTTTTATTCATTCCGAACGTTACGGTTTCGGAAAAATTAAGGGTAGATAAAAATCAAAAAAACTGTTACAGTTTAAAAATAATAAAGGAATAAGTTATGGAATTGAAAACTTTAGTAAGTGAAAGCGAATTAAAAGAAAGAATAAAAACCCTTGCGGATGAAATAAATAATACTTATAAAGACAGCCCCATCGTTGCAATATGTGTTTTGAAAGGGGCGGTTATGTTTTTTTGCGAACTTGTTAAATATTTAAAAATGCCCGTCAGAATGGAATTTGTCAGTTTATCAAGCTACGGCTGCTCAAAGCATTCAACGGGAAGAGTTTCGGCTTTGAATGTGTCATTGCCGCCCTTAGAGAATGAAAAAGTTCTTGTCGTTGAAGATATTATGGATACAGGGCTTACTTTAAAATTTTTACTTGATTATCTTAGAACAAAATGCCATGTTGAAGATGTTAAACTTGCCGTTATGTTTGATAAAAAATGTGCAAGAAAATATGATATAGAACCCGATTTTTATGCGTTTGACGTTGATGATAAATTTATTGTGGGCTTCGGGCTTGATTATAACGAATTAATGAGAAATATTCCTTATGTCGGGTATTACGAAAAGCAAAAAAATTAATTTTTAAGTTTTAATTTTATATCACATATTTTTTAATTGAGGATATATTTTTGCAAACAAACAGCATACAGCCCGTAGCATTCGGATACAGCAAAAAAAGCCAGAAATATCTGGAAGATAATATAGATAAAAAAGTTAAAGACCCCGAGCTTCAAAGCGCAATTATTAACTATTCAATTGCTTGCAATGAAATGGAAGATGTCGTAAGAGCAAATGAGAAAAAATTCGGAAACAGATACAGCGATTCCGATTTTGTTAATTTGTTTATTGAAATGAAAGATTTGCTTATAACACAGGTCGTAATGCTTTTTGATAAAGACGGCGACAGATATCTGGAATCCGAATACGGCTATTATGCTTCAAGTCTTCCCAAGGGCAAAAACAACAGAGAAAAAAACTGGCGCCAATCAATAATGGATAAAATAAGATTTTGGAATTCGGATATAGGAAAATCCAAAGAAGAATTAAGAACGGAACTTCAGGAGGCAAGAAAATATAAAGATATAGGAAAAGCACAGCTTGCGGATGTATTAAAGGCATACGGCGAGTCAAAAGGGACGGATGAAAAAACTTCTTTAACGGCAAATACCGATGAAAAACCGGTTTTGGAAAAATTAACAAGAACGGAATTTTCCCCTGACGGATTCAGTCAGGTAATGGGAATGAAGAAGTTAAAAGCGGAATTAAAAGAAGATATAATAGAGCCGGTTAATAACCCCGGGCAGGCAAAAATAGATTTGGAAGAATACGGAAAAAGAATGCCGTCGGGTGTTTTATTATACGGACCCCCGGGGTGCGGTAAAACTTATATAATAGAAGCGCTTGCGGCTGAAATTAAGGGAGATGTCTATGTTATGAACTGTTCAAACACGGGTTCAAAATATGTAAACCAGACGGCAAATAACATTAAAAAAGCTTTTGATTATATTTATAAAAAAGGTGACAGCTCCGACAGGCCCGTTATTTTATTTATGGATGAGATTGACGCTATGACATCAAACAGAGATGCTCACCAGAGCAACGAAGATATTAAGGCAACGGCGGCGCTGTTAAAATATATTGAGGGTGCAAAAGCGCATAATGTTATTGTTATAGGCGCAACAAACAAATACGATTTAATGGATCCCGCAATAAGAAGAAGATTTGATATAAAAAGATACGTGGGGCTTCCCGATACGGAGCAGAGAGAAGCGCTTGTCAGAAACAATTTATCCAAAAAAGCAAAAGCAAAAAATCTTTTATCAAACGAAGAAGAACTTGAATTAATTGCTTCAATGCTTCAGGATTATTCATCCCACAGTATAAATATAATTTCAAATGAAGCTTCAATGAATGCAATGAGAAGAAACAGAGCGGAAATTTCCGTAAGAGATTTTATTAAAGCCATTGATTCAACAGATGAAGAAAAAATTGATGAATCATTATATAAACCCAAAACAACCAAAAAATTAATCGGCTTTTCGCCGTGCGCAACAATGGTATTGGGGCCGAAAAAAGAGAGAGTTATGCCTCTTGATTCAAAATGTGAGTAATAATACGGCATAAATCACCCAAAAAGAGGAAAAAAGGGTAAAAAAACAAACTTTTAGGTTGATTTATATTTTCTTAATATGTTTGATAATAGCCCTATTATGAACAGAAACGAAAAATGCCTCATTAAGTATCTTTCATTCGGCAAATATGAACAAGGAAACGACACAATGTCTTTAATCAGGTTTTTATTAAACCATGACATTAAGTTCAGTTTTGACAAATTAAACCCCGTCTGCAACATTATTGATGAATTGGAATTTTCGGACAACATCAAGTATAATTAGTTTATGGCGATGAAAGAAAAACTTATTAAAAACATTCAATTTTCATTTGTAATTATTATAGTTGCGGCTATTTTAATTTTTTTATTCAGACTTTTTGATATAAAGGGTTTTTTGGCGGAGGTTGAGAATAAAACCTTTGATTTAAGACAGCAGGTTATCTCAAAATATAAAGAACACAATAAAGACATTGTTATTTTAACGGTGGATGATCCGGGGTATGAATATATTGTTTCAACCTACGGCGCATGGCCCGCCCCGAGAGATTTTTGGGCAAAACTTGCGGGGGGAATCGAAAAAGTTAATCCGAGAGCAATTGTTTTTGACCTTTTATTTGTCCAGAATTTTAAGGCATACGGAAACACCGATAAAGCCTTAAGTAATGTCATAAAAGGAAAAAACAATATTTATGTTTCAATGAATTTTGATAATCAAAATGAAGAATTAAGAAAAGCAATTGAATTGCCCGAAAGTTTAAATACAAAAATTTCGGGTGATACCGATTTTTTAAAAAAAGCTAAATATATAAATTTTAAAAACGTCAGAGGAATTATCCCCGAGATTTTATACGGAACGGATAACATCGGTTTTATCAATATTGCAAGAGATAAAGACGGAATTATAAGAACAAAACTTCCTTTGTTTGTTTATAAAGATAAATTCTATAAACATTTAACGCTGCTGGTTGCACTTGATTTATTAAATCTGGACTCTAAAAATTTAAAAATAGACGGTGATAAAAATTTAATTTTGTCCGAAAAAGATAAAAGAATAATCCCCATGCAAGATGACGGAAAAACTTATCTTAACTGGTACGGGCCGGCTTTTACGTATGAATATATCCCAGTTTGGGAAATTGATAAAGCAATTGATAAAAATGATTATAATTTTTTAAAAGAAAAATTTGAAAACAAAATAGTTTATGTGGGAGTTACCACAACAAGTTCGTCGGACGTTAAAACAACGCCGTTGTCTGCAAGATATGCGGGAGTTGAAATTCATACAACGTTTTTAAATAATATTTTGGATAATAACTTTATTAAAAAAACAAAAGGCTGGATTGATGTTTTAATTTCTCTGATTTTGGCGGGATTGACAGGCGTTATTGTCTATCGTTCAAAATCGGTTTCGGTTGCGTCGTTAAAAGTTTTTATTTTAATTGTTTTATATACGCTTCTGACGCTTATTTTTATGCATTATATGAATTTATGGGCGCCTTTGGTTCTTCCGATTGTTTTTTCAATCGGCACAATAACCGCTTCTTATGCAATTAAATATATAATAACTTCAAGAGATTATGAGCACACCTATAAGCTTGCCGTAACGGACGCTCTTACGGATATGTACAATCACAGATATTTTCAGGAGCAGATGAAATTAAACATTGATAATTCAAAAAGGTATAATACGCCTTTTTCATTAATTATGATTGATATTGATTTCTTTAAAAAATTCAACGATAAATACGGGCACCAATCGGGAGATGCCGTTTTAAGACAGGTTGCGGGCACGATTAAGAAAAATATCCGCTCGACCGATATTCCCTGCAGATACGGCGGAGAAGAAATGGCGGTTATTTTAACCAACACAGATAAAGAAGCCGCAACAACCGTCGCCCTTAAAATTTGCGAAGCGGTAAGGCAGAGAGAATTTGAACTTGCAACCGGCGATTGGACCCATGTTACGATAAGCCTCGGCGTTGCAACAATGCCGAATAACGCTGATTCTGTTCAAGGGTTAATTGAATACGCCGATAAGTGCCTGTATATCGCCAAAGAAAACGGCAGAAATCAGGTTGTATCAGAGATTAGAGAATAATTTATCTTGTATAAATTATGAGTTTATCACCAGAAGGATGAGAAAATTCAACTTTTTTGAATTTTTTATCAAGTGTTATAAGGCCTTTTATGTTTTTATTTCCGTTTTTTTCGGGGTTTATGAAATATTTATGAAAATATTTATCCGTATTATTTACAAGCAGAATTTCTTTTGTTTTAAATAAAGGTTTTTTGATTTTAATTTTGTTATTTTTAAATTCGGAAATTTTAATTATTTCCGCATTTTTAAAAATATTTTTTAATTCTTCAATCGTTAAAGGTTGTTCAATAAATTTAGAATCTTTATATATAATTTTATTATATTTTAAATTGGCATTATCAATTCCGATAAGGTTGTTATTGTCTATAAATTCATAGTTTGAGGATAATATAAAAGCGGGAGTATTTATATCATAATAATAAATCGAATAGCTTCCGGTTCCATCGGATATTTTTTTAATTAATGAAATATCATTTTTATTTTCTTCTTTTGACCAGACATTTAAGTTTTTATTATAGAAAATGTTGTCGTTTTCATTGATTGAATTAAACGCAAAAGAAGGAATATGGGAGGATAATATTAAAGCAAAAATCATGCCTGAAAGTATAGTTTTTTTCATTTTTATTCCTTTTATTTTTTATATAAATTCTTTTATTGCTTCAGGGATATAATTCAGAACGTCCGAAGCAAGCGTTGAAAATTTGGTCAATTTTTTTGAAGCAAGTTCGCCGGCTCTTCCGTGGAGATAAACAGCCAAAACCGCTGCATCTTCAAGCTTCATGCCCTGAGAAGAAAAGCCCGCAATCATTCCGCATAAAATATCGCCCGTGCCGCCGTGAGAAAGGGCCGAATTTCCCGTTGTATTTATAAATGTATTTCCGTTAGGAATTGAAACAACCGTGTTTTGTCCTTTCAGAACAACTATACAGTCAAATTTTTCACTTGCTTTTTTTGCATAATTAATTCTGTCCGATTGAATTTCTTCAACACTTACGTTTAACAGCCTTGATAATTCTTTCGGGTGCGGGGTTATAACGGAATTTAAGGGCAGCGGCTTATCTTCAATCGAAGCAAGTATGTTTATCGCATCCGCATCAATAATAAAGGGAATTGATGAAGCTATATAATTGTTTAAAAATTTAATTACAAATTCTCTGACCGGCGCAAAAGCGGACAGTCCGCAGCCGATTGAAACGGCGGAAGGGTTTTTTATGTTTTTTAAATATTTAAGGGCGTTTTTTGGAATTGTTCCTATATCATTTTGCCCTAAATCAATAAATGTAATATCAGGCGACATTGAAGCAACTATCGGAATAACGGAACTTTCGGTTGCAAGCCTCACAAGTCCGCAGCCCGATTTCAGGGCGGAGATAGAACTCAGATAAGAGGCGCCCGGGTAATAAACAGACCCTGCTATATTTAAAACGGTGCCGAATGTTCCTTTATTTGAATCATCATTTCTCTGAGGAAAAATTTTTGTTATAAAATATCTGTCTATTTTTATGGTATCCGTCATTTTTATTCCTTATTTAATTCCGCCAAACTGCCTTACGGCTTCATAAGCTCCTATTGCAACGCTGTTTGATAAATTAAGACTTCTTAAAGTTTTTTTCATAGGTATCGTAACACAATTATCGTTATATTTTTTTAATATATCTTCGGGGATTCCCCTTGTTTCGGGGCCGAAAATTAAAAATGAGCCCGAAGGATATGAAACATCATAATATTTTTTTTCAACTTTGGTTGTAAATAAAAAATAAGGGTTTAATTCAAAAGGAAAAGTTTTTTCAAAAGTCTCAAAATCAACGATATGTTCCATTTCGACCTTGTCCCAATAATCAAGCCCGCTTCTTTTTAAGTGTCTGTCCGTTATATTAAACCCTAATCGCCCGACTAAAAATAATTTGGCGTCCAAACAGGCGCAAAGTCTTGCAATGTTTCCCGTGTTTTGCGGAATTTCAGGTTCATATAAAACGATATTTAAATATTTTTTATTCATATTTACTGCAAAAATCTTTTACTTTCGACTACAACGGGCAATCCTCTTAAAACACAAAATATAACGGAAATTATCGTACAGATTATACCGATTGATAAAATTGTTTCTTTATGGGGATAGTCAAATGCAAAATGCCCCGCTATCATAAATAAAAATGCAACTGCTTTGCATACGGCATAGGTAAATCTTGAAAAATTTGAAGCAACGATGAATTTTGCAATTTTTCCCTGCATCATTGTTTTTTCTCCAAAAGGAGTATATCCTTTTTCAAGCGCAAGGCTTCTTAAGCTGTCCGTTATAATTCCTCTTGTAATAACAATAATCGGAACAACGACATTAATCCAGCCCAGAGCGCAAAATGTCATCCAGTATATATTTTCAACTATTCTGTCGCCCATAATGTCTAAAACGGCGCCTAATTTGGAAGATTCATTAAATTTTCTTGCAATAAATCCGTCAAGCCCGTCAAACCACATTACAAAAATTGTAATAATAACGGATATGTGAGCAAAATCGGGTGCGTTTTTCGGACCTATAAACAATAAACCGAGTGCAATAAAAGCAAGAAATATTCTTGATAATGTGATAATGTTAGCCATTTTTTAACTCCTCATCAATTTTTTTTGCAACAACTTCAACACAGTGTTTATCGCCAAGAAGCCTTTTTGTTTCTTTAAGAGCTTCTATTTGTTTGTTTCTTATGTTTTCATTTTTTATAAGTTCAATTATTTTATCCGCTATTTTTTTACTTGTTGCATTATACATTAAAAATTCGTCCACGGCGTCTTTTTTTGTAATTATATTAACAAGACAAGCCTTATCTATCGTTCTTACAAGAAGATAGATTAAATAAAATAAAAAAGGCCCCTTGTATGCTATAATCATCGGTGTTTTATATAATGCGGCTTCAAGCGCAACGGTGCCCGAGGCTAAAATAAGGGCGTCCGATGCCGATAAAAGCGCATGGTTTTCGCCCTTAATTACTTTATAATTTGTTTTATAGATGTCATCTTTAAGATTTTGCGACAGCGAAAAAACAAACTGCACATCCGGCATTTTTTTCTCAATTATTTTTACTGCGCCTTCAAAAATCTTAAAAAGATATTTGATTTCAAACGCTCTTGAACCCGGGAAAACGCCTATTAATTTTTTATTTATATCAAGATTATGTTTTTCAAAAAATTCTTTTTTATCAACCGGCGGGGGCAGTTCTTTTATTAAAGGGTGTCCGGAGTATGTGGTTTTTATTCCTTCTTTTTCATAAAATTCATTTTCAAAAGGAAAAATGGTGAAAACTCTTTCAATATTTTTCTTTATTGTTTTTAGGCGCCATTTTCTTGAGGCCCAGATTTGTGGCGGGATAAAATAAAAAGTTCTTATTCCTTCTTTTTTCAAGACTTTTGAAATTGCAAGATTAAATGCGCCGTAATCGACAAGCAAAACCAAATCGGGCTTGAAATCGTTTTTAAGATAATTTATTATTCTTTTTCCTAAAGTAAAATGCTCAATTACGGTTTTGGGGGTCATTCCCATGGCGTTCATTTTGCTTTGGTCCGAAAATAATTTTATCCCCGTATTTTTCAGGTTAATTCCGCCGATACCTTCAATTATATAATCATCGGAAATTTTTTTTAATTCTTTGACAACGCCTGATGCGTGCTTGTCGCCCGAATAATCACCCGTAATTATAAATATCTTTTTTCGGCTCATTTTAATCCTTTTTAAAATGCCATAATTATCATATTGTTTCTGTCTGCAAATTTAATCATCTCTTGCTGTTCAACCATAATTGTTTCAAGAGATTCAAGCGCCAATACATCGGCACCGTATCTTTTCATTGTTTTAAGCGTCTTAAGCCCGACTGCGGGGATATCAAACCTTTTATCCTGTTTCGGCTTTGCAACTTTAACGACAACGGCGCCTTTTTTTCTTGCAAGCTTTGCGCCTCTTTTAATACACCTGTCGGTTCCTTCAATCGCTTCAACGGCAAGAATCATTCTGTCTTTCATAACGACGGATTGTCCTATATCTAACTGTCCCATTTGCTTTGCCGTTTTATAGCCGTATTCGATATCGATTAATTGTTCTTCGGTCGGCTTTCTTTTTGTCATAACACCTTTTTGCACCATAAGACTTTTTATAAAAATTGTCTGGTCAAGAATGGTGATTCCGATTGATTCCAGTTCCTGAATAATTTTCAGCATAATGGCGTCATCATTTAATTTCGGCACTTCTCTCAAAAGTTCGATTGCTCTTTGTTCAAGCTTGGGGCGTTTTAAAAGCATTGTTTTTGAAACCTTGCCCAAAAAAGTTAACTGTTTAATGTTTTCATCAATTAAAGCTTTTTTAATTGAGTTAACCTGCCCGGGACTGTATGAATATACTTTTGAGCAATATTTCTGCAATTCTTTATGATTATCCGATGATAATGAAATTGCAACTACTTCAAAACCGTTTTCCTGCGCCGTCTGCGCCATTTTGACGGGAAGATTCCCGTCGCCCGCTATTAAGCATTGTTTATGTTCCAGTGTGATATTCATAATTAAGGCATAATCTCCATACTGTCGCTACCTTGGATACTTGTTTTGACGTTTCCGTCAGCAAAAAATTCTTTCGGGTTCATTGTCATTCTTATTCTGTCCGCTTCAACCGTGCTGCCGTTTTGAGTAATTTTTGAACGCCCCGTAAAGATTACTTCTCTCGGTTTTTGCGTTTTCGGGTCTACAAAAAGCTGGGCTTTCGGTCCTTGCGCAAAATAATCTTTAAATTTAACCCTTACATCTCCGCCCGCTATAATATTGTTTGTTAATCTGTTGTATTGCTGGTATCTGGATTGAACAAATAATCTTGTTCCGTCTTCAAAGGTTAAATCGCTTGAAGTGTTTCCCGTTAAATAATATTCTTCTCGGGATGAGATATATTCAAATTTATTTCCTTTTAAAACGTTAACGCCTTCTTTAATTACGACGTTATCCGTCAATTTTAAATCTTTTACCGTGCCTTCTTTATCCAAAATTGCACTTGCAGATTCCGAGAAAGTTTCGACATCGTTATAATGAACGATAACGGAACCTTTTGCTTTCATTAATTTTGTATTTGTGTCGTATTGCTGCATATCGGCATTTATTGTAATTACGGGCTGGCGGTCTTTTAACATGATAGATTGCGTGTCGCCTTCCGCAAGAATGCTTTTCTTGATTAAAGAAACCTTCATTATTCTTGCTTTGATTTCGTGTTTTTTGTTGTCTTTGTTTTGAAACGCATAAGGGTTATCAAAGAAAACGGCAAGAGACGGTTTTTTTGTTTCGGGGTCTAAATCAAGCTCGGCTCTGGGGCTTTGAACGGTAACGTCCCCCACCGTTACTTTAACATCTCCGTTGAAATAGCCTTTATTTTTATCTACTTTAATTTCCTGTTTTTTTGCTTCAATTACAACATTGTTATCGGCGAAAGCCGTTATTTGATAACAAAGAATAATAAATAAAGCAGATATTAATATTTTTTTCATTCTTCCCCGCCTGTTACATTAATTGTTTCGTCGTTTAATTGCTGTGGTGTGTCATCATCCGTTGAATAAACATTTGTCTGCGTGTCGCCCGTGATTTCAAAAAAAGTAAGCTCGCTGTTAAATCTTGCCCGATTTGCGGTCGAGATAAAATCTTTGTTTCTGTTAACGATAACGTTTCCTTTTGCAATTATATCTTCATCAGACCCCTTCCAGACAATTTCATCCGCTTTGATGGCAGAGCCGTCATGGGCAACAATAAAAGTATGGCCCCTCAGAACAATAACTTTTGTTTTTTCGTCATACGTTCCTAAGTCCGATTCAAAACTTAAGACAACTTTATTATTCTCGTCATAAAAATTGCCCGTTGCGTTTGTTAAGATAACATCTCCCGTTTGGCTGTTATAGCTTCCTTTTTGGGCATATAATTCCCAGTATATGGCGCCGTCTTTGGTTTCCGTTAAAATAAGATTTTTAACGGTTGCAACCTGACTCTGTTCTCCTTTTTCCTCACCTTTCTTTTGGCTTTTTCTGATGTCTTTGGTTACGGTAAAAGACCAGATAAACCCGAAAAGACATACTAAAACCAATAATGAAAAGAGAATTATATATATCTTTTTCTTTTTTGACATAACAAGCAAATTGTACCATGAAGAAATAAAACAATCTAAATGAGCTTTTATTTGCTTAACATTTTTATAAAACAAAAGAACCCTTTATATAAAAGAGTCCTTTTGCCTCAAGGAGGTAAAACAACAAACCTTCCTTTTCGGTTATTTTATTAAATTTTGTTGTTTTTTAATTGTTGCCAAACGCAATTGTGATTTTTTCTTTGGGATTAACTCTTGTTATCCTGTTGCCGGAGCCGTCAACAAGATAAGTAAGCTCGTCGCCTGCGTTTTGGAATAAGCCCATTGTGCCTGAAAGTGCGGTTCTTGTTAAGTCAACGGGAGCTTTAAAGGTTGTTTTGATGCCGTCTGCATAGCTTCTTCCCGCCGCCATAAAGTTACCCGAGAAGACTTCTCCCGTTCCCGTTCCGACCTGATCCAAAAGGGCTTCCGAAGCGTTGCCGAGGCCGACAAGCATACCGCCCACGGTTCTTCCGACGTTACCCAAAGTTGAACCTACAAGAGTAAAAGGCATTTCGATAAATCTTATAATACCGTTAATATCTTTTTGTTTTTCAACTCTTGCGGTTAAGACCTGTTTGGGAAGAGTTTGTTTGCAGCCGTCGCAGTCGACAATTTCCGTGAATGCAAGCTTTAAGCCGCCGTCATTACATTTGGAAGGTCTTATAACTTCGGTTACTTTGCCGTTAACGCGGCTTCCGCAGGGGTATGTTACGCCGTTTATCGTTATATCATGCGTTGTTACGGCTGCGAATTTTTCGCCTACGTTAGCATTTTTTGCGTTAATTATATCTTTCATCTCTAAAGATAAAGTGGGAATGCAAACGGGGGTTTCCTGTTCAACGTATGTCGTTTTTGTGGGGCCTATTGCCGTTTTTGTTGAAGGCTCGCTGTCATAGCCGCCCGCAATTCTTACGTTTTGAAGCATTGACGAAACTTCGGCGCGCGTTGCTTTATCCTGGGGTCTTATTTTATTTGTATAAAGACTGTCTTTTAAGGCGCCGTTATCAATAGCTTTTGCAACGTGTTCTTTTGCCCAGGAAGGAACGCTGTTTCCGTCCGTGAATTTATTTAAGATTTCATCGGCTTTACAGTTATCCATCGGACAGTTTATGCCTTTTGATAAAATGGATAATGCTTCACATCTTGTGATAGGGCTATTCGGGTGGAATTTTCCGTCGGGGTGCCCCGCAAGCATATTTGATGAAACACCTTTATTTATGGCTTCATAAGCCCAATAATTTTTTGAAACATCTTTAAAATCACCGGTTTGGCTCATCGGAGTATTTTCAAGGTTATAGCCTTTAACTACCATAGACGCCATTTCTGCTCGTGAGATATTTTTGTCGGGCTTAAAAAGATTATCGGGATATCCTACAACTACGCACTGATCCGTCAGGCGGTTAATATCTTTAGAAGCCCAGTATCCGTTTGGGACATCGGGATATTTTTGAGCGCCGATTGAACTTGCGGCTCCCGTTTGGCACCCGCAGTCCGCTTTTTTATCTAAGCAGGGAACCATTTCTTTGTATGTAACTTTCATGGTATTGGGTGATTGAATATTCGGCTCCGGGCAGCAGTCCTTTTTTGGAAGAATGCTTTCATCCAAAACCGGTGCGGCAGCGCCCGTCAGACATTGATCTTCAACGGGAACACCGGCAACAAGCCCCGTTTTTGCATCCTGAAGCATTGCCGAATTTGTAATTGCATCACCTAAGATTGAATTGTTGGCGTTTGAATATACGGCGCCCGGGTATGCGTAAGATTGTTGTTTTAATTGAACTTTGTCTTCATAACACGGTTTTTTACACTTTTCTTTTTTGCAAGAATCACATGGTGCTGCTGCTCCCGTTTCACACGGGTCGCATTTTTTTGCACGTTTTTGTTTTTTACATTTGCAGTCCGTTTTTTTATGTTTGCATTTTGAACAAACCGCATTGTCGGGCGTTACCTGCTGAACCGAATCAATCGGGCAGGCGCCGCCTGTCGGGCATGCAGCGAAACTGACCGGAACCGTAAAGGCAAAGACTGTTGCAACGGCAGTCGCTGTGAGTAATAATTTTTTAATGGTCATCTTTCCTCCTTTTATTAAAGAAATATTTTTTTAAATGCAAAAAGTGCATAATTCAATTTATTCTTTAAATGAATTATGCACTTTTAAAATATTATCTTCATTGCCGACAGGGATTATCTTTGTGGATTATTTTATTTCTTTTTATTCCCTTCGGGGGCAATTTTAAAAGGTAATTAAAATGTTCCGTTTATTTCTTTGATGATATAGTTAGCAACCCAGTTGCAGTTTTTGTTAACGTCTGCAAGCTGTTTTAAAGGAGTAATCGAGCTTTCGCCGATTCTGATTAAGCTCATTGCGGCAACGCCTCTTTGAATTCCTTTTGAACCGGTTAATTTATCAATAAGAAAATCGATTGCCGATGTTCCGAAATTTACGATATCGTTTTCAATTGAATTTTTAGCTGCGTTGTCTGCGTTTTCAAGTTTTTCGAATAAAGTATGCAATTGAGCTTTTGTGTTTTGTAATTCTTTTGTGCTGCTGTTTGATAGTACTGCCTGCATCTTCTCTCCTTTATGTAAGTTTCAATATGTTTTGAATTATAAAGCAAATAAAATTAAAAACCGTTTTTTTTAATATAATCTTTATATCCATGTAAAGATTAAGCCATATAAGCAATTGAGCCTTCTTTTATTTTCAAAAATACTCTTTTTAGAAATAAGGAGTATATATTTTTATGGAAAATAAAATAAAAGATATAAAAGCATGGCAGATTTTAAATTCAAGCGGACTGCCCACTGTAAGGGTAGAAGTTGAGGCAGACTCCGGCGTAAAAGGTTTTGCAAATGTCCCTAACGGCACGTCTAAAGGAAAGTTTGAAGCGCATGAATTAAAAGACAACAATCAATCTTTATTTATGGGTCAAAGTGTTCAAAAAGCCGTTGATAACGTAAATAATATAATTAAAAAAGAGCTTGTTCAAAAAGATGTATTTAATCAAAAAGGAATTGATAACATTTTAATTGAACTTGATAACACCGATAATAAATCAAAATTGGGAGCAAATGCCGTTTTGGGGGTTTCTATGGCTGTTTGCGCCTGTGCTTCAAATTGTTTAAATATTCCTTTATATAAATATATAGGAGGAATGAGCGCAAATATAATGCCAACTCCCATGATAAACATTATAAACGGCGGAGTTCATGCGCAGAATAATCTTGATTTTCAGGAATTTATGATAACGCCTGCGGGTGCACTAAATTTTTTTGAAGCAATGATGATTTCATCAAATGTTTTTTATTCTCTGAAAAATATATTGGAAAAAGAAGATAAAATAACCTCTGTCGGTCTTGAAGGCGGATTTGCTCCGGATTTAAAATCAAACAGGGAAGCGATAGATTTGATTATAAAAGCAATTTATGAAGCGGGGTATACGTCCGATGATGTTAAAATTTGCCTTGATATAGCATCAAGCGAATTTTATGAGGATGAAAAATATAAATTAAAAGGCGAGAAATTAGAATTGGACAGGAAAGGAATGTGCGAGTATTTATCGGAATTAACGGAAGATTATCCCGTTATATCAATTGAAGACGGCATGGCGCAGGATGATTATACGGGCTGGAGAATTTTGACGGATGAATTGAAAGATAAGTGTTTGATTGTCGGGGATGATTTGTTTACGACAAATCCGAAATTGCTTAAAGAAGGGATAAATAATAATATCGCAAATGCAATATTGATTAAATTAAACCAGATAGGAACAATAACGGAAACCATGGAAACTATTGAAATTGCAAAAAATGCAAATTATAAATATATAATATCCCACAGATCAAATGAAACGGAAGACGTATTTATAGCTGATTTTGCGGTGGGCGTTAATTCGGGGTTAATAAAAACGGGTTCCGTTACGAGGTCTGAAAGAGTTGCAAAATATAACAGGCTTATTGAAATTGAAAATGAATTAAGGGGAAAATATTTAGGAATTAATTCTTATTTTAAAAATGCAAAAAATAATTGTAAAAGATGTAATTGCCACGGGTAATAAAAAACGGGGGTTAAACCCCCGTTTTTTATGTATCAATGTTTGTTGCATAAATTGCGTTAGCTTCAATGAAATCGCGCCTCGGTCCGACGTTATCTCCCATAAGAACATCAAACAATTCATCGCATAGCATTGCATCTTCAATTGAAACCTGCAGAAGGGTTCTGTTTGCAGGGTCCATTGTTGTTTCCCATAACTGCTGGGGCATCATTTCGCCTAAGCCTTTAAACCTTTGCAATTGAATGCCTTTTTTGCCTCTTTCTTCAACAATTCTCTGCAATTCCGCAAAAGATGTTATATCTTTTGAACCTTCGGGCGTTTCAAGGGTCAAAACTTTTTCTTCTTCGATTAAAAATTCTCTTATTTTGGGATACGAATTTTTAATTCTTTCATATTCTTTTGACCTTATCATATTTGCCGTAATTGTAACGGGGTCAATATATTCTCCCAAATCAACCCTGAAATAGAATTTGTTGTTATCGTCATTTTTAGCTAAAAATACTTTATAATTTTTGGCTTCTTCAATGCCGTAATTAAGCGCATGGTCTTCAATGTAGTGTGCAAGATATTTATAAATTTCCTGCATTCTTTCTTCGTTGTCAAAATCATTGGGTTCAATATTCGATCTTATTAAACCCCTTACGATAACGGAGGGCATTTGGTTAATTATCGGGTTGTGGAATGATTTATAATATGATGACATTGAATAAATCATATTTTCAAGTTCATCATCGGACAGGCTCTTTGTTTTTGACTTGTTATAAAGAGTCATTCCTTTAATACCTCTTTCTCTCATCATTTTATCCAAAGCTCTGTCGTCATATAAATATTCGGCCGTTTTTCCGATTGTTACTTTGTATAAGGGTGGCTGTGCGATATAAATATGACCTTTTTCAATTAAGGGCTTTGCATATCTGAAGAAAAACGTCAGCAATAATGTTCTTATGTGTGCGCCGTCAACGTCGGCATCTGTCATAAATATAATTTTATGATATCTTAATTTTTCCGTGTTTACTTCATCGGGGTTTTTTGAAATGTTAACGCCGATTGCCTGAATTAAAGATTGAATTTCATTATTTGCATACATTTTATCCAATCTTGCGCGCTCAACGTTTAAAATTTTACCTCTGAGGGGCAAAATTGCCTGAAACATTCTGTTTCTTCCCTGTTTGGCTGAACCGCCCGCAGAATCACCCTCAACTATATATAATTCGCATTTTTCGGGTTCTCTGTTTGAACAGTCGGCAAGTTTGCCGGGGAGTGTCGAAGATTCAAGAGCGGTTTTTCTTCTTGTCAGTTCTCTTGCTCTTCTTGCGGCTTCTCTTGCTCTTTGCGCCTGCAGAATTTTTTCGATTATTAATTTTGCGGTTTTTGGATTAAATTCAAGCCATTCCATGAATTTATCTCTTACGACATCGTTTACGATAGGCGTAACTTCCGCATTTCCGAGTTTTTCTTTTGTCTGCCCTTCAAATTCGGGGTTTGAAATTTTAACGGAGACAATGGCCGTCATGCCTTCTCTTATGTCTTCACCCGCTAAATTCTGCTCGTTATCTTTTATAATATTATTTTTTCTTGCGTAATCGTTTATAACCCTTGTAATACCGTTTCTAAACCCCGTTAAATGGGTTCCGCCGAAGTGGGTATTAATGTTGTTTGCAAAACATAAAATGTTTTCGTTGTAAGCGTCCGTGTATTGAAGCGCAACTTCAACATAAACGCCTTCAACCATTTTTTCCATATAAACGGGTTTTTCAAACATTACGTTTTTATTTTTATTTAAATGTTCGACATAGCTTGCAATGCCGCCTTCATAGTGGAAGGTTTCTTCTTTTTGATTTTTTTTATCATGGAATATAATTTTTAAACCCTTGTTTAAAAACGCCATCTCTCTGAATCTGCTTGCAACAACATCACAGTCGATTTCCGTTGTTTCGGTAAAAATTTCAGGGTCAAGCCAGAATGTCGTTTTTGTTCCTCTTTCGGTTGTTTCCCTTACTTTTTCAACGGGATGAACGGGTTCGCCCCTTAAATATTCCTGACGGTATAACCAGCCGTCGCGCGCAACTTCAACAATAAATTTTTCGCTCAATGCGTTTACAACCGAAGCGCCTACGCCATGGAGCCCGCCCGATACCTTATAACCTCCGTCGCCGAATTTTCCGCCCGCATGAAGAACGGTATGTACGATTTCAAGTGCGGATTTACCGGAATCCGGTTTAATGTCAACGGGAATGCCCCTTCCGTTATCCTGAACGGTAACCGAATTATCGGGGTTAACCGTTACGATTATGGTGTCGCAAAACCCTGCAAGGCTTTCATCAATTGAGTTATCAACAATTTCATAAATGCAGTGATGAAGCCCTCTCTGGCTGGTCGAGCCTATATACATACCGGGTCTTAATCTTACTGCTTCCAATCCTTCAAGTACTCTTATATTACTCGCGTCATAATGCTGTGTTGCGGTTTCTGTCATAATCTCCCCTTTGATAAATATACCTACATGCTAGCACAAAAACGCCGCATGAGCCAAATTACAAACATAATTTAACATAAAAATAAGTCAATTTTTTATATTTTGAATTTTTATATAAATATATATAAAGAAGGTTTGGTTATGATAAACGGCATAAATTTATTCAATACGGCGCCTCTTCAATTTAAAGGCGGAAGGAATGTTTCGTTCAAAGGAAGCGGCGTTCAAAACGATTGTTTTATAAAATCGGAGCAAAAAAAGCCTCTTGATA
This sequence comes from Candidatus Gastranaerophilales bacterium, assembly GCA_944325155.1. Lineage (GTDB taxonomy): Bacteria > Cyanobacteriota > Vampirovibrionia > Gastranaerophilales > Gastranaerophilaceae > Galligastranaerophilus_A. The sequence goes on along the minus strand of CALUYY010000003.1, from coordinate 100,767 downwards.
ATGAATTTATCAAATGGGCAGAAGAAAACGATTTTTTAAATAAAGGATTAAAAGAATCTTTCAGCGAAGAAAACCTTTTGGGGCAGGGTTTTTCAAACAGCGTTTATAAAATAGAAGGTAACGATGATTACGTTTTAAGGGTGCCAAGAAGCTATTTTGACCCGGATGAAACGGATTTTAGCGATTATAAAATTAAAGATACAAAAGATAAGAATTTAAAAAGCAATTTCGGGCAGCAGGCTGCTTTAATTCAATCTGACGATGTTCATAAACCTTCAATTGAAGTTTTATTGAAACAACAGGGAATTACAAACGGAAACCCGCCCCCTTCTGCCATTTTTGAAGAAAGCGGAAAATTAAGGGAAGGCGAAATTTCTTATGAGGCAATCGAGCGCAAGGAACATTATGCAAAATGTTTAAAAATTTTAGCTTCCATGCCCCAGAGCGCTTATGATGATTTAATAGATAAATTTATTGAGCTTGATGAAGCGGGATATAAATTTGATTATTACAATCCGAATAACTTTTTATTGGATGAAGATAAAGGTTCAATAGAGATAATTGACCTTGATAAATACAAGGCTCCTTATAAAAACGATTTGGGGAACGCTCTTTGGGCGCTTACAAATATTGAATATTTAAATACTTATCTTTCAAGTTATGATGAATCTTCTCATTTTATAAGCGATAATGATAAGAATGAAGCTGTCGGAAACACCATAGAAGTTATTTCAAAATATACAAAAGCGCTTCAAAATAAGGGCAAAAAATATTCATCCGACGGTTATGAATTTATGACGCAATTATTTGAAAGTTATCCTATGAGTTTTTATTTAAAGACAATAAACAGAAGCGAAAAATTGCAAAAATTAAAAGACATGGGCGTTATGGATTAGGTTTTTTAATTTTAATTCCTTTTTATAAAAAAGAAGATATAAAGATTTTATCAAATTATTATCTTTAACCTTGACAAATGTAATACTTTATTTTAACATACCATTCGGAGGTTAGGATGAATATACAACCTATTATGACTGCAAATCAGGTAATAGCAAACAAAACAATGGTTGCTCCCCGTGTTGTTTTCGGAAAAATGAAAAACAACGATGAAATGCCAATGCAGCCTGCTCCCGTTACAAATCCCGTTGCGGCAGAACCAGCTCCGGTTGAAACGGACAGTGCGCAGGAAGGCGAAAAACTCGATATCAATTTCAAAGGCTGCAGGGAATATACCCTAAACGGCAATAAAATTGATTATTTTGCTTAAAATTTAAGCGGTTTTTTCCGAATGCATTAAAGCACAAGGGTTTGATTTGATTATTAAAAAATGCGATTTAATTAAATCGCATTTTTTGTATTTTTATGGTAATTTTTTCTTATGTTTACAGGACTGGTTCAAGACTTAGGATGTATAAAAGAAGTAATTAATTTATCGGGAGGAAAAATTTTTTCCCTTGAGGTTAATTTATGCACCGATGAAATCAAAAAGGGTGATTCAATTGCAATTAACGGAGCATGCCTGAGTGTCATAAAAAAAGAAGGAAAAATTTTAAGTTTTGAAGCGATGAATGAAACTATAAGACTTACAAATCTGGCTTTTTTAAAAAAAGGCGATTTTGTAAACGTTGAACTTGCAATGAAATTGTCCGACAGGCTGGACGGACATCTGGTTTCGGGACACATTGACACAAAGGCAAAATTAAACTCAATTAAAAATGACGGTGTTGCAAGAATTTTTAATTTTGAATGCGATACGGATTTAATCGTTAAAAAGGGTTCAATTGCAGTTAACGGGGTCAGCCTTACCGTTGTTGAAACGGCCGTTAACAATTTTGAAGTTTCGATTTTGCCCGAAACATTTAACAACACAAATCTTAAATATTTAAAAATAAACGATATTGTTAATATAGAATATGATATGGTCGCAAAATACATTAAAAAATTTTTTGAACAAAAAAAAGAATCAAAAATAACGGAAGAATTTTTGATTGAAAACGGCTTTTAAAAATAAGGACGATTAAAAATGTTTAACACAATCAAAGAAGCAATCGAAGAATTTAAAAAAGGAAACCCCGTTATCGTTGCTGATGATGAGGACAGAGAAAACGAAGGCGATTTAATTTTTCCCGCCGAATTTGTAACGGCTGAAAAAATTAACTTTATGATTAAAAACTGCAGGGGGCTTGTTTGTCTTGCAATAACCGATGAAGCCGCAAAAAGGCTTAATATAAATCCTATGGTTGAACACAATACCGATATTAAGGGCACAAATTTTACCCAAAGTGTGGACGGCGACCCCAAATTCGGTATTACAACGGGAATTTCGGCATTTGACAGAGCAAAAACAATTCAAGTTATAGCCGATAACGATTCAAAACCCGAAGATTTGAGGCGGCCGGGGCATATTTTCCCCTTAATCGCAAAAGAAGGGGGAGTTTTAAAAAGAGCGGGGCACACAGAAACCGCAGTTGACCTTGCAAGATTGTCCGGGTTAAAACCGATGGGCGTCATTTGCGAAATTACAAACGATGACGGCACAATGGCAAGAAGAGATGATTTATTTGAATTTGCAAAAAAATATAATATAAAAATTATAACCGTTGCCGATTTAATTGAATACCGCCTCGGGTTTGAAAGACACATAAAAAGAATGGTTCAAACACCTCTGCCTACGGAATTCGGGGATTTCGAGATATACGGTTATCTTGATGAACTTACGGGTGTTGAACATGTGGCATTGGTTAAGGATGATAAAACCGATAAGGTTCCTTTAATCAGAATGCATTCCGAGTGTCTTACGGGTGATATTTTCCACAGTTTAAAATGCGATTGTAACCAGCAGCTGACTGATTCTCTGAAGATGATAGCTTCATACGGCAAAGGCGCTCTTGTATATATAAGGGACCATGAAGGAAGGGGAATAGGCTTAATTAATAAATTAAAAGCTTATAAACTGCAGGATATGGGGCAGGATACGGTTGATGCAAACATATCTCTGGGCTTTAAATCGGATTTAAGGAACTACGGCACCGGTGCGCAAATTCTTGTTGATTTGGGATACGGCGAATTTGACCTTATAACCAATAACCCGAAAAAAATCGTGGCTTTGACCGGATACGGTTTAAAAGTAAGGGAAAGGGTTGCGATTGAACCCAAAATTACCGAATATAACAAGAAATATATCAATACAAAAATCAAAAGAATGAAACATATGTATAAAGATGTTAACAATGAAAAGGCGAAGTTGGAAGATATAAAAAATCTTTGTGATATAATTAGCGTAAATTAAGGATGACAATATTAATGTATCAAACGGAAGTATTATCTGAAAAATATTTTAAAATTTTTATGGGCGCCTATAACGATTTTCGGGTTAACTGTAAAAAAGATTATCGTTTTGAACTGGAACCGCTTGAATATAACGATTTTTTGGATTACTTCAACAAAGGCATAATTAAATGCATTATTCTTCTTGAAGGCGCAATTCCGACTGCTTTTCTTGCTTATTCAACCGCACAGGAAGATGCGATTGAATTATACGTAATTCATTGTCTGGGGGATGAAAATCATAACGAGAAAAGAAAAAGACTCTTGGAAGCTTTTTTAAGAGAAACTGCGGATTTAAGAAAATCTTGCCTTGTAAGCTATCCCATGCTCGGGCGTCAGGAAGATTTTAAAGATTCAATAAGAGCTTACGGTTTTCATTTTGTAAATCTTGCCGTTCTTGATTTTCCGATTACCGACAAAAAAGAGACAAGAACGCTTGAAAAAATCAGATTTACGGACCTTCCCATAGGCTATAAAATCGTTCCTTACAGAGATATTTACAAAGAAGAATTAAGAGATTGTATTTTTAAATCGTTTATTAATACAACGGATGTTTATTTTGACCCGAGGTTTAAAACCCTTAAAGGGGCGGATGATATTACAAACAAAATCACGGAAGAAATTTACGGCAGATTTTTGGATTCGGCATCAAGAATTTTGTTGCATGAAAATCTTGTTGCGGGCTTTTGCCTTGCAAATGTTACGGGAAATGAAATCGCAAATATTCCTTTGGTCGGAATTTTGCCCGAGCACAGGGGTTTGGGGTTATCTGAAGTTATGCTCAAACAAACCGTTGAAGAAATTATTAAATTAAACAGACAGGGCGCACTGGATGTCAACAGACTTAACGTCAGCACGGACTATGACAATGCTCCCGCCATGAAGATGTATAAACAAATGGGCTTTAAATTGACCTATACATATCCGCAGGCGTTTTTACCCTGTTCGGTATCATAAAAAAGATTATTTTGGGGAGGATTTTAAAATGTATGATAAAGAATTTTTAATGATTCCGGGACCTACGCCGGTGCCTGAAAGAGTGCTTTTGGCTCTTGCAAAACATCCCATAGGGCACAGAAGCAAAGAGTTTTCAGCGATTTTAAGAAGAGTTGAAGAAGGTTTAAAATGGGTTTTTCAAACAAAATCGGATGTTCATATTTATACATCATCCGGAACGGGTGCCATGTGCAGTGCAATCGGAAACCTTGTTAATCAGGGCGATAAGGTTTTATGTCTTATAATCGGTAACTTTGGCAAGCGCTGGGCAAAAATCGCCAAGATGAGAGGGGCGGAAGTTATTGAGCTTGAAGTTCCGTACGGCAAAGCAATTAACCCCGATGATTTAAAAGAAATTTTGGATAAAGACGTAAATAAAGAAATTAAAATCGTTACAATGACACACAACGAAACCTCAACGGGTGTTACAAACCCCGTTAAGGAGCTTGCGGCATTAATTAAAAACCATGGCGCCATAAGCGTTGTTGACGGTATTACATCACTGGGTGCGCTTGAATGCAGAATGGATGAATGGGGAATAGACGTTTTAATTTCGGGTTCCCAAAAAGGGTTTATGATTCCTCCCGGGCTTGCATTTTTGGCTGCAAACGACAGAGCTTTCGAAGTTCATAAAAAATGCGTTTACCCCGATTTTTATTTTAATTGGACTGATTATAAAAAGAATCTTGAAAAAGATACAACTCCCTGGACTCCCGCAGTTAATTTAATCGTTGCACTGGACAGCGCATTGGAGATGATGAAAGAAGAAGGGCTTGATAATATCTTTGCAAGACATAAAGAAAATGCGATGTTGTTAAGACAGGGCATTAAAGATATGGGGCTTAAACTTTTTGTTGAAGATGAAAAAATTGCAAGCTATGCAATAACAGCCGTTCTTCCGCCCGAAGGGGTAAGCGTTCCCGATATCAGGAAAACTTTAAAAGAAAAATATGATATAACGGTTGCAAACGGTCAAAATGACCTTAAAGACAAAATCTTCAGAATGGGAACATTAGGTTTTGTTTCAAGAAGAGATGTTTTAACCGCATTAGCTTCATTAAAAGAAACGATAGACGAACTCAAAAAATAAGGATAAAGAAATGAAAGTATTAATAACCGATAAAATAAACGAGGCTGCGGTAAAGATTGTATCCGACGTAGCCGAAGTCGATAATCTGCCAACGATGGACGAGGATAAACTTGTTGAAATTATAGGCGATTATGATGCGCTTTTGGTCAGAAGCCAGACAAAAGTTACCGCAAGAATTATTGAAGCCGCCCGTAATATGAAAATTATAGGAAGGGCGGGTGTCGGCGTTGATAATATCGACCTTGACGCCGCAACAAAAAAAGGTATTATCGTCGTAAATTCTCCGGACGGCAACACAAACGCAGCGGCGGAGCATACAATTGCAATGATGATGGCAATGAACAGAAATATTCCGGTTGCGGACGCTTCCGTAAAACAGGGTTTATGGGAAAGATCAAAATTCACGGGCGTTGAAGTTTTCGGAAAAACCCTGGGGATTATAGGCTTTGGAAAAATCGGACAGCATGTGGGGCATGTTGCGCTTGCGCTCGGTATGAAACTTGTTGTTTTCGATCCTTATGCCACAAAAGAATACGTTGAAAAATTCGGCGCAAAATATGTTGAACACCTTGATGATTTCTGGGCGCTTCCCGATTTTATCACCGTCCACACACCTAAAACAAAAGAAACGACATCTCTTATAAACGAAAACACGATAAACAGAATGAAAAAAGGCGTAAGGCTTATAAACTGCGCAAGAGGCGGAATAATAAACGAAAAAGCACTGTGCGCCGCATTGGAATCGGGACAGGTGGCAGCATGCGCCATTGATGTTTACGAAGATGAAAAAAATATTCAAGATTGCCCTTTAATTAAATTCGGCAAAAATGTTGTTTTAACTCCGCATTTGGGCGCAAGCACGGATGAAGCGCAAATAAATGTTGCATTGGATGTTGCTCATCAGGTAAAAGAGGTTTTATCGGGCGGGGACGCAACGAGTGCGGTTAATATTCCTTCCCTAAAACCGCAAAAGCTTGAACCCGTTAAAGATTATATGCCGATTGCGGAAAATATTTCAAAAATTGCCGCACAAATTTTAGACGGCAATTTAAGAAGTATTGAAATTGAAGTTAAAGGAACTCTTGCCAACCTCGATGTTTCGCCTTTAGAAGTTGCCGTTTTAAAAGGGGTTTTGGCTTCAAACCTTATAGGGGTTAATTATGTAAATGCTCCTTTTATTGCAAAACAAAGAGGAATAAACGTTACAACGAAAAAATCGGAACAATCAACGGATTATATAGGTTCAATTACCGTTAAACTCCAGGGCGATAAAAGCTGCGTTGAAGTTCAGGGTGCTCTTGTTGCTCAAAATGTTGCAAGAATTGTTAAATTGAACGAATATATAACATCAATCGAACCCGATAAATTTATGCTTCTTGTTCCGCATAAAAACCAGCCGAATATGATTGCGCAGGTGGCAGGGGTTTTAGGAAAAGATAACGTAAATATTTCAAAAATGCAGGTTGCGCAAAAACAAAATTCATCCGATGATATAAGCTTAATGATAATAAATACGGATGATAAAGTTAATAAAGAAACGCTTCTTGAAATTGATAAAATAAAAGATATTCAAAATTCAAAATTCATAAGTCTTTAAATTGTTAAGCCCTTCTTTTAGAAGGGCTTAATTTTATATAAATCTTAAAAGCTCATTTTCCGTTATTTTCCAGTCGAATTTATCAAAAATTGAATTTTTTTTATTTTCTATATCGCCCACCATTTTTAAAAACACCGGTTCTTTATTATTTATAATTGAAGAATAATAAGGAATGCAGATAATATTATAAACTTCTTTTATGTAAGGAGTCTTTTTAAAATCAAGCATAATGCAGTTAAAATTTATGTTTTGATTAATGTCAAATTCAATAATTCCGCCGTTTTTTCTGCACCAGGTCGCATCATATATTTCATAACAAAAACCTTTATTGACTAAAAACAATAAACATATAAGAATAAAAAATTTTTTCATAATTTTAAACTTCCTTTTTTAAAATTTTAAGAAAATTCAAAATATAAAACATTATCCCTTATGGTAATATCTTTGGTTATATTAAGAGAAAGCTTAAAATTTGAAAAAAAATCGATTTAATAATATAATTAAAAAAGATTTTATTACGGGAATAGAAAATGCACCCTGAGACAGGACCTATAGGACTAAATTTATTTATTGTAGCACTTTTATTATTTGCAAACGGCTTTTTTGTGGCTACCGAGTTTGCGCTTGTTTCGGTCAGAAAGACAAGAATTTTCCAGCTTTCAAAAGAAGGCGATAAAATGGCTGCTATTGCCCTTGATTCGATTAACCATCTGGACAGATCAATTGCGGCCGTCCAATTGGGTATTACAATTGCAAGTATCGGCCTCGGGTGGGTCGGGGAAGCAACGCTTGTTAAATTAATCGAGCCTGTTTTCGGGTTTTTGCCCGAGTCTTTGCGTGCGGGGGCAACCCATTCAACGGCGGTTGTTATAGCGTTTTCGTTAATTACATTTTTGCATGTCGTAATCGGCGAATTAATGCCTAAATCAATTGCAATCCAGCACCCCGAAAAAACAGCTTTAATTGTTGCAAAACCTATGTCTGTCGTAACAAAGATTTTTACGCCTTTTATATTTTTATTAAACGGTTTTGGCAACTGGCTTTTATCTTTATTAAAAATTCCGCCCGCACATGTGGGTCATCTTGTCCATACGGTTGAAGAACTTGACATGATTATTGATGAATCCCATAAAGAAGGCGTTTTAAACGATACCGAAAAAGAAATTCTTCAAAACGTATTTAAATTTTCCGATATTCTTGCAAAACAGGTTATGGTCCCGAGACCCGATGTTGTTTCAATCCCTGTTGATATTACACAGGAAGAACTGAAAAAACTTACAATCGAAAACCAGTATACAAGATATCCCGTTTACGAAGAAGACTTGGATAAAGTTATAGGAATACTTCACTTAAAAGATTTATACCCTCTTGTTGTCGAAGGAAAAGAAATTAATTTAAGAAAAATCATAAGACCCGCAATTTTGGTTCCGGAAACCTTAACGGTAGATAAACTTGTTCATGAATTTAAACAGAAAAAATCCCAAATGGCGCTTGTAATTGATGAATTCGGCGGAGTTTCCGGGTTAATTACAATGGAAGATGTCTTGGAAGAAATCGTGGGCGAAGTTCAAGACGAGTTTGACGAAGAGGAAGAAGCCGATATTAAACAAATCGGCGAAAGAGAATACATAGCAAATGCCATGCTTAGAATTGACGAATTTAACGATTATTTTAATCTTGAAGCGCAAAACGAAGTTGAAGACGAAGATATTGAAACAATCGGCGGGCTTGTTATTAAATATTTGGGGCATATTGCAAAAGAAGGCGATATTTGTACAATTGACGGGTTTGAATTCAGAGTTGTAAAAACGGACGGTGCAAGAATAGTAAAAATTAAAATAATTGCTCCGAAAAAAGAAGAACCCGTTGATGAAGAAACCCAATCACTTCAGGATAATAATTAATTTAAAAAAAGCGGGTATAATACCCGCTTTTAATTTGTCTTATGTTATCCTTTATTAAAAGTTATTTCATCATCTTTAACATCAATTATGATTTTGTCGCCGTCCGTGAATTCGCCTTTTAGAATTGCTTTTGAAAGCGGATTTTCTATTTTTTGTCTTATAACACGTTTTAAGGGTCTTGCACCGTAGATCGGGTTATATCCTTCAAGGGCAAGTTTATCTTTGGCGTCAGGTGTAATTTCAAAATCGATTTTTCTTTCTTTAAGAAGGTCTTTTAAGTAATTTACCTGAATATCAACGATTTTATTCAAATCATCCAAAGTTAAAGCTTCAAAATATACCGTTTCGTCTATTCTGTTTAAGAATTCGGGGCGGAAGTGTTCTTTAAGTCTTTCTTTTACTTCTTCTTTGGTTTTCTCTTTTTCATCGGCAGATAATAACCCTTTTACCGCTCTGTCAAGAATAATGTCGGAACCTATGTTTGATGTTAAAATTATAATCGTGTTTTTAAAATCAACCGTTCTTCCTTTGGAATCGGTCAATCTGCCGTCATCAAAGATTTGAAGCATTATGTTAAAGACATCATAGTGTGCTTTTTCGATTTCATCAAACAATATAACGGAATACGGTTTTCTTCTTACTTTTTCCGTCAATTGTCCGCCTTCATCGTATCCGACATAACCGGGGGGTGCGCCTATAAGTCTTGCAACAGAATGTTTTTCCATATATTCTGACATATCGATTCTAATCAATGCGTCTTCATCCTGAAACATAAATTCAGACAGCGCTTTTGCAAGCTCGGTTTTACCGACGCCCGTGGGTCCCAGGAATAAAAATGTTCCAATCGGGCGTTTGGGATCTTTTAAGCCGGAGCGTGCACGGCGGATAGAATCCGAAACAACGCCCACCGCTTCATTTTGACCTATAACACGTTTATGGAGAACTTCTTCCATTTGAAGAAGTTTTTCGTTTTCCGATTCGACAAGTTTTGAAACGGGAACGCCCGTCCATTTTGAAACAACTTCCGCTATGTCTTCGTCCGTTATTTCTTCTCTGAGAAGCGAATTTTTTTCTTTTTTATTATCTTTATTTTGCGCTTCTTCAAGTTTTTTCATTAATTCGGGCAGTTTTCCGTATTTTAATTTTGCCGCCTGCTCAAGATTTGCCTGTCTTTCCGCATTATCAATTTCAACTTTTGTGCGTTCAATTTCCTGTTTTATGGTAACTTCATCATTTAAGGATGATTTTTCTTTAAGCCATTGTTCTTTTAAAATGTCTGCCTGTTTTGAAATTTCATTTAACGATTTTGTTACTCTTTCGATTTTTTCCGTGTCGTTATCTTCTTTTAAGCTTTCAAGTTCAATTTGCAGTTGAAGTTTTTGTCTTTCAAGCTTATCAAGCTCTTCAGGCATTGAATCAATTTCAATTCTAACGGATGATGCCGCCTCATCAACCAAATCGATTGCTTTATCGGGCAGAAATCTGTCCGTTATATATCTGTTTGATAATTGTGCCGCAGCAACAAGGGCGGAGTCTTTAATTCTTACTCCGTGGTGGACTTCATATTTTTCTTTTAACCCTCTTAAAATTGAAATTGTTGCTTCAACCGACGGTTCATCAACCAGAACCGGCTGGAAACGTCTTTCTAAGGCGGGGTCTTTTTCTATATATTTTCTGTATTCGTTAATTGTAGTGGCGCCTACCGTTCTAATCTCGCCCCGTGCAAGCATTGGTTTTAAAAGGTTGCCCGCATCGGTTGAGCCTTCTGCCGCCCCGAGACCCACAACGGTATGCAATTCGTCAATAAATAAAATTATCTGGCCTTGCGATTTTTGAATTTCATCTATTACTTTTTTCAACCTTTCTTCAAATTCGCCTCTGAATTTTGCGCCCGCAACAAGTGCGCCCATATCAAGAGCAAGAAGTTTCGTATCTTTCAGGCTTTCAGGGACATCGCCCCTTATTATTCTTTGCGCCAAGCCTTCAACGATTGCGGTTTTTCCGACGCCCGCTTCACCGATTAGGACGGGGTTGTTTTTTGTTCTTCTGTTTAAGACCTGAATAATTCTTCTTACTTCTTCATCACGCCCGATAACAGGGTCCAGTTTGCCTTCACGGGCTTTCTGGGTCAAATCTATCGAGTATTTTTCCATTACTTTATATTCTTCATCTGCATTTTCGCTGTTCACCGTTTTATCTCCTCTTAAATTTTTTATCGCATTTAAGACGTTTAATTCTTTTATATTGAATTTATCAAATATTTTTTTCAGCCCTTCTTCATTCTTTTCTTCCTGAACAAAGTTTGACATTGCAAGAATAATATGCTCATAAGAAACAAATTTATCTTTCATATTTTTTGCATAATCAAAAGCTAAATCCATTAATTTTAGCGAATTGTTTGAAAAATATAATTGAACCGTTGAATCCGAAATTTTGGGATATGTGTTAATTAAATTTTGAACATCGGATTTTACAAGGTTTGAACCTAATTTTAATTGAGCCAAAAAAGCATTTACCGGGTCATTATTTGATGAATTTAATACTGCAAGAAAAATATGCGCCGGTTCAAGAAACGTGTTTTTATTTATTTTCACGAGATTTTGTGCTTCAATAAGCACATTTTGCCCTATTTTTGTTAATTTTTCAAAATCAAACATAAAAGACCTCAAACTTTTCTTATACTTTTATTTTAATAATGATTTTAAAAAATATTACAAAAATTAACTTAAAATTAATAATTTTAATCTTTAATGCCGGAAACCCCTAATTTTATTTTGTTTGTTTTTCTGTCTATGCTGATAAGGGAATATCTTACGGGGTTTATTCCTTTTTGTTTGATAAATTCTTCCAAGGGGTTTATTTTCGGGGGAAATTCTTTGTCGTATTCAATCTCTAATGTTTCTTCCACAATCGCCATAAATTTTTCCTTTATCTTACATTAAAATACCTGCCATACAAGCCGAAATATATGAGGCAAAAGTTCCCGCAATTAATGCTTTTATGCCGAGTTTTGCAATATCGCCTCTTCTTGTGGGGGCAAGCTCGCCTATTCCGCCTATTTGAATTGCAATGGAGCCGAAGTTTGCAAAACCGCATAATGCGATGCTTGCAATCGTTATTGCTTTGGGAGTTAACAATTCTTTCATCTGAATTAAATCCGTATATGCGATAAATTCATTCAAAACAAGTTTTTCTCCCATAAGTGCGCCGACCTGAACAACATTTTCAAGGGGCACACCCATAATAAACGCAAACAAAGAAAAAATTGCGCCCAAAAGCGATTTTAAACTTAAATTCGATAAATCGATGAAAGATATTTGAATGTGGCAGTAATCAAAAAGAAAAAGCCCGATTTTTGCAAGACACCAATCCGCCATTGCAATTAAAGACAATAATGCAATTAACATCGCAATAACGTTTAGGGAAACTTTCATACCGTCCGATGCCGCATTTGCGATTGAATCGATTAAATTAACATGGGTTCTTTCAACAATAACTTTAACTTCATCTTTTGTCTGGCTTTCTTCATCTTCGGGGTAAATTATTTTTGCAACCGCAAGCGCTCCCGGGGCTGCCATAATTGAAGCGGCAAGCAAAAATTCCGCAGGAACGCCCATTGCAATATAAATTGCCATAACACCGCCCGCAATACATGCCATAGAGCCTGTCATGGAAGCCAACAATTCCGATTTTGTCGCGGTCTTTAAATAAGGACGAATCATAATCTGTGCTTCAACCTGTCCCACAAAAACGCTTGCAATGTTAGAGAGCGCTTCCGCACCGGATACGTTCATAATTTTATACATTATTTTTGCAAAAAACTGTACTACTTTTTGCATAATGCCGAAATAATAAAGAATGTTTACTATTGCAAGAATAAAAATTATTGTTGCGATTAATTTTATTGAAAAAACAAATGCTGCACCGTCATAGAAAAGCTCGTTAACTTTATCGGGCGAATTATTTAAAAAGCCGAAAACAAAATCGGCGCCGGAGTTTGAGAATTGAAGGATTTTTTCAATTCCTTTTGAAATAAAGCTTAAAATGTTTTGCCCCAGGGGAACTTTAAGAACAAAAACCGCAAGCAAAAATTGCAGAATAAACCCCGTTAAAACCGTTTTTATACTGATTTTCTTTTTATTATTCGACATTAAATAGCAAATGCCTATGATTACTACAATTCCAATCAGTCCCGTAAATCTTTCCAAATCAGCTTCCTTTCGCTTTTTAAATAATTATAAACCAAATATTGGAAAATATGACAACAACAATTGCAAAGGGTTAAATAAACTGATAAAATATATAATATAGAATCGGTATTATTTTATTTTTGAAAGGCTGTTTTTAATGAAAAAGAAAAAGGGATTTACTCTTGCGGAAGCCCTTTTGACTTTGTCAATCATCGGAATAATTGCGGCTATCGTTATTCCGATTGTTGTAACAAATGTCAACAAAAGTGCTTTTAAGGCAAGAAAACAGGCGCTTGCGCTTGAATTACAAAGCGTGTTCAGTGAAATGGCGCTGACGGACGGCAAAATAAATAAACTTGAAAGCGATGAGATTTCAAACGAGCCCACGGGCGATTTTATCGTTAATGATATGTCTAATTATATGAAATTTTTAAGAGTATGTTCGCCGGGCGCAGAAATTGTAGAACCCGAGCCTGAAGAACCGGAAGTTGTTCCGCCTCCGGAACCGGAACCCGAGCCTGAACCTGAACCGGAGCCTGAACCTGAACCGGAACCCGAACCGGTTGAGCCGCCCGGAGATCCTATGAAATGTCCCGATTTTTGCAATCATTCCGGTTTAACGGATGAGCAGCTGAAGGTATGCAATATATGCCAGCACGGGGCAAATTTTGATGATATTGATCCTTGCACCACTTATTGCGGAATATACGATTTTTCGGTATTCAGACCCGAATGCGCCGCATGTAACGTGCAATTTCCGGAATATGACTGTGATAAATATTGCGCTTCAAGCGGTTTAGCCGCACACAGGCCCGAATGCTGCGCTTGTATAAACAATACAAAATTCTGCGAAAGAAAACCCGATCATAAAAATTGTGCAAACTTGAATGAACTCGGCTGTTTTACCGACTGGAGCGATAAAAATAACGGAAACGGTAATAACGGTAATAGCGGCAAAAATCCCAATAAAGACAACGATAAAAATAACAACGGCAATAGCGGAAATAAAGGTAACGGCAATAAAAATGATTCCGAAGATAATGTAAACGTTGATTTTGGCGGCGGCGGCGGACGTTTTGACTATGACGACGACGATGATGATGACCGCTATGATGATGACGATAGGTGGAATCACGGTAAAAAACCGGACAAGGACAAAGACAAAGATAAAGATAAAAATAAAAAAGGAAGATGGGGCTATCTTCCTTCCGACAGCAAAGTTGCAGATAATGTAACAATAAAAGAAATGAACAGAACCGTTACAAAAAGTCTTTATTCAAGCGTCGGTTTATACAGCAGCTTAAATTCCCTTGCACTTGGCGGCGAGGGCGAAGAGGACACGGCTTATTCAAAAGACATTTGCAACTGCGGCTGGCTTGAGGGCGATAAATACCGCAATTTTGACAGAAAAAATAAATTCTCTTATCAAACAATGTCTGATGAAGCATACAACAATATGGTTCAATTCGGCGGCGCCAATGCTCCCGATGCCGAAGGAAGCCCAACCTGGGCTGCGGTTACGCAAAGCGGTGTTTCTTTGTTAATATCTTATAACCCGAATTGCGCAAGCACGCCGAGCGAATATGTTAAGTCTAAATCCGGCGACGGCGAAAACATCAAATCACCCGGGTGTTTGAATATAATTTATGACGTTAACGGCGAATCTTCTCCCAATGTTGTCGGACAGGATATCGGCTTTATGACGGTATTTTTCGGCAAAAATCCCTCGCTTGTATCTCCCGCATTCAGTGAACATCTGGGACGAGGAAAAGGTACGGGCGGCGAATTTAAGGAATTTGACAGAGAAGGTGCGATTAAATATTGCGCAAGCAACTCTTCAGACGGCGGCGAGGCAATTCCGACGGCGGAAGAATATATTTCTCTTGTCATAAATAAACATATGCTCCCGAGTTCCTTGGGCGATGTCAGCACAAATAACGGAGTATATTCACAGATGAAAAATAAATGGTATGAACATGACCTTGCAGGCGGCGGCACAAGCGGATATCCAATCTGCATTTTTAAATAAACGGTAATGCAATAAAAAAGACCCTTGATAATTTAAGGGTCTTTTAATCAAAATTGCAAACGTTATAATAAATTGATAAAATGAGAAATATTACTAGATTGAAGGGCAGTTTATGAAATATAAAAAAGGTTTTACGTTAGCGGAAGCACTTTTAACAATGACCGTTATGGGTGTTGTTGCGGCACTTTTAATTCCGACCGTTGTATCCGATGTAAGAGAAAACGCAAACAAAGCAAAAGCAATGGCATTAAAAGTTGATTTATCGGGCGCATTAAGCAAAATGGTAATGCTTGAAAACAGAATAAATTGGACGCAGTACGAACAATATAATACAAGAACAAATAATCCGACAGGTGAATTTATAGTATATCATCTTATGGATTATATAAAATTTGCAAAAATATGTTCTCCTGGACCCGTTGATATTCGTATAAACCCTAATGCCAATGAGAGACCAAAACCGGTTGATTCCGGATTAACCAAATTTGCAAATGTAACTTCAAAAGATATTTTTCCTTATAAAAACCATATGTATGAGCTAAGCCTTAAAGGAATTTTGTCTCAAAATGCAGAGGCTATAAAAGTTGATAAAGATATGCTTGATAAAATCGCCAATTCTTATTATGATTGCGATTGGGCAGAAGGGTCGGTGTACCGTGATTATGACCTTGAAAACAGTTTTTCCGTTTTTGAACTTGCAGACAGCGCATATATTTCAAATGCAAAAAACAATCCAAATGTCAGCGCAGTGATTTCCGCTAATTTAATGGCTCCGTGGGCGGTAAGAACCCAAAACGGAATTTCCATGCTTATATCTTATAATCCCTATTGCGCCGAATCTCCTCTTGAATATGAAAGACAATTTAATGCACCGAAGGGGTTGATTAAATCACCTGCGTGTATAAATATAATTTATGATGTTAACGGTAAAACTTCCCCTAACGTTATAGGAAACGATGTCGGGTTTGCAACGGTATTTTTCGGTAAAAGCCCCAAAGTAACGATTCCTGTTTTTAGCGCTAATTATGATTTCAGCAAAAATTATTCATATGAAGAAGCCGAAAAATATTGTCTTGATAATTCAACAAGCGGAAACGAAGGTGTACCTTCCGCAGAAGAGATGATGTCAATGAGTATAAATTACAGGCTGCTGCCAAGTTCGGTTACCGGCATGCAAGGTTCTTCTTATACGCAGCCGGGGGCAGAAGGTATAGTGTTTTCATATTCGCCTACCGATTGGACCAGATTCTTTTTTAGCGGCGATGATTCAAGCGGTAAAAAATTTGGTCAAAACGGCGGAGTTATTTGTACATACAGATAATGTTCATAAAGGTGATATATGAAAAAAAATAAAGGATTTACACTGGCCGAAGCATTATTAACAATGACCGTTATGGGCGTTGTTGCGGCACTTTTAATTCCGACCGTTGTATCCGATGTAAGAGAAAACGCAAACAAAGCAAAAGCAATGGCATTAAAAGTTGATTTATCGGGCGCATTAAGCAAAATGGTAATGCTTGAAAACAGAATAAATAAGAATCCCGACGGGCAAAATGAAGCCGAACAAAATGACGATATAACGGGAGAATTTGTTGTTTATCATCTTGCAAAATATATGAAATTTTCAAAAATATGTTCAAGCGGTGTAAGTAATATTGCAAATAACAGCGAAGATATAGAAATAAGCAATAATTATGCCGATTGCGGCTGGATTCAAAATTCCGCTTACAGGGATTATGAACTTGTAAATACATTTAATGTATATGACCTTGCGCAAACCGATGAAAACCTTGATACGGCCTGGGCGGCAAGAACCCAAAACGGAATTTCCCTGCTTATATCTTATAATCCTTTTTGCGCAGACAGCCCGAGCGCATATATAAATGCGGGCGATGATGATTTAAGACAGCCGATGTGCTTAAATATAATTTATGATGTTAACGGTCGGACGTCGCCGAATATAATAGGCAACGATGTCGGGTTCGCAACGGTCTTTTTCGGGCGAAACCCGGAAGTTGCGCTTCCCGTATTAACGGGAAATTTTGATGTTTCAAAATCATACAATTATTCCGATGCCGAAAAGTTCTGCGGGGAAAATTCAACAAGCGGGAACGAAGGGATACCGAGTGCGGAGGAATTTTTATCTTTGCATATAAATTCTAAAATTTTACCCGACAGCATGAATATAAAAAATAAAGCGCTTGTCTTTGCCAATTCTCCTACAAAATGGACAAAAAATTATCTGAAACATTTTGGCGTGGATAATCCAAACATAAACCAAAGCGGCGGGGTTATATGTACGTATAAATAATTAAAAGCCTCTTATATAAGAGGCTTTTAATTATTGTCTTCTTTTTTAATTCCCGCTTCATATCCCGCTTTTGCATATAAAAGAGGAAGAAGCTTGTCGGCCTGGATTTTTTTAGCCAGAGGAATTTTGGCAAGAACAAGGAGCGACAGGATGTCATCGGTATGTACGAGACAATCTTTGAGATGAAATTTTCTCTTTTCGGGCTTTTTGTTTTCTTCGCAGAAAAATTTTTCATTAATTTTATTTGAACTCTTGTTTGCAACAAACATGCCGCCTGCAACAGAACTTGCAATTATTGCGGCTTTAGCGGGAGCCGACTGCATTTTTCCCGTTTTGTCGGCAAATGTTTGAAGACCCGCTACAAACACGGTCGGGGTTATATTATTTAAAAATTCAAAAACACCTTCTTTATATTTAGCTTTTCTGTTTTCGGGGTTTTTTTCGGTCATAACGCCTGCCGTTGTTGCGCCTAAAATGCCGCCTAGGCTTGAAGCAAGAATTTCGGGGAAAGATTCAATTTCAAACATATTATAGAACGATTTAAATTTATCCTTCATTTTGGAAGAGTTGCTTTTAAATGTGTCAATAAGAACATTTCCTCTTCCTTTTATGGTGTTTGAAACTATAACCGGGGCGATTGCTCCCATGATGGAAGCGATTGCTACAATTTTTTTTGTTTTTGATTCTTTTTTTTCGTTTAAAATTTTATTTTTTTCTTCGGATAATTTCAGGTTTTCTTTATATTTTTGTCTGTTTGCATAGAAACTTTGAAATACTCCGGCCGATACATTTTGAATTTTCATTTTTGGCCTTTATTCTGACAATAAAATGTTAGTCTTACCTTACATTATATACAAATTTTTTTTAATTGCAAGAACTTTTTTAAAAAAATCATTGGTTTGTGCTTGCGGTTTGTGTTCCGGATTCATAACCCACATGTGAATAAATTAAAGGCAGGGTCATTCCCAGCTGTTTTGCAAAAGGAACGCCCGAAATTGCCATAACGCCCAAAATGTCATCGGCATGAATCAGTATATCTGCGGGTTTTGTTTTTCTTTCTTCAAAATTTTCTTCTTTAAAAATATGCTTATTTACGGCATTTGAAATTTTATTTGCCGCAACCATGCCGCCGGCAACGCCTGCGGCGACAATTCCGGCTCTCAGGGGCAGTGTAAGTTCTTTTCCCATATTTTTTGCAACTTTTTCGGCGCCGGTAATTAATCCGATGGGAACAAGACAGTTTGCAAAACCGTATATAGCTTCTTTATATTTTGAATTCCGGTTTTCTTTGTTTTTATCCATTGAAATTCCTGCTGCAAGCCCGCCTAAGATTGAGCCTGTTACCGATAAAAGAATTTGTTTCGGGCTTGAAACCTGAATCAGCCCCAATGCCGCTTTTGCCTTATCTTTTATTGTGCTTGATGATTTTTGGAAGGTGTCTTTGATTTTATCGGCACTTCCTTTTTTTGCATTATAAATCATCAACGGAATGAATGCTCCCGCTAAAGATGCCGCAACGGTTAATTTATGGGTGGCTTCTTTTTTCGTTTTTTCTTTGTTCTTTTTATTTATTCCGGTTTGAAGCTCTTTTCTCTGGGTGTAAAAGCTTTTAAAAGCTTCCGGTGATACGTTGTTAATTTTCATAATTGTAAAAACTGATAAGAATACAATTATATTAAACCTGAAAAACCGATTTTTTTCAATAGGTAATGCTTCTTTACAATTAATTGTTTTTGCATAAGGTTTGGGTTATGTTTTTTATTATAATTTGGGAAATTTTACGGGATTAGAAACTTTTATGCAAAATACAGAATTTTTGGAAATTGATTTAACAAAAGATAAAGACTCCGAAGCTCTTGTTAACAATGTTGTGAGCATGCTTGAGGTATCCGATAAAAAAGGTGCTTCCGTTAAATTAAAGCTTGATGATGCGCAAATCAGCCAATCACAAATGATTTTCATTAAATCTTTAATTGAAAGCTATGGTTTTATTTTAGGTTTTGTGCAGACAACAAATTCCTATACAAGAGATATTTGTATTGAAATGGGAATTGCAACAAACGTTGATACAAGATTTGTAAATAATGAAGAAAATAATATCCAAAATGAAAAACTGGACGACTTAAGAGAACAATTTAAGGCAAAATTTAATGAAGGACTTTTGCCGAAAGAAGAAATTAATGATGTAAAAGAAGAAAATATAATACAAACGCAACAAAATAATAATCCCGATAATTCAATTGAAGAAACCAAAGAAGAAATAAATGAAGAAGCGGCGGAAGAAATAAAAACGCAGGATAACGAAAATAACGCCGATGATATTCAAAAACAGGTTATAAGCGTTTACAGAAAAGCGGACGAAGAAGAAAACCGTCTTGAATTTCAAGACGAAGAAGAAGTTGATTTTTATGCTCCGCCGACAAACGACCCTGTTATTGTTGATTCGAAACAAACCATATACGTTAATCAAACGCTCAGATCGGGGCAGATAATAGATTTTGACGGCAATGTCGTAATTATAGGCGACTGCCACCCCGGAAGCGAAATTAAAGCCGCAGGCGATATAACCGTATGGGGTGTATTGGGTTCAATTGCGCATGCGGGCGCAAAAGGAAACAAAGAAGCAAGAATAAGGGCATTGAAGATGAATGCGGTTCAATTGAGAATTGCAAACTGCTATTCAAGACGCCCTGACAGCGGCAATATACCTTACATTGTTAAATCTTCGGTCTTTACACCCGAAGAAGCAAGAATAGTTGATGATAATATAGTGCTTTTTAAAATGGCGCAAAATTAGAAAGAAAGGATAATAAATGACAGGTTCCGTTATAGTTATAACGTCAGGAAAGGGCGGAGTAGGAAAAACGACAACATCCGCCAATATCGGCACCGCTCTTGCGAAAGACGGCTCCAAAGTGGTTTTGATTGATACCGATATCGGATTAAGAAATCTTGATTTGTTATTGGGTTTGGAGAACCGCATAGTATATACCATTGTTGATGTTGTTGAAGGCAGATGCAAGCTTAAACAGGCATTGGTTAAAGATAAGAAAAACCCGAATCTTTGCCTTCTTGCCGCAGCACAGACGAGGGATAAATCCGCCGTTACCGAAGAACAATTAAAAGAAATCTGCGATACTTTAAAAGAAGAATATGATTATATAATTGTCGATTGCCCCGCAGGCATTGAACAAGGGTTCCAAAATGCGGTTGCAGGCGCAAATGAAGCAATAGTCGTTACAACGCCCGAGATGTCGGCGGTTCGTGATGCAGATAGAATTATAGGACTTTTGGAAGCAAAAGAAGACGTTAAAAAATACAGACTTTTAGTTAACAGGGTACGCCCTAATTTAATTAAAACAAATGATATGATGAGCGTTGAAGATGTTGTGGGGATTTTATCGGCGGAACTTATCGGGGTAATTCCCGAAGATACCGGTATTATTACTTCAACAAACAGAGGCGAACCCATTGTAAACAATGAAAAATCACTTGCAGGACAAGCCTACCTTAATGTTGCAAGAAGAATAAAAGGCGAAGAAGTTCCTTTTCTTGATATAGATCAACCCACCACATTTTTCGGAAAAGTTAAAAAATTCTTGTCTAAGAAAGTGAAGGTGGCAAAATGATGGATTTATTTCAGGAGCTTTACAACAAAGTTTTAAGCCTTTTTAACTCTTCAAAAGAAGAAATCGACCCTACAAAATCAATTGCAATCAACAGGCTTAAAACCGTTCTTATGCAAGACAGAGTCGGTTTTTCCGAACGTGCGATACAAATGCTTAAAGAAGAATTAATTGCAACGGTTTCAAAATATATGGAAATTGAAGGTGAAAATTTTGAATTGCAGATTGATGCAATGGATAATTCAAAAACGGTTTTAAACCTTTCAATTCCCGTTGTGCGTCCTAAAACGGATGATGAGATTGATGCAAATATAAAAGAACAGGAATTAAAAACACAAAAGAAAGCTCAGGAAATCGTAAAAGAACTCGAAGGTCTTATAAAAGAAAGAACCCAGGCTTTGATTGACGGCAAGATTGACCCCGGTCTGATTGAAGAAGCGGCAAAAAAAGTATCCGTTGAAGAAGACGAAGATATAAAAGAAGAAAAACAACGGGAAGTTGATGATACATTAACGGATACAAAAGAAGAAAGTTCAAAGGAACAGGAAAAAGAACACAAAGAAGAACATACTCCCGCATAAAACAAGGGTTTGGAATTTAAAATCCTTTAGAGGCGTGTGATAGTGCCACTTGAAATTTATGTTTGTTTTATTTAACATAAAAATCAAGCGAAAATAATTAAAAGGAGAATTTATAATGCAGCTTATATTAAAAAAAGATGTACAAAATGTCGGCGAAGCAGGCGATTTAATTAATGTTAAAGACGGTTACGCAAGAAACTATCTTATCCCTAACAACTTAGCGGAAATTGCAACCGAAGGCGCATTGGCGGCAAGAGAAAGAAACATTCAAAGAATTAAAGCAAAATCGGAAAAACTTCATAAAGAAGCTCTTGAAAAAGCCGAAAAAATTGAAGCTTCAGGTGTAATTGAAATCAGCGCAAAAGCCGGTGAATCCGGCAAATTGTTCGGTACAATCACAACAAAGAAACTTGCCGAAGAATTATTAAACAAATCGGGCATTGAAGTTGACAGAAAAACAATTACTTTGGATAACCCGATTAATAAAGTCGGCGAATTTTTGATGACAATTAAATTATCGTCAAAAGTAAAAGCTCAAATCAAAGTTGTGGTAAGTGCTTCTGAAACAATTAAAGAAGCAATCGTTGAAGAAGAAACGACAACGGAAGAAGCTTAAAAAAACAATTTAAAATTAAAAAAGGCTCCTTAATATAGGAGCCTTTTTTAATTTGCGCCCAGATATTTAATTTCTCCCAAAAGAGGAGTGTTATAAATTTCGGGTTCTTTTTCAATATTGTTGCCGTCGATCCAGATTTTAACGTTTTTATAATCGCTTGTTTCATCAATTACTTCTTTAATTTCAATTGCATAATTGATGTCAACCAAATTAAGATTTTCGCATTTTTCTATAAAATATTCATTATGTCCGCAATTTGTACAGAATTTTTCTGTCGGCGTTATTTCGTTAAAACAGTTTTTTGCTTTTCTTTTAATATCACAGCAGGAACACCTTATTATATAATAAGATTTTTTGATATATTTGCCGCAATCGGGGCAGTAGCCTTCATCTGAATTTAAAAGCGCATTTCTGTGCTTGCAGGAAAATAATTTGCTTATTAACTTTTTAATTTCATTTTGCATATTTTGTTTTTAATTTTGAAATTGAAAAAGTCAAAATTATACATCTATATCATCGTAATAATCGTCATCTTCAACTTCATACTCATCTTCATCATTGTTTGAAGAATTTACTGAAGGTATAGTTTCTATATTCCGATATTGTTCATAATATCCGTCATCATCGTATTCGTCATTGTTTTGGGGATTATCTTCCGATTTTACAAACGAATCTTTATCTTCTTTTTTTTCAAGCGGAATTTTATCTTTAATGAGGCTTGAAATTGCGCCTAAGAGTTTTCCTTTTTTGGAGGGTTTTTTCTTTTCGCCTTCTTTTTCAAATGTGTCTTCAATTACTTCTTCCAAAAAAACGGAATTATCTTCTTCGTTTTGTTTTTTGCCTTCTTTTTTTTGGCGCATATTCATATAGCCCGTATTTCCGCCGCCGCCTCCGTCTTTTCCGAGACTTTGCGACCCTTGAATTATGGGCTGGTTTGAAGATGGGCCGTTAATGTTAAAAGAAGACATAATTCAAAAATCTTTCTTTTTTGACCTTAAATTAATTATATAAATTTAAGGCTTTAAAAATAAATAATAATGGAGAAATATACTCTATATAACGGATGAAATTAAATTAACTTTAATAAAAGCCTTATTGCATATACCATTCCGTCAGGGTTTGCTATGTTTTTCCCTTTAATATCATATGCAGTGCCGTACGGGGGCGAAGTTCTTACGACTCTTAAACCTATTGTCGTATTAACGGCGCTGTTTGCGCAAAGCGCTTTAACGGGGCAAAGCCCCTGGTCATGGTACATTGCAACAATGGCGTCATATTCCTGCTGTTCTTTAATTTGGAATTTTTTGCCTACTTTTGCAAAAAGACCGTCCGCACTGTAAGGACCGTATGTAAAAACTCCTTCATTGTTTAATTCTTTTACGGCGGGAATTATCGTATCAATTTCTTCGGTTCCCAAAATGCCGTGTTCTCCCGCATGGGGATTAAGCGCACAGAGGGCAATTTTAGGATATTTTATTTTGCATTTTTCTTTTAAGAATTTATTTAATCTCAAAACTTTTTGAACTATCATTTCTTTTGAAATTTTAATTTGAGATAAAGGAAGATGTCTTGTTAAAAGCATAACTCTTAAATCGTTAGATATAAAAACCATCTCCGCTTTATCATCTTTATTTTCCGCCAAAAAAGATTCCAAAACTTCCGTTTGTCCGGAATAATGATATCCCGATTTATTAAGCGCTTCTTTTGAAACGGGGGAAGTAACAATCCCTTGAATTTCATTGCTTATTGCAAGATTTGAAGCAATTTTCAGGCAATCATAACAATATTTGCCGATGTCCGTTGAATCGACTTCAATTGTTTCATAACCCAGCCCGAGGTCTTTTCCTATGATAATAACATCATCTTTTTCGGGTTTTAAGATATTCAGGGCTTTATAGGTAACTTCTTCGCCTATCCCGAGCGGGTCGCCCGTTGTAATTGCTATTTTATTCTTTTTCATGGTATTTAAAGTAATTTATTATATCAATTAGCGCCGTTGCCGAACCCATATTGCCCGATTTTGTTACGATAAACCTTGCATTTGAATCAATGCAAAGAGAAACGGCGGGAAGTATGGTATCTGTCATCTGTAAATATTTGCAATCTATTTTTCTTAAACATTTATAAGAGGTTTCGCCTCCTATTGTAATTAAGATAAACGATGATAATTCGCTTATTTTTTCGGATAAATCGGAAAGATAATCCGTAATGATAACGGCAAGCTTTTCTTTTGTAATTCCGTTATCAATGAGTTTTTCTTTTCCTTCATCCATCATAATTTCTTCATCAAGCTTGCTCACATGAACTATAACAACATTTTCTTTTCCGAAATTATGAACGACCCTTTCTGCCATCTGGTTAATGTCGGGGTTTAGAATGTCGTCAAGATGAATATCTATAAAATATGTGTTTTCAATGTCATCATCCATTGAAAGTTTGTTAATCTGGGTTGCCGTTATTGTTGTTTTTGAACCCGATAAAACCAATTTGGGAAGTATCGGAAATTGTTTATTGACCGCTTCTCTTTTTTCTTCCGGCAGCCAGACATTCCCGAGTGCATGGGCAAGCCCTGCAGAGCCCACGGGCAAAATATTATACTGGCTTTTGCTTATTGCAAGCGCAATTTGTTCCAAATCAACCGATGAAACCGCATCTGCTATAATAAGTTTTTTGCCCGATGAAACAAGTTCGTTTATTTTATTTGTAATCGGACCGGCACCTTTTGCAACTGTTTTTAATTCAATTGTTGAAATTAAATTATGATAAGTTTCATTTACCTGTTTTTTTAAAATGTCCGGAATATAAGAATCATATATGGGAGCGTATGTATCTCTTGCGGCATCCGTTCTTTCAATAGGAATTCCTTTTAAAAGCTGGTATCCGCCTATCGTAATTCTTCCTTCCTGAATAAAAGCGGGTGCTATAATGGCTGCGTCATATTCAATGGCATCAAGCATGGCTAACGTTTCAACCGCAATATTTCCCCTCAGCGTTGAATCAATTTTTTTATAATAGTTACTAACATTAAGGCACTCTTTTATTTTTTTTGAATTTTCCCAAACTCTTTGTGCGGCAATTTTAGCTTCAATGTTTCTTGATTCCGTTGTAAGAGCCCATGTGCCCACGTTCAGATGATTTTGAAGCTCGTCATTTGCTTCAAAAATAATCTCCGTGTTTGAGCCTTTCATAAAAAATTGTAATGCGGTATCGTTTGCGCCCGTTAAATCATCCGAAACAATACCTATAACTCCCGTGATAGACATAGATTAGTTTTCTTCTCTTTTGGAACCCATAAGTCTTATGTTGGTGCATCTTATAAGGTATCTTTCAAGTGTTTCGCCGTCAGGTGTCGTCCACTTGCTTGAAACAAGCCTTCCTTCAACTCCCACGAGCGAACCTTTTTTGACCCATTCGCCCGCAAATTCCGCTTGTTTGTCCCAAATTTCAATATTAAACCAATCGGTTATTTCTTCTTTGGTTTTTGAATCCCATCTGTTGACGGCAACGGAGAAATTAACTTTAACTTTTCCCGAATCAAAATATTTCATTTCGGGATTTTGTCCGACGCGTCCTACTACTACTACAGAATTTACCATAATTACCCTTTTTTATTTTGTTTAACAAAATTATATTATCAACAAAAAAAATGAGCAAATTAAAAAGGGCTTAATTGTTAAGCCCTTTTATAATTAATCTTCGTAACCGTAAACTTTAAATTCGCCGGGGTTTAAGACGCCTATGAAAATTTCGTTTTCGATTAAGTTTTCAAGCGGTTTTTCCGTAAAGATACATTTTTGAAGCTCGTCATAATCAAATTCAAAGTATGATTTTAATTTCCTTCCTTTAAAATTAACCGTTGAATTGTAAATTGTTTCTCCGCGTCTGATTTCCGTCCAGCTTGAGCCTTCTTCGTTTTGGCACTGGATTTTTTCCGTCGGGTTTTTATAGTTTGCAATAACCAATAATGAACCGAATGCGGAATTTATTTCCCAATAACAAAGTCCGTTATCAAACTCTTCCAGAAGTTTTGCCTTGCCGCAGACAATAATTTTTGAATGCTGTGCAAAGTAATTTATTGCATTGAATTTTTCAAAGAAATTCCAGTTTACGTTTCTTTTCATTGAAACTTCATGGCCTATAACATATTCAATTCCCGTCTGGGTGAAGCTTTCATCGCCGTCAATATAGAGCATGGGTCTGTTTGCGTATTGTCCGCCGGGGAGAAATTTATATTTGAACCATTTAAATAATGCGCCCATCTCGCCCAACTGGCCGGGATATCTGTCTATTGCTTCAAATTCGCCGTCCTGGTTGTTATAGGTTTTTAAAATTGATAAGGGGTTTATTTTTCCGTTTTTAAAATTATAATCTTCAAGAGTTTTATTGTCTTTTATTATTTGCTTAGGAGTTTTTGAAGATTGCGAAACAATGTCATTTCCCCATAAAAGGTCAAAATTCATATCCTTATGATATTCTTTGTAATAATTATCCCAAAGCATATATTCGGCAAGCGTTGCAAAGTAAGGAATATGTTTTTTAAGATTTGAATTTACTTTGCCTAAGACTTTTCTCGGTATTCTGTAACTTATCGGAATTCCGTTTTGTTCGGATAAGTTGTCTACTATATGATCAATATGATCAACCCTGAAGCCGTCAAAGTTAAATTCTTTTTGAAGTTTTTGGGTGTAATCAACATAAAAATCAACAACCCTTTCATTGTATCTGCCGTTTTCAAAGTATGTGAAATAATAAGGTGTCTGGCAGTCAAGGTTTGCAAATTTTGAAACGTCTTCGCCTTTATAATTATAGTGTTTGTATATCGGGTAATCTTTCATTTCATGCATTTTATCAAATACCGGAATTCCCATTGAACACCATGCACCCCCCGGCATCGGCCAGAAGCCTTCCTGAATAAGGGCGTTAATTATATCTTTCTGACAGAGAATATCTTCTTCTTTGTATACTTTTTTGCCGTTAACGTTTTCAATAATCATTGATACTTTTTTAACGATGTCATCCTGGACTTGTTTTTGCGCCATATCGTTTGCAAGATTGATTTTAATATCTTTCATATAAATTTCAATCGCTTCAACGATAGGCTTTTGATAGTCTCTGTATTGATAATTTGAACCGTTTAGAATTTCTATATAATTTGTTTTTGTATTTTCAAGTTCGTCTTCGTTAAATTTATGTGCAAGTTTAATGTCTTCTATAACCTGATCAAGCGCCGCAACATATTGGGAAGTTAATTCTTTAATATTTGCCCATCTTGCAACATAAGGGTTAGATAAAACGATTTTTGAAAATCTTCCCGTTTGAGGAAGAATATCATAAATAACGGGGTGTCCCGACAATTGCGCAAGAGCAATAAATAATTGAACCTGTGCTTTTGCTTTCAGCCCCAAAAATTTAAGAATTTTTTCATCTTCCATATTCGGGCTTATATCTGATGAAGTCGGAAGATAAGCACAGCCGAATTCTCTCGGGTGGAAAGGAAGAAGATAGATGGTGTCCGCCAAAACATTCAGCGCCTTATTTCCTTTGGGCAGGCAGATTAACTGTGCAAGCCACTGGATAAAAGTTGCGGTTTTATCGGATGCGTTTCCGTTTCCAAGCGCCGACAAAGATAAAAGTTTAATGTTGTGTGTTTCTTTTTTAAACCAGTCCGAGTTTTTAATTTTTCTTCTTGATAAAACGGAAGGGTTTGAATAATTCATAAGTTTTGAATTTTGATAAACACCTTCATTTTCAAGAATTTTAACAAGAGAAAATACAACCTCTCCTTCCGTTAATTCTTCCAGCGCTTTATAATGCGGATACGGCAGGTAGCCGAATTTTTCTATTGTTTCCGTTAAATATTTCTTTCTTTCTTCTTTAACGTCATTTATTCCGTATATTTGAAGAAGTCTCGGGAAAACCTCTTTGATATCAAAAGAAGTAAACACGTTTTTTTGTAATAAATTCAGCATTTTCACCTACTTTTCCTTTTATTTGGGGTAAACAATTTTCCATCTGGTAAAATTTTAACATAAAACTATTTAAAAGCGCTTTTTAAAAGCGTTTTTATTAAGTATTGTTAAATAATAAAAATAAAAAAATACCCGATTGAAGATTGGTCTTATATCGGGTATTTTTTTTATTAATTATATCTGAATTCTCTTATTTTTTGTCTGTATTTTTCTTCAACGTTTTCTCTTTGTTCTTTAAGAGTGTTTATTTCTTTTTGAAGAAGAGTTGTTTTTGATTTTTTTTGAGAGAAGCTTAACTTGGGATCTACAAAAACTTTTCTCATCTGCGCTTCTTTTTGTTTGATTTTTTCATCAATCGGCTTTAATTCGGCGTCTCTTTCCGCTTTTACTTCGTCAATCGTATCTTGCAGAGAATATGAACTTGATCTGCTTTTTTGCCTGTCGCCTTTAATTGATTCTATGTCTTCCTGAAATGTTTTTTGTGTTTCTTTAAAACCTTGCTGTATATTGCTCCAGATGTCGTTATTTTGTGCGGCATATACGGAAGAGCCCGCCAATAATAAAACCGCAGCCAGTACAGGTATTGATTTTTTCATAAAGTAAACTCCTTTTTGTCAGGTACCCTTAATTATGAATAAAAGCCTTATTGATAAGGCTTTTTATCTTCTTTGCTGTTCGCCTCTTGTATAAACGGCTTCATTTTCTTCGTTTTCGTTTCTGAGTTCGCTTATATACTGCTGGCCGTTTTTAACAATTTGAAAAAGGCTGTTTAAATCTTGTTCAAGTTTAACCAGAATCTGCTGCGCATAGGCCTGAGCGTTATCTTTTAATTTAAGCGCCTCTTCATTTGAAGCGATTCTTATTCCTTCCGCTTCGCCGAATGCTTTCATTTTAATGTTTTCGCATTCCTGTATAACTTTTTCTCTGAAAACTTTTGCCTGTTCTTCCATTTCACGTCTTAAGGAAGATTCGTCCAAAATTCTTCTTTTTTCGTTTTCGGCGTCTTGTATAATTCTTTCCGCTTTATTTTTTGCGTCTTGCAGCATTTCTTCTTTATTTCTTAAAATGAGCTTTGCCATTTTAATACTTTCATCAATGGCATCGGGAAAGGAATCAATTATTCTGTTTAATTCTTTGCTTTTTACAACCATTAAATGCGGGGGCAGAATATGAAAGCCTTCATCATATAATTCCTGCAATTTGTCATATAATGCAAACAATTTTAATCCTTCTTGTACCATTTTATATTGTACCTTTCTTATTTTGCTTTTTTAAATATTCTACCACACTTTCGGGAACAAATTTTGAAACATCTTCGCCAAAACTTGCAAGTTCTTTTACAATTCCCGAAGAAATAAAGTTATATTTTGGTTTTGTAATTAAAAAGACCGTTCCTATATCCGGCGCAATTGACATATTGGCCTGTGAAAGCTGCATTTCATATTCAAAATCGGAAACCGCCCTTAAGCCTCTTATTAAAAATTTTGCTCCCGTTTGTCTTGCATATTCTACGGTCAAACCTTCAAAGTATGCAACATCGGCATTTTTAATGTCTTTAATCGATTCTTTTATTAGTTTAACCCTGTCTTCAACGGGCAGGAAAGACTTTTTATTACTGTTTTTTAAAACGGCAATAATAACTTTATCAAACATTTTTGAAGCACGTTCAAGAATGTCTATATGACCTTTTGTAACAGGGTCGAAGCTACCCGGATATATTGCAATTTTTTCTTCTTTTTCACTCATATCTTATGTTAATTATATTATTAAAATTAATATTGGTTTATTTTTTCTTTCATCCTTTCCCTTGTTTGTAAATTTTTTGTTACATAATTTGCATGATTTTTGTGACGATTTAATAAAAATCATTAATTTAGATGATATTAAAGGGAATGTTGTAAAGTTAAATTACATAAAGACGATAATGTCTTTGTGGAGTGAGTGTTTTAAATGTTTTCAGGATCAATTCAAAAATATATTAATTCATCCGGCGAAGCGCAGGCAATTAACCGTGCAAGACAATTAGACAGCTATATAAATTCAATTTATGAGCAAAAACAAACACAAGCCGATAAAATAAACAATGAAGAATTCGGCTCAAAACCTTTTAATGAAGTATTAAAAACTTCAATTGAAGAAACGGTTGATAAAAAGAATGTTTTTGAAATCGACGCCCCGCCGAATATTCCTTTCGGGGCGCTGTCAGTGGGGTCTAAATTAAAAACAAGTTATTCCAAATCGGACATTATGGATATTATTGATAACGCTTGCGAAAAATACGATATGGATTCAAAGCTTGTAAAAGCGCTTGTAAAACAGGAATCAGGCTTTAACCCCGACGCAAAATCAAAAGCGGGGGCTATGGGGTTAATGCAGTTAATGCCCAAAACGGCTGAAGCCCTCGGAGTTAAAGACCCCTATAATCCCAAAGACAATGTAGACGGCGGGGTCAGATATTTAAAACAAATGCTCGACAAATTTAACGGAAATAAAATACTTGCGCTTGCCGCATACAATGCGGGTCCGAATGCCGTTAAAAAATATGACGGGATTCCCCCGTATAAAGAAACGCAAAACTATGTTAAATCGATTTTAAGTATGTATTTATAAAGTGAGGCACAATTATGGTCGACGGTATTACTCCAAAAATTAATTTAGGCGAAAGAATAGAGCCATCCAAAATTTCAACGTTTAACGGCCCTGTCAGAATGAAAAGTATTGAACAGCCCGAAACTCCCGATTTTCAAACGGTTATGGGCGGGCTTGTCGAACAGTTAAACAGGGATGTTTCAGCGCCCGATCAGCTGGTTGAAGACTTAATGCTCGATAAAGCCGATATCCATGATGTTATGGCTGCGATTTCAAAATCGGAAATTCAAATGAACCTTGCAACCACGGCGCTCGGAAAAGTCATCCAAACGTATGAAAAAGTTATGCAAATCTCTATTTAAGGCTTACATAACCAAAAAATAAATGTATAATAGTTTTGTTAACTTCACCGGTTAAAGTAAATTGCGATGGATTTTCAAAAATTAATGGAAAACAAACCCGTATTTTACGGGATTATAGCAGGAATAACGGCAATAGTTTTAATTCTTATAATTGTCGTTACAGTTTCGGTTGCACGCCCCGCAAATAAAAACGGGCAGACGGTTAATGCGCCTGCGCCGAAAGTGATACAGGAAGATATCTCGCTTTTAACGACCGATAAAATCGGTCTTGCAATTGAAGTCCAGGCGCTTCTTGCAAGAAACGGCATTAAAGCAAGAAGGCTTTTAGACGGTACAAAATCACAGATTGTGTTATCCGTGAAAGATAAAATAACTGAAGATCAGAGAGATATTGCCATTTTAAAAATAGTTGAATCGGGACTTGCCGATGAGCATGTGGGATTGGAAATTTTTGATACGGGCGATTTTACAAGCACCAAAGAAGATAAAAGAATAAGATTAATAAGAGCAATGAACGGTGAACTTGCAAGATTAATAAGAAAAATTCCGCCGATTAAAAATGCCCAGGTTTTTGTTTCGGTTCCCGAACAGTCTTTGTTTGCAAGAGATCAAAAACCCATAACCGCTACCGTCCAAATTCAATTAGATGTCGGCGAAAGACTCGACAATATGAAAATAAAAGCGATAACAAACCTTCTTTTGGGCGCAATTCAGGGCTTAAAGGCTGAAGATATCGCAATAACGGATACTAACGGAAATGTATATGCAAGTATTATAGGCGGCGCCAATGATGCCTTAGCTAAAATTGAAGAAAACGACAGATATATGCAGCAAAAAGTTTCCAAACAATTGGACAGACTGGTCGGCAAAGGAAACTATGTTGTTACCGTTTCAACATTTTTAACCCAGGCGCCCGTTGAAAAATCAAGCATTATATACGACCCGACATCAAAAGCCGCTGTTACCGAACAGGGATTTACCGAAAAGCTGGGCGATAATACAAATGATATAAATTCCGCAATTAATGCGGTAAGCGTATATCTTCCCTACGGCGTTCCGACATCGGGGCAAAATTCATCACAGGACAGAAAATATGTTCGTCAGGCGCATGAAACACAATACGGCGTTACAAAAACGCAGGTAAATGAATATATGCAGGAAGGTGCAATTGAAGAAATCTCAATTGCCGTGTCATTGGAACAATCTGCAATACCGATGAGTATGACAATTCAGGACTTAAAGACCTTAATTGCCCATGCGGCAAGCCCGCTTGTTGATCCGGAAAACGTTTCGATTGCATTTGTTGAATCGACAAATCCGATTTTGGCACCCGACAGCCCGAACAGACTTCCAAAACCCGAAGAATCGGGCAACCACTGGTGGGTTGTGGGGCTGGCACTGCTTATCGGTTTAGGTTTCGGATTAAGATATATTGCAATGAGAGTCAAAAAAGAAGCCGAAAGACATCAGGAAGAACTTGAACAATTAAGACAAAAAGCGAAAGAACAGGAAAAACAACTGAAGGATGTAAATTCTAAGGCTCAGGAATTAATTCAAAGGCAGGCCGCAATGGCGCAAAATCTGCTTGAACAGCAAAATCTGCAAAAGCTTCAGGCGCAGCAGGCTCAAGCTCAGGCGCAGGCTCAAGCACAGGGTGCACCCGTTCAGACACAGGCTAAACCCCAAAAAACAAAAGATGCGGATATTGAAGATAAAATATCCGAGCTTGCCGCCGATTATTCAAGCGTTGATGATATGGAAGCGATTGAAAAACTTAAAAGCTGGATTGAAGCAAGCTGATATTGTATAATTTAATTGGTATAAGATATTAAAAGGACAGAAAAAGTGCCGCCTCAGCCAAAACCACAACCACAACAACAGGCACAAAAGCCGCAAGCCCAAGCCCAAGGTCAAGCACAGGCTCAGGCTCAGCAAGGCGCACAAAAACCCGCAAGAACAATAGAAGGTTTTGACCCCAGAGCATTTGCAAAAAATCTTGCAATTGAAGCAAGCCAGGTTATTCCGCCCGATTTAAAAGATGCGGATAAAAAATTTGTTATAGATATTGTTCATAAATTCTGCCTTTTGTGCGGGGATGCTCTCGTAAAGGATGAAAAGTACAACCTGTCGGCACCGCAGGCAAGTATTATTACGCAATTTATCGGCGAGTGGACATTTCATAAATCAATTGACCTCATAAAGGGCGGAATAGCACCCGAGCTTCGTGAAGGTGTTTTACAAAAAGTTGCATTTACGGTTTTTGAAATCGCAAAACAGGCAATAAGTAAAAATCTTCCGCAGGAACAGGTAATATCCGTTATTGAAATACAGGTTAAAAACTGCTTTAAACAAGCAATAGAGGACCTTAAAGCAAAAGGAAAAATTGATGAAAATTTAGCAAATAATACAATGTCGCAATCAAACATAGACGCCATGTCAAAAGCGCAGTTTGAAGAAGAACAGGCATTGGGGGATGATTTATCCGACGCTAAAATTTTAAAACTTGCTTCACTGGCATTATTAATTAAAAAACTTCCGCAGGAGAAAGCAAAGAATATTGTTGCAAAATTTAATCAATCCGAAGCACAGGTTTTGTTGCAGTATATTAAGATGCCCAACCTTGAACAAAAAATCGATAAAGGCATTACAATTAAGTGTTTGGAAGAGATTAAGGAAGTTTTACCCGAACCGAAAAATATATCTATGGACAGAATCTATGCGAAATTGTATAAAATTGTTAAGAGCAATGATAAAGATAAAATCGTAAATGTTATAGATAACGAAAGACCTCTTATAAGAGAGTTTGTTTTAGCGCCATACACTAAAGAAGAGGTCAAAGTTCCCGCAAGAGTCGGAAATGTTATTTGTAAGTATTTGGAAGAAAAACTTTCGTAGATGATTATAAAAAAGAAAGCAAAAAGCACCGCCGAAAATTCTTCTGGCGCGCAGAGCGCGCCCAATAAAAGTGCAAATATTATTAAACCGAACAAATTAAAACAAAAAGCGCTTGAAAAAAAAGAAAAAAAACAGCTTGAAGAAAAAGTTGATACGGCGGATAAAAACGAACCGGTTGAAGAAAAACCCAAAAAAACCCCTCTGGAAGAAAAACTTGAAGAATATGAAAAAATTGACGTTTCGGTTTTAGAATTTAAAGAAAGATATGAAAGAAGAAGGGGCGACAGAAGAAGGGGTTTCAGAAGAATTGATGAAAGAGCTCTTGTTTCCCGTGCGCAGGAAGAAGCCCAAAGTATAAGAGAAATCGCCGCAAAAGAAGGATATAAAAACGGGCTGAACGAAGCCAAGAATGAAATTGAAATTTTAAAAGCAAGTCTTAAAGACTTTGTGAGCGCAAAGAATGTTATTTATGAAGAAGTGTCATCGCATATTCTTGAAATTGCGCTTGAAGTTGCAAAAAAAATCATTAAAAAAGAAACAGAGCTTTCGGGCGATGTCTTAAAAGGAATAATATTGGATGTTTTAGGCGAATTATCGGGCGGTGAAGAAAAAATCACGATTAAGGTAAACCCTGAAGATGTTGATTTTGCAAAAGCATCGCTGCCTGAAATCATTGAAGAAAGCCAGACGGAAGCAAAAATCATAATACAGGGCGATGAGCTTGTTGAAAAAGGAAGCTGTACCGTTATTGCAAATAACGGGGTGGTTGATGCAAACTTTACAACCCAGCTTTCCATAATACAAAATGCCTTCGGAATTTATCAGGGGGGCGAATAATAAATGGCACAAGCAAAAACGACAATTGCAAATAATCCCGTGAGCGAAATTTTAATGGCGCTTTTTGTTATTGCGCTTATATTAATTTTGCTTATTGAAGTGCCTAACTGGGTTATAAATTTTTCAATTTCATTGAATATTGCTTTGGGCGTTGTGTTATTGATGTTTTCACTGTTTGTGCAAAAACCTCTTGAACTTGCGTCTTTTCCTTCAATTATTCTTATCGGAACTATGTTTCGTCTTGTATTATCCATTGCTTCAACAAGGCTTATTCTTGCAAAAGGCGATGCGGGCGAAGTTATCCATGCGTTCGGAACATTCGTTACCGGCGGAAATATGGTAGTCGGCGGTGTTATATTCTTAATTATTACCGTTGTTCAGTTTATGGTAATTACAAAAGGTGCGGAACGTATCGCCGAAGTTTCCGCAAGGTTTGCTCTGGATGCTATGCCCGGTAAGCAAATGACAATTGACGCCGATTTTAACCAGGGGCTTATTTCACCGGAAGAAGCGGTCAAAAGAAGAGAAGACCTTCAAAGAGAATCTTCGCTGTTCGGTTCAATGGACGGTGCCATGAAATTCGTTAAAGGCGATACGATTGCGGGCATTATTATTGCCGTTATAAATATCGTAGGCGGCTTAATCATCGGTGTTTTGATGAATCAAATGCCTTTGGCGGATGCGGTTTCAAAATATACCATATTAACGATAGGCGACGGTTTGGCGTCCCAGGTTCCTTCATTATTGATGGCAATTGCATCAGGTATCGTGATGACACGTTCAACGGGTGCGAGCACATCTTTGGCAAAAGACGTTTCATTGCAGATTTTATCAAAACCTCAGGCATTATTTCTGGCCACGGGGTTTTTGATGTTTATTGCATTAACCAGCGGATTTACCGGGCTTCCCTGGTGGCCGTTTACTTTGTTTTCGGTTATTCTTGTGTTTGCGGGAATTTCGGTTCTTGTCAATCAGGATGTTCAGCAGCAATTAGGACAATTGGATGCGGTCAGAAAAAATATGCAGGATCTGGTAAACCCGAATAAAATGTATGAACGTTTAGGGGTTGATGTTTTAAGCTTGCAGGTAGGATCGGGTCTGTTAATTATTGCAGACCCCGATCAAGACGGACAACTGCTTGCAAAAATTGCCGCATTAAGGCAGAGGGTAACGGATGAACTCGGGTATATTATACCCAATATAAGAATTATGGATTCATCTGCCATAAAAGATAATGAATATTTAATTGCAATAAGAGGCAACACCGTTGCAACGGGTGTTGTTTATCCTTCAAAATTTATGGTTATTGCCGATCAGTGGGAAGCTTTGGGCAAAAAGGTTCCGGATAACGTTATAGTGTCGGTTGATCCTACTTATCAATCGCAGGCATACTGGCTTGATCCTCAATACATAGACAGAAATTCAAAAGTTGTTGCGGTTGATGCGGTTGATGTTATTGTTACACACCTTCAGGACTGCGTCAGAAAATATGTTGATGAAGTTATGACAAAAACCGACGTATTAAAACTTATGGAACTTGTTAAATCTCAAGACCCGACGCTTGTTAACGACCTTGTTCCCACAATTATTTCAACTTCGGACTTAAGAAAGATTTTTGTTAACCTGATAAGAGAAAAAGTTTCAATAAAAGATATTATCTTTATTTTTGAAAGACTTTGCGACTATGCAAGATTTTCCAAAGAACCGGATATTTTATCCGAAAGGTTAAGGGCGGCATTGGGCAGACAAATTTGCCTTCAAAATTGTAATAAAGACAAAGTTTTATACGCTCTTACATTATCGAGCGAATGGGAAAAAACTCTGGATGATTCGTGTCAGAGAACGGAATTGGGTACAATGTTTCTGTTAAACCCCATGCAGGTTCAGGAATTAATTGAAACAACCGCAAATACATTAATGAAAGCACATCAGGCGGTGGGTGTCCAGCCCGTTATATTATGTTCGCCAAGAATCAGGCTTCCTTTATATCAAATGCTTGAAAGACATATTCCGACCATTGTCGTTATATCTTATTCGGAGCTTATAACGGATATCAGAGTTGAAGCGATTGATACAATAGGTGAAGGGTATTAATCTTTCTTTTCAAATACGTAAGGAAAATTAATAAACATAATTTCATCCCCGAATTTCATCTGTTCCGTCGGATATTCAATTGCACCGGTAAAGTTTTCTTCTTCAAGACCGCCTTGCTCTGTTACTGAAGGAGATTCATAATTTATGCTTCCGTTAAAAATTCTATCAGGTGATGAATAATTTTCTCTGTATGAATCGTATCCTTTATATAAAATTGTTGAAAGATAGGTATCAGCCTTTCTTAAACCGAAAAGTTTTCCGTCCGTTTTATAACCTTTAGCATATATTTCAACATTAGGTACAAGACCCGTTGTGCCTTTTTGATTTAATTTTTTGGAAAAACCGACTCTAAGATATGTATTTTCTTTCGGGTTGCGTGAAAATTCAAATCTTTCCATATAGGGGGATGAGTGTTTATTCCAGTCAAACCCCGGGGCATTATGGTTGTAAATTCTTGTTATTGCTTTTAATTCTTTTGTATCGGGGTCATATTCCGCCATTTTATATGAACAAAAATTGTCCTGATTTGTATAATTATCATCGTTTGTTGATTCGCCTTTAGAAAATATTGCTTTTATATTTCCTTTATCATCGTATACGGTTTCCATTTCACCCGTTTTAAAGGCTTTTATTATTTTTCTTGTTGTTTGATATGCCAAATCTTTTGCTTCTTTTTTTGTATCAATATATCTTTTGCAAATTTCAAGAGTATCAACGTCGGGAAATATTGTACCCGTTAATTTTTTTGTTGAACAGGGTTTTATACCTATATGCTTATCCGCTTCAATTCCGCCTTTTGCCCGTGCTTCAATTGCGCTTGAAGCTTCTTTTGATACGACATCACCGGTTTTTAATTCAGAATCTTTTTCGGGTTCTTTTTTGTCTTTTGCATTGATTCCGGTATCAGGATGATGAAAAATGCCTGTTATATTTGAGATAATTCCCATAACTTACCTTCAAAATAAATTTTTGTGCTTATAAAATTATAAAGGCATTATAAAGTTAAAAATTGACATCTATTTTAAAATATTTTTTAAAAAACTTTTTCTGTGGATGTCTGTTATTCCGAATTTTTTAATTGCTTCGATATGTTCTTTTGTAAGGTAGCCTTTATTTTTTTTAAAATTATAGGAAGGATATTTTTTATCAAGTTCATACATAAAATTATCTCTTGAAACCTTTGATAAAATGCTTGCGGCGGCAATTGAAGCAGAGGTTGAATCACCTTTTATTATTGTTTTTT
Source organism: Candidatus Gastranaerophilales bacterium (assembly GCA_944325155.1). Taxonomy (GTDB): domain Bacteria; phylum Cyanobacteriota; class Vampirovibrionia; order Gastranaerophilales; family Gastranaerophilaceae; genus Galligastranaerophilus_A. Next base: position 62,511 of record CALUYY010000003.1, on the reverse strand, counting down.
GATTATATTTTAAATCTTTGATTTTTTTATTTCCGTCAATTAAAATTAAAACATTTGATGAATTTAATTGTTTTATAATATCTTCAATTGCAAGTTTCATTGTATATAATGACGCATTTAAGATATTTATTTTTTCAATTGTTTCAACGTCCGCTTTTTTAATCGAATAAATTGCATTTTCTTTTATCAGGGGAAAAAGTTCAAGGCGCTTTTTTTCCGATAATTTTTTTGAATCATCCAAATCGGATAAAATTTTATACAGGCCGTCATAATTTTTAAAACAAACCGCAGACGCATAAACGGGACCTGCCCCGGGGCCCCTGCCCGCTTCATCCGTTCCTATAATATAATCGTATTCAAAATTAAAAAGGTTTGTTTTATTTATTTTTTCGTTTAAATCAAATTCAAAAATCTTCGGGTTCATCCAGTGTAATTTTTCCTATTTTGCCGTCCCTGAAATTGGTCAGAATAAATTGCGAACATCTTACGATATCGGGTTTTTGCCCTTTTATTATCCAGTTTCTTTTATATGCAATGTTTTCTATGGTTAAGGGCTCATCTTTTTCCAGGTTATAATAAGCTCTTGTTTGAATTCCGTAATATTTATCAAGAATTTTAAGCAGATGTTCTGCCGTATATTCGTTATCGTATGCATTTTCCGATATTGAATTTACCATTGCAAGCTTCAGCGCTTTTAATTGGTCATCTTGAATTGAGGGGATAATCCCCGGGGTATCCAAAAGCTCAATTTTGGGATGAACTCTTACCCACTGCTGGTTTCTTGTAACACCCGCTTTTGCGCCGGTTTTTGTTTTTGATGTTTTTGTTAATTTGTTTATTACGCTTGATTTTCCCACATTCGGCATTCCGATTACCATAACCCTCACGGGGCGCTCAAGAAGCCCTTTTGATTTTAATTTTTCAAATAAAGGCTTTGATTGGTCCAGGATTTTATCTATTATTATTTTTGTATCTTTTTGATTTTTTGTTGTTGTTAAAATGCAGGGACAGTTGAATTTGTCCTCAATTTTTTTAACCCAGATTTTTGTTTTAATGTCATCTGCCAAATCCGATTTATTCATAAGAATAATTTTTGTTTTATTGTTTGTCAGCTTGTCCGAATTTTGATAGGCGCCCGAATAAGGTATTCTTGCGTCATAAATTTCAAGAATTAAATCTACCTGTTTAAGCTTTTCTTTAAGTTCCCTTTCGGCTTTTGCAATGTGCCCCGGGTACCAGTGGATATGGTTGTTCAAAGTTATCCTTTCTTATTAAAAAAGCGCCTAAATAAAAGTCATTCGGCGCTTTATAATTCTTGTTTTTAAGTTTAAAATTAAACTCTTTTTTCCATTTTTTCTCTGATACGTGTGGCTTTGCCGGAGCGTTCCCTTAAATAGTAAAGTTTTGAACGTCTTACATCACCTTTTCTTAATACCTGAATTTTTTCAATTCTGGGAGAATAAATCGCAAATACACGTTCAACACCGATACCCTGGAAAACTTTTCTTACCGTAACGGTTTTATTGATGCCGGAGCCGTGTTTTTTGATAACGGTTCCTTCAAAAGCCTGAATACGTTCTTTGTTGCCTTCAATGATTCTTACGAAAACTTTAACCGTGTCGCCGGGATTCATGTCGGGCATTTCTTTTTGTGTATATTCTTTTTCTATTTCATTGATAATCGGGTTCATTTTATACCTTCTTTACTGTTATTTTTTTCGCAATTTTTATGCTAACTTAAAAGTTTTTAATATTCAAGTACTTTGTAACAAAATTTTATTAAAAAAGATGTGTAGATGAGTTAACAAAACCTTTGATAAAATTTGCACGGGCGCTTTTTTTTGGTTAGAATATTATTAACATATACAAGGTACGGGAATTATATAAAATATGGAATTTTTCAGAAAATACAGACAGGTTATAGTGGGGTTTTTGTTTGTTGCCGTAGCGCTTTGGTTTTTTGGTTTTACCATACTCATTCCTATATTAACAAGATAATTTTTTATGAATAAAACGGTCAAAACATTATTAATAGCTTTTCTGGCGCTGTTTTTATGTATGGAAACAAGTGCGCCTTCTTTTGCAAACGAACAAAAAGCAATTCAAATTCAGGAAAAAAGAGAACAGGCAAAAAAACAAATTAAAAAATTAAGACTGTTAGAGAGAATTGAAACCGGAAAATTATATAACAATCAGAAAAAACTTGAAAAAACCGAAAACAGTTTAAGCGCAAATAAAATTAAATATGAAAAAGCACAAAACGAGCTTGAAAGATTAAGAGAAGAATTAAATAACCAGATAACCGAATATAACCAATACCAAAAAGAAGTCGGCAAAAGAATAGTCCAGATTTATAAACAAAAACGCTCGGGATATGTTGAATTTTTAATGTCATCGGGCGATTTAAACGACTTTCTGGACAGAATTTATTATGAAAACATAATAATGAGAATTGATGATAAAAAAATGGCGGACGCCAGACAAAGAGCATTAAACATAAAAAAATTAAAACAGCAGATGGAAGAACAAAAAGCCTATCTTGCCTCCACCATAAAAACAATGGATAAAGAACAAAAAATTATCCAAAGTGCAATTGAGCGCAACGAAAGAATGATTGACCGCTTAAAAACAGACAGAGCCGCATGGGAAAAATCAGAAAGAGAACTTGCAAAGCAATCCGAACAATTGGGTAAATTTATCAAAAAAACCGTAAAAGACGAGCCCAAAACAACAACGGTAAAAACTTCGGGCGGTTTCTTAAGACCCGTTTCGGGGCGTATTACTTCGCCTTTCGGTACAAGAGTCCACCCCATATTTAAAAGAACGATTTTCCATACGGGTGTTGACCTTGGCATGCCGATGGGGGCAAAAGTTAAAGCTTCAAATTCGGGAAAAGTTATTTATGTCGGCTGGTACGGCGGATACGGCAAAGTTGTTATTATAGATCACGGCAAAGTTAACGGTGTTCCCGTTACAAGCTTGTATGCTCACTTATCAAGCTATTGCGTATCAAACGGAAGTTCGGTTTATAAGGGACAAATAATAGGAAATGTCGGTGCAACGGGTTATGCAACGGGTCCGCATTTGCATTTTGAAATGCGCGAGAACGGAAAGCCCGTAAATCCCTCTAAATATGCACCGATATAATATTTTGCCATTCAATTATTTGAATTGTAAAATATAAAAATAAAATCATGGTTCAGAAAAAAATAAATAAAATTTTATATATATTATTCTTTGTATTTTTAAGTATCTGCACTAAAAGTGCATATGCGGCAGATACCGTGAGTGCTGAAGATTCCGAACCCAAAAAAGAAGAAAAAAATGCGGTTTATGTAAACCTTGATAATCCCTTAGGGTCTGATTACCACCTAACCAGAGTTGAAGCCGGAAGACCGGAGATGCATATTAAAAACCCCTTTGATTATATGAGGGAAAAAAGACAAAAGGAACAAAAAGCCGCAAATGCTGCATTTGTCCAATCCCAAAAGAAAGATGACGGACTCACCATTGATTGCGACGAAATGGAATATTTTGAAGACAGAAGCGAGCTTGAAGCAAGAGGAAACGTTGTAATTACAACACCTGACGGCGTTAAGGTTAATGCCGATAAGGCAATTTATAACAAAGAAAATAATACAATAAGACTCTATGATAAAGTTGTTATGGTTAAAGACTCCACAAAAGTCGAGGGCGATTATATGATGATAGATTTAAACGAAGAAAACGCCCTTATGGATGAACCCGTTACAAATCTTGGAACATTAAGAATAAACGCAAAAGAAGGATATGCGTATTCCGACAGAATTGAAGAGATTAACGGCAACATTGAATTAAACCAAAGAGTTGAGATGGAACTGCATTCGCAAGGGTTTTTAAAATACGGAAGGGCGGTTCCCGATACCAGACTTGTTGATTTCAGCTTAAAAAAAGAAAGATCAAAACCCTATAAATTAAGAACAAAAGAAATAATAATAAGACCCGAAAGGGACCATGATTCTATTTTAATGCAGGATGTTGATGTTTATTATCACAACAGAAAAATTGCAAACGTTCCTTCCATGGAAATTTTTTCGGATAAAGAAGTAACTTATACCGAGATGAATTTTCCGCCCGAGTTTGGCTCCCTGAAAGGTTTTGGTATGTATGCGGGTCTCGGGTATACGTTTAAACTTCCAAAAACCTATACATTCAGAGCAACTCCCGCAATAACTTACGGTGAAGATGAGCTTGGCGTCGGTATTATGGGTATTTTAAAATCCGACAGAATGAAATTGGAAGGCGGCTGGTCAACAAGCACAACTGATTTAATTTTAAACGGTGAATATAAACTGACAGACAAATTTGATTTAAGTATAGGACGCCATGCGTATAAGGGCGAATGGTTCAACGGCGGTAACAGAGCCGGATACATTGCCGAATTAATCTATGATGATTCTTATCTTATGGAAGATTTGGGAAATACCGTTTTCAGGCACAGAATTTCAGCGGGTTATGTAGCCGATTACAGAAGAGAACATCAGGAAGATAATATGCGAGACGGCATGCGTTACCGTTATATGGCTCAATTAAGCAAAGCTCTTAAAACATTCGGTTCAAAAGAACAGGATATGTATTTAACAATAAGCGCCGTTGCACAAGGTATGGCAACGGTATATTCGGAAACCGGCGATACGTTCGGTATGGTAAGGGTGGGGCCCAGTATCGAATCAAGGTTAAAACGCTGGAATTCAAGAATTATGTATACGGTGGGCGGTGTTCACGGGCATACTCCTTATTATTTTGATGAATACAGATACGGGCGCCAGACAATTTCGTTTGACGAAAGCTTAATTTTAAACAGATTTTTATCCGTCGGATACAGAGGAACTCTTACCCCTCTTAAAGATAACAGAAAAGGCGACCTTGTTACGGAAAACAGAATTTATGCGGTTGTGGGGCCTGAAGATTTTAAGGTTGCTTTTTCATATGACACAATAAGACAAAATATGCATTTTGACTTTTTATTTTTATTGGGGTCCGATAACCTTGATTTAAGGTATGAAAAATTAAATATCGAGCATCCGGACAAACTGGGCAAGCACCAGAGAAAATTATCCGACAGAGAATTATACAGAGTTAAGGTTCCGGAGAATCTCTGATTTATTTTAAATATTCTATAAATGCTTTATCGGGTGCAAATTTGAATCCGCAATCATCAAGAGTTGTTCCGCCCATTTTTATAAAATCGGGGTTAATTGAAGGGTAATCTCTGCAGAAAAACGGTCTTATAAAATAGATATTACATTTGTTGTTTCTGTTTAAATGTTTGCATTTAAACAAAATAACGCCTTCCAGCTCTTTTTCTTCATTTGTTATTTTTCCGTTTTCATAGAAAAAGTTATAGATAAAATGCTTTTTTTGCATTTCCTTAAAAGTTTCAATGTCTTTTACATAGCCGTTTTCATTTGAAAACAGTATATTTGAGCAGCACTTTCCGCATTGTCTGCATTTGCCTTTAACCACGTATTTTGAAGATTGAAATTTATTTTTAACGGATAAAATTATATCTTCAATAAAATTTTTAATTTTTAAAAATTTATTCGACAACTTTAATTATTCCTATAACAACGGGTTCCTGAAAGTCGGTAAAATCAAAAATCTGAAAAACATAAATGCCCGTATTATTTATAACGATGTAATCGGCAAAAGTTTTTTTGTTTTTTAATTCAAGCGTTCTGTTGTATAAATATTCATATCCCCAGTGTTCGGATTTTTCGCTTTCTTTTTTAAATACCTGAAGTTTTAATAATCTTGTTTTAAAATTATCGGGGTTATAGACGGCATAATAAATTCTCTCTCCTTTATGGAAAATATTCTGCGGTTTATACATTGTTTCATTATTAAAGGGTTTTGTTGAAAAAATTATGGCGGGTTTATCTTTATTGCAGCCCGAAAGCGTTATTGAAAAAAGAAAAATAAAAATAACAAGAATTATTTTTTTCATTTATTCGACTAAACCCTTATACAATGAATCGATTTTTAATTTTGCCTGTTTATTTAATTCTTCATTGTTTGAGGTTTCAAGAAATTTTTCGTAATAATAAATTGCGGTGTCGTTATTTTCTTTTTTCTCAAAACATTTTGCAAGACCCCAGAGGGCAAAAGAATATTTTTGGTTAATTTCGATTGCTTTCTCAAACTGTTTGATTGCGCCGTCAAAATCGTTGTTATCAAAAGCGCACAAACCTAAGTTAAAATATGCGTTTGCATTATCGGGGTTGATTGATAATGCTTTATTGTAGTTTGCAATTGCGTTGTTATCATCTTTAAGATATTTATACATGCTTCCTATTTTAACGTATAAATTATCGTTATCGGGGTCATCTTCAAGGCTTTTTTGATATAATTCAAGCGCACCTTCAAAATTTCCCGTTTTTGTATAGCTGTCTGCCAGAAGTTCAAGCGCTTCAATATCTTTATTGTTCATATCGTATGCTTTTTTAAATGCACCCTGTGCCGTTTGCTCTTCGTTCATTTTGCTTAAAGATTTGCCGTATTCCATATAAATTTTATTGTCATCCGGTGAAACTTCAATTGCTTTTTCATAAGATTCAACAACTTTATTTTTAACGCCAAGCCCCTCATATGTTTTTGCAAGGCCTATGTAGCCTTTTGAATTTTCGGGGTTTTGGGCAATTGCGTTTGTGTAGATTTCTTTTGCTTTTTTATATTCTTTTTGTTTGACCAAATCATTTGCCCAGCTTATTGAATTGGAATAAACGCTGTTTAATATTTCTTCTTTTTTAATTCCGAATTCTCTTAAATCGCCGTCTTCAAAATAGGATAATTTTCTGAACATATTATCCGCATCTTTATATTGTTTCATGGCTTCCAAACAGAGTCCTTTATTATATGCGGCTCTTAAATTTTTGGAATTTTCATTCAGTTCCGTTTCGTATATTTCAAGCGCTTTATCAAATTCGCCGTTTTGGAAATAGCTTTTTGCAAGTTCGTTTTTAATGTCAAAATCATCGGAAATTTTAACCCCTTTTTGAAGAACGCTTATTGCATAATTCGGGTTATTTTGTTTTTGATATAAAATACCCAGGTTCATATAAGCGCCTTTATCCGATGGTTTTGCTTCGATATATTCCTGATAAGCAACTGCCGCTTCATCATATTTCCCCATATTTTCCAACAACTTTGCATAATCAAATTTTAATTCGTTTAAATCGGGGTTAATATAGAAAGCTTTATTGAAATTTGCGTAAGCTTCAGAGTTTTCTTTTAAGTAAGACTGGACAACCGCAAGATTTCCGATTGATATATAATCTTTTTCGTTTAATTCAATTGCTTTTTGAAAGTTCTCTTTTGCTTTTTCGTATTGTTTATCTCTTAAGTATGCAATGCCCAGTTCCGAATATTCTTTAAAATTATTCGGGTTTTTGGCTTTTACTTTTTCATATTCCTCAATTGCATTTTTATAATCTTTTAAGCTTAAATAGCTGTTTGCAAGAAGATTTCCCGCTTCGGTATTATAAGGATATGCGGAGATAAATTTTTGATAATAAGGAATTGCATCATTATATTTTTCATCATAGAATTTTGCATTTGCAAGATTTAAATAATTATATCTGTAATCGGGCATAAGAGATTGAGCTTTTGTGTATGTTATAAAAGCATTCTCATAATCGCCTTCCTGCTGATAGATGTTACCTAAACTTATATATAAAAAAGCATCTTCGGGGTTTAATTCAATTGCTTTATTATAAGCTTCTATTGCTTTATCCGCTTCGCCGTTTCTTGCATACAGACCTGCAAGTTTTGTCGTAAGCGTTATATCGTCTTTTGAATTATTCAGGGCTTTTAAAATTAAATCAATGGCATCTGAAAATCTCATGCCTTCTTCAAAACGGATTGCTTCATTATAAAGAAGATTTGCTTCTTTTGACATTTTGGCGTATGAAGGTGTTATAAAACAGCATAATAAAATAAGAAAAAGGACCTTAATATTATTTGTTTTTTTCATTAATTTTCTCTCCTCTAGCTTACTTTTGCCGCTTCCATTACTTTTAAGCTTTTACTTTTTTTATTGCCCGTTATTTCAATATACTTCTTTAAAAGATTAAAGCAACCGTTTGTAATTTTATCATTAACTAAATCATCATACATTGTTTTTTTGTCGACGGGTGTTTTTAACAGCGCAATTAAAAACTCTCTTATTTTTTTGTGCAGTTTTACGTATTGAACATTTTCAATTTCGCAATCGGGGCAGATAATTCCGCCCGTCTGAATTGAAAACAGGGCATCATCCTTGACGATTTTGGAACATTTAAGACATCTTTCAAGCTCTAAGCCAAGCCCCATAAGCTGCATAAATATAAGCTGGAATTTAATGACGGCCAAGATTATTTTCGGTTTGCTTTCCGCATTTTGAATATTTTCAAGCGTCTTATACAAAAGGTCATATATAAGAGAATTTTCTTCTTCGTCTTTATCTTCGTCTTTGCAGAACGTGTTTATAACCTCAAGCGTATAAAATGCCATCGTGAGTTTATCAAGGTCGTATCTTAATTTATTAAAAGGGTTTATTGCGCTTGCTTCTTTTATAATATCAAGATTCTTTTTTTTATTCAGCATAAGCTTGTTTGCAACCAAAGACTGCATTCTTGCGCCAAGCTTACTTTTGGGGCTTTTTGCCCCTTTTGCTATTCCTCTTATTAAACCCATTTCTTTTGAAAACATAACAACAATGCTGTCATTTTCGCTTATAGGGTATGTTTTTATGTTTATTGCGTCTGTCGTGAATGTTTCCATGCTTTTATACACTTAATTGAAGCGGTGCCGTCATTTCGTTATTTATAAATTCTTCGCACAATTCCATCGAAGATGTAAAATCCGATATTATTTGACAATCCGGATTAATTTCTCTGAAAGATTGTTTGAAATATTCTTTTTTGGTTGTTTCTTTCGATAAAATATAAACTTTTTCGGGTCTTGCAACTTCAAAGCCCGTTTTTATAAGTCCGACAATAAGCGCCTTTGTTGAATCAAGGGGCGGATTAATTAAAACCCAGACAGATGATTGTTTCATAAGGCTTATTGCTTTTATCCAAAAATAAGGGCTTGAATTTGAATTAAGATTATTTGTTTCGTAAATATCGGGGTGCATAACGGATAAACATTGTCTGCACTGGATATTTAAAACTTTGTTGTCAAAGTTTGTTATATATTCTTTTTTACCGCATTTGGGGCACCAAAAAAGATTTGTAAGCCCGAATAAAGGAATAAGGGTCATTGATTTTTTATATTCTTCTTCTTTTTGAATTAAGGGAATTTCAAAATTAATATTATTTTCAACAAAAGCTTTTATTATATTTTCGCTTTTTGATGTCGTTATAAAATTGACTTTACCCTTAATTGTATTCAGCATTTTTAAAATTTCCGCAATTTCATCCGTTTGAACATCGTATGAATTTTTAATGTCTGAAATAAGAGCGGATAAATCCGGTTCGATTTTATTTGATTCTATTGAATTTCTGTATAATTTATTTTTTTCAAAATCCCCCAGAGGTGCTTTATCGTCATAAAAAACCATAACATCTTTAAGAGAAGATTCTTTTTTTGTTATTAATTTTGGTTCTTCTTTCAGACAGGGTTCTTCCGTTTTTTCTTCGTTGAAAACGGGTTCGTTATTGCAAACGGTTTCGGTTATATATTCTTTGGGCGTAAAGATGACGGGGTTTACATCCGTTTCTTTTTTTTCATTTGCTTCATCCTGAATAAAAGAATTATCTTCTTTTATATCCGTATTTTCCGTTTGAAGAGTTTCTTTAACGGGTGTTTCTTCCTTTTTTTCTTCAACGGAAGGTTCAATTTGAGATTGTATCGCATTATTTTTTTCTTCAAAATTTAGGGGAAGTTCTTTTTGTTCAATTTCTTTTTCTTCGATAACATCAGGAATTTCAGGTTCTTTTCCGGATAAAATATTATTTATTGTTGTTGTTAAAAGTTCTTTAATGTCGGAGGGGATTTGCTGCTCTTCGACATAGGATAAAATTTGTCTTAAATCATCAAGAAGCTCAAATTTGTATCCGGTGTAAAATTTTTCATGCAGTTTGTGTGCGCCCATTTGTAAAAGCTGCATATCGCTTCTTTTAAGGGCAACATATAACCTTTTTACGGTCATATCTTCTGCTTCCGGGAATGGCGTCATATCAGATTCTCCTTATCTTAAATTAAATCCGTTGAATTGGGATCGGATAAGCCGTGGTAGATACCTCTCATCATTTGATAGAGTTCCGTCGGGTTATCGCTGGATTCTATTGCGGTTTCTTTGGTGATTAAATTCAGTTTATACAGGTTATAAATTGATGAGTTCATTGTACACATCGCGGGGCTGTTTGATTTTGCAATTAACTGTTCCATATCGCTCATTTTATCTTTTGCAATGTAGTCTGCGATGGCGGGTGTGCTTGTCATAATTTCAAGCGCCGGAACAAGCCCGCCTTCGGTTTTGGGAAGAAGCTTCTGCGCTATCGTTCCTTTGAGGGTAACGGAGAGCCTTTTTCTTATAAATTCTTTTTGATCCGTTTCAAAAAGACCTATGATTCTGTTTATTGTCTGGGTGGCGGAATTTGTGTGGATTGTGGACAATACAAAGTGTCCCGTTTCCGCTGCGGCAATTGCCGCTTCAACCGTTTCTCTGTCCCTGATTTCGCCTATAACTATAATATCGGGATCCTGTCTTAAGGCGTATTTAATCCCCGTGGGGAAGCTTTCAACATCAAGCCCTAAGCCCCTTTGTGTTATAAGGCAGTTTTTATCCGAGTATAAAAATTCAATAGGGTCTTCAATCGTGATAATATGTTTTCTTTGCGATTTATTAATGTTTTCAAGCATCGAAGCAATTGTTGTCGATTTCCCTGAACCCGTTGCGCCCGTTATTAAAAGAATGCCGTTATTGAATTCGGTAAAACTTTGAATTGAAGGCGGAAGCATTAAATCTTCAAAGGTGGGAATTTCATAAGGAATAAGCCTCATTGTGAGTTTCGGCATACCTAAATCTTTACAGTAATTTACCCTGTACCTCGAAACGCCTTTAAGTTCGTATGTAAAATCAAGGTCTGTCGTGTCTTTGATTTTTTCCTGCATATCTTTATGAAGGACCGTTTGAAGAATGTTATCAAAATCATCTTCACTGAGTGCGGGCAGATCAATTCTGACCACTTCCCCCGATACTCTTAAAGAAGGCTGTTTGCCAAGCATAAGGTGAACATCAGATGCTTTTACTTTTGAAATTTTGCTTAAAAACTCGTTTATGCTGAACATTATTAAATTTTTATCCTCTGTAAACTTTTTTCTAAACTACATCATAGCGCATTGTTTGATGTTTGTGCATTTTTTGTTACAAACTTTTTGATATTTTATTAACAAATGTTAAGAATAAAAAATACATCAGGCAATAATTCACGATAAAAAGTTTTTATTAAATTGTAAGGTTAGTAATTAGTAATTATCGGAAGGAAGTTTTGTATGAGTTTAGCAGCAATTAACAGCCAGTACAACGGACTTAACGGTCTTGCCGGGTATGGCGGTGTTTACGGGACGGGTGCATATTCAATGTATTCCGATTCTTATGTTGACAATGCAAAAGACAGCATTGCAAACGGTTATGAAGTAAGTGCAACTTCAAATTCTTACGCAAATAAAGCGTCGGTTTCATCTTCAAGCTTTGCACAACAATGCCAGGCTATAGAATATATGCTTCAAAAGGGCAGAACGGATGATGCTATGGCGGCATATAAAGATTTATATGAAGATATGGCTTCAAATTCTTATTATCAGGGGTATACGGAAAACGAAATTAAAACATTGCTTCAAGATGCATATTTAAATGCAACGGGAACAACGATTGTAAATGATATCAGTTTAAATGCAAATTCATCTTTTGAAGCAGGCATGGAAAGCGCCGTTCCCATTATAGGTTTATTACAAAATAATAATTCGGCAGATGACTTTATAGCCGAAGCAACGGATACTCCGGTTTCCGGGTGGTCGCAGGTTAAAGCGGGTGCAGGCGTTGCAACAACTTCGGCATTATCGGCAGCAGTTGCAACAGCGGGCGTCGGTATAATTGCAGGCGCTAAAAGCGGCGGCTTATCAGGCGTTTTAACAGGTTTAAAAAATGCATTCACGGGCAAAAGTAAAGGTGCAATCGTGGCAGGTATAGTTGCAGCCGGTGCTTCAATTTTAACCTATGTCGGAAGCAAATTATCAAATAAAGACTAATTTTTAAATACAACTAAACCGATATAAATAAAATTACTAATCCTTTTAATAGCGGCACAAATTTTGTGCCGCTATTTTTTATAAAAGAGAATATCCGTATTCAAAAGATTGTATGTTTAAATCCAAAAATTCGGGGCGCTTCATTGATGAAACCTGTTTAAGCGCTTTTATTACGCTTTCTTTCATAAATAAACCCGTTTTTTTAATCATTGCACCCAGCACCACAATATTTAAAAGCAGTTTTGAATTTTTTTCATGGATTAAATCGTTAAAGGGTTTGAATAAATATTCAATATCAATTCTTTTTTTATTTGTTCCCGTGAAGGATGAATCGGCAATTATAAGACCTTTTTTATTCAAAACGGTTTCAAATTTGTTCATTGCCTGTTTGCTTAAGAAAATGCCGTAATCTGCCGTATCAAATATGGGAGAAGCAATTTCATCTTCAGATACTATAACATAGCAGTTTGCGCTTCCGCCTCTCATTTCGGCGCCGTAGCTCGGTATCCAGGTTGTATTTTTACCTTCGATAATGGCGGCATGACATAGAATTGTTCCCAAAAACAAAACCCCCTGTCCGCCGAAACCTGATACTATAATGTTGTGCTGTTTATTTTTCATCTCCCCTGATATCCTTAAAAACTCCCAGCTTGTGTGTTTTTGTAATTTCTTCTTCAATATATTTCATGGCATTAACGGGTGTCATTTTCCAGCCCGTGGGGCATGTGCATAAAACTTCGACAAAACTGAGCCCGAGTTTTAAAATCTGGTTTTCAAAAGCTCTTTTTATTGCTTTTTTTGTTTTTATTATGCTTTTGGGGCTGTATATTCCCTGCCTTGTAACATATGCCGCACCGTCGCATAAAGCAACCATTTCGGATATTTTAAGCGGATATCCGAACATTTTTGGGTCTCTGCCGTGGGGCGTCGTTGTTGTTTTTTGCCCTAAAATACTTGTTGCGCTTGCCTGACCGCCCGTCATGCCGAAATTTGCATTATTTATACAAATAACGGTAATATTTTCGCCTCTGCATGCTGTGTGAATTGTTTCGTTCATGCCGATTGTCGCCGCATCGCCGTCGCCCTGATAAGTGAAAACAACTTTATTCGGTTTTGCACGCTTTACCCCCGTTGCAACACATGGGGCTCTGCCGTGGGAAGAGCCTACAACATCAAGATCGAAATATTTTTCAAGACAAATTGAACACCCGACGGATGCAACGGCTATTGTATCTTTTTGAACATTAAGTTCGTCAATACATTCCGCTATAAGTCTTAACACGATACCATGGCCGCAGCCCGGGCAAAATGTATATTCATAATCTTTTTTTATTGTGTCGGGCCGTTTAAACACGGCCTTTTCTTCCGTTAATTCAGGCATAGAACTTTTTCCGTAACTTTTTTTATTATATCGTTTGCTTTAACAAATTCTCCGCCGAGTTTTGTTAATTTGTCAAATTCTACTTCGCAGTTTATGCTTGCAAGGACATCTTCCGCCATTTGTCCTTCGTTCATCTCGACATCAAGAATATATTTGACCTGTTTTGCCCTTTTGTTTACCGCTTCTTTAGGGAAGGGCCAGAGAGTAATCGGTCTTAATAATCCTATTTTAATGCCTTGTTCTCTTAGTGCCGTAATGGCGCTTTTTGCAACTCTTGCAACCGTGCCGAAGGCGGTTATCATAATCTCCGCATCATCAAGCATAAATTCTTCGTATAAAACTTCATTTTTTTCTATTTCGTCATATTTTTTCTGAAGTTTTCCGTTTAAAACGATTAAATCATCTCCGCCCATATGCAGAGATACAAGCTTTCTCGGCGGGCGTTTGTTTTCTTTTTCGCCGACTCCGTCTAATTCCCAGTCTTTAGAATCAATTTTTCCGAAATCATAGTGTTTAAATTCAACCGGTTCCATCATCTGCCCTAAAATACCGTCCGCTAAAAGCATAGCAGGGTTTCTGTATTTCCAGGCAAGATGAAAAACTCTGTGGGTATATTCGACCGCTTCATCTATTGTTGAAGGCGCAAGAACAATTGTTCTGTAATCTCCGTTTCCGCCGCCTTTTGTCGCTTGAAAATAATCGCCCTGAGAGGGGGTGATGTTGCCGAGTCCGGGGCCGGATCTCATAACGGATATTATGACGCCCGGAATTTCTGCCGTTGCCATAGCCGAAATTGCTTCCTGCATAAGTGCAATGGCACATGATGATGAACTTGTCATCGCTTTTGTTCCGGTTGAGCATGCTCCGATTACCATATTAATTGCGGCAAGTTCGGATTCGGCGTTAATATAGGTTTTGCCGAGCGAAGGCATTTTATCGCTCATAAATTCGCCGATTTCATTCTGCGGCGTTATCGGATATGCAAAGTAGCACTCAAGCCCCGCATCAATCGCCGCTCTGGCAATAGCAAGATTACCTTTTATTAAAACTTTTTCTCCCACTTACCTTATAACCTCTTTAATTGCAATTTCGGGGCATGATATTGCGCAAAGCGCACAGCCCGTGCATTTATTTTCTTCGTCTTTAAATTCCGCATATATCATCCCCTGTTTGTTTGTTTGGGATGAAAATTTTATAAGCTTATTCGGGCATGTTGCCATGCAAATGCCGCAGCTTTTACACTTTTCACTGTCTATAATTATTCTTGGCATAACTAACATTTTATCACTTAATAAAAAAAAGAAATTCTTTTTAAACAATTATTTACAACAAGAGCGTTTCTGACATATAAAAAAGATATAAAACAATAAAAGAATAAGTTTTGTTAAAAAATACTTTAAAACTATTACTTTTAAAAGCAAATTTAAGCTTTTTATTCAGGATTAAAAATTATGATTAAAACAAAAACGGGTAACAACAAAAGGGGTTTTAGAGGTCTATATAATAAGTATATATAAGGTTTTTTGCTTTTAACAATTTTAACGGAATGAAGAAATATTAAAACAAGTGATTATCCCATAATATCAAACTAAACGTATCATTTAAAAGGTGTATTTATTTTTTATTTTATTGACATAAATATGTTACGGGGGTTACAATTAATGCTAATCACACAAAGGTGTCAAACACTTATCACAGTTGAATTTAGACATATATTGCCCGAATTTTACGGATTAATTGCTTGAGAAAAATTAAATAACTTAAAAAACTATACCGAAGACATTTCGTTTAACGGTTAAAAGTTCTTTATTTTGCCGTTAAATCAATTTATTCAGGGGTTTTATCATATAAAAGCGGCAAAGCAAAGAGAAGTTTAAAATAAAAGTACGGTAAGGAGTAAAAATGCAGCAGGTAGTAAAAAGAGACGGAAAAATCGTTGATTTTAACAGCGAAAAGATTACAAACGCAATCCAAAGGGCGGCAAGCACGACAAATGAATTTAGCGCACAAACC
This sequence comes from Candidatus Gastranaerophilales bacterium, assembly GCA_944325155.1. Taxonomy (GTDB): domain Bacteria; phylum Cyanobacteriota; class Vampirovibrionia; order Gastranaerophilales; family Gastranaerophilaceae; genus Galligastranaerophilus_A. The sequence continues at coordinate 46,845 of CALUYY010000003.1, read as the reverse complement.
GCAAGACAATTGACAAGACAGGTAATAGACATTACCCGTAAAATGGTCGAAAAAAAACAAGGCAATTTCAGAGCTCCTTCCATTGAAGAAATTCAAGACATTGTCGAATACGTACTTTTATCTTCGGATTACAAAAAAACCGCCAAAAATTACGTTTTATACAGAGAACAGCATTCCAAATTAAGAGAATTCGTTCAATCGGCAAACGTTGATATGGTTGATGAATATTTAAAAAAACTGGATTGGCAGGTTAATGAAAATTCCAATATGAGCTATTCAATCCAGGGGCTTAATAATTACATCGCTTCAAACGTTTCAAAAAGCTACTGGCTGAATAAAATTTATACAAATGACGTTAAACAGGCTCATTTAAACGGCGATATCCATATTCATGACCTAAATATCGTTGCAAGTTATTGCGTCGGGTGGGACTTAAAAGACCTTTTAATGCAGGGCTTTACGGGTGTCCAGGGTAAAGTTCAATCAAAACCCGCCAAACATTTCAGAACCGCACTCGGCCAGATGGTAAACTTTTTATATACTATGCAGGGAGAAGCCGCAGGTGCACAGGCATTTTCAAACTTTGACACATTGCTTGCGCCGTTTGTAAGATACGATAACTTAAATTATGAACAGGTTAAACAGGCAATACAGGAATTTATTTTTAACTTAAATGTTCCGACCCGTGTCGGGTTCCAGACGCCATTTACAAATATTACAATGGATTTAACCGTTCCTTCTTATTATAAAAATGAAGGGGTTATCGTCGGCGGAGATATTAAAGACGAAACTTACGGCGAATTTCAAAAAGAAATGAATATGATAAATAAAGCCTTTTTTGAAGTTATGATGGAAGGGGACGCCCAAGGGCAGGTATTTACATTCCCTATTCCTACATATAACATCACAAAAGACTTTGACTGGGATAATCCCGATTTGGACGGTTTGTGGGAAATGACCGCAAAATACGGCATTCCTTATTTTTCAAACTTTATTAATTCCGATATGAAGCCTGAGGATGCAAGGAGCATGTGCTGTCGTTTAAGAATAGATAACAGGGAACTTGAATACAGAGGCGGCGGGCTTTTCGGGTCTAACCCCTTAACGGGTTCAATCGGCGTTGTTACGGTTAACCTTCCTAAAATAGGGTTTATTGCAAACAATGAAGAAGAATTCTTTAAAATTTTAAGGCAAAGAATGGACATTGCAAAAACAAGCCTTGAAGAAAAAAGAAAAATAATAGAACAATTAACGGATAAAGACCTTTATCCTTATACAAAATATTATTTAAGAGATATCAAAAAACGTTTCGGCGTTTATTGGAAAAACCATTTTTCGACAATCGGGCTTGTCGGCATGAATGAAGCCTGCTTAAACCTTCTTGGCGTCGGCATTGCAGATGAAAAAGGAAAAGCCTTTGCAATAAAAGTTATGGATTATATGAGAGATGTTATAAAAGAATATCAAAAAGAAACGGGCAATAATTATAACCTTGAAGCATCTCCCGCCGAAGGCACAAGTTACAGACTGGCCAAAAACGATAAGAAGAATTTAATATCGATTAAGGTTGCAAACGATAAAGAATATTATGAAAAGGGCGCAAAACCTTTCTATACAAATTCAACTCATCTGCCCGTCAATTATTCCGATGACATTTTTGAAGTTTTGGACCATCAGGATGAGCTTCAAACAAAATATACGGGCGGCACGGTTTTGCATATTTATGCGGGCGAGAGAATTTATGACATTGATACGATGAAAAATCTGGTTAAAAAAATCTGCAACAATTACAGACTGCCTTATTTCACATTCTCTCCGACATTTTCAACCTGCCCCGAGCACGGATATCTTGCGGGCGAACATTTTAAATGCCCCAAATGCGGTAAAGACTGCGAAGTGTTCACAAGAATAGTAGGGTATATAAGACCCGTAAGACAATGGAACGAAGGCAAAGCCGCAGAATATGAAATCAGAAAGAATTTTGACGTTGAACATAAAACATCCGATATTAAGGAAACAGATTGCATTAAATGTTAGTCGGGGGGTTGGTTAAAAGTTCTTTAATAGATTATCCCAAAAAAATTGCAGCCGTTGTATTTTTGCAAGGCTGCAATTTCTCATGCCCTTATTGTCATAACCCCGAGATTGTAAATCCCGTTGTATTTAAACCTTTTAGCGAGGAAGAATTTTTTTCGTTTTTAAAAAACAGAATAAATAAGCTTGACGGTGTTGTAATTTCAGGGGGAGAGCCAACGATACATAAAGATTTATATGAATTTATAAAAAAAATAAAAGATATGGGATTTTTAATTAAGCTTGATACAAACGGAACAAACCCCGAAATTTTAAAAAAGCTTATAAAAGATAAAATGCTTGATTATATCGCAATGGATATAAAAGCGCCGTTTGATGAATATGAAACGGTTACAAGAAGAAAGGTAAACACCGATAATATAAAAGAATCCCTAAACATTATAAATCGGGGGTTTGCGGACTATGAATTCAGAACAACGGTTGTTAAGGGTCTTTTAACATTTGATTCTTTTGTTAAAATAAATGATAGTTTTAAAGAGATGAAAAAAATCAAAAGATATTATCTTCAAAAGTTTCAAAAATCAAAACATCTGGATGAATCTTATGAAAACAGAACCACATTTGAGGATGAAGAATTTTTAAAACTGGAAAAATTATTTAGTGATACGGTTGAATTTTTTATGGTGAGATAAATGGAAGATTTTAAGCCTTTAGTTATAATTCCTACATACAACGAAGCATTAAACATCAAATTTATAATAAATGAAATTTTTAAAACATGTCCCGATATAAACATTTTAATCGTCGATGATAATTCCCCGGACGGCACGGCGGAGATTGTTCATCAAATGCTGGATAAAAGAATTTATATTTTAAAAAGGACAAAAAAACAGGGGCTTGCAAGCGCATATATTGAAGGATTTAAAAAAGGAATTGATTTGGGGTTTAACCGTTTTATCCAAATGGATGCGGATTTTTCCCATAAGCCGGAGTATCTTCCTTTAATGCTTGAAAATTTAAAAAAATATGATTTTGTTATCGGCTCAAGAAATATTAAAGGCGGCGGGGTTCAAAACTGGAGCTTTTTTAGAAATTTAATTTCAAAAGCAGGCTCACTATATTCAAAAGTTATTTTATTTTGCCCGATTAACGATTTAACGGGCGGTTTTAACGGCTGGAGAAAAGAAGTTTTAGAAGGTATTAATCTTAATAATATAATATCTTTAGGGTATTCGTTTCAAATTGAATTAAAATATAAAGCTTATAAAAAAGGGTTTAAATATATTGAGTTTCCGATAATATTTCCCGACAGAAAATACGGCGAATCAAAAATGAGCAAAGATATATTTTTTGAGGCATTAAAAAATGTTGTTAAAATCCGCTTTTCAAAATAAAATTTTTATAAACTTTATTTTTTATTTATGCCTTATTGTTTCATTTTTTGCATTTTTATTTTCGTTTTACATAAACGAACAAAAATTAAATATTCCGTTATTTAACGGTGATAATGCCGATATAAGAATAAATATGCAGTCAAAAAATGCGAAAATTTTTATTAACGATATTGAATTAAATAAAACAAACAATTTTAAAAATAATAAGTATGATTTTTATGAATTAAACAATTATCCAGTTTATAAAATTTCTTTTTTAAACGGGTTTGAAAAAGCGGTTGTATCAATCGGCGGGGAATTATTTTATTTTACAAATGCCGATATAAAAAATTTTAAAAAAGATAAAAACGGAAGATATCTTTTTCCCGATTACGTTAAATATAATAAAAATTCAAAATATATAACGGACAGAGGAATTATAAAAAAATTTTTTACTTTCTTTTTATCAATATTTTATAATTCCAAATTTTATATTATCCCCTTATTTTTTCTTTTTTTATCGGTAATAACTTATGTTCATAACAAAGATAAAATTAATTTAGGTTTTTCTTTTTTAAAGAAAAACCCGATAATTTGGATTTTAATTTTAGCCTTAATTTTAAGATTGTCCGATTTGTCGCATTTTTATTGGACGGATGAATTATACAGCTTGTATGAAGCGGGGAATATCAATTCGCCTTTTATGAAAACATTTTCAGATCCCGGAAATCCGCCCTTATTTTTTATTTTTGTCAGATTTTTTTCTTTTATGTTCGGATTTGAACCCTGTTATATAAGGCTTCTTTCCGTTTGTTTTTCTCTTTTTTCAATTTATTTTATTTATTTATTTTTAAAAGAAAATCTTGAAATTGAAAATAAAAATTTAATTATAAATATTGTTTGTTTTTTATATTCGATTAATATTTATTCGATTTGTTCCGCCCAGGAATTAAGGAGTTATTCTCTCTGTATTTTATTTTCAATAATATTTTCATATTTGATATTTAAAATAATAAAATATAAAAAAACAAAAGACTTTATTTTATATCTTATCTTTTCAATTCTTGCTTTTAATCTTCATTATTTTGAAATTCTTGTTTTAATTTCAAATTTTATTTCAGGCATGGTGTTTTTGGATAATAAAAACAGGATAAAATTTTTTATAATTCATTTTATTGCTTTTTTGTCTTTTCTTCCTTATTTTTTATTGACAGCATTGAATAATGCGCTTTTGGATAAAGAATTCAATAAATTTTTAATGCCCGATATTAAATTTTATATTGATGTTTTTATAAAATTTATTCAGGGGGAGACGGCATTTTTTATTGTTTTAATTTTATTTATTCTTTCTTTTATTCTTTTTTTAAGAAAAAAAATATTTATTGATAACAAAAGCTTTTTTAATATTTATTATTATTGCTTTTATATGATTTTTTCCTTATTTATATTTTCTTATCTTTTTTCTTTGATAAAACCGATTGCAAGAACTTATTATTTTGTTATTTTACTGCCTTATTTTGTAATTTTGGCGGTTTTCAGCATTTTTATCATAAGGAAAAAAGTTTTGGCATATTTTCTTTCAATTTTAATTATCTTTTCTTATTTTTCTTATTCAAATTATATAAACAGAGATAAATCAAGATTATTGGATTTTAAAAGGCTTGTTAAATTTTATTATTGTGATTCAAAACAGGATAATAAAGGAGCATTAATTGTCCCGCATTCAAAAAATATGATAATAAAAGCTTTTCCTTCTTATTTGAATAAAAATGATGAAATTATCGTTATACCTCCGCCTTTAAATATTGAGAAATTAATAAACGAAATTGAAAATTCAAAAAATACCGGCTTTTATCTTAAACTTGAATATAATATTTTGAATGAATTTTTTAAAACGGTTGCAGACAGATATGGTTGGGAAATCATAAGAACGGATAAAGACGTGTTAATCGCAAAAATTATTAAAAGGAAATAAAAATGCCCGTAAAATCTTTTTTACAAAATAAAAATTTTATAAATGCCGTATTTTTCATTCTTGTTATTTTTGTCATTTTTTCATTCGGCAAAACGTTTATGACTCAATCAAAAGAGTTTAATATTCCCGTTTTCGGAAAAATTGACGCAGATATAAGAATTAATATTGAAATGCCGAAAAGTTTAATACCGGATATTCATATTTTGTTAAACGGAATTGAACTGAAGCCTTATATTATGAAAACAAAAAATTCTTATACGGGATATGACGTTAATAACAGAAAAATTTATAATATGGCGCTTAAAATTGACGGAGACAATAAAGAAGAAAAAATTAAAAACATAAAAAATATGGTAATTACGGTCGGGCGCGGTTTTTATTATTATACGGGCGATGACATTTTAAAATTCGATAAAGATAAAAACGGATATTATAAATTTCCGAACGATATCAAATATTATAAAAATTCGGGATATATAACCGATAAAGGACCCCTTAAACACTTTTTTATCTATTTTCTTTCAATATTTTATAATTCAAAATTTTATATGCTGCCTCTTTTGGGGCTTATTGCGTCTTTTCTGATTTATATAAATAACAAAGATAAAATAACCCTCGGTTTTAATATGTTTAAAACATACGCTATATGGTGGGTTATGCTATCGGCGCTTATTTTAAGACTGTCTGACAATAATTTTACTTTTTGGACGGATGAATTGTATACGGCAACGTGTGCTTCATATATAAATGATTCTTTTTTAATGACGTTTTCTGACCCCGGAAATCCGCCTTTATTCTTTATTCTTGCAAAAATCTGGATGATGATATTCGGCAATAATGAAGGCGTTTGCAGAATTTTGCCCTGCATATTTTCAATTTTAACCGTCGGGATTATTTATATATTTTTAAAAGAAAACCTTGATAAAAAAACTGCGCTTTTGACTTCGTTTTTATTTGCGATAAATATTTATTCAATTTATTCCGCTCGGGAATTCAGAGCTTATTCTCTCTGCGCACTGTTTTCAATTTTAAGCGCATATTATTTATTTAAAATAATTAAAAATAAACAAAATAAAGACTTTATAATTTATGCATTTATTGCAATATTGATGGCAAATACCCATTATTTCCAGATACTTATTTTAACCTGCAATTTTATTTATGCAATTTTTAAGCTTGATAATAAATCAAGAATCAAATTTTTTATCTGCAATCTTTTGGCTGCATTTTCTTTTATTCCTTATTTTTTAATGACCGCATTTAATAAAGCTTTATTGGATAACAGCTTTAATGTTCTTGTTAAACCCGAAATTAAAGATATTATTAATATATTTTCAAAATTTTATGCGGGTAAAATTTTGGCGTTTTTGATATTATTGATTGCATTTTGTATTTTTATTCCGAAGATAAAAGCATTGTTATTCAGGGAAGATAAAAATTATTTTAATATTTATCTTTATTCTGTTTATTCAATTTTATTTTTATTTGCCGCTTCTTATCTGATATCCCAAATTCGACCCGTTATAAGAGAATATTACTTTATAAACGTTTTGCCTTTTATTGTAATAACGATTGCTATGGCTATATTTGCCGTTTTTAAGAAAAATATAATAAATATTATATTTGCGGTTATTGTTATTATTTTTTATTTCGGGGGCAGCGATTATATCGAAAAAAACAGAACCTCTTTAACGTTATTTGAAAACCTTTTTAAATATGCATATTATGATTCGAAATTGCCCGAATTTAAGAAATATAAAAAAGGAATCATGATGCATGATTTTGAAAAATACAAAAGACAGTATCGTTCATATTTAAATAACGATGATGAAATTATTATGTATAAATATCCCTCGGATACGGAAACATTAATAAAAAAGATAACCGAAGCAAAATCCGATTTAATATATTTAAGGCTGGAATATAAAACGTTTAAGGAGTTTGTTTCAACATGCTCTCAAATTTATGATGTTTCCGTTATAAGAACCGATAAAGATATCTTGATTGCAAGGATTGTAAAGAGATAAAAAAAGTTTATAATTATTTGTTATGGAACGGGAACTTTTATTATTAAAAGAAAAATGTTTAAAATGCACAAAATGTGCTCTTTCAAAAACAAGACACAATGTTGTTTTTTCTGACGGAGTTGCGAACCGTAACCTTGTTTTGGTGGGAGAGGCTCCGGGGTATTATGAAGATAAGACGGGCGTTCCTTTTGTCGGAAAAGCGGGGCAGTTATTGGATAAAATTTTTGAATGCGTCGGCTTATCCAGAAAAAAAGATGTTTATATAATGAATACGATAAAATGCCGTCCGCCCGATAACAGAGATCCTCTGCCCTCTGAAAAAGAAGCATGCAGAGAATATATGGATGCGCAGCTTGAAATTTTAAAGCCCAAAATTATTTTAATATGCGGAAATGTTGCGCTGAAAAGCCTTTTAGATACCGGATTCGGAATAACAAAAGTAAGAGGAAAGTGGTTTGACGGACCGTACGGTTCAAAGATGATGCCCATTTATCACCCTTCATATCTTTTAAGAAATGACTCAAGAGAAAAAGGTTCTCCGAAGTGGCAGATGTGGCAGGATATAAAAGAAGTAAAAAGAATGTACGATGAAATTAAAGGGTAGGTAATGAAAAAGATATTATTTTTAATTTGTGTTTTATTCGGTGTTAATTCCGTTTATGCTAAAGTTGAAGAAGTTTTTATAGGTTCGGATGTTAACGAATTGAAAGCGGGTGCGGCCAAATATTTTATGATTAAAGGTGCAAACGTTCACCATATAAATTCTTATGAAGCCAATAATTTTCAAGCTGTTGAAAAAAAACCGCAAGGGGCATACGGTTCCGTTACTTATTATTATAACGTTAATTTCATTCCCGTTGAAAAGGGAACAAAGCTTGAACTTGTCATGATGAAAGCAAGCGCAAACGATGAACCCCAAACGGTAAGTTTATCTGATGAAACATCGGTTTTAAACGGCATAAAAGCCTCAATGACGGGAAAATTTTTATACGGGCTCGGGTTTGAATATGATCTGTATGATTTTAACGGCGAAAAAATAAAAGCCCCGAAAGGAAAAGAAACGGGAATTGTTCTTACGGCGGTTAATTATGACGCCAAATCAAAAGGACTTATGGCGGGAGATAAAATTATTTCAATAAATAATGTTTCAATTAAAGATATGCCTGTTGATGAATATTCAAAAGCGTTATTCGCAAAAAGCATAAACGATACCCTGACATTAACTTATAAAAGAGGAAACAATATAAATACCGTTACGCTTAAACCCAAAAGAAGCAAAACGAGAGTTTTTTAAATTTTTTAAATGCCTTTAAGCGCATGATTTGATTGACATTTTGGCAATTTTTTACTATCCTTATTCTAAAGTAAGGGAAATAGTAAGTAAAGTAATAAATGCTTTACTTGAGAATAGGATAGGAGAAAACATGAAAGTGATGAAAAAGCTTCTTGCAGTAACGGTTGCAATGTGCGCTATTTCTTCTGTTGCTTTGGCTAAACCCTGTGCATTGGAAGCCAAAACACAAAGCTATGCACACCCGACACTGTTCAAATCACAAGCACAAACGCTTGTTGATGCAAAATCCGTTTATGTTACCGGCGGTAAAATTTTAAAAACAAAAAACAAAATTACCGTTGGAAACAAAGACAATGTTTATGTTAAATCTTGGGCTAAGGATGTCTTGGATATTATCAAAGACAGCCAGTTAAAATCCGGTCATGCCACCTCGTTTAACCCCAAAGCCCCCACTCTTCGTTCAGAAGTTGCAACAATCCTTGCGGAAGGTTTGAATGTTGAAACACCCGAAAACTACAAACCTTATTCCGACATCGATGCAAATTACTGGGCAAAAGACTGGATTTACAAAGTAACCGAAAAAGACATTATGATAGGTTACCCTTCAGGTGTATTTAAACCCGACCAGCCCATTACAAAAGCGGAAGTATTTGCTACGGTTGCAAAATTAATCAATATTAACCACTCCGCAACTGCAGTTCCCGTTTATAAAAACGAAACAATGCAATATATCCCCGCTTGGGCTTACAGCGCCACAAATGAAGTTATCGCTTCTAACCTTTTAGATGCGGTTCCCGATTCAAAAGGCGTTATTGAAAACGAATATTTATCAAAAGAACAGGTTGCATACCTTGTTGCTTCCTTAAGAAAGAACCTTGCTTCTCTTCAATCCGGCTCCGCTATTTCCGCTGACGGAAAAGCAGCTTGCGGTATTACAACCGTTAAAGTTAAACTCTTAGACAGATTGTCCGCTAAAACTTCAAACGTAGGCGAATGGTTTACGGCTAAAACAACCGAAGAAGTTGTTGTTGACGGCGTTTCATTCCCCGAAGGCTCAATCGTAAGAGGTAACGTTATTGCCGTTCAAAGACCCGGAATTAAAGAACCCGGTTATATTAAAGTTCAATTCAAATATATTAAAAACGGCGATTGCAAAAAATGCTTACCGAAACAGGTTGCTTCAGCTTCGGTTGAAGACCTTAAAAACCCGAACATCTTGGCAAGACTTGTAGGCGCTCCTTTAACAATCGTAGGACGTGCAGCGGGTGTTGTCGGCAGAACGGGCGGAGCAATCTGCAATGTTGCGGGCAACGGCGTTGAAGAAGTTGGCGATGAACTTTCGAATTTCCTTGTTGAAACATTCACGCTTCATCCCGGCCGTGGTGTTGCAAGCCTTGGCAACTCGGCAGTTACAATTCTTAAAGGCGCATTTGACGTTACAAAAGTTGCAGTATCAGGTATTTTTGGCGTAGTTTATGAAGTGGGCGACGAAATCGTTTACGTTATCGTTCCTTCGCTTTCAAATTCGTCAAGCTTGAACCCCAACGAAGAACTTACAATTGTGTTCTAATTTAAGGAATTTGAAAAAATTGAAAGAGCCTCTCAGTTTAAGAGGCTCTTTTTTTATTCTTATAAAGCCCGTTGGTATTGCCCAATAGAGTTTTTAATGATAAACTAAGTTTTGTAGTTTAAAGGAGAGAAAAAAATCGTAAAAGAAGACATCAAGACCCGTGAGCTTGTAAATGAGGGCATAAGGGCCCGTGAGGTAAGATTAATAGATGATGAAGGCGTAAATCACGGTACAATACCTACATCAAAAGCACTTGAATTAGCAAGAGAAAAAGATTTGGATTTGGTTGTTGTTTCCCCTAATCAATCACCCCCCGTGGCAAAAATTATTGATTGGGGCAAATATAAATATGAAACCGAAAAACGCGCAAAAGAAGCAAGAAAAAAACAACACGTTGTCGAAGTTAAAGAAGTAAAAATGCGCTATAAAATTGATACCCATGATTATGAAGTAAGATTGAAAAGCGCAAGAAAATTTTTATCCCAGCAAAACAAAGTTAAACTTGTCGTAATGCTCAGAGGAAGGGAAATGCAGCACAATAAACTTGCGTTTGATTTGGCGAATAAATTTTTAGCCGATATTGAAGACGCTAACCCCGTTGTTGAAAAAAAACCCATGCTTGAAGGAAAAAATGTTGTTGCGGTTTTGGCACCTTCAAGCGGTAAATAATAATTAAAAAGAGCTTCTAAAATATAGAAGCTCTTTTTAAAATTGATTTTTAACGAGTTTATTTCTTTCAATTTCCGATAACAGGGTTTTTCTTGCAAAATTTAATTGTCTGTCATTATTATTTACAATATCGTCATTGGTTAATAAAATTTGATAATCGGGGGTTATTCCTTTTTTATTTATATCAATGTTATCGGGTGTTAAATATCTTGCAATCGTAAGGTTCATCCCCGTTGAATTGGGCAGAGTGAAGACTTTCTGCACAAGACCCTTGCCGAATGTTTTTGTTCCTATAATTATTGCACGGTCATTATCTTTCAGAGCGCCTGATACAATCTCGGATGCGCTTGCGGATTCACTGTCCACAAGAACCGCCATGGGTTTATCGTAGATATAGCTTTTGGAGTGTGTTTTGTATAAGCTTTTGTGCCCGCCTCTTCCCAAAACGGATACTATATTTTTATTATCCAAAAATATATCGGCAACAAAAAGCGCATTTTGAAACAGTCCGCCCGTATTACCCCTGAGGTCAAGAATAAGAGCATTTGTGTCTTTTACTTTATTCATGGCATCAATAAATTCTATCGGGGTATTGGCGCTTATGAAACTTGAAATTCTTATATAGCCTATTTGCTTATCCAGAATTTCCGATTTTACCGTTTTTATTTTAATCTCCGCTTTTTTGACCTGCTTGGTGAGCTTTTTTCCCTGTCTTAAAATTTCAAGGTTCACGGTTTCAATTTCAGGGTTTTTTATGTATGCCGCAATTTGAAAAATACTTTTTCCTGCCGCATTTTCACCGTTTACCTTTAAAATTAAATCTCCTGCCCTGAGATCGGCATAATCGGCAGGTGTTCCTTGAATTACATTCATAATAACGATTTTTCCCGCTTCGGTTATAATATTTATGCCGATACCGTATATTTTGGAATCTATGCTTGTTGATTGTTCAATAAATTCTTTTTTATCCAAAAATTTTGAATAAGGGTCATCAAGACTTGCAAGAATCGAATTTATTGCAACTTTTGCATCGTCTTCATCTTTAATTTTGTTTTCATATCTTTTTTTCCACTTTGAAAGGTTATTTCCGCATAAGTTTTTATCCCAGTAATTATTTTTTATTACTTTATAGGATTCCAAAAAAAGTTCTTCGGGCGAAATTTCCCTTTTTTGGCTTATGGAATCAGGGGTTATTTTTTCTTCTTTTATAAAATTAATGTTTTCCTTTGCAAGAAAAAGAAAAAATAATACCAATATTAATGACAGATACTGTTTTTTTGTTGTTTTTGAAATCATAATTTTCTATTTTTTTGTTTTAACATTAATGCCAAACGGCATTAATCTGTATCCGCCGCCGTATATTGTTTCGATGTATTTATTTTTATGAGTAGAAATTTTATCGACTTTTGCTCTTAAGTGTCTTATATGCACCCTGATAGTATCAACATCTTCATTATCCGAATATCCCCATACTTCTTTTAAAAGAGTTTTGGATGAAACCATATTTGAATGATGCTGCATTAAAACGCTTAAAATTTCAAATTCTATCGGGGTTAATTTTGTTGTTTTATCAAGAATTTTTACCGTATAGCTTTCGGGGATTAAAGTAATGTCGCCGGCCTGCAGAAGTTCTTTTACTCTTGTTGATTCGGGGATTTTTTTTGCCCTGTTTAAAAGTGCAAGAACTCTTGCTTTTAATTCTTCAATTTCAAAAGGTTTTGTTAAATAATCATCGACACCCGAATTAAAGCCTTTTAATTTGTCATCAAGCCTGTTTAATGCCGTGAGCATTATAATCGGGATGTCTTTTGTGTCTTTATTTTGTCTTATTTTCATTGCGAGCGAATATCCGTCAACTTCAGGCATCATAACATCCAAAATAACAAGCGAGATATCTTCCTGTTTTAATATTGCAAACCCCCTGACAGGGTCGGTTGATATAATACAGGTATAGCCCATTAATTCAAGGTTAACTTTTATAAGCTCCAAAATTGAAGGCTCGTCATCTATTGCTAAAATCTTTATCATAAACTAAATTTTATAACAAAATAGCATAATGGTATTATTAAAATTTTGTTAAATAATGTTAAAATTAATAAATCCTTTATAAAATTTTGACATGTTTTTGTTTTTTGCATATAGTGTAAAATGTCAAAATTTTTGACGGGAAAATGTACTATCACATAAACTTTTTAGGAGGAATATGAATTGGCGATAATGACACCTTTAGGTTTTAAAAGCGAAGCGGAAACAAAGCCGCAGCAATATCTCGGAAGACATGTATTGGCTGAATTTTTTGAATGCGACCCCAATATTTTAAATAACCCCAAACTTATAGAAAAATTTATGACAGATGCCGCTTTGGAATGTGGTGCAACAATTGTAGAAAAATGTTTCCACATGTTTAATCCGTACGGAGTTTCAGGCGTCATTATAATATCCGAAAGCCACCTTGCAATTCATACCTGGCCGGAGCTTGGCTATGCGGCTGTTGATCTTTTTACATGCGGTGATAAATGCGATCCTAAAGTTGCGTATGACTTTTTGAAAAAATGTTTTGATTCAAAAAATGCTTCATATTCCCAGTTAAACAGAGGCATTTTGGACGGTAAAAATTTATCCGTTGAACATACGCCGTTTTATATCAGCGCTCAAAATTAAAAAGATTAAATATCGTTTTTTATGGTAATATTTTCATAAATGAATAACTATTCTGTTGAAAATATGGCTCTTTCTCATCTCGATGACATTATGGAAATCGAGGCGTTGTGCTACGGAAAACACCACTGGAGCAGGGAGTCTTTTGCTTCGGAATTAAATAATCAATGCGCAAGGTATATAACGGCGGTCGGCGAAAATAATAAATGTGTCGGGTATATGGGTGTCTGGCGCATATTTGACGAAGCGCACGTTACAAACCTTGCGGTGCATCCTAATTTTCAGGGAAGAGGAATTGCCCATCTTTTAATCCTTTCTTCTCTTGATATGTGTTATAAAGACAAAATTAAATACGTTACTTTAGAAGTCAGAAAATCAAATGAAAGAGCATTGAAAGTTTATGAAGGTTTCGGGTTTAAGTCTTTGGGTTTAAGAAAAAAATATTATCAGGATAACGGAGAAGATGCCATTATAATGTGGACCGAGAATATTTTTTCAGACAAATATAAAGAAATTTATGAAAAAAATAAACAATTTTTATCCGGGAAAATTGGAATAAATGAATAAAAGGCTGATAGGCGAATACAGAGAATTTATATATAAAGGCGAAAAAACCCCGTTTACTTTGGGAACGCTTGCGGTTGTTGCTTTTTGCACCGTATTATTAATTGTTGCAACTTTTACAAAGCTTGATATTGCACATTATTTTCCCGAATTTTCTGGCGGATTTCATTTAATCATAAAAAAATTTGAATTTATTCCGCAGGTTCCCGCCGTCATCTTTATCGCCGCAATTTTAGGCGTCAGATGGGGGACGGTTGTTATTTTGTTTTATTTAATAACGGGTTTTTTTATCTGGCCGGTTTTTGCGCTTGGCGGCGGAATAGAATATGTTAAAAGTTATTTTTTCGGATATATATTAGGTTTTTTTGCCGCCGTTCTTTTTGCGGGAAGAATTTTATATCACAGATATGATATTAAAAATATGCTTTATGCCTCTATAATCGGAGTTTTATCAATTCATATCTGCGGAATTTTTTATTCTTTTATTTTGAGCCTTTTTAATTTTTCAACATACAGTCTTAATTTTAAATTAACAATGTCGCAGATTATATACGATATTATTTTTTCTTTTATTGCCGTTTTAATTGCAAGACCCGTTAAATATATATTTTGGATTGCAATGAAAAATGAGCCCAAAAAATCAAAACAAATAAAACAGGCGGCAAAATAAAAATTTATTTTTTCATTCCGATATTTAAAATTCCGTATCCGAATTTTCGTTCTATTTTATCCCAGGCGTCAGATAATTTTCTTTTCTTTTTTGTTGTTTCGCTTTCAAAAAGCATAAGCTGAACATCATCAATTGAAGAAAGATTGTAAACGCAAACGCCCGATGAGCGGTAGATAATATTTTTATCATAAATTTTTTCAAACAATTCATGCATTGTTTTATACAATTCAAATTCACTTATTTTAGGCGTTTTAAAGGAAATCTTTTCTTTTATGACCCTAAAATCTTTTGTTCTCAGCATTACAGACATTGAACAGGCGCCGAGGTTATATTTTCTTAATTTTATACAGATTCTGTGCAGATGATAATTAAGAGAATTTTTTATAAAATCTTCATCGGTTGTAAATTCCCTGAATGATGCGCTTTTTGAAATGCTTTTGGGGGGTTCGTTGTTTTGTGATACGGGATATTTTATTATTCCTTTTAATTCTTCTTTTAGTTCAACTCCTTTTTTCCCCAAATTTCTTTTAATGAAATCATCGTCCGAATTTATATAATCTTTTGCGCTTATTATATTATGCTTTCTGAAAAATTTATGCAGATTTTTCCCTACACCCCATATTTCTTCAACAGGCATGGAAAATAAAATTTCATCAATGTTATTTTCATTTATTTCAAAAACCCCTTCATATTCTGATGAGATATTTTTTCTTGTATTGTTTTTTGCAATTTCGCTTGCGATTTTGGATAAAGTTTTTGTTTTGGAAACTCCGATTGAAACTTCTATTCCTATTTGTTCTTTAATATCTTTTCTGATTTTATCCGCTAATTCCCCCGGGGTCATTTTATGAAGCTTTTGTGTGCCTTCAATATCCAAAAAGGCTTCATCAATCGAATAAATTTCAACAGATGGGGTGTAATCCGATAATTTTTGCATTATTCTTTTTGAAATTTCAGAATATTTGCTTATGTTGCCCGAGATATATTCAACATTTTTAAATTTTCTTTTTGCCATAAAATAAGGCATACCCATGGGAATTCCCATATCTTTCGCTTTATTTGACCTTGAGACAATGCAGCCGTCGTTATTGCTTAAAACGCAAACCGCCTTTCCCTTTAGCGACGGGTTAAAAAGCTCTTCGCATGATACAAAAAAATTGTTACAGTCAACCAAAAGAATTCTTGTCATATTATTTTATTTTTCTTGTTATTCCGGTTACTTTTCCGAAGATATCCAGTTTAAATTTCGGATATATGTTTTTATAATCGGGATTTGCCGCCTCAAGCCAGATTTTATCGTTTTTTATTCTGTATATTTTAATTGTATATGTGCCGTCAATGTTTGCAATTACTATATCTTTATCATTAATATCGGTTGTTTTTTTGACAACGGCCAGGTCTCCTTCGTAAATGCCGAGATTTACCATTGAATCGCCGGATATATGAAAAACAAAAGTTGAAGGGCTTTGAATTTCAAATTCTCTGTCAAGAGAAATTCTTTTTTCAATGTCATCTTCAATTAAATTTTGAAACCCCGCTCTTATTGAAGTTGAAAAAAGAGGGGCGCCTTTATGTAAATTTTTATATTTTTTTATGTTTTTCAAAAGGAGTTTTCTCATAATTTGTATTTTCAATCAATTGCTCCCAAAAAGCAAATAAAAAGCTTTGATTAAAAATTTTATGGTAAACTTGTATAGGTGAATATAAGCTTAATTTAAGGTGTATTTTGGCGCAATTTATAGATAAAGTAAAAATAAAAGTCGAATCCGGAAAAGGCGGAAACGGCGCCGTTGCATGGAGAAGAGAAAAATTTGTCGATAAAGGCGGCCCGATGGGGGGCGACGGGGGCGACGGCGGAAGCGTTTATTTTGTTGCCGATGATAATATGACAACATTATTGGATTTTACCTATAAATCAATTTATTCGGCGCCCGACGGCGAGAACGGCAGAAACAAAAACCAGTACGGCAAAGACGGAAAAGATATTTATATAAAAGTTCCGACCGGAACAATCATAAGAGATTTAAAAACAAATAATATTATTGCCGATATGGATGAAAATGAAAAAACCGTTTTAATTGCAAAAGGCGGCAGGGGCGGAAGAGGAAACGCAAAATTTGCAACTCCGCAAAAAAGAGCCCCGCAATTTTCGGAACCCGGTGAAGCAAATGTTGAAAGGGAATTAGAGCTTGAATTAAAACTGATAGCCGATATCGGGCTTCTCGGTATGCCTAATGCCGGAAAATCAAGTTTTATATCAAGAATTTCATCGGCAAGACCAAAAATTGCCGACTATCCTTTTACAACGCTCGTGCCTAATTTGGGCGTCGTTAAAAACCCCGACGGAAACAATTTTACCGTTGCCGATATTCCGGGGTTAATTGAAGGCGCTCATCAGGGAGTGGGGCTCGGGTATGAATTTTTAAGGCATGTCGAAAGGTGCAGATTTTTTATCCATGTTGTTGATATGAATGAAGTTGACCCTCTTTTAAATTATAAAAAAATTAATCTTGAGCTTGAAAAATATTCAAAAGAATTAAGCGAAAGATTTCAGATTGTCATGCTCAATAAAGCAGATATTATGCAAAAAGAAAAAATCGAAGAATTAAGGGAAAAATTCCTTAAATTAAATAAAAATGTCTTTGTTGTATCGACCGTAACGGGCTTTGGGGTGCAGGAATTATTAAACTATGTTTACAAAAAAATCGATGAAATTCCGCCCGTTAAATTTGAGCTGAATATTACGGAGGATACGGGTTTTGACGATAACGACGACAGCGAATTTGAGGTTGTTAAACTTAACAAAAACACATATTCCGTCGATGGTGGTAAAATAAGAAGGCTGGTCAGCGTAGTTGATATAAAAAATACCCAGCAAGTGCGGAGATTGACAAATATACTTGATTCAATGGGAGTTTTTGTTGAATTAAAAAAAATGGGGTTAAATGAAGGCGATACAATTTATGTTTCGCATTTAGAGATGGTCTATACAGGCGAGTATGACTGATGCCCGCATAACGGCTAATATATTTGGTTGATTTTTGCATTTAGTGATGAAAAATAGGATAAATTATAAGATACTGTTATTATAAATTATCTGTTTTGTGTAAAAAAATATCCATACGGCAATAGGTATTGAAAGAAAATCACAATGCAATTTGATGAAAAAGATTTTGAAAAAGATAATAATGAAGAATTTTCAATAGATGAAGATTCAAATGCTATATCCTGGGATGATTTATTAAGTTCTGACGGTGATGTCAGTCTTGAGGATTTAATTAAATCAAACCCCGATGACGATAAAGCCGATGTTAAAGAAAAGAAAGAAACATCAAGTATAGCCGATTTTGATATTTCGTCATTATCCGATGATGATACAATTTTGCAAAAAAATGATGTTATTGAAGAAGATATAAAAGAAATTGAAGTTAAATCGGATGATACAAATAAAACACTAAAAGAAGAAGCAAATAAAGATTTTGATTTAAGCTCCGCCGCTGAAAACTACGTAAACAGCATTGAACCCAATGATATGGGGATAGAATCTTCAATGAAGGAGGACGTATCAATTGAAAAAGAATCCGGTAATTCCGATGAGATTGATATGGATGATATTTTAAATTCAATCCCCGATGATGAAGGCGATACGACAAAAAAAGAAGATTTATCGGATATCGTGGATGAAGAGCTTCTTGAACTTCTGGATGCCAAAGGAGATAAAGACGAAATTATAAAATCCGCTTCATCTGATATAAAAGAAGAAAAATCGCCCGAAGAAAATGATGATATTGATTTATTAAGCGATTTAGACCTTCTGACCGATAACGATGAGCCTCTTGAAAATAACGGTATAATTGCAGGGGTGCATGCTGCTGCCGAAGAAGAACCCAAACAAGATGATACGGACGGCGAATACATTGAAGAAGAGGAAAAGAAAAAATCTTCTCCCGTTCTTTTGATTGCCGTAATAGTGGGGCTTATTGCCGTACTTGCGTTTGCGGGTGCGTTTTTAATGCTGAAGGGTTCCAATGTTACAACGGCTCAGAATGATAATCTTCAGACAGTGGAAAATCCTGCGTATAATATGGATAATGAAAATGCGGTGCAAAATAATACACCCGCAGACCCCGACGCAGATAAGCTTCAGGCGGAAACCGAAGCACTTTTAGCCAAAATGGAAGATAAAACAAACAAAGAAAAAATCAAAAAAGAAGAAGAAAACAAAGAAAATAAAATAGTGGTTGATGTTCAGCAAGGCGGCAGAATTAATCCGTTTGTGCCTTCCGCTTTGTTTGATGAAAACGGTTTTGCAAGTTTCGGTGCGGATTTATCCGTTCCTCCCGACAGCTCGATTGATTCGCCCGAGGCGGCTGCCGCAAGAAAATTAATGAGCATTATGGTATCGGGGATTATGTATGACCCTGAAGATCCTTCCGCAATTTTAAAATTCGGAGATATGGATTATTTTGTTCAGGCGGGCGACAGAATTGACGATTATACGGTGCTTAAAATTACAAGAGATTATGTTTCCATTCAAAACGGGGCAAATGTATATAAAGCATATGTCGGAGAAGCTTTCAAAACAAATGAGAGCATTCCCAAAGATAAACAGATGTATATAAACGGAAATTCAAGACAATATATTTCCGCAAACGATATTCAAATCAGTACTAAATAAGATTATAATCAGGAGTTTATAAAAATGCAGACAAACAGAAAGAAAGGTATATTACACGTTGCAATGACGGTTGCGCTTGCGGTATCGATTGCGCAGTGTGCATGGGCAGAGTTCGGTCAACAAGATTATAATAAGCTGGCGCTTGATGCCAACGGTATTTCTGTTGTTGATGAACAAAATAATAACGGCAATGATTATAATTCTTTTGAACAGAATGCAGCTGATGAAACATATATAATAGACGCTTCAAGCCCCGAGGCAGTAAGCGTTCCTTCGTCAACAAGATTAACGGGCAATATCCAGATTGCAAAAAACGGTAAAAAAGTTTCCCTTTCTTTAAGAAATGCCGATGTAATTCAGGTTTTAAGAATGTTTGCCGATAAAGCGAATTTGAATATCATTTTTCATAACTCCGCAAGAGGATATGTAACTCTTGATTTAAAAGATGTTTCAATTAATACCGCACTTGAATTTGTTTTGGATGCGTGCGAATTAACTTATGTTAAACAGGACAATAACATTATCGTTGCTTCAAAAGACGGCGCAAAAGAATTAAGTTATGCAAGACAAAACTTTATTACGCTTCCCGTTAAATATGTTAACGCTCAATATATTGCAGACTTTTTAAACGCAAACGTATTTAACGGAAAATATCAGGGCGTTGCCTCGGAGCCCATCGTTGCGGTTAATGCAAATAAAAACGAACTTATGATATTCGGTACCGATCAGGATGAAGCACTTGCAAACAAGATATTGGAAAAACTTGATGTTAAACCTATGATGAATGTATTCCCCGTTAACCACATTTCTCCGCAGGAAATGGCTTCAACAATTTGCGATACCATTCTTTCCAATAAATCCGAAGGCGGTTCCGACCAGGGTGTTTCAATTAACACCGACCAGAGAAGCTCGGGCGGCAGCGATGATGAAATCAGGCTCGGCGGCGGCTATGCGGTTTGTGTTGTCGGTGAACAAAACGGCACCATAGAAAAAAATGAAACCCTTGAAGGTGATCTTGAAAACTACGTTTCAAACCCCTTAACCGTTGCATTTTTCCCTGAGCTTGGCACCGTTGCAACATACGGCGGCTCAAGAGAACAGGTTAAAATGATTGAATCCTTTATTAAACTTCATGATAAAAAACAACCCATGGCATATATTGAATTATCTATGATTCAATTATCGGAAACAGGCTCCAAACAATTTAACAATGATTGGAAAATCTGGACTCCCGCAGGCAGCTTCCAGTTTGATGCGGCAGGTTTTCAAACAAACCCGTGGCATCCTACTTTCTTTAAAGATGATTCCTATGTTATTCTTGATGACAACGGTCAGCCTCAATATACGATTGAAAAACACCACGGGTGGGGTCCTATTGTGTTGGAATTAAGCTATTTAATTCAAAACGGCAAAGGAAAAGTTCTTGCAAGCCCGAAAGTTATGGTTACAAACGGTAAGAAATCAGTAATAGATTTAACTTCGGATTATGTTAAATCGATAAGAACCGAATTTAACAACTCCGGTTTATCGCCTATTACAAACAGGGTATATGAAATTGCAAGCGATCAGGGTATAAAAGTTGAAATAACACCTTTTATCTCGCCTGACGGATATGTTGTTATGAACTTAAAGCCTGATTATTCAACTATCAGAGAACAGGCAGCCGGCGGTGAATATACACTTTTAACCAGAAGAAACCTTGAATTAAGCAATGTCAGAGTTAAAGACGGCGAAACACTTGTTCTTGCCGGATTAATTCAGGAAGATGAAAGACAAACCGTTACCAAAGTTCCTATTTTAGGCGACCTTCCTTTAGTGGGCGCTTTCTTCAGACAATCTCAAAATACTATTTCCAAAGAAGAATTAGTTATATTAATCACACCGCATATTGTTTATTCAAAAGAACAAATTGACAAAATCAAAGCAGAGTCGGCAGCGGAAAATCTTTAATTCTTCGTTTGCAGTGATATAACAAAAAATGAATAATGAATACTTATCAAAATTACTACATAAAATTGACTTTGAACTGGTAAAGCGATTTGAACATAATAAATTTGAGGAACTGCATTTTGTTCCCGTTGTTATTCAAAACAGCTCTATCTATGTTGTTATATCTCAAGACGGAAATAAGCCTTCGGTATCTGACTTTGTAAAACAAAAAGAAAAAATAAATTCGGTTGAATTTATTTCAATATCATCTTCCAATTTTACCCTGCTTTTAGAAAATATTTTAAAAAAAACCGAACCCAAGCAGCCAAAAGAACCTTTAAGTTCTGCTTCCAATATACAAACACAGGATATTCAAATTATCGATAATCCGGATAGTCCCCCTGCAAAAGTTATGGGTGATATTTCAAAAGTAAAATCTCCCGAAACCAAAAAGATAGGGCAAATTCTTGTAGAAGAAAAACTGATAACCCAGGAACAGGTTGATAAGGCGCTTTTAGAATCCAAAAAAACCGGTCTTCCCTTGGGTTCTACTCTTGTTAAAATGGGCCTTGTAACAATTAAGCAGCTAAAAGATGCGCTTGCGGCACAAATGCAGGTAAATGTTGCATCCGAAGATCAGCTGGCATCGCTGCCGGATTCAATTGCGTGTTTGTCCGATGATTTTGTTAAAGAACATAAGGTTATTCCTCTTTCATATAACTCAAAAACTCTTACCGTCGGCATGGTTAACCCTAAAGATACGGATACCATAAACCAGATAATAGGAATGACAGGGCTAAAGCCTGCGGTTTTAATGGTTACGTCTTTAGAATATGAAAGATATGTCGAGCAATATTACGGCAACAAAGAAGAAGAATCAAAAGAACAAAAGAAATCGCAAACTCCGTATAAAAAAGAAAAAACCGCTCTTGAAGCTCTGACCGAAGAATTTGCGGCATCGGGCGATGCGCAGGGTGCGGCGGAACAAACGCTGTGGCAAAAAGTTCAAAACGATATAGATGATATTTCATCGGACGCCGCTAAATACGCAAATATGATTGTAACCCAGGCCATTGATTCAAGGGCATCCGATATTCATATTGAACCGAGGCTGGACGGGTATATTACAAGATACCGTATTGACGGCACCCTTGTTGAGGTTGTTAAAATTCCGGCGCATTTGGAAAGTTCAATAGTATCAAGGTTTAAAGTTCTTGCAAAAATGAATATTGCCGAACACAGACGTCCTCAGGACGGTAACTTTACGATTAAATATAACCAGCAGTCTTATGACTTTCGTATAAATACGCTTCCCGTTAACGGAAAGGAAAAAATCGTTATAAGAATTCTTGCTCCTTCAATGAGGGCGGAAGCAAGCTACACAAAAGATATTAAAATTGTCGGGGCGTTTCCCGATGATATTGAAAAAATAAAATATTTAATCTCTGCTCCAAACGGCATTGTTTTAACCTCCGGACCTACAGGGTCAGGCAAAACAACGACTTTGTATGCCCTTTTAAAAACAATGAATTCCCCCGATACCAACATTACAACCATTGAAGACCCTGTTGAAATCAGGCTGGACGGGGTTAACCAGTCTGCCGTTAACCCGAAAGCGGGAATTACTTTTGCAAATTGTATGAGGGCGATTTTGAGGCAGGACCCCGATGTTATACTGGTTGGTGAAATCCGTGATTATGAAACACTTGAAGTTGCAATTTCAGCTTCACTCACGGGGCACTTTGTATTGTCCACAATCCACACCAACTCGGCTGCCGCCACCGTTACAAGGCTTATTGAGATGGGCGCAAAAGATTATCTTATATCTTCAACCCTAAACGGCGTTTTGGCCCAAAGGCTTGTTAAAAGGCTTTGTCCCGAATGCAAAGAAGCATATAAGCCTTCGGAAGAAGAGGCAAGAAAAATTTTAACCGACCCCGAGCGTATTAAAAAAATGCAGGAAACCACAATATATAAAGCCGTCGGCTGTCCCGCATGCGGCGGCACGGGTTATAAGGGAAGGCTTGCCGTATTAGAGATTCTTGTTGTAACAAAAGAAATTAAAAAACTTATAGCGCAGCATGCGCATGATATTGAAATTGAAGAACATGCCGTTAAAGCAGGTATGAGAACGCTTGTTGAATCTTGTATCAAGCATATCGTGGAAGGCGAAACCACAATTGATGAATTTGTCAGAATCTTAGGATTGGTAGGTGAATAATGCCCAACTTTAACTATATTGCAATGAAAAATAATAAAAATACGGTTAAAGGCAACATTGAAGCCATTGACGTCAAAACGGCAAGAATGCTTATAAGAAAAATGGGCTTAAATCCTGTTAAAATTACCGAAGATACAAATTTTGCCGAAAGAGAAAAGCGCGCCAGAGCAAAGAAAAACGAGCTTCCGGCATTGCCTTTGAAAGATAAAATAGATTTTACGTCCACTCTTCAAATTTTAACCCAAACGGGTATTCCCATTATCGAGACATTGGCGTTTATGGAAGAAAACGCCGAGACAAACAATGTTAAAAAAGTTTGTCATGTTTTAAAACAACAAATCGTAAACGGTTCAACTCTGGCTGAAACTTTGGAGAGAAACAGAAAAGCATTCGGAAGGGTGTATTCGGGGCTTACAAGAGCAGGGGAAGACGCCGGTGAATTGGATGTAACATTGGGACGTATGCTTGAATTGTTAAAAAAACAAGCATCAATTAAAGGAAGAGTTATAGGTGCTCTTGTATATCCCGTGTTTGTTATTTTGCTTGCATGCGTTGTTGTTTTAATTATGCTTGCGTTTGTATTCCCCGCTTTTGAATCCATGTTTGACAGTTTGGGGGGTAAACTTCCCGCCGTTACAAGATTTTGTATTGACGCAGGACACTTTATACAGGAATTCTGGTGGGTTATTATAATTTCAATTTTTGTTATTATAGGTTCCATTATCTTTATATTTAAGAATGAAGTTACAAAGAAAATAGTAGACAGAATTGTTTTAAGGATTCCTCTTTTAAACGGCTTGATGAGATTTTCAAATTATTCAAACTTTCTTGCCGTTCTGCAGGTTGCATACGATGCAGGTATTCCCGTTGTTAACTGTTTATATCTTGCAAATTTAACGCTTGATAACGCAGTTTTAAGAGAAGCAATATCGGCTGCCGCAATAAGGGTTCAACAGGGTACAAACCTCTCT
Organism: Candidatus Gastranaerophilales bacterium; assembly: GCA_944325155.1. Taxonomy (GTDB): domain Bacteria; phylum Cyanobacteriota; class Vampirovibrionia; order Gastranaerophilales; family Gastranaerophilaceae; genus Galligastranaerophilus_A. Next base: position 22,212 of record CALUYY010000003.1, on the reverse strand, counting down.
GCGGCGCTGAAATCTACCGGTCAGATACCCAATATGATGTTATTTATGGTGGCAACCGGCGAACAATCGGGACGTTTAGGGGAGATGTTATATAATTGTACGGTTTATATCGATAAAAAGCTTGACGATATTATAGATACATTTACAAAATTGGTTGAACCTTTTATGTTGATTGTAATCGGCGCTATCGTACTGTTTTTGGCACTTGCTTTATATATGCCTCTGTTCGGCGCATACAACCAGATGTAGGAAAATATGGATATTATAAGATATAAAACAAAAGGAACATGTTCAGAGTATATTGAAATTCAGCTTGAAGATAATATTATAAAAGATGTTTATTTCCATGGCGGCTGCAACGGTAATTTAAAAGGAATTTCATCTCTTGTAAGAGGAATGAACATAAATGATGTTATTTTAAAATTAAACGGCATTAAATGCGGTTCAAAACAGACAAGCTGCCCCGATCAATTATCTTTAGCGCTTATTGAATATATAAAAAATAATTCAAAAATTAAATCAGGCATATAATCCCGTAAGTTAATTTAAAAATTTTAAATTGAAATTAAAATCAATAAAAAAGGAGAAAAATATGATTTTAATTTTAAGATGGATTTTGTTTGCACTTTGTGTAATGCTTGCTGCGTGGATAATCCCGGGGATCAGTGTTGAAAATTTTCAAAGCGCGCTTTTGGTTTCTTTTATAATGGGGCTTATAAATGCTTCCATAAAGCCGTTTTTAATGATTATAACGCTTCCCGTTAATATTTTGACACTGGGGATTTTAGGGCTTGTTATAAATGCGCTTTTATTTATGCTTGCGGGATATTTTGCGCCGGGAGTTACAATTGAAGGATTTCTGCCCGCACTTTTAGGGTCGCTGTTACTGGCATTTTTGGGCGGAATTATATTTAAAATTCCCGATAAAAATTAACAAATTTGTTAATTGTAAAAGCACCATTGTATAATTTAATTATGGAGAATGATAAAAAAATTGATGCAATAATCGTAGGTGCGGGTCCTTCAGGTATTGCCTGCGCACTTACGATTAAAAGAGGAGGGTATAATCCTGTTGTGATTGAAAAATCTTCTCACATCGGGGTTAAAAATTTGTTCGGGGGGGCAGTTTATCTTGAATCAATCAAAGAACTGTTCCCCGATACTTATAAAAATTTTCCTTATGAGAGGATAATTAAAAAACATAACTATGTAATTTTTAATAAAGATGAGTCGTTATCGGTTTCATATAAAAAAAATGATGAAAATACGATAAGTATATACAGAAGAAATTTTGATTCCCGGCTTGCCGATGAAGCAAAAAAAGAAGGCGTTTGTTTTGCAATTGACACTTTGGTTGTTGATTTAATAATTAAGGATAAAAAAATAATCGGGGTTAAAACGGAATATGAAGAAATTTATGCTCCGATTGTAATTGTTGCGGAGGGGTTTAATTCGCTTCTTTTGAATAAAGCGGGTTTAAAAGAAGCGACCGAACCAAAGGATGCGATTTTAGGCGTCAGAGAGGTTATAAAATTACAAAGCGATGAAATTAATAAAAGATTTAATTTAAAAGATAATGAAGGTGCAATGTATGAATTTTTCGGCGGATTGAATAAAGAAAATGAAGATGTGCCTTTAGCGATGGGGTTTTTATACACTTTTAAAAACAACGTTTCAATCGGCGTCGGGGTTAGTATGGAAAATTTAAAGAACAATAAAATAACCCCGTATGAATATCTTGACAGATTAAAAAACAACGAATTTATAAAACCTTTAATCGAAGGCGGAGAACTTCTTGAATACGGGGCGCATTCAATTCCCGAGGGCGGATATAAAAAAATCCCCAAATTATATCATAACGGCTGTATGCTTGTCGGCGACTGTGCAAATCTTGTGGATTCAATTCATTTTGAAGGAACAAACCTTGCAATAAAAAGCGGTATTCTGGCGGGAAAGACTGCGGTTATTGCACTGAATAAAAATGATTTCAGCGAAAAGGTTTTAAAAAATTATAAAAAAGAATTATATAAAAGTTTTGTAATCAGGGATTTAAAAACTTATAAAAGCGTTATTGAAACGCTGTTTAAAAGAAGGGAATCCGTATTTTCTTATTATCCTAAAAAAATCATTGAATTTTTTAATATATTTACAACACCCGATAACATACCCAAAAAAGATAAGTACAGAAATTTCCTGTTTTCTTTCATAAAAGAAAGAAAATTAAAAGACTTAACGGCGGATGTAATAAGTTTTGTTAAATGTATACTGGAGGCTGTAATATAGATAAAATGGCTGATATGGATAATCTAAACCCTGAAATTGATGAAAGACTTGCCACTTTAAGGTTTATTTGCAATAATAATAGGCATCTTAAGCTAAACGTTGAACTGTGCAAAAAATGCGAAAATAAAAACTGCCTGTATTTTTGCCCCGCTAACGTTTATAAATATGAAAACGATACATTGGACGTTGAGTTTGAAAATTGTTTGGAATGCGGCACATGCAGAATATGCTGTCCGTACAATGCGATAGAATGGGAATATCCCAAAGATTCATCCGGTGTAGAGTATCGATTCGGATAGGGAGGTAAAAAGGATCAACAATGAAAGAGTATTATTCAAGATGGTATGATAAAGATCCTGTATTATCCATGTCTATGCGAACGCTTGCAAATTCGGATGATGCAAGCCAGATACAAGTTGCTCTTAATTTAATTAAAGTTATAATTGAACATAACATTAAATCCCATGAGTTTAAAAATGTTGAAGATATTATGAGTGCGGTTGAAGACGGTGTTATACAAAGGGGTGTTAACCGCTGGTATGACCTTGAAAAGACGGTAAGAACCGCAATACAGATGTTAGAAAAATGCTCCCCCGAAACAAGACAAAAAGTTGCTCTTGATATGGCGCAAATTGTAATTGAAAACATTGTTATGGATAAAGACAATGAAGACGATGAAACGGACAGCCAAATTAACATTATTGATTTATCGGGCGAAACCACTGTTTTAGACCTTGATAAATTAAACGAACAAGAACAACAGCAAAAAGATGAGTGATTTAACACGGTTTGAGCAGTTAAAGAAAAACATTGAAAATGACCCTACAAATTTTCAGGCAAGGCGTGAGTATGCAATGCTTTGTTCCGATATGGGTTTTAACGAGGCTGCAATTAAACATCTTAATTATTTATCAAAGATATTTCCCGAAGATGCCAATTTATATTTTAATATAGGAATATGCTGGGAAAAATTAAAAGAGTTTGAATTTGCGCTTATTGCTTATAAAAAGGCGGCGCAATTAAAACCCGATGAAGGGGATTTTATATATAATCTTGCATTATGCTATGAAGCCCTGAATAAAAATGATGAAGCGATAAAAGAGTTTAAAAAGGTAATTTGTTTGGAGAATAACGATTCAAATTCGTTTTTTTGCCTCGGGTGTATATATTCTAAAAAAAACGAAACGGAAAATGCGATAAAATGTTTTAAAAAAGCAATTTCATTAAACGACAGCGATTATTTTGCGCATTTTCACCTTGCAAATATGTATCACAAAATAAAAAATACGGATGAAGCGATAAAAGAATACAGAAAAGTTATTGATTTATCGCCTGATTATTCCTGGGCATATTTTAATCTGGCGCAGATTTTTTATGAAAAAGAAGATTATAAAAACGCAATTATTATGCTTAATATGACGTTAGAAAAAAATAAAAAAGATTCGGAAGCCTATAAATTATTGTGTCAGCTTTATATAAAAACAAACGACTATAACGGCGCAAAAGACACGCTTGACGAGATGGAGGCTCAATCAATTCAAAACGGCGACAGGTATTACCTTGAAGCCGTTATTGCAAAACATGATAACAATTTATTAAAATATAAAGATAATCTTGAAAATGCAATTGCAAACAAAGAAAGTTTAACGTTTGACTATAATGCGGTTTTAGGCGAATTAAAAAATGCAGGGTAAATTAGATTTGGATGATACGAAAGAAAAAGATAAATATTATATAGCGCTTAATAATTTGTTTATTAATCAGCCCTTTTTTAAAACAAAGATTTTTGAATTTTTTAATTACGATATAAAAAGAGTTTTTAGCGCAAATTCCGACGATATTAAAGAATTCAGGGAAATTTACGATAATGTTTCCGTTCCCAAAAAATTTTTATCCGAGATAGATAAAATTGATATTGATAAAATTTATAACGATATAATTTCATCCGGAATAAAATATATAACTTACGATAATGAATTATATCCGGATATTTTAAAAACAACGGAAGATTACCCCTTGCTTTTATATTACAGGGGAAGTTTTGAAGATATAAATTTTGACAGAACTCTTGCCTGTGTCGGTTCAAGAAACGCAACCGAGAGCGCAAGGCAAAACGTTTGTCATATAATTTCAGGGTTTAAAAATACGGATGTTGTAATCGTATCGGGTTTAGCTTCAGGGATTGACACCATATCCCATATAAGCGCTCTGAAAAACGATTTAAAAACAATAGCCGTTATAGGTTCGGGGTTTAAATTTATATATCCTTCGCAAAATAAAAGCTTATATGAAGAAATTGAAAACAAGGGGCTTATATTAAGCGAATATCCTTTTGAATTAAGACCCGTTCCCGTTAATTTTCCCCAAAGAAACAGAATTGTAACGGGATTATCAAAAGGAGTTTTAATTGCCGAAGCAAGAATGAAATCGGGCGCTATGATAAGTGCAAGATTTGCGCTTGAACAGGGAAGAGAATTGATGTGTATCCCCGGGTTAATTACAAACCCGAATTGCGAAGGGATTTATCACTTAATTAAAAACGGTGCGGGCGTTGTTACAAATACCAAAGATATTTTAAATATTTTAAACTGGGATATTCAATCTTATAAAAAAGAAGAAATTAAGTTAACGGCAATCGAAAAAGAAATTTATGAAATAATATCGTGCGGGGAAATTTCAATTGAGGGGTTGCAACAAAAGTTTGATGTTGGTATAAATGAGCTTATGATAAAATTAACTCAGATGGAATTAAACGGGTTGATTGTTCAAAAAAACGGACTTTATTATATCGCAGGAATTTAAAATGGCAAAATCAGCAAAAACAACTACTGATAACGGAAAAACGCTTGTTATAGTCGAATCTCCGGCAAAATCCAAAACGATAAAAAAGATTTTGGGCAATGACTATATAATTGAAGCAAGCTACGGACATATAAGAGATCTTCCCCCGAAGGGGCTCGGGTTTGATATTGAAAATAATTTTAAGCCGACTTTTGCCGTAATCCCCGAAAAACAAAAAGTGGTAGATACTTTAAATAAAATTGCAAAATCCGCAGATAAAATTTATCTGGCGTCTGACCCCGACCGTGAAGGGGAAGCTATTGCATGGCATGTTAAAGAAGTTTTAAAAGTGCCTGAAGATAAAATTTTCAGAATCGAATTTAACGAAATCACACCCAAAGCAATTAAAGAAGCGGTTCAAAATTTCAGACAAATTGATATGCTTAAAGTTAAAGCCCAGCAGACAAGACAAATTTTAGACAGGCTTGTCGGGTTTAAAATAAGCCCCATTTTATGGGAAAAATTAAGAAATTACAGATTATCCGCAGGAAGAGTACAATCCGTTGCATTAAGGATGATAGTTGAAAGAGAAGAAGAAATTGAAGCGTTTGTTCCCGTTGAATATTGGACAATCGGTGCAATGCTTTCCAAAAACGGATACGATTTTGAGGCGGAACTTTCAAAATATAAAGACAAAAAAACGGAAATCAAAAATAAAGAAGAAGCGGATAAAATTTTAGAAGATTTAAAAGACGCTCAATATAAAGTTTCAAAAATTACTCCCCGTGATACAAAAAGAAATCCGCAGGCGCCTTTTATAACATCAACCCTTCAAAGAGAAGCAAGTTCCAAACTGGGTTTCGGGGTTTCAAAAACAATGCAGGTGGCGCAAAAACTCTATGAAGGAATAGAACTCGGTTCAGACGGCGCTGTCGGTCTTATAACATATATGAGAACGGATTCCGTCAGAATTTCCGATGACGCCAAATTGAGCGCCAAAGAATATATATTAAATAATTTTGGTGAAAATTATTATCCCAAAACCCCGAATGATTACAATAAAGGCAAGAAAAAAAACGTACAGGACGCACATGAAGCAATCCGCCCGTCGTATATTGAAAGAACGCCGGAGAGCATAAAAAAATATTTAACAAACGAACAATACAGGCTCTATAAATTAATCTGGACAAGATTTATGGCATCGCAGATGGAGGCTGCAAGAATTAAAAATTTGAGCGTTGATATTGAAGCCAACGGATATATTTTTAAAGCGGGTTCTTCAAAAGTTGATTTTGACGGATTTTTAAAAGTTTATGAAGATGATAAAGAAGAAAATCCGCTGAAAATTCCCGAATTAAAAGAAGGCGAGATTTTGGAATTTAAAAAATTAATTTCCGAACAACATTTTACCCAGCCGCCTGCAAGGTTTTCCGAAGCTTCTCTTGTTAAACAGCTGGAAGAGTACGGAATCGGGCGTCCTTCAACATATGCTCCGATTATTACAAAAATTCAGCAGAGAGGATATGTTGAAAAGCTTGATAAAGCGCTTAAGCCCACACTTTTGGGAAGAACCGTTTCAAAGCAATTGTGTGAATATTTTAAAGACATTATGAATTATGAATTTACGGCGGATATGGAATTGAAACTGGATGAAATAGCGGAAGATAAGGCTGATCCGGTTAAAATTTTAAAAGATTTTTATTCGCCCTTTGAAAAAACGGTGGAAGATGCCAAGAATAATATGGGAAGAGTGGTTATCGAATCCGATAAAATCTGCCCTAATTGCGGGAAGAAGATGGTTGTTAAAACTTCAAGATTCGGAAAACAGTTTTTAGGGTGCTCGGGGTATCCGGAATGCAAAACAATGATGAGTTTGGACGGGGAGCTTCCGAAATCAAATGCCGAAGAAGAAAAAACCGATTACAAATGCGAAAAATGCGGGTCTGAAACGGTTATTAAAACGGGTCCGTACGGAAAATATTACCAGTGCTTAAACGATAACTGCAAAGCAAGAAAGGCAATCGTAATATCATCGGGCGTTAAATGTCCCAAGTGTCAAAAAGAAGGAAGGGACGGAGAATTAATCCAAAGGCGCTCCAGATACGGAAAAACATTTTTCGGATGTTCAAAATACCCCGATTGCGATTATGCGGTTTGGAATGAACCCGTTAATGAAAAATGTCCCGTTTGCGGAGAGCTTCTTGTTAAAAAATTCTTAAAATCGGGAAATAAAATCGCTTGTTCATCTAAAACCTGTAAATATTCAAGACCTCTTGAAGAAGAAGGAGAAGAATAAAATGGTATATAAGTTTGGAATTATAGGAAATCCTCTTTCTCATTCATTAAGCAAAGTTATGCAGGAAGCGGCATTTAAGTCTTTGGACCTTCAGGGGAGCTATGATGTACTTGAAACAAAAAGCGAAGATTTAATTCAAAGGATAAAATTTTTAAAAACAAATAATTATGACGGTTTTAACGTAACAATTCCGCATAAGGTGCCGATTACCGTGTTTTTATCGGAGGTGGATGATGTTGCAAATATGGCAGGTTCCGTTAATACCGTATTAATTAATGAAGATAAAACCTTAAAAGGGTTTAACACCGATGTTTACGGTTTTATGAAACCGATAGATGATATTGACCTTAACGGCAAAAAAGCCGCAGTTTTAGGCACGGGCGGCGCTTCAAGAGCGGTTGTCTGCGGGTTATCCTTAAAGGGAATTTCAAAAATCGATATGTTTTCAAGAAACGTGATTAATTCATCAAATGCCGTAAATACTCTTAAAGAAAGATTTAAAGATATTGAAATTAAATTATTGCAATATGAAATTTTATCAAGCTTGAAAGATGTTGATATTGTCGTAAATACAACGCCTTTGGGTATGAAAAATTTCAGACAGGGAATATCGCCTTTATCGGATGAAATTATACAGACACTGCCCGATGATGCCATAGTTTATGATATAGTGTATAATCCGATTAAAACGGAATTGATAAATAAAGCAATAAAATATAATAAACAGTATAAAACGGGGATAGATATGCTTGTTTATCAGGGAGCAAAAGCCTTTGAAATTTGGACGGGGCAAAAGCCCAACGTTGATAAAATGAAAATCGCCGCTCTAGAAGCGCTTTTATAAGATTTATGAAAAATAAACTGCTGCTAATTTTAATAACTGTTTTAATGAGCGCAAATGTGCCTTTATTTGCCATAGATGATACAAGTTATATGTCTTTGGATGAATACAGCAGATTTTTTGAACTGGGCGTGATTGATGAAGAAAAAGCAGCCGAAGAAAAAGAAGAGCCTTTTAAACCCCAATTAAAAGAAAAAATTGATTTGGAAGGGGAAGATGTTATAGGAATTGAACTGGGAGAACCCTTAAAAATAAATATAGAAAAAACGGGGTTTTTTGATACTTACACAAAAGAATATGAACAGGAAACCGCAAAACATAATATAGTTCAAACGGATAAATTCTCAATTTTTTCAGACAGCACAAAAGAATTAAGCAGCTATATGACACACAATTTAAAATCTTCATTTAATGCAAAATATGATTTTAATGATAATTTAAGCCTGAAAGCGGGGCATGAATCCTGGTATGTTAATCCCGACGCTACAATCGGTTCAAAAAAATTCTATATAAACCCGAGAGTTTACTTAACGGACAGATTTTATCTTGATTATACGGGAAGATTTAATCAAACGACAAAAAATATAGAACAGGAATTAGGCGTTAATTACCGCCCGAGAATTTTTAACGACAGTGCGGCATTCGGGGTTCAGGCGTCAACCATTATGAATAACAATAATCAGATACAATCTCAAAGATTGAAATTTACAACGGATTTATATATTTATTAAATTCAAAAAATCGGGCGGTTGATTACGCCCGATTTTTATATAAATATAAAATTAATTTTCAAAAACGTATGCCATTAATGAAGCTTCTCTTGCTTTTTTAACGGCCGAAGATAATTTTCTCTGATGAAGTGCGCAGGTGCCGGTTATTCTTCTGGGGAGAATTTTACCCGCTTCGGATAAAAATCTTTTTAATTTTGATGTGTCTTTATAGTCAATAACTTCAACCTTGTCAGCGCAGAAGCTGCAGGTTTTTTTCTTTTTATTGTCTTTTAAATCTTTTGCCATTTTATTTTCCTTCTATTGTTATTTTTAAACCTTATTAAAACGGAATTTCATCGGGGTCGATTAAATCTTCGGCGATTTCTTCCGTTGAAAATTGAACAACGGGTTCATTTTTTGCGGATGTTGAAACATTTGATTTTGTTTCACTTTCGCTTAACGAACCGATTTTTTCAATGTTCGAGGCGGTAATTGTTGCCACTTTTTTGTCTTTGCCGTTTGTTGTTTTAACGTTTTCCATCTGTAATCTTCCGTCAATTATAACGGTATCGTTTAATTTGACCGTTTCCGCCGTTCTGTCGGCAAGGGCGCCGAGCGCCGAAACTCTTACCAATGTTTCATCCTGCGGATTGATATCAACAATTAAACTTGTGATTGCAAGATTGTTTTGTGTAAATCTTTTTTCCGGATTTTTAACAACTTTGCCGGTAACGACAATTTTTGCAAGTGTCATATTTTTATGCCTTTTTAAGTTTGGTAAATATAGTTCTGATTATGTTTTCGTTTAATCTTAATTGTCTTTTAAATTCAATAACCTTATCTTCGGGAAGGTTCATTTTTTGAACTACAAAATAGCTGTCTCTGTAACCTTGAATATCGTATGCCGATTTTTTTCTTCCCAATTTTTCGGTATCAATAACGCTTCCGCCGAAACCCTGAATAACTTCTTCAATTTTAGCAACGACTTTATCCGCTTCATCATTATCAAGGTTGGGCTTTATAGCTGATAATAATTCGTATTTTCCCATTTTTTATAATCCTTTTGTTTTTAATATTTTGCATGAGATAACTTAGCATGAACAAAATTTATATACAAGCTCAAATAAAGTTTTGTATAGGAAAAAACCAAATTTATTTATCAAAATATACGCCCTCAAAGACTTTTTCGGCGCCGCCCGTCATATAAACATTATTTCCTTCAATGTATTCAATAAAAAGAGTGCCGCCGGGGAGCAAAACTTCAACCTTATTATCCAATAATCCCTTTTTAATTCCCGCAACCACGGAAGCACAGGCGCCCGTGCCGCAGGCAAGAGTTATTCCGCAGCCTCTTTCCCAAACGTTTACCTTAATTTTTGTTCTTGTTATTACGTTTATAAATTCAACGTTTGTTTTTTCGGGGAAAAGAATTGAATTTTCAATTTTTGAACCGTCTTTAAGTGCGGGTTCTTTCCCGTCTTTATCGGTAAATATAAGGCAGTGGGGGTTTCCCATACTGACGGATGAGGCTCTGTATCCTTCAATTTCAAAATCCATGGGGTCTTTAACGTTTATAGGGATTAATTCGGGATTAAATACGGGTTTATTCATATCAACTTTTACTTTTCCGTCATCCAAAATTTCCGGAATTATTATTCCTCTTAAAGTTTCAACGGAAAACGTTTTTTTATTTATTAAGCCTTTTTCAAAAACGTATTTTGCAAAACATCTTATTCCGTTTCCGCACATTTCGGGTTTTGTGCCGTCAGAATTATAAAATTCCCAGGCAATATCCGCATTATCGCTTTTTTTAACGCTCATAAGCCCGTCTGCACCTATGCCGAATTTCCTGTCGCACATATTGATTGCAAGCTCTTTTGTTGCGGTTTTATCTTCCAAAATTATAAAATCGTTTCCAAGCCCCTGCCATTTTTGAAATTTTATTTTATCCATTTATTTTTCCTTTATTATTCTTCTATTACGTCAAACTCCGCCTCAAAACTTCTTTTCCAGGGAAGAGAATAAATAACTTTAAATTCGTCTGAAAGAAAGTTTTTGATTTTATCTTCATAAGGTTTAAATTTATCTATATTTTTGTTTAATTCCAAAACAAAATTGCTGTCTTTTGCTTCTTTTATATAATCTCTGATATCCGCCTGATAAGCCCAGTCATCAAGAAGCCTTGTTATTACAATTTTATTAAAAGCTTTTTTATCAAAAGTGTTTTGTTTTTTTGCAAGATATACGCTTATCCCGATTGCAAGCGCACTTCCTATGGCATTTGAACTTGTGTTGTAGCCTGAATATGATAAAAAGTTATCATCAATATTATTTTTTACAAGGTTTTCGACAAATTCCCAATCTGCGCCGTTTGCGTTATTGATGTCGGCTATAATACAGGGTTTGTCAAAATTCAAATTAAAATCGAAGGTATTATTTACAACATCTTTAAAAACAAGATCTCCCTGAATTTTATCAAAGTTATTTATATAAAAAATTATATCCGGATTTGAATTTGTTATTATTGCATTTTTAATTCCCGTTTCAATTTGTGATTTTACGCATTCTTTAACCGGTATATCTTCATATTTTGAAATTAAATTAACCGAATTTTTATTTTTATATTCAACTTTTATTTTGATTTCTTCATTTTCCGTTATTGCTCTTAACAATAAAAGCAGAGGTATTTCATCCGCCCCCGTTTTTACGATTGCATTTAATTTTCTTTTTATTATTTCTTCTTTTAAATTGTATGCTTCTTCAACGTTAAGACCGTACAGACCGGTATCATCTTTAGAAAATATTAAAAAGTCCGCAACGTTTTCTTCAAGCCAGTTCAGATAAAGTTTATTTATTTCATAATTTCTTTTTCTTGTTAAAAGGTAATCTTCTAAAATGTCGGAGGGTATATTATGTTTAATATTATCATTTTCATTATTTATTCTTGCTTTATGGGAATTATACGAATAAGAAAATATTTCTTTTCCGAAATCCGCCCAATAGGGTTTTTCTTCTTCCGCAACATTATTGTTTGAAATTCTCATAATGCTTGAAGTTAAATAAACTTTTAAATTTTTATTTTTCTTCTTTTTTTCTTTAATTGAATTTTTGATAACATCAAGTCTTGATTTTATTTCTTCATAAGAATCTTTTATTCTTCTTGAAGAAACAAGTCCGCCGTATGCAAGGGTGTCTGCCGATAAAATTATATAATCGGTTTCATTAATATTTATAAGCCAGTTTTCAAGCTCTTTTATATTTGCTTTTTCAAATAATCCGCCCAGATAAATTCTTTCAGGCATTATAAGCTCCGTATTTTTGTTAACGGATGCGATATCTTTTAAAAGCGTATAGCATACGGGTCTGTTATCAATCGGAAGAAGCGCAATCTTTTTCATAAAAATTATTTTACATCAAGCACTGTTTGATTTACAATAACTTTGTGCACTTTTTATCATAAAGAAAAGTGAGATTATTTTTCGGGGGATAAATGCAGTTTAGCATTAGAGAAGTTATTGATAACACAAAAGGAATTTTGTTAAAAGGCGATATTAATTCCGATATTAAATTTGATATTTCTACCGACACCAGAAAAATCAATAAAGGCGATTTTTATCTTCCCTTAAGAGGCGAAAATTATGACGGACACTCTTTTATAGATAATGCCGTTAAACGGGGCGCAATCGGATATTTTACGCAGGATGGAACAAAAATAAACAACGAAGCGGAATTTATAATTTATGTTGAAAATTCTCTTGTCGCATACTTAAAACTTGCAAATTACATAAGAAGAAAAATTAATCCCAAAGTTATCGCAATAACGGGAAGTTCGGGTAAAACTACCGTTAAAGAAATGCTTTTTTCGGTTTTGAATACAACTTATAAAACCCATAAAACAGCCCTTAACCATAACAATGAGATAGGTTTGTGCGAAACGTTTTTTAAAATGCCTTTGGATACGGATGTTCTTGTTTTGGAAATGGGGATGAGAAATTTAGGCGAAATTGAACTTTTAAGTTTATATTCAAACCCGGATATCGGAATAATTACAAATATAGGTACGGCGCATGTTGAGCTTTTGGGCAACATTAAAAATATTGCGGTTGCAAAATGCGAAATTGCAACACATTTAAAAAAAGACGGCGTTTTTATTGCGCCCGATTGTTCCAATATTAAAGAAAACGTAAATTTTGACGGTGAAAAAATATTTATACCGAACAAAGAAATTAAAAATATAAAAATCGAAAAAGACAGAACAATTTTTAATTATAAAAATGAAGAATATATTTTATCCGTTTCCGGTGAACATAACGCAATGAATGCAAGTCTTGCAGTTGAGGCGGCAAAAAAATTAAACGTTTCAATTGATAATATTAAAAAAGGTCTTTTTGAATTTAAACCGATAGAAAAAAGATGGGAAATTTCAAACATAAAAGGTTTTAATTTTATAAACGACAGCTATAACGCAAACCCCGAATCCATGAAAGCTGCGATAAAAACATTTTTATCGGTATACAAGCCTCCGGTTGCTCTTGTTTTGGGAGATATGGGCGAACTCGGCAAAGATTCCATTATGTACCATAAACAAATCGGAGAATTTTTATCTTCTTATTATAAAAAAGATTTTGATATTGAAATTTTAACGGTGGGAGAGCTTTCAAAATTTATTTTAAAAGCAAGTCTTTTTGAAGGGAAAAGTTTCAAAACAAATTATGAATGCGCAAAATATATAAATGATAATTTAAAAAAGGGTACTACAATTCTCCTTAAGGCTTCAAGATTTATGAAGTTTGAAGAGATTATAGAAACGGTGAAAAACTTATGATAATGATTGCTGTTGCACTGTTAATAACTTTAACCTTAACGCTTTTATCGGGTGTTCCTTATTTGGCGTTTATGAAAAAGAAAATGTATGCGCAGTATATTAAAGAAGAAGTCCAAAAGCTCCATGCCTCTAAGAACAAAACCCCGACAACGGGCGGAGTTTTTATTGTCGTATCAATTATTTTAGGTTCTTTAATCACTCTTTTTATGGCGCAGCAGCTTACAACAAGGGCAATTATTGTTCTTATGACTTTAATTTTTTATATGTTTACGGGCTTTGAAGACGACATTAAAAAAATTAAAGGAAAACAAAACGAAGGTTTAAGCCCGAGGGCAAAACTGGCATTACAAATTGCCGTATCAATGCTTCCGGCTTTTTATATAATTTTTCAGCAGCAGGCGCATTTGACCTTTTTCGGATTCAGCATAGAACTGGGGTATTTATATCCTTTCTTTGCCGTTTTTATGATTGTGGGTTCATCCAACGCTCTTAATTTAACCGACGGTTTGGACGGGCTTGCCGCAGGATGTTCGTTTTTTGCGTTTCTTGCGTGTTCATTGATTTGTAAAATAAACGGATATAACGATTTGGCGATAATTTCAATTGCCGCTTCCGCTGCTTCTTTAGGGTTTTTATACTTTAACAAAAACCCCGCTAAAATTTTTATGGGAGATACCGGTTCTCTTGCTTTAGGGGGAATGCTTGCAACAATTGCGATTATGGGCAAGTTTGAACTTTGGCTTATACCGATTGCAATTATTTTTATATCGGAAACATTATCCGTTATGCTTCAGGTTGCAAGTTTTAAATTAACGGGCAAAAGAATTTTTAAAATGAGCCCCATACATCACCATTTTGAATTGTCGGGATGGAGCGAGAAAAAAATAGTAACCGTTTTTTGCATTATTTCTGCAATCGGCGGGCTTATTGCCGTGTGGGGATTTTTGATACAAAAACTTATGGGTGAAATGTAGAAAAATGTCGGATAATAAAAAAGTTTTAATTTTGGGATATTCCTTAACGGGAAGAGCAAGTGCAAAATATTTTTTAAAAAAAGGGTATGATGTTTTTATATCCGAATTTTCGCCGATGAATGCAAAAGACGAAAACGATGTTAAGGAATTAATTAATCTCGGCGCAAAGGTTGAATTTGGCGGGCATAGCGATAAATTTATCAACGGAAGCTTGTTTGTTATTATTTCTCCTTCAATTAAAGATGATGCTCCCGTTATTAAAAAAATTAAATCATTAAATATTCCGATTTATTCAGACATTGAATACACGGGAATTAACCTTAATTATCGGGATAAAATGATTTTGATAACCGGAACCAACGGCAAAACCACAACAACAATGCTCACATCTTTTATTTTAAGCGAAAAATATAATGCGCCTTATGTGGGAAATGTCGGTGTGCCGCCGTTATCGGTTATGGAAGATGATAATAATCTTCCCGATTATTTATGTGTTGAAGCAAGTTCATATCAATTGCATTATTCGACAAAATTAATGCCTAAGATTTCAATTTTATGCAACATTACTCCCGATCATATCTCGTGGCATAACGGAATGGAAGGGTATATTAAAGATAAAACCGACATTTTAAAAAGGGCGGATGAAAATTGTTATGTAATTTTAAATTATGATGATCCTTATACAAAAACTTTTGTATCCGATATAAAAGCAAAAATATATTATTTTTCGCTCTCAAAAATTAATTATGAAAATAACTGCTACATAAAAGATAATGCAATTTATTTTAAAGATGAAAAAATAATCAATACAAATGAGATTAATATGGCGGGAAATCATAATATGCAAAACGTTATGTGCGCCGTTACCGCTTCAAAAATAATCGGGCTTGATAATGAAACAATCAAAAATGCGATTAAAAAATTCAGAAGCCCTTCACACCGTCTTGAATTTATTGCAAAGATAAAAAACACAAGCTATTATAACGATTCAAAAGCAACGAACCCCGAGGCAAGCAATGTTGCAATAAATGCTTTTGAAGGGAAAAAAGTTTCGTTAATTGCGGGCGGAAGGGATAAAAACACCCCTTTGGATGAATTTGTTTCATATATTAAAAAAAGAATAAATAAAGTTGTTTTAATAGGCGAAGCAAAAGAAAGATTTAAATGTGCGCTTTTAAACCAAGGGTTTAACAATATAAAAGAAGAATCTACGCTTGAAGAGGCAATTGATGAAGCGGGAAAAGACAATCCCGACATTGTTTTATTTTCGCCCGCATGTGCAAGTTTTGACATGTTCGACAACTTTGAAGCAAGAGGAGAGGCATTCAGAAAATATGTCTTACAGAAAAGAACTTCCGAATAATTTTACCGAAGAAAACGGTTATATAATATCTCCGCCCGACAGAACCCTTATTATCGTTACGATTTTTCTTGTCGTAATAGGTATTATGGCTATATTTTCGGCAGGTTCTTCAAAAGCGGTTATTGAAGGCTTATCTCCGGTTCATTATACGTTAAGGCAGTTTATCTGGCTTATTATAGGGGTTATTGGCGCCGTTTTTTTTACAAGGCACGATTATAAAAAACTTGAAAAATGGTCAATGTCTTTTGTGTTTTTTGTTTTAATTCTGCTTTTGCTGGTGCAGTTCACCCCTTTGGGACTTACGGTAAATGCGGCAAAAAGATGGCTTGTTATAGGGCCTTTGCAGTTTCAGCCGTCAGAATTTGCAAAACCTGCCGCAATATTAATGTTTGCACATTTATTTTCAAAAGATACCAAAATTTTTGACCCTAAAAAAATGCCTTATTTTATAATGTTTCTTTTTATTTTGCTTCTTGTATACAAACAGCCGAATTTATCAATGGTGATTTTATTGTTTGTAACCTCAAGCGTTATATTCTATATGGCCGGCGGAATAAAAGCGATTAATATGACAATTTTATATATTATGGGTGCTTTTGCAATTGCGCCTTTTATGAAAGATTATCAAATGCAAAGAATCCATGTTTGGCTTAACCCCAATACGGATCCGCATAATGCCGGATATAACATTATTCAATCTCTTGTTGCATTTGCGGGCGGCGGGTTTTTCGGCGTCGGATACGGAAATTCAAAACAAAAGCTTCAGTGGCTTCCCGAGGGGCATACGGATTTTATTTTTTCCGTTATAGCGGAAGAATTCGGTTTTTTGGGGTGCTTTTTTATAATATGTTTATTTTTTATGTTTGTTCACAGGGGTTTTGTAATAGCGCTCAGAAGCCCCGATATGTTCGGTAAGCTTTTAAGTATAGGAATAACTTTTTCGATAGGTTTTCAGGCTTTAATGAATATGGCTGTTGCAAGCGCAGCCGTTCCCGCTACGGGTATCCCGCTTCCTTTTATAAGCTACGGCGGAAGTTCGCTTGCGGTTTCATTATGTATGCTTGGTGTATTATTAAATATATCCAAAAAAAGAGTGCAGAGGATAAGACCGTATAATGTTCAAAGATATATGCAATAAAAAATTTTTTATAACGGGAGGCGGTACCGGCGGACATATCTATCCTGCCGTTTCAATCATAAACGAGCTTTTAAAATCGGGTGTTGAAAATAAAAATATATTTTATATCGGAAATAAAAATAATCCCGAATATAAAATTTCAAAAGATAACAATTTTCAATTTTTATCCGTTGAAGTTACCGGCATGCCGAGAAAATTAACCTTTAAATTTTTTAAATGGAGTTTTTGTTTATTTTTTTCAATAATAAAAGCAATATTTTATGTTTTAAAATATAAGCCCGATGTTATTTTTGCAACGGGCGGATACGTAAGCGCCCCTTTATTATTTGCGGGGCGCATATTAAATATCCCCTATGTTCTTCATGATTCCGATTGTGTCCCCGGGGTTGTTACAAGAACTTTTGCACCTCGGGCAAAAGCGGTAAATTTAGCATTTAATGACGCAAATAAATTCATAAAATCAAAAAATATTTATAATTTTAATAATCCCGTAAGAAGTTTATTTTTTGAAAAAACAAAAGAAGAAGCAAGAAGAGAATTAAATATTGATGATAAATTTTTAATTTTAATCATGGGCGGGTCCCAGGGGGCAAAATCCATAAACAATGCGGCAAAAGAATTAATTGAAAAATTTAAGGATAATGACAGCGTTAAGATTATTTTACAAACCGGAAAGAAGAATTATAGCGAAACGGTAAAAGATTTTATAATTCCTTCAAATACAAGAATTGAACCTTATTTTGACAATATGTCGATTCCGATACTTGCATCCGACCTGATTGTATCAAGAGCGGGTTCAATCAGCATATCGGAAATTTTATCGTCTAAAAATCCTTCGATTTTAGTTCCGTATCCTTATGCGGCATCTGATCATCAGAGGGTTAACGCAAGGGCGGTTGAAGATAAAAATGCCGCAATTTATCTTGAAGATGAAGATTTAAAATCTTCCAAACTGGTTGAAATTGTTCAAAATCTTATATCGGATAAGGAAAAATATAACAATTTAAAAAATAATGCGGAGATTTTAGGCAAAGATTTTAAATTTGCAAACGAAAAAATATTGAACCTTATAATTAATGCAATAAAATAGTTTGTATGATAAATGCAGCCGAATTATTAACAAAAAAAGACAAATTTAAAATTAAATTGGGGCTTAATCGTGTAGAATTAATGCTTAAAATTTTTAATAACCCCGAAAAATCTTTTGAAGTTATTCATATAGCGGGCACAAACGGCAAAGGATCATGTGCTTCTGTTATAGAAAAAATTTTAATTGAGGACAAAAGAAAAATTATAGGAAAATATACAAGCCCTCATTTATTTTCTTATACGGAAAGATTTTGCATAAACGGTGTTAACATAACAAAAGAAGAATTTGAAGAGCTTGTTTTTCTTGTTAATAAAAAAGATGATGAATATAAAATCGGATTGAGCGAATTTGAAATTTTAACGGTTGTATGTTTTCTTTATTTTAAGCGCCATAATGTTGAAATTGCAATTTTGGAAACCGGTTTGGGCGGAAGATTGGATGCGACAAATGTTATAGAAAATCCTCTTTGTTCCGTTATAACTTCAATTTCATACGACCATAAGGAAAGATTGGGCGATACGATTGAAAAAATCGCTTATGAAAAAGCGGGAATAATAAAGAAAAATGCCAACGTTGTTTTTTTGAAAAACAATAAAGGATATCAAACGCTTTTAAAAAGGTCAAAAGAGTTGAATGCCAAAATTGTTGAAGATGATATCGAGCTTGAACTTGATAACAATATTGCAAAAATAAACGGAAAAAAATGTTATTTTTCCCTAAACGGCGATTTTCAAAAAGAAAATTTAAAGTGCGCCCTTCTTGCAATTAAAGCCCTTCCCTATAAAATTCCGTTTGATACCGTAAAAAAAGCGCTTTCAAATATAAATTGGAAGTTTAGAATGGAAAACATTAATTTTAAAGGGCATAATCTTTTGATTGATTCTTGTCATAACCCTGACGGGGCAAGGGTTTTAGATGAATATATAAAAAAATATCATAAAAATAAAAAAATAAAATTTATATACGGAACGCTAAAAAATAAAGATTATGCTGCGGTTTTAGACATTTTGTACGATAAAAACCTTGATTTTTGTTTTTACGAATTTAATTATAATAATGCTCTAAAATATGATGAACTTGTAAAATATAAATCTTGTTTAAGGGAAATAAAAAATCCTTTGGATGAAATTTTAAAAGGGGATTATGAACTTTGCGTTGTTGCGGGGTCAATTTATATGCTGGGGCAGATATTTAAGGGTGTTTTATAGGGGCAATTTTTTATATTTTTTAGTTTTTTATTATCGTTAATAAAATTTAAGGATAAATAAATGAAAATTTCCCCCCTTCAAAATTTTAACAGCTGCGGTGTTTCGTATAATAAATTAAATAAAAATCAAAACGGTGTTAATCAAAATGAAATAAAAGACAACTATCCTTTTGTTTCCGCTTCATATATGCTTGCTTTCACGGGCGGAAGAAGCCTTGATTTAGCGCAGACAAAAGCCCAAATTGATAAATTCGGAAGTTATCCTCCCGATATTAAAGAAGATATTGAATTTGAATTGTCGAAAGGAAACCCCGATAATAAAACCCTGATTGATATCCACAGGGCAAAATATGACGGGCTTAACCAACTGGATAATCTTGATGATATTAAAGAAATTTATCCCGAATTTAAACAGGTTTTATCGGATAATGAAGTAATATATCCGAAAGGTTCATTTATTGATGATGTTAAAGAAGGAAAGATAGAATATTTTGACCCCGATTTGGATTTATCCGTTCAATTATTGCAGATGTATTGGGGCGACGGATTTTCATTAAATGATCTTAAAAACCAATTTGCCGGAAAAAACATAGACAGTGTTTTAAATAAATTAAATATACCGAAAACAGACAGAATCTACGGACAATATCTTAAACTTTCAGACAGAGATTACAATGAAAGATTTACATCCCAGATGTCTGAAAGATTGAAGGGTGTAAAAAGAAAAGAAATCGAGAGAAAAGAAGGCGTTTATATTCCGAGAGGGCCTTTGACCGAAGAGCATAAGGCAAATATTTCAAAAGGGTTAATTAAATTTTATTCCGAACACCCGGAGAGATTAACTCAATTATCTGAAAGACAGTTAAAATATTTTGAAGAAAACCCCGAACAAAAACAAATATTTTCAGAAGTATTATTGAGAGCCTGGGGTTACAGAGAAACAAAATCCGTTAAAAAGGCATTATCAAAACATATGAAAAGACAAATGCAGGATAATGAATTATCCGATGTATTTAGTCCGACAGCAGAAACAAAACAAAAAATGAAATTGTTCTGGGATAAAAACAAATGGGCAAGAGATATTTTTTCAAAAGCAATGAAAAAATCCTGGCAAAGACAAAAAGATCTTGGCGAATTAAATCTGTTAAGGGAACCTTTTTATATTGCAAAAGCAATGCCTGATAAAATTGCGGGAGACCTTGAGGTTTATGCAAAAGACGAACTTCCCGATATTAAAAAATATATGCGGGCAATAATTGCATCAAATGAGGACAGATTGTTAAATAAACAAAATGAAAAACAATTGAAGGCAATAGAAATTTCAGGCAGATATTTCAGGGAAAACCCCGAAGCTTCGGTTGAGATGGCAAATACTTTTGCGCTTATGTTCCCCATTGCATTAAAAAGGTTGAAAAATATCGTAAATACAAAAGGTCAAAGCAAGGCGCCTTCTTGTGAAGATGTTTTTGATGCGTGGAAAATTACCGTACAGAGCGGAAAAATGCAGGCAAACCAATACAGAGATTTATATTCCGCCGTATTAAAACGTGCGTATGAATTGAATGATTTAACGACAATAAAAGAACTTGAAGCGGCAATTGAGCCGGCGTACAGGATTGTTGTTTCGTCAAAATCCGATAAGGAAATCAATTATAAATTTAATCTTCTGTGCGGCGAATTGTTTTATGAATAAAAAAGAACCTCTTTTTTAAGAGGTTCTTTTAAAATGTTTATTCTTCAGCCGGTTGATTTGGTTCCGTTTGTTTTTTAAGGTTGGTGAAATCTTCCGCCGTTTCTTTTTTGATTTGGTCAATATCTTCTTCTAATTGTCTTTGAAGAGTGTAGACACCTTCTTTTTGCGTTTGAACGGTGTTTTTAATTTGTTTTTGGTTTTCATCAATTGTATTTTTTAATTCTTGTTTTGCTTCATTAATTTCGTTTTGCAATTCCTGTTTTTGAGCTTCGTTTTGTTTTTTTAATTCTTCAAATTGTTTTGCGGCTCTTTGCTGATCGTTTTGATATTGTTCTTTTTGAAGATTAATTTTGTCTTGAACTTCTTGTTGTTTTTGTTCAATTATTTGTTTTGTTTCAAGTTTCTTTTGTTCGATTGCTTGTTTTCTGTCTAATTTTTTTTGTTCAATTGCCTGTTTTGTTTCCTGTTTTTTTGCTTCATAAGCTCTTTTTTTGGCTTCTTGTTTGATTTTTGCTTTGTCGATTGCTTCCGTTATCGGAACAAATTGTTTTGTTGTTGTGGTTGTGGTTTGAACCGTTGTTTGGGCGGGAATGCTTGCATTTGCCGGCGCAATCGGTGCGACAAGTTCGGGCGTCGCAGCATTGTCCGCTGCAAAAGCGGGTGTTGATAAAATAAGAAGCGAAGCTAACAATAATGATTTTTTCATATTTCTTTTCTCCTTTATAAAAATATGGGTCCGGTGGGACTCGAACCCACGACCAAAAGATTAAGAGTCTCCTGCGCTACCAACTGCGCCACGGACCCATATTTGCAATAATACTTTCAATTTACGATGATTTTCCGCGGCTTGTTGTTAGCGTGCGCTACCTTCCCTCTCGTCAGACTTGACATTTAGTCAACTCTTCCTCGGCAGAGTGCCACGGACCCATATTTACAATAATACTTTCAATTTACGATGATTTTCCGCGGCTTGTTGTTAGCGTGCGCTACCTTCCCTCTCGTCAGACTTGA
>CALUYY010000002.1 GCA_944325155.1 Candidatus Gastranaerophilales bacterium | reverse complement strand
ATTCCTGAACTACTGGAGCAGGTTCGCTTGGTGCGGGTTCACTCGGTGCTGATTCCTGAACTACTGGAGCAGGTTCGGAAGCGGAATCCGTTTGCGACGGAATTACCGTTACGCCGCCGCCCATATCAGAGCCCATATCTGTTTCAGGAGCGCACTCGTCTTCAGCAGGCGAATCGGGTAAAGTTTCATCTTCGCTTCCGCCGCCGATATCACCCGAAGGAGTATTATCTTCTGCTGGAGGAGGAGTTGTTTGTCCGTCATCACCGCCGATATCGCCCGAAGGAGTATCATCTTCTGCTGGAGGAGGAGTTGTTTGTCCGTCATCACCGCCGATATCGCCCGAAGGTTCATTGGGGCCTATATCTGTCGGTGGCAATTCTTCGCCGCCTTCACCGGTGTCGCCTTCGTATCCGGGGTCAACATCAACGCCGGGGTTGTCTTCGCCGCCCTGATCATCGTCAATTGTTGTATCATCATCAACAGACGGTGTATCGTCATCTATTGTCGTGTCATCGTCAACGGGAGTATCATCGTCAACAGACGGTGTATCATCATCTATGGTTGAATCGTCATCTATTGTTGTATCATCGTCTATTGTCGTGTCATCGTCAACGGTTGAGTCATCATCATTGGGGCCTATATCTGTCGGTGGCAATTCTTCGCCGCCTTCACCGGTGTCGCCTTCGTATCCGGGGTCAACATCAACGCCGGGGTTGTCTTCGCCGCCCTGATCATCGTCAATTGTTGTATCATCATCAACAGACGGTGTATCGTCATCTATTGTCGTGTCATCGTCAACGGGAGTATCATCGTCAACAGACGGTGTATCATCATCTATGGTTGAATCGTCATCTATTGTTGTATCATCGTCAACGGTTGAGTCATCGTCCCCCGGTTTTACCGTTACGCCGTCATCTTCCATATCAGGATCCATTTCATCTTCGGGAGGACAGTCTTGATCATCGTCTGTCGGCGGTGTGTCATCATCAACAGGCGTATCATCGTCAACGGGAGTATCATCGTCAACGGGAGTATCATCGTCGACAGGTGTATCATCATCTATATCAGAGTCATCATCTACCGGTTGATCATCGTCAACGGGAGTATCATCATCTATATCCGAATCATCATCAACGGGCGGTGTGTCGTCGTCAATGTCCGAATCATCGTCTATATCCGGGTTCGGATTATCATCATCCGAATCGTCATCAACCGGTGTATCATCGTCCACAGGAGTGTCATCATCAACAGGGGTATCGTCATCAACCGGTGTATCATCATCTATATCGCTGTCATCGTCGATATCAGGGTTCGGATTATCATCGTCATCAGAGTCGTCATCAACAGGCGGTGTATCGTCGTCAATGTCTGAGTCATCATCAATGTCTGAATCATCATCTATATCCGAGTCATCATCAATGTCTGAATCATCATCTATATCCGAGTCATCATCAATGTCTGAATCATCATCTATATCCGAGTCATCATCTATATCTGAGTCATCATCAATGTCTGAATCATCATCTATATCCGAGTCATCATCAATGTCTGAATCATCATCTATATCGGTGTCATCGTCAACATCGGTATCATCATCAATGTCTGAATCATCATCTATGGTTGTATCATCGTCTATTGTTGTGTCATCATCTATGGGCGGCGTATCGTCGTCTACATCGGGGTCATCTTTATCAACAACGGGTAAATCCATATCAACATGTTCGCCTTCGCCGTCATTTACATAGAAGTACTGCTCCATTGTCATTGTAAGATCGCCGTCTGTTTTTAAATTACCGTCTTCATCATAGAAAGAACCTGCTTTAAATTTATCAAGATTAAATACAAGGTAATTTTTAGCTTCATCGTAATTACCGTCTGCCAGAAGTTCTCTAACCGTGTCTTCATAGCCTTCGGCTACATCAAATACGCCGAATTCATACTCTTTTACTTCGCCGTCCATATCAATTTCCTGAGTTGCGGCAAAGAAATCAAGGTGGTCATATGCAAACTGTTCGTATAAAGAATATGCTTTAGCATTTAAATCGGGAACATCTTGATTGAATTGGAATTCATAATACGTGTTTCCTTCCGCATCTTCTTTTTCTACTTTTTGAGCCAGTAACTCACCCGTATCCGGATCATGATAGTATGTAAGAATGTCTATAAAGTCATATACGCCTTGAGTCTGGGAATCATCGGTAACTTTTGTATCAGCATCAAGTGTAAAGGATAATTCCGTAGGCGACATTTCATGAACAATATGATATGCATCATCCGGCGAAACAGATTCAAGAGGTTTTCCGCTTGCCATCAGATTAACACCGAATGCTGAAGGAAGCGTAAGCTCGATTGTTTCACCGTCATTAAGACCTTTTAAAATTTCAAGAAGAACCGTGTCCGTTCTGTCGCTGTCGTTATTTATTAAATCGCCGAAGATATCTTCATTATACTGGTTATCTTTAATTGCAAGCCATGTGGCAATTGAAGCGGCGGTTGTATCGGCATTGTTTCCTTCAATATCTTGATATTGTGAAGCAAAAGCCGCATATAATTCATCAAGGTTTGTAATTGAATTATCCAATGTTACGGTATCATTTTTGGTTGAATAAATTTTTGTAGATGATTCCGTTTTGTTGTATAAAGGCGATTTACTTGAAATGCCGTGAATTTCAACATGATCGGGTGCTTCAAGCTGCGTTATGCCAAATTCATCATATAAATTTGTATTCAGAAGTTCGTCAAAATTATCGATCATCATCCAGGAATCTTCTTCTGAACCCAATTTATATTTATCTTGAATTGCCTTTTGAAGTTCGGGGTTGGTTTCGATAATTTCTCGTGCAATCTGGTTAATCTCGTCCTCTCCCAAAGGCTCGGGAGATTCGCCGTTAGTAAGAAAAGGTTCAACATATTGTTTATTGATTAATTCAAGCAAGGTTTCGCATTCATCAACTTCGTTTGAGGAATTGTGCACAATATCAACCGTAGCGGTTTCAAAGTGTATATTCGGGAAAACTCTGTTTGTTCCTTCGGATGTTGTCGACATAACACTGACAACGGGAATATTTTCATTATTTTGGAAAAGTTCAATACCGACTGACGCATCAACCGCTAAAGCGTCATTTGTATTATCATTTGCTTCGGCTGTTATGGCAGGCTGATTGGTATCAACCGAACCTGCATTTGTGTTTGCAACGGGTGCAGCGCAGCCCGATATACCTAATGCGGCAGCCAGAGAAATGACAAACGCCTTAAAAGGGTTTAATTTTTTATGTTTATTATCGGAACCCGTAAATGATACTTCGTCCGTTTTGGAATCTTTAGATAAATAACTGGGGGTATAAGAACCGTTGTTAACGGGACCATTTTGTTTTAGCCCGTTAATATGGTCCGGGTTTTCATTAAATGATGAAACAAATTTCATAGTTTTCTCCTAATTACACACTAACCTTACATGCAGTTATACGGTTATATAAGTAATAAACTTTAACAAGAAAAAAATTAATAGAAAAATATAAGAGAATAAATAAAATTTTACAATTCTTAATAATGTTGCAAGTTCCGTATCAGATGGCAATTTTAAACCGATAAATAATAATTGTTTAACTAAAAAATTTAAGTTAACAATTTTTAATAATTAATCTTACATGCTTTGCAACAGCCTCACCCATACTCATACATGATGATTGTATTCTTAAGCATGATTGTGTGTATGAATCGCCGCCGAAGTTTCTTCCTGCCGCAAATAAATTTTTATAATTTTTTGAAATTAAAGAATCAAATTCAAGGTAGTATTTTCCCGTTTTTTTAAGAGTCGAACAATTTTTATTATTTGAATGAATATCAATTGGGTAATCGGCAGATAATACGGGGTTTGCGGGTAATTTAGAATTTAGAAGCATTTCTTTTAAGAACTGTTTTTTTGCAATAATTTTATTTGTTTCTCTAATTCCGGTCATATCGGCAATTTGAGATATATAAGCATTTTCAAAACCTTTAAAATATTTTTTAACGAAATTTGCAACTCTATATACAGCACTTCTTGCTTCAATTAGGGCGTTTGAATAGTCAATGGGGTCATCAGCGTTATAATCCCTTAATCTCGGGCAATTAAAAGCAACGGATGAATTTGCGCCTGCAATTGTAAAAATTTGAAAATAAGAGGTATCAAACGGGGTAATTATACCGTCATTCAGCCCTTTATCAAACAAAGGCTTTAAATTCCATCCTTTATTATCCCAGGTATAAGCGCTTGTAAGATGAAGTTCATTATTTGAATAACAATAATTTGTAACATCTCTGTTACCGTCAAATTGAATTAAAAAATCTTTTAATTCATCAATATTAACATTATCCATAATAAATCTTAAAGATGACGCCTGTTTTTTCTTATTATTTTCAAAAAATTTTTCACCAGCAAGTTTAAAAATTTTTGAATCACCGGTTGAATCTAGATAATATTTCGCTTCGATATATAGCGATAATAAATTTGAAGAAAATCTTATTTTTTTAATTAAACCGTTATTTTTTTTAACCCTGTCCGGGTACATTTCAAAAAAAATATCAACACCTGCATTTTTTAACATTTCATCAAGGACAATTTTTAAAACAACAGGATTAAACCAGCCTTTATTTTTATCAAAATATTCAATTTGGGCATTATATTTTTTTGCATAAGAAATTAAATCATTATAAAATTCGACATTTATATTTGAAGAATCTGATTTCATAACGGGAATGACAAGCCCGCCCGTCATAAGACCGCCCAAATAATTGTTTTTTTCAACAAGGCAGGTTTTAATTCCGTATTTTGAGGCAATATAAGCTGCGGCGCACCCTGCAGAGC
Source organism: Candidatus Gastranaerophilales bacterium (assembly GCA_944325155.1). Classification (GTDB taxonomy): domain Bacteria; phylum Cyanobacteriota; class Vampirovibrionia; order Gastranaerophilales; family Gastranaerophilaceae; genus Galligastranaerophilus_A. The sequence continues at coordinate 184,357 of CALUYY010000002.1, read as the reverse complement.
CGCCACCGGTTACCAGAAAATCATATTTATATGTTTTTGTCATATAGAAATTATTGCATATTTACAGACATGTAAGAAGCTCATTTAGCTACCTAAAATAATTTTGAGGTCAAAAATAATATAATTCCGATTTAATTGGCTTATATACCCGTTTTCAATCTGGTAGATATATATCTATAATGTATATTATGTAAAAAGGCAAAAAAACATTCGCAATGATAAAACATACATAAATATACAAAATCTTTTAAATTAAACAAATGTAGCGTAAATAAATTTAAAGATATAAACATAATAATGTATCAGATATTTAAGTAAGGCATTTGTAACAAAACTATACATAAGCTAAAGTTTATATTGATAAATTCCGAATATATATAAAGAAAGAAAAAAGGAAGGCAGGGAATATTATGAAAATTGGCGGAATCGGTTCAGGGGATGATAATCCTTTTTTAAAAAAACGCCTTGATGAAGATTCTGAAAGATTTCACGGAATTGAACCAAAAGAAAATCAATCGGCAGGCGGTGTAGATAAAACCGATAAAACAAAAGAAACGGAAGGCGTTAATAAAGCGGGAAACGAAGAAGGCGCCGCAAGCCAGTATGATAACCCGAATGCAAAACTTGATAAATCACAATTTACAAACGAAGATGACATTCAGGAAATCGACATGCAAGAATTTGATGACGATTTTAAATATTAATATTATTAGTATATTACTAATAGATATTTGGGCTGTTTAGGGCTTACATTATTATAAGTATATTTCTAATAGATATTATTATAATACTATTCGCTATATTTTGATAACAATATTGTTATTTATATATAGCGAATAGTTTTATTTATTTAAAAATAATTTTTGATTTAAATTTTTAATTTATTTTTATTTTTAATTTAAAAAATATAAACCTGATAATTTGTTTTATTGTCAATACCAATTTATTTTTCAAGCCATAGTATTTATTTTATAAAGGAGTAATTTATGTTGAATGTTGATAATAAAATAAAAATTATGATAGCCGATGACCATAAATTAATAAGAATGGGGCTTAAAGACAGCCTTGAAAAAAATAAAGATATGGTTGTTATATCGGAAGCCGAAACCGGCAGGGACGCCATAAAAAAATTAGGAGCACATAATGTAGATGTAGCCATTATAGACCTTGTTCTCGGCGACATTTCGGGCGTTGAAGTTATAAGGCAGATAACGGAAATTTCGCCCGATACCGGTGTTATTGCCCTGAGTTCAAACATAAAAGACCAGGATGTTATTAATTGTATGCAAATGGGCGCCCTTGCGTTTGTTTTGAAGGATATTAACTCGGATATATTAAATATGATTGTAAGGACCGTTGCCGATGGAGCCATGTGGCTAGATAAACGTGCCGTAAATGCGCTTAAATATGCAAAAGCGGGAATAATTCCGCATAAAACAACTTCAAGAGCAAGTTTCAGGGCACGACACAACAATTTAACCGAAAGAGAATATGAAGTTTTAAAGCTTGTGGTTGACGGAAAATCCAATCAGCAGATTGCTGAAGAATTAAGCATAAGCGAACATACATCAAAGGCGCATGTTTGCAGCATAATTCAAAAGCTTGTCGTTGATGACAGAACGCAGGCTGCCGTCAAAGCCGTTAAAGAAGGGCTTGTTTAGCTTTTATTCAGGTTATTTTTAAATTCGCTCATTGAAAATGAAAGTTTTGGATTGACTACATCATTTTTATCATTCGGCTTTTTTGGCAACACTAAAATATGCTCATCTTTAGTTGTTTTTGAATTAATATAGTGTCTGAAACCGAGTGCTGTAATTACGGCAGCTGCCGCAGCCGATAAGATTCCGGTCAGCGCCATATACTTTTTATATTTTAATGCCTGCTGCGCAAGGTCATATTTAAGCGTTCTTATTTGACCTTCAAATTCCTTTGTTGCGTCTTTAAATTTTGTATCTTTGGTCCTGTTTGCAATAATTGCGCCGATTCCCGCCAGAGCACCGGTCAAATATACAAGGCTTCTTTCTTTAAAATCTTTAGACTGCCTTTTTTCAATCGTATTTTCGACAAATTCATCATCCGCACCCAACAAATCATACTTTGAGGGTTTTGAATATTCAGGGTCAAGGTGGATTTCTTTATACAATTCATAGGTAGATTTGCCCGAATCGGGATGAAGGGTTGAATTATCTCTCCAGCCTGTTTTTAAATTCTTCAAGTTATTAAATATTAGCTCTTTTTCTTCTTTTGATGCCGTTGCCTGTGCAAAAATCGCATTTGAAATTTCTTGAGATAAAATTGAATCTTTAAATTCTCTTGCAAAACCTTTGAATTTAAAATTATAATCTTTGGACAATTCATCCCAATCGTCGTAGTCAACGGGAAGCTCGCCATCCGTATTTATATAATATTCTTCTTTATCTTTTATAAATTTAGCATACTTATCCGCAAATGTCTTAAATACGGTATCGTCAAAGTATTTGCTTCCGTCCTTTGATGTTGAATAAAATGCACCGTATTCTTTTTTAACGGCACTAAGCGCTTTATTATCGCCGTTGACGTATGCCTGAATTACGGGTTCAATTTGGGAAGATTTGAGATTGTATTCATGTTTTGTTTTATATGATGTTGCTTTGTCTTTTTCGGATTCAACTCTCGGGTCAAAGTTTTTTTGTTTAAAACCTTGAGTATTGGTTACAATCGGAGTGCAATAATATTTCATTGCTTCAAGGTCGGTAAGTCCGCAAGGTTCAAAACGGGAAGAGAATATGGCGGCATCCGCTGCGCTTGCCATGGCATAGGCAGGCGCCCAGCCGTCAATATGAATAATTCTTCCTTTGAGTTCATCATCAGAGAGCATTTGTTCAAGCTTTTCTCTGATAAGGTTTGATTCTTCACTGTTATCAAGTCCCGTACCCAAAATTAATATAGCATTTTTGCCTTCCTTTGTTTTTGCGAATTTTTCAAAGGCATCAAGCGTAATATTATGGCCCTTTTGCGTATCAGCTCTTCCCCAGCTTACATAAAGAGGAACATCATCACCATGGCCTGTTTCGATTAAATTGATTAAATCGGGTCTCACGGGCGGGCAGGCAGAATTTTTGGGAGCTTCGGGATTGATTTTTGCATTTCTTTTGGGGTCTCCCGTTAAAATAGTGTTATCCTGCGCAGTTATTCGCTTAAGCAGGTTTAATTTGTTATAATTTTTAATTTCGCGCATTTCCTTATATGAAGGGTTAGCAGGATAAGTTTTAAATGCGGGATAGGGTGTTCCATCAAAGTCAATACAATTTTCGTTATATCTTTTATTGGGAAGAGGTTTGGTTGAATCAACGGAAGGATCCTCCAGAGGATTTAATATACCTTGAAATCTTCCCATATCATATAATTGTTTAATGTATGAATGGACGTTATGGGCATCTTGAGGATTATTGGCAAGGCTTTCGGCATAATCCTCCGCAACGACGGTAAATGCCTTTGAATAACCTTCGCCGTTTGCGCTTTTCGGGCTTGTGTAATGAATCGGTATCATAACGGCGCTTGCCGTGCCCGTTTCATCAAGAGTTTTTTCAACAAAGGGCTTAAAATAACTGTCGCCGTACTTATTGTCTTTATATATGGGGTCATTTTCAATTAAAGAAATCTGTTCCGGTGTTGCTCCCAAATTTACGAACATATTCTGCATAGATGTTTCACCGCAATATCCCGGTCCCAAATTATGTCCGACATATGTAGGCTTAATTCCGTCATAGGGGTTATCTTGCGAATTATCAACGGCTTTTTTTGCCATATATTCATGGACATATGCGGTCTGCGCATCTGAACAAACAACGGTTGCCGGGTTAAAACCGTTGCCTTTATCTTTTATGACATCCGGAATAAATTCAACGGCAGCTTTAGAAAACATTGCGTAAGGATCGCCGTTCCATGCATTAGTTTTGGCGATTGAACCCGTTCTATAATAATATGCACCCTGATACGGCTTTTTCATGGAAGCCGTTGAGTCGGCAAAAACAAAATAGGTTGATTTGTTTTTTTGCCCCTTAAGAGAAAAAAGCATAATATTATTCGCAGGCGCTTTTCCCCAGGAAATAGTTTTTGATGAAACCAAATCGAGTTTTTTATCACCATCGTTTGTTTTAATTATATAATCACCGTCTTTATCTTTATCGGGGACTAAAACACCGTTTTTAACAACACCGCCGTAATAGGGAAGAATTTCCGTTTCATTTTCAGGGGATGTAAAATTTCTGTAATCTTTCATAACGGTTCCGACACCGCCCGCTTTTGAATAGGGGTCGGATTCTGCGCCGATAAATATTACCTGATTGTTATTTCTTTTATTTCCCGAAAAAGAAATTTTTCCCGCCCTGTAATCGGACAATGAAACAACGTTAAATCCTGAAGTATTATTGTATACCGTATCTAAATTTGTTTTAAAGGGCACGGCAACCCGAGGATTAAAGCGCTCGACAGCAGAAATTCTCATAAATTCACCTATAACCTAACAACTAAACATTATATTAAAACATATAAAACAAACATTTTGCTATTGCAAGATGATAAATTTAAGAGGGATACATCCCTCTTAAATTATATTAAATTAAGCGATTTATGTTTTTCCGTTATCGTTTGAATCAATTTATCAAGATTTTTAAAGTCATCTTCTTTTGGCTTTCCTTTTGATAAAACAGGTTCAATAATCTCGGGTTTTATCGATGTAATTAAAGAAGACAATGTTTCAAAAAGCTTACCGCCCCAGCCGAATGAACCTAAAAATGAAACAAATTTTGCCTTGGGTTTTAGCGCATTAGCAAGAATGCAAGCATTTGCCGCAATCGGGTGAGGGCCTGCAAGAACCATGGAAGCGCCTATTAATATGGTTGCGGCATCTACCATATTAACCGCAAGATCGCCCAAATCATCTCTGACTAAATCATGGACCTTAACTTTAATATTATTTTTTTCTAAACCTTCTTTAACATAATTTACCATTTCTTCAGTACTTCCATACATTGAAACATAAGGAATCAAGACAAGGTTTTCGGGTTTATCGTCCGTCCAGTCTTTATAAGCATTAATTATGAATTTGGGGTTGTTATATATCGGTCCGTGGCTTGGAAGAATGTATGACGGATTAATTTTTTCAACCATATCAATGTATTTTTTGCACATTGTTCTAAAGGGCATCATAATTTCCGCATAATATCTTTTTGCCATGGAATAAAGTTTGTCATCATTTTTAGCGTATAAATCGCCGAAAGGAAGATGGGCGCCCAAAAAATCACAGGTAAAGAGCATATTATCTTCTTTAAGATAAGTAAACATGGTATCGGGCCAATGGACTCCGGGTGCCATAATAAATTGAAGGGTTTTATTGCCCAGAGAAATTTCTTCGTTATTTTGAATTACTCTGATTTTGCTTTCATCAACAAGAAGCATTTCAATAATATTTTGCCTGCATTTATCATTTGTAATAACTATTGCATCAGGAAATTTATTTAAAAGTGCGGGAATCGAGCCTGAATGGTCCTGCTCTCCATGGTTTGCAATAATATAATCAACTTTATCAATTCCGTTTTCATCAAAATTTTTAAGATATAAATCGGAAAAGGGCGGATACATTGTATCTATTACGGCAGTTTTATCAGACCCTTTTACGATATATGAATTATAAGTCGTGCCGTGCTCCAGAGGTATCAATTCATCAAAAATAACCCTGTCCGCATCATTTAGCCCTGCATAAAATACACTGTTTTTTATTTCCTTAAAAAGCATATATTAAAATCCTCAAAAAAATCATTGCATAAAAAATTTTAGCATAAAGGTATTAATTTAAACAAAAGCAATAAAAAATCCGCTTAAATAAAAGCGGATTTATTTGCCCTGGGCCGGACTTGAACCGGCACGAGGGTATTAGCCTCATTGGATTTTAAGTCCAACGTGTCTACCTATTCCACCACCAGGGCTTAAAAGACACTAAATTAAGTTTAATATATAAATATTAAAAGTCCATACCTAATTTTTAGATTCAATCAAATCGTTGATTTCCTGAACCATTTGCTCGGCACTGACGCCATGGACTTTTGCGCCCGCTTCAAGGTTTTCAAATCTAGCAGCTGCACAGCCGATACAGCCTAAGCCGTATTTTGCAAAAATTTCAAGACTTTCGGGGTGTTCCTGAACGATATCTATAATACTCATTTCTTTTGTAACTTTAGCCATTTGTTTGCCTTTTTTTAACTGATTATTAAATATTATACTATGAAAAAAATAAAATCAAAAAATTCATTTTCGGACTTTGAACCGATAGGTATGGCGGGAATTAATAAAGCCATACGCAAAACCAAAATAACTTTTGAGCCGATTGAAGAAAATCTTATTGATCGGATTCAAAATTTTTATCAACAAGCTTTGCAAAGTCTGAAGGTTTTATATCCTTAATAAAGTTTTTAAATTCACGTGTTTCTTCTTCATCTTTTTTTGAATCGGTTGAAATTGCCCCGTCTGCCATAACGGAAGCAGATACCATAATGGGAACATCGGCTCTTATAGCAATTGCAATAGCATCAGAGGGTCTTGAATCAACTTCAATTTCATTATTATTTTTATCCTGCAGAAAAATTGATGAAAAATATGTTTGCTCGTCAACATCATTGATTTCAATTCTTTGAATTTTAAAGCCTGCCTGATGTGCGAAATTAATAAATAAATCGTGGGTAAGCGGTCTTTGCGAAGGGATATTTTCTATTTTTCTTATAATGGAACTTGCTTCTGCGGAACCTATCCATATAGGAAGAGCTTTTCTGTTATCTAAATCATTTAATACTATAATGGGAGAGCCCGTTCTTGTATCAAGCGCAATACCCATAACTTTCATTTCAATCATTGTTATTTGCTCCTTAATTATAAGGATTATACCAGTAAAATAATATTAAAAAACCCGCCATTAATATGACGGGTAAATTTTATATAATATATGAAGATTACCAAATCCAGTCCACAAATGAGTTCCAAGCGTTGGATATACCTTCGCCGATACTGCCGAAGAAACCTCCTATGGCATTTCCGATTGATCTTAATACGCCCGGTTCATCCGGTTTAACACCCAGAATATTAATTGCTTCTTCTCTGCTGCAGCCTGTTGATTGCATAAGCGCCGCAATTTTATTTTCATCAGCATCTGAATATACGGGCTGTTCTGCCGTTAATTCGGAGGGAACCTCATAGCCCAATTCTTCAAGATAGCTTGCCGCATCTTCTTTGGAGAAACCGGAATTTACAAGATTATTAAACATTGTTTCTATTTCGGAAGAGTCGGCTTTCGGTCCGATTGTATCGCCCAGTTTTTGTATTGCTTCCGAACGTGTTAATTCGTATTTATCCATCATTAATTGAATTTTTGACTCATCTTCTTCAGAATAAATTCCAAGTTTTGCCTGTTCTTCATCCGTTACGGTGTATCCTTCGGCGAGTGTTGCTTCAAGAGCTTCCTGAGTTGAAGAATAAATTCCCGCATCGACAAGCTCTTCCAAATCGGCCGCATCTAATGTAATAGGTTCGCCTTCTTCATCGACCAATATTTCTCCGGACCCGTCGGCGTTTGTTGTTGACGATACACCGTTATTCGGATCAACGGCAACATATCCCGAACCCCATGGATATTCAATCATACCGGATGAAGCGGATTGCGATGCTGAATTTGTCGCACTTGAGGTTGAGCTGTTTGTTGTCGAACTTGTAGTTGATGAATTTGTTGATGTATTTGTTGTTGAATTATTAGTATAATTTCCGTAGTATGAACTGTTTATTGAATTTGTTGTCGAAGAATTTGAAGAATTGGTCGAATTTGTTGAATTTGCACCGTCATCTCTTACATGGGTAACTCCCGAGCCGCCTTCCGAAAAATCGAATATGGTGCCTAAGCTCTGATCATACCATTGTTTTGTATATAAACTGTCATCATGCAATTTTTGGAGTTTGACATAACCGGTATCGGTATCTTGTACCGCATAAAAGCCCGCCTGATTATAAATTGAGGTGGGTGCGCAGGCAACACCGACATAACTTGCGTTTCCAGCCTGAATGCCTGATAATGTTCCCTGAAATTTTGCCAAATCCGTAGCAGTGCTTGGATCAAAATACGTGTAAGACATCTTTATCTCTCTTTCCTCTTAGTTAATTCTATTTATTATGCGTCAAGAGCCGCAATTTCATCCGCACTCATACCAAAATGCAGATCTGATTCGTTAAATACGCTTTTTTCATTATTTGAAAAATCAAAGTCCTTTCCAAGACCCTGATCATACCATTGGTTTGTATATAAACTGTCATTATGAAGTTTCTCAAGATGAATGTATCCGGTGTCCGTGTCTTGAAGAGCATAAAATCCTGCCTGGTTATATATTGAAGTCGGAGCCATTGCAACACCGACCTGGGTTGCTCTTCCTGCAAGCGTTCCTGCTAATGTTCCTTGAAATTTTGCTAAATCGCCCGCAAGCTTCGGGTCAAAAAATACATCTGTCATGTAATTTCCTCTCAATAATTAATCTCGTATTAAAATAAAAAATTTTTTATATAAAAAATTGCCAAATTATAAAAAATTTTTATATATTGCTTATATAATAAGGGTTTTGGGATGTTACAAAACTTAACATTTATTTATGATACTATAATTTATATGTTAAAAGGACCGTTTTTAGATAAAGATTTTATAGGCTCAAATAAAAATTACGATAAATCGGATATCGTTTTAATCGGCATGCCTTATGACGGAACCTGCACCAACCGTCCGGGTACCAGATTTGCGCCCCAGCAAATAAGGGTGGAGAGTATCGGTATTGAAACGTATTCTCCTTATTTTGACGTCGATATTCAGGATATTAATTTTTACGATGCGGGCGATTTGGAATTTCCTTTCGGAAATGCCGGTAAAATGCTGAATATTGTTCAGGATAATGTTGAATGCATTTACAAGGACAAGAAAAAAATACTGGGGCTTGGCGGCGAGCATCTTGTTACACTGGGTACAATAAGAGCATTAAATAAAATATATGACAATCTTGCCGTCATTCAATTTGATGCACATACCGATTTAAGAGAAGAATATTTGGGCGAAAAATATACTCACTCGGGCGTTATGTTTCAAATTGCAAAGTTAATCGGTTTTGAAAATATTGCACAAGTCGGCATAAGGTCCGGTGAAAAACAGGAATTTATGTTAATGCAAAAATATAATACACATAAATTAAGCCCGAGCGAACTTGATTGTTTTAAAAATAAAAATGTTTTTGTAACAATTGACCTTGATGTATTTGACCCGTCTTTAATGAGCGGGGTCGGAACACCGGAAGCGGGCGGAATGAATTATATTGAGCTTATAAACTGGCTTAAGCACATAAAAGATTTTAATATTATAGGGCTTGATATAGTTGAATTAGCACCTGATATTGATATTACAAAAACATCGACCGCAACGGCGTGTAAGCTTATAAGAGAAGCATTAACTCTTTTATAACATTATCCGTTTCATTATAAAGACTTTTAATATCCGAATTATTATAAATTATATAATCGGATTTTTTAAGTTTGACTTCTTCTTTTAATTGGGAATTTATTCTTTTTTCAGCGTATTCAAGGGTATAATTATTTCTTTCAATAAGTCTTTTCAGTCTTAAATTTTCATCTGAGGATATAAAAATAATTTTATCAAAATAAACGTTAAATCCCGATTCAAAAAGAGTCGGCGCAAAAACAAAAACCATATCTTTATGATTATTATCCGAAAAAAACTTCTCCATCTCTGTTTTAACAAAAGGCAAAATTATACTTTCAAGTTTTTTTAGGGCAAGCGGAGAGTCAAAAATAAATTTTGCAATTTCTTTTTTATTATCCGTATTAAATTCTAAGATTAATTTTTGTCTTAATTCGTCAGAATTTTTATATAATTTATCAACCGTTTTATCAAGGCAAAAAGTTATAAACCCGCCATCTGTCAGATAATTTTGGACAAGCGTTTTACCCGATGAAATATTTCCCGTTATTGCAACTTTTAACATAGTTTCACAATATAAGAAAAGATAATATAATTCAATTATGAGAAAAAAAGTTAATTTAATTGCAAAAAAAGAAGATAATTTATCAATTCTTGAATCAATCATAAAATCAAGAAATATTAAAAATGTTGAAGAATTTTTAAACCCGCTTAATTGTTCTTTAACATCCCCGTTTATTTTTTCGGATATGGATAAAGCGGTAAATATTATAAAAAATGCAATTCAAAATAAAGAAAAAATTTTGATATGGGGAGATTTTGACGCAGACGGCGTAACTTCAAGCGCAATATTATATAAAACACTCAGTGCACTTGGTGCCGATTTTATGTATTATATCCCCGACAGAATAACGGACGGGCATGGGATAAATACAAAAGTATTATTAAAATTAAAAGCAAAAAATAAAATTAAAGTTCTTATAACCGTCGATTGCGGAATATCGAATAAAAAAGAAATTGAACTTATAAAAACAATGGGCGTTAAAACAATAATAACGGACCACCACGAACCGCCAAAAATTCTTCCCTCTTCGGATTGCATAATAAACCCGCTTGCTGAAGGCGCAATTAAAATTGATACGGATATTAAAGACATTAAAAAAATATCATATCTGTCAGGTGCAGGCGTTGCAATGAAACTTTCATTTGCACTGTTGGACGGTAAAAATTTTGATGGTTTAAAAAAAGAAATAATGCTTATAAGTTCAATCGGAACCATATCCGATGTTGTTCCCTTATTAGAAGAAAACAGAACAATTGCGGCATTAGGTTTAAAATATATTAATGAAAAAAGAAATTTAGGTGTAAAAAAACTTTTTGAAAAATTAAATATAGAAAAAGAAATCACAAGCGAAGATATTGCATTTATTTTAACGCCTAGGATTAATGCCGCAGGCAGGCTTGATAACCCCGAAAATTCGCTAAAACTTCTGATTGAAGAAAATGAAAATAATTTGGATATTATTATTGAAAAATTGGACAATTTAAATAAAATAAGACAGTCTTTATCCGATAAAACCTATATTGAAGCAATAAATATGATAAACGGCCCAAAAGAGTGCGTTGCGCTTTATAATGAGAACTGGCAGACAGGAATAATAGGAATCGTTGCTTCAAAACTGGTTGAAAAATTTAACCTGCCCGTATTTTTGATGACAAAAGTTGATAATAACATTTTAAGATGTTCAATAAGAGGAACAAAACAATATAACATATCAAACATATTAAATGAGCTGAAAGATAATTTTACGGGTTTCGGCGGACATTCAATGGCAGGAGGATTTAGTGCGGATTTAGACAAGATAAACCCTGATAAATTAATTGAAAAAATTCATACGGTAATAAAAGAAAATAAAGACAATTCGGTTGAAGATTTTGAAATTGATGTTGATATGGAATTATCGGGCAATGATATAACATTGGATTTAATAAACGATATTAAAAAATTAGAACCCTGCGGCGCCCAAAACGAACAGCCCAAATTTATTCTTACGAATGCAAAATTAATAAGCAAGAAAACCATAGGAAAAGATTCAAATCATCTGTCATATACAATTCAAAAGGACGACAAAAGATTTAACTGTCTTTGGTGGAAACATTCAATTACAAGCATAAAAGAAGGTGAGATGACAGATATTATCTTCAGGCCGGAAATTAATTTTTTTAACAATGAAGAAAAAATTCAATTAATAACAGAATCAATTTTAGATGATATATCGGAACAGACAGCCGATAATACGATTAAATTATACGACCACAGGCAAAAAGAAGGAATTTTGGATAAAATTAATTCATACGTCGAAGAAAAAAACGGCGAAGTTAAAATTTATGCAACAACGATTAATACCAAAAAAGAATTTGAAAAATTTATCGGACTTAAAAATAATATTTTAAATTCATACACTAACGTAAAATCGTTAATGCTTTTTGATTATCCGACCGATATAGATTCATTCAGGGAACTGATAAGAAACACCAAACCCAAAATGCTTCATATAATGAAAAATAATTTTTCAAAAAATCCTGATGATTACATATCATTAATTTGCGGAATGATAAAATATGCTTCAAATAACAAACAGTGTGAAATTGACATAAAAACGCTTGCAAAATTTTCAGGTTTGGATGATATATGCGTCAATATAATTTTGGAACTGTTAGAAAAAATAGAATCGATACAAATTATTGACGAAAGGCATATAAAATACCTGAAAGCCCCCAACCATGAAACAATTCATACCGATTCGATTTTTGAAATTTTTGAAGATGAATTCAAAAGAATTAACGATTTTAAAGAATATCTGCAAAAAGCGGACATTGATTCAATAAAAGAAATAACGAAAGTTTAGTTTTCGTCTGTCTGTTCCGAATAAATATTCCCCTGAATCATTTCTTTTGAACGTTCAATTGAGCGCATTTTTTTCTTTAGTGCGTTATATTGCTTTTTATAAGCTTTATATTCATCTTTTTTAAGCTCATACTGCGCTTTTGATTGTTCCATTAATGCGCTGTAACTTGCCAATTGTTCTCTTATTTCAACCTGGGCATTATCAAGGTTATTAATTGCATTCAAAAAGTTTTGGTTTGAAACATCCGATTGAAGATTAACGTTATTATTGACGCTTGTAGATTTTACAACCGGAATTTCGCTTGCTTCAACAACCGGTTTTGTTTGATAATTCAGGGGCTGAAGATTAACTTCGCTTGTTTCGGAATTTGAAAAAACCGCATCTTCTGCAAAAGCAGGCATGCAAATTAATGATGACAAAAGAAAAATTGCAAAATATTTTTTGTACATAATTCACTCCTCTATAACCATAAAATATTTTACATTTTCTCAAAATTAAATGTCAATTTAATCAAAAAATATCATCTATCCATATTGCATTAACGGGACAAATTAAGGCGGCGTCAATACAATCCTGTTCATTCCCCTCTATTTTATCAAGATTAACCCTTGCTGTTGAATCAATTTGAAAAATGTCCGGATTAATCGCTTCACATGCACCGCAGCATACGCATTCATCAGAAACGGATATAAGCATAAAAATTTACCTCATCTTTAATACTTTTAAAGAATAAAGCTTATTTATGCGCTTAACATTACCTTTTTGTATATTATTTTCTGAATAATACTCTAAGACCCGCTTTAAAATAATTCACAAATTCATTTAAGCTTCTTATTTTAAATAACATCATAAAAATGTAGCCTGCTCTTGCATAATAGTGTTTAATTGCATATTTATGAAGTTCAAAAACTCTTTCCTTTGACAATTGAAAAGTATTAACGGAAGGATAATAGTAAGGTTTATCAAAATTGAGTTCGCCAAGATTGTTTTCTTTTACAAAATCATAAAATCTTGACCCTACAAGTGCGGTTGCCGTATAAAAACTTACGTATTCCGTATTTAATTTTTTTGCAAATTCAAAAGTTTCCCTGAATGTTTCTTCCGTTTCCCAGGGAAGCCCCAGAACATAATAGCCGTAAATTTTAATTCCGAGGGATTTAAAAAGTTTTACGGTATTAATTATTTCTTTTTTGGTAATTTTTTTGCCCATTTTATTTAACAATAACTCGGACCCCGACTCAATTCCGATTGAAACAAGGCTGCAGCCTGCTTTTTTCATTAATTTTGCGGTTTCAATGTCGGCGGAATCCGCCCTTGTATTTGTAGAAAAAGTTATTTTTAAACCCGAATCTATTATTTTATTACATAATTCTTTAACCCATTGATGATCAAAATTAAATAAATCAGACCAGAAAATAAAATTTTTAATTCCGTATTTTTCGTAACATTCTTTAATTTCACCCATAATATTATCAGCGCTTCTTGTCCTTACTTTAGACCCCGATACCGGCGTTGCAAGGCAAAAGAAACAATGATAAGGACAGCCCCTTGAAACTTTTATTACCGCTTGAACTTCATTTGTGTCGGGGCGTTTATATATGGAATTATCAATTAAATCACGTGCAGGATAAGGGATTTTATCCAAATCTTCAATAAAGGGTCTTTTTTCGTTTTGGATGATTTCATTATTTATTCTATATGTTATACCTTTAATATCGGATAAATTTTTACCGCTTAAAATATCAAAAAGCGTTTCTTCAACTTCGCCCGAGATTGCAATATCAAGGTTTTTAAATTCATTCATTGCTTCTTTTGCAAGAAATGAAAAATGCGCGCCTTTTGCAATTGTTATAATGTTATTAAATCTTTCTTTTACGGGGTCTAAAATTGCCATATCGTTTTTTAATGTAGTTGAAGCGGCATTAAAAACAATAATTTTAGGGTTTATTTGTTTGATATCTTTAATTAAATCATCAATTGTTTGATTATTAAGGCTGTAATCCTTAACAAAAGGCTCAAAATCAGCCAATCTTGCAACCGATGCCATATATAATAAATCCATAGGGGGCAGAGGCGGAATAACCACCAGATCATCCGTCGGCTGCTGACACCTGTCTTCTCTGTTCATGACGGGAGAAGGAGGGTAAATTAATAAAATTCTATCTTTCATTTAAATATTTCTTCACTCTTCTTCTTAAAATCTTTCTTATAATACCAAATAAAAATCTGCCTTTAAATTTTGAAATAAAATTTGTAAATTTTGAATCAATTCCGATATCATAAGAAGATTTCGGGTTTTTTAAATACATTATTCTATATATTAAATTTGAAACGTCATCGGGTTTTATTCCTTTATTTTCGTTTTTAAGCGCATTATCTTTTAAAAATTCACCGATAAAACGATATTCAAAAGGAAAAGATTCAAAATTATCTTTATTTAATTCAACGGATGTTCTCCAAAATTTTGTTGAAACAACGCCGGGTTTAACAGAAATTGTTTTAATCCCCGTTTCAATTTCATAAGAACATAAAAGAGTATCAACCGAAGATTTTGCAATTTCATAAGGCGATAAAAAAGGAAAAATGCCGTAGCTTGCCATTGATGAAACGGTTATTATTTTTGAGGTTTTAGTGAGCCTTTTTCTTAAATTTTTTAAAATTGCAAGCGTTGAAAATAAAGAAATTGAAAGCTGCTTATTTAATTCATTGGAACTTAAAAATTCAACCGGAGATGAAATTGCAATGCCATGGAAAAATATTACCGCATCAAATTTAACATCGTTAAGTGAAATAAAATAGTTATTTATGCCGAATTCATCCGACAAATCAAGCCTGGTTTTTTTTAACAATTCATCTTCAAGCTTAAGTTCGCTTCTTGAAAGCGCATAAACAATAACATTGTCATTAAGAAGCTTTTTTATTAAAGGAACTGCCATATCGGACGTGGCGCCCGTTATTAAAACATTTTTCATAATATAAAAGCTTAAAACAAACGGCTTTAATTTGGCAACAGAATTAATAATTTGACACAAAAGAATTGTTCAGTTTAAAATTTTTTTGTTATGTATGAGAATTTAGATATTATTACCATCGGAGAGAGCTTAATAGAATTATCTTCCGATAAGTCATTATCTTCTGCCGAAACATTTACAAAATATTATGGCGGAGACACTCTTGCGGTTGCGATATCTGCGCTTAGAAGCGGTTCTAAAGTAGGATATATTACAAAAGTTAAAAATGACGGCTTCGGACAGTATCTTCTTGACTGCTGGCAATCTGAAGGATTAGATTCAGGGCAGGTCAGGTTTTCCGATTTTCAAAACGGAATTTATTTTACGGGGCAAAATAACAACAAAGTTGAAATGCAGTTTTACAGAAAAAAAACGGCTGCAACCACATTGAGCATAGATGATATAGATTTTAACTATATAAAATCGGCAAAATACATTTTTGCAACGGCATTTGTACAATCATTATCCTTAGGATGCAGAGAAGTTGTCAAAGAAACTTTTAAATTTGCAAAAGAAAACGGACTCCATGTCGGTTATTACCCCAATTTCAGACACACAGACCTTTTGATTGACGAAGCAAAAGAAATGTTTGAAGAAGTTAAAGATTATATTGATACAATTTTTATTAATACAAAGGATGACATTTTATTTGAAACCGAAAGCCCCGATAACTTAATTGCAAAATTGGCGGATAATCAGATTGAAAAAGCTTTAATCATAAAAAATAATGAAGGAATCTGGGCTTCAAACAGAACGGAAGTAAGCTTTGTTAAAATACCCGAAGATTTTAATCCCGTAGATTTAACGGGATATACATCCGCAATAATAGGAGCATATATAAGTTCAAGAATAAAAGGCGAGAGCCAGAGCGATTCTCTTAAATATGCAAACATATTAGGACTGATACAGGCGGGAAAAACGGGTGCGATAAGATCTATTCCCCATAAAAAAGACGTAGTTAACATGATGGATAAATATTATGGCTAAGAAAGCATTAATTTCTGGATACATTGGTTTTTCAAATTTCGGCGATGATGCCATGCTTGAAGTTCTTTCTGATTATCTTAAATCAAAAGATTATGAAATAACGGCACTGAGCGCCGACCCCAAACTTACAAAAGAAACTTTTAAAATTAATTCGGTTTATTATAAAGATTTCTTCGGCATCATAAAAGAAATATTAAGAAATGATGTAATAATCTCGGGGGGCGGAAATTTAATACAAAACGAAACAAGCAATTTAAGCCTTTTTTATTACCTTTTTATTATATTTATTTCAAAAATATTTATGAAAAAAGTTATTCTTTTTTCTCAAGGCATAGGTCCCGTAAAAGGAAAATTTCAGGAAGGGCTTGTTAAATCCGTATTAAAAAAAGCGGACTTAATAACGGTAAGAGATATATATTCACAAAGAATTTTAACAAAATGGAAAATTCCTTCAAAATTTACCTATGACGCCGTCTGGAGCATAAAAACACCTGAATATAACCCGCAAAACATAGTCGGTATCCAATTAAGAGATTATAAATTTCTGCATAAAGATTTTTATAAATTCCTTGCAAAATATATTGATATGTTCTTTGGCGATCAGGAAATCAGGATTTATTCATTCCAAAACAAATCCGATGCCAAAGAATGCTATGCGCTTGAAAAATACATAAAACAAAGAAATATGCGTATTAAAACAAAAGTCGTGCTTTATAAAAACACAAACCAGATACTGGATGAATTTTCCAAATTAAAATATTTGATTGCAATGCGTTTACATGCTAACATATTGGGGCTGAAATACGGAATTAAAACGGTTCCCGTTTCATACAGCGTAAAAGTCAGAAATCTTGCGTACGAATTTGATATAAAACACCTTGAAGCAAGCGAAGAGCCGGATTTGCACCCGATTTTAACGGAACTTACAAGACTTCCGTTTGATAACGCAAAAATGGAAAATGCAAGAAAACGCAAATTTGAATGGGGATTTTTGGATAAT
Organism: Candidatus Gastranaerophilales bacterium; assembly: GCA_944325155.1. Classification (GTDB taxonomy): domain Bacteria; phylum Cyanobacteriota; class Vampirovibrionia; order Gastranaerophilales; family Gastranaerophilaceae; genus Galligastranaerophilus_A. The sequence goes on along the minus strand of CALUYY010000002.1, from coordinate 166,960 downwards.
ATTTTAAAATAAAGGAATTAAAAAAATGATTATACCAAGCATTGATTTAATGGACGGAAAAGCGGTTCAATTAAAGCAGGGAAAAGAAAAAATTCTGGAAAGAGAAGATGTAATTGAACTTGCAAAATATTATTCAAGATTCGGAGAACTTGCCGTTATTGATTTAGATGCGGCAATGAATACCGGCAGAGATAACGAAGAATTAATATATAAAATCTGTAAAATTGCAAAATGCAGAGTAGGCGGCGGCATAAGAACCGTTGAAAAAGCAAAAAGAATGCTTGCAAACGGTGCGGATAAAATTATAATCGGAACGGCGGCGGATGAAAATTTCTTATCAAAGCTCCCTAAAGACAGGGTAATGGTTGCAATCGATTCAAGAAACGGCAAAATCACCGTTGACGGCTGGCAAACCGATACCGAAGTTTCGACCCAAACACAAGTTCAAAGATTCGGCGATTTTTGCAGCGGATTTTTATATACGATAGTTGAAAAAGAAGGAATGCTTCAGGGAACAAACCTTGAGGCTTACAAACAAATAAGAAAAATTACAAATAAGCCGATTGTTGCGGCGGGCGGAATAACAACAATAGATGAAATCAGAGAACTTGAAAAAATGAATATTTCATCACAATTGGGGATGTCGATATACACGGGCAAAATCAAACTTGATGATGCTTTTATAGCCTGCCTTAATTTTGATAAATTTTCTGACGGTCTTATCCCTACAATCGTTCAGGACAAATTCACAAAACAGGTTTTAATGCTTGCATATTCAAATGAAGAATCGATAAGAAAATCTTTAAATGAAGGAAAAGCAACGTATTTCAGCCGCTCAAGAAAAGAATTATGGACAAAAGGTCTGACATCGGGTAATGTTCAGGAATTGTTAAGCGCAAAATTTGACTGCGACGGCGATGCAATTTTATATCAGGTAAGACAAACGGGAAATGCCTGTCATCTTAACAGATACAGCTGTTTTGAAGATAAAGAATTTGCAATAAGCGATTTATACAAGCTTATTCAGGACAGAAAAGAAAAGCTCCCCGAAAATTCATATACGACAAAATTATTTAAAAACAGTTTTTATCTTAAAAGAAAAATTATGGAAGAAGCTTTTGAAACCGTCAATTTTGAACAGGGCGACGGCCTCGGGTGGGAAGCGTCCGATCTTATATATCACCTTTTGGTCTTTATGGCCGCAAATAATATTACACCTAAAGACATTTTAAATAATCTTGCGTCAAGGGCAAAATAATGAAAATAATCACATATAAAGATTTAGAAAACAAAGAAATTTATGATGAATTTTACAGAGTTATTGAATATGACAATAATTCATCCGTTGATGAAATTATAAATAACGTTAAATTAAAAGGTGATAATTATTTAATTGAAATTTCAAAAAAATTCAATGACGGAGATTTTAATTCACCGGATGATTTTGTCGTTTCAAACGATGAAATTATAAATGCGTATAACATTGTAGGGCAAGAATACGTTAATAAAATAACGTATGCCAAAAACAACATAAAGGAATTTGCAAAAAAACAGCTTGATTGTATAAAAAATCTTGAATTTGAAAAAAATAATTCAATACTGGGACATAAAATTATCCCTTTAAACCGTGTTTTATGTTATGTCCCCGGGGGGAATTATCCGCTCCCCAGTTCCGCCTTAATGACGGTTGTTCCCGCAAAAGAGGCGGGGGTAAAAGAGATTTATCTTACTTCGCCCAAAATTAAACCAGAAACAATCGTTGCCGCACATATTGCAGGCGCAGATAAAATTTATAAACTGGGCGGAGCGCAAGCCATAAGCGCATTTGCTTACGGTACAAATTCCATAAATGAAGTTGATAAAATAACGGGACCGGGGAATAAATATGTAACTTATGCAAAAAAACACGTATTTGGCAAAGTTGACATAGATTTTTTGGCAGGGCCATCCGAAGTTTTGGTTGCGGCGGATAATAATGCCGATGCAAAACTTATTGCGGCCGATATGCTTGCGCAAGCGGAGCATGATAAAGATGCAAGAAGCTATCTTATAACAACATCTTTTGAACTTGCAAATAAGGTTCAAAATTATGCGGATGAATTTTTAGAAAAGCTTGAAACAAAAGAAATAGCTAAAATTTCATTTGAAAAATCATATGCCGTTATATGCGATAATATCGATGAAATGATTGAAATAACAAATAAAAGAGCTCCGGAACACTTAGAAATAATGATTGAAGAATATAAGGATATAATCGATAAATTTAAAAATTACGGCTCTTTATTTATAGGTTCAAACTGTGCCGAAGTATTCGGAGATTATGTATCGGGAACAAACCATGTGCTGCCTACCAATATGGCTTCAAAATATACGGGCGGATTATCCGTTTTTGATTATATTAAAATTTTAACTTATCAAAAAATAGATAAAACTTATGCAAAAGAATTATCAAATTATGCATCATATATTGCAGACAAAGAAGGTCTGAAAGCTCATAAGCTTGCATCCGATTTAAGGGGGGATAAATAATGGGCGCTAAATTAATAGATAAAATTTTCCCGAAACCCCAAAGAACACAGTTTCTGGCAAAACTTGTTACATTATATTTTGAATTTAAAAGACATTTTTATTACTGCAAAAATATAAATTATCCCGAAAATCAATGTATTTTTGCACTCTGGCATGCGCACCAGTGCGGATTGTACGCTCTTAAAGAAAGAGAGAAAACGACAGTTATGATTTCAAATTCGGCAGACGGTGAAATCATAGCACAGGCAGGCTCCGCAATGGGTTTAAACGTTGTAAGAGGGTCGCATAACAGAAAAGGCGCAAGCGCAACGTTAGAATTAATTGACGCCATTAAAAAAGGAAATAACGGCGCACTTACAATAGACGGTCCGAGAGGTCCCAAACACAAAGTAAAAAAAGGAATAATTGAAATTGCAAGAATGACCGGCATTCCCATTGTTCCTATGAGCTGGTATTCGCCTTCATGGTTTTTCTTAAAATTTAATACATGGGATGAATTTTGTTTTCCCCTGAATTGTATCAAAATGAAAGCACTATACGGCAACCCGATTTATGTCCCCTTTAATGCAACGGAAGATGAACTTGAAAATTACAGATTAAAAGTTGAGAATGAATTAAAAAATTTATACGATAAATTGGTTAATGACTTTAAAAAGTTGTAAACAAAAGTAATCTTGCCTCTTTTTTATAATTTCAACCGGCCCTTTAAAAGGTACATTAAATTTATTACAGCAAAAGCTTTTATTTTTATTTTTTATAATATACAGACTCATTAACAGGCAAAAATAATATGATTACAACACCGGTAATATATAATTCAATTAAAAACCAAAACGTATTTAATAAAATAAGCGGAAATAAATATAATCCGAAAGTTATTGCAAATAAAAATAATATAACCGAACAATTTAATTTTAAAAAAGTCAAAAATTTTGTTATCCCGGCTTTGTTTGCAATAGGTCTTTTTGCATATATTTTAAAGGGCAGAATCAGTTCAAAGAAATTTATTGAAAAATCCGATGAATTGTATTTTGAAGCACAAAAATACAAAGAAAAAGGAGATAAAATTTTAGCCGAGGTAACGGAAAAATTTAAATACGGAAAAGAAAACGGATTTCAAACCTTTTTTGATGATAAAGATAAAACGAAAGTAGTTTTTTCAACAAGCAATAGCAGGCTTACATTCATCAAAGAATACACTAAAGAAAATATGCCTTTCAGAATGAGTGTTTTTACGGATGACGCTGCGACAGAAATATATGAACTAACGGAAGCAAAAGTTAACAAATTTTCATACGATAATGGTTCTCTAATAAAAGCAGCCATTAACCATAAAGACTACGGCGCCGGCATAACGGGTGCAAAAGACCTTATTATATATAAAGACGGAATGCCTGAAATTATACATAGAGGCTATATAAGAAATAACACAAGCGAAACATCGGCTGAAATTTATTTATATTCAGGAAAGAAAAAAGCAGACGTTATTATGGAAGGATGGAGCATGAACGATGAATCCGGACAAAATGCAAAAAATATTTTCTTAAAAACAAAATTTGGCGCCTATAAAAAAATAGAGCGCCAAAATGAAAACATAGAATATCGTATTTAAGAAATTCTTCTTTGTTTTACCCTGTTTACCGATTCAACAAATTCATCCGCATCCATTGTTTCTTTTTCTAAAAGTTCATGGGACAGTGCATCTAAAACGTCTTTATTTTCGGATAACATTTGAACGACGTTTTCATATTGTTTATCTACAATGGATTTAACCTCTTCATCCACAACGTATGCCACCTGTTCCGAATAATCTCTCTGGTGTCCGAAATCTCTTCCCATAAAGGTATGCTCCTGAGATTTTCCGTATGCAAGATTGCCTAATTTATCGCTCATACCCCATTGCATAACCATTTTTCTTGCCGTTTTTGAAACTTCTTCCAAATCGGCACTTGCACCCGTTGTAATATTATCTTTGCCGTAGATTATTTCTTCGGCGGCTCTTCCTCCCAATGTAATTGCAATTTTACATAAAAGTTCATTTTTTGAAACATGCACGCTTTCATCCTTCGGTCTTGACCATGTTATACCCAAAGCATATCCTCTCGGGATAATTGAAACTTTATGGAGCTCGTTTTTAGAATTATCCAAAAGAACATTAACAAGCGCATGACCCACTTCATGGTATGCCGTTATTTCTTTATCCTCATCTGTTAAGATTTTGCTTTTCTTTTCAACGCCTGCTACAACTCTGTCAATGGAATCATCAATATCTTCCATAGTAATTTTTTCTTTATTTTTTCTTGCAGCCAAAAGCGCCGCTTCGTTTAAAAGGTTTCTAAGGTCTGCACCCGTAAACCCCGGGGTTCTTTTTGCAAGAACTTTAAGGTCAACCGATGAATCCAAAACTTTATTTTTTGCATGGACCTTCAAAACATCTTCTCTTCCTTTGATATCGGGAAGCGAGATATATATTTGCCTGTCAAATCTTCCCGGTCTTAAAAGGGCTGTGTCTAAAATATCGGGGCGGTTGGTTGCAGCAATTACGATAATATTTGTATTTTCATCAAACCCGTCCATCTCAACCAATAACTGATTTAAGGTTTGCTCCCTTTCATCATGTCCGCCGCCAAGACCGGCACCTCTTTGACGCCCGACCGCATCAATTTCATCTATAAAAATTATACAGGGCTGATGTTTTTTTGCCTGTTCAAATAAATCTCTTACACGGCTGGCACCGACACCGACAAACATCTCGACAAAATCGGAACCCGAAATTGAAAAGAAAGGAACACCCGCTTCACCGGCAACGGCTTTTGCCATTAGGGTTTTACCTGTCCCCGGGGCGCCAACCAGAAGAACGCCTTTTGGAATTTTTGCACCGAGTCTTGTATATTTTTCGGGGTTTTTAAGAAAATCAACGATTTCTTCAAGCTCCTGCTTTTCTTCATCAATCCCTGCAACGTCATTAAATGTAATTTTAACTTTGGATTCCTGCATTAATTTTGCACGGGATTTTCCGAAATTCATAGCGGCAGACCCGCCCTGCTGAATACCCTTCAGGATAAAAATTATCATTATGATAAAAAAGACGGGAACAAGGATTGAACCGATGGATGAAAAAATTGAGCCTTCCTGAGGCTTTTTAACACTGATATCAACACCTTTTTCTTCTAAAAGCGCATACAGACTGGCCGTGTCCTCCGGAATCGTAACTTTATATTGAAGTTCGGGAAGTTCTTTTTGAGCGCTTAAAATAGCGTCCATTAAAAGTTTTTCCTTATCTGCAGGGTTAGATTGCTCCATAGATTCCGTATTATTTTCATCAACATTTTCTTCGATTTGATAAGGAATTGCATATAAAACGTCTTTTGAAATTAAGACACTTTGGATTTCATCGTTTTGAACTTTCTTTAAAAAATTTGAATATGAAATTTCCGTTGTTGAAGTCTGCGGCCCCATAAAAGCAAGACAGGCAATTATTGCCGCAATGATTGCAACTATGATATAGACACCCACTGATTGATTATTTTTCATTTTTCCTCACTAAAACTCTAAAAAGTATGTTGCTATTATATCAAAAGAATAATAAAATGTTAAATAAATCTACACTGTTATAAAGGCTTACTACGATGTCCGTTGCTTTTTTATCACTGGGTTCAAACAAAGATGACAGAGTTTCCGTTATTCAACAGGCGGTAAACTTTTTAAGCGCAGATAATTCAATTGAAATTGCGGCGGCTTCAAGCTTTTATGAAACAGAACCCTGGGGCAAAAAAAACCAAAACTGGTTTGTCAATGCCGTTATCGCCGTAAAAACCGAATTATCCCCGATTGAACTTTTAAGAGTTTGTCAGGATATTGAAGCGAAACTCGGAAGAAAAAGAGAGCTTGAAGAGCACTGGGGCGAAAGACCGATTGATATTGATATTTTATTTTATGACGATTTAATTTTTTCCAATGAAATTTTGACAATTCCCCATAAATATGTTCACAAACGTGCTTTTGCGCTTGTTCCGATGCTTGAAATTAAAGCAAATTATATTCATCCCGTTTTTAAAAAGACAATTTCACAACTCCATGAAGAGCTTGAGGACCCGGAAGATGTGTTTTTATACGGCACAATAACCGGTTCAAGGCAGGAATAATGAAAAAAATCGCAATCATAGGCGCCGGGCCTTCGGGGGTTTATCTTGCAATTAAACTTATTGAAGCAAACCCTAAAATCGATATAACGATTTTTGATAAAAGCGACCCTCTTATTACCCTTCTTCCGACAGGGAATAAAAGGTGCAATTTAACGTATAAAAATGATGACAATATAGAATATGCAAAATTTTACCCGAGAGGAGAAAAATTTTTATATTCCGTTTTTAAAAGATATTCATATCTTGATACAACAGAAGATTTTGAAAAATTGGGAATTAAAACTTATGTTCAGGATGATTTAAGAATTTTTCCCGAAACAAACAGCTCATCTTTTGTCAGAGATAAATTATTAAATAAAATAAAAAACAAAGTTAAATTTATAAAAAAAGAAATAAAAGAGCCGTTGGATAATTATGATTATACCGTTCTTGCAACGGGGTTAAAATCGGGATGTAAGCTGGCAGAAAAATATAATATTAAAACAATTGAATTAAAACCCTCATTAACGGGTTTAAAAATTAAAGAAAAAGAATTTTTAAATTTAGCGGGGGTAAGTTTTAATAATATAATTTTTACGGATAACGGGGTTTCAGGGCCTTATATTTATAAATTAAGCTCAATTAACGCCTATAAAAAATTTCCTTATGAAATTAAGCTCCCTTTAATTGATGATATAGAAAAATTAAAAGAAGAAGTTAAAAATAACCCCAAAAAACAATTTAGATCCGTTGTTTCAAAATTTATACCAAAATCTCTTGCAAATGTAATAATAAAAGAAGAAAAACAATGCGCAAACGTTAAAAAAACGGAAATTGATACACTTGCTTATCTCACCTTGACAGCAACAAGCACGGACAATAAAGGGGAAATTGTTCATGCGGGCGGGGTTGATTTAGGTGAAATTGATAAAAATTTTAAAGTTAAAAATAAAAATATATGGGTAATCGGCGAACTTTTAAATATAGACGGTTTAACCGGCGGCTTTAATCTTCAATTATGCTGGTCGAGCGCAAAAATAGCGGCGGATGACATTATAAATAAAATTAATTCGGATATTTAGCGCCCTGACAAGTATTTCTTTCGATTAAAAATTTATCAACCTTGTTTTGCGTTTCAAATTTATTTTTTATCCACAAAGGCGCAATAAGTTCAGAAACCAAACCGGTTCCTGCCGTTCTTTGAATCGCTGTTGAAGGGGGAAGGATTTCAAGAAAATCGCATAATATATTACAGTATTCATCTTCGGATAATAATTTAATTTTATTTTCAAAATAAATCTTTGATAATTGAGTATTTTTTAATACGGTTAAACAGTGAAATTTAACGCCGTCAATTTTTAATTTTGCAAGTTCATATGCGGTTTTTAGCATATCGTCTTTGGTTTCCCCCGGCAACCCTAAAATTATATGGGCACAAACGTTGATACCGTAATTTTTTGATAATTTATAAGCATCTAAAAAACATTTATAGTCATGGCCCCTGTTTATTAATTTTAATGTTCTGTCATGAACGGATTGAAGCCCGTATTCAATCCAGGGATTTTTATAGGATGAAATCAATTTAATTTTTTCTTCATCAACGCAATCGGGTCTTGTTCCGATTGAAATACCTATAACTCTTTCATCACAAAAAGCGTCGTCATATATGGATTTTAATTTATCAACGGAAGCATAAGTATTTGAATAAGCTTGAAAATATGCGATAAATTTTTTGGCATGAAACCTTTTGGGAAGATTTTCAATTGCGGTTTTAACCTGTTGTTTTATTGATAGCTTTGATGAATGACAATTTGAAAAACTGCCCGACTCATCACAGAATATGCAGCCCTTATTTGAAATTGTACCGTCCCTGTTCGGGCAAGAAAAAGCGGCATCAAGAGTAATTTTATATACTTTTGTGCCGTATTTTTCTTTTAGATATGTTGAAAATTTATTATATCTTTCTTTAGTTTTCTGATTCATCATCTTGTTTCGGGGGATAAGTATAATGTTCTCCGCATTTGGGGCAGATAACTTCCTGCTGCTGCCCTTCTTTTAAGATAACAACTTCAAAAAGCTCTTTGCAGCTTGAATTTAAACATCTTATAGCCCAAGTGGGTCTGACTATTCTTGCCATAATTTTCTCCTTTTAATTGTTAAATATATTCTATACCACGTTTTTTAAAATGGCAATAAAGGGTTCTTTTTGTTATAATTCAGTTAAAAAAATCAGTTTATAAGGATTTAAAAAAATGAAAAAACGTGCTTATATAAGCGTATTTAACAAAGATAACATTGAAATTGCGGCAAAAAAACTTGTTGATTCGGGATATGAAATTTTATCAACCGGAAATACATACACATATTTAAAAGAAAAGGGAATTGACACAATCGAAAGTTCAACCGTAACGGGGTTCAGGGAATTATTATCGGGAAAAGTCAAATCGCTTCACCCCGAAATTTTTGCGGGCATTCTTGCAGATAAGGAAGAAGCAAAAACTCTCAATTTTCCGCCGATTTCCGTTGTAATCGTAAATTTATATCCTTTTGAAGAATATCAGGGAAAAGATGTTGAAATTGAAACATTAATTAAAAATATCGACATAGGCGGTGTTGCGCTGTTAAGAGCGGGTGCAAAAAATTATCAAAATGTTATTGTAATATCCGATAAAAAAGATTATGAAATTGATTTTGATAATATTGATGATAACAAAAGGCAAGAGCTTGCCTTAAAAGTTTTTAAACTGACTTCAAAATATGATAATACAATATTTTCGGAACTTGCAAAGAAATTTAATCCTGAAAACGAAAATAAACTGCCCGATTTTATAAACTATTCATTAATTAAAAATAAAGATTTAAGATACGGCGAAAACCCCCACCAGATTGCAGGATTATATGATTTCGGGGAAAAACTCGTTGATTATGAAGTTTTGGGCGGAAAAGAGCTTTCATACAACAATATGGTTGATGTAACATCCGCATTAAATATAGTATCCGAATTTTTCGATGTTAATGCCGCAGCAATCATAAAACACACAAACCCCTGCGGGGTGGCATTGGGCAAAACATTGGAAGAAGCATGGGATAGGGCCCTTGATTGCGATCCTTTAAGCGCTTTTGGCGGAATTGTTGCATTTTCTAAAAAAGTGGGGCTTAATATTGCGCAAAAATTAACAAAAATGTTTCTTGAAGTAATAATTGCACCCGATTTTGATGAAGAAGCAATTGAAGAATTAAAACATAAGAAAAATTTAAGAATAATAAAAATAAATACGCCCTTGGATGAATACAGAAACTTTATCGATAAAGAAATTAAATTAACGCCTTTTGGCGCCCTTATTCAGGAAAAAGACACAAAAGAACTTGATGTTGAAACATTTAAGGTCGTTACAAAAGAAAAACCGACCGCAGAGATGATAGAAGATATGGTATTTGCGCAAAAAATTGCAAAACATTTAAAATCAAATGCAATCGTCGTTGCAAAAGATTTAAAAACATTGGGTATCTGCGGGGGGCAGACAAGCAGAGTAGGCGCGGTCGAGATTGCATTAATGAGAGTAACGGACAGCGCCAAAGACGCAATTATTGCAAGCGACGGTTTCTTCCCCGCAACCGACAACATAACGGTTGCCGCACAACACAGAATAAAAGGCATAATTCAACCGGGCGGAAGCATTAAAGATAAAGACGTTATAGAGCTTGCGGACAAATTAAACATTTGTATGATTACAACGGGAATAAGACACTTTAAGCACTAATGACAAAATCAAATAAAAAAGCGATAATAGGGCTTTCAATGGGGCATTTTACGGCAGATTTGTATGCTTCGGCGATAGTGCCTATGTATCCTTTAATAACACAAAAATTGGGAATTACCCTTGCTTCAATCAGTCTTATAATTTCATTGGGGCACCTTGTTTCATCAATGCTTCAGCCGTTTTTCGGATTTATATCGGATAAAATTAAAAAAAGAGCATTTATGATAAACGGACTTATACTGGGTGCGGTATTTATACCTTTAACAATAACCGCAGATAATTCAATATTATTATGCTTATTTTTAATGCTCGGTATGGCCGGGAATGCACTTTTTCATCCGCAGGTAACAAGCCTTGTTAAAACATTTTGCTATAATAACCCCAATGTTGCAAAATATATGGGGCTTTTTATGGGGATGGGAACAATCGGCTATTCAATCGGCCCCGTTATTTCATCAAACCTTGTTGAAAATTTCGGCGAGGGCGCAATGTTATATATAACGGTTATCGGGCTTCTGTGTGCATTGATTTTATATTTTGAAGTGCCAAAAATTCCAAAATCCGCAATAACACAATCAAAAGACGGTTTTTTTAAAGTAATGAGCGAGATAATAAAGAATAAAACCTGCATGAAACTTGTATGGATTGCAATCGTAAAATCGGCGGTAAGCATAAGTTTCGGCACATATATCCCTTTTATTTTAAAAGAAAGCGGGTTTGATTTATCGACAACGGGAATTGTCGTTACGTTGTTTTTTGCAATAAGCGGATTATCAATGATTACAAGCTCAAAACTTGAAGAAAAAATCGGCGCCGTTAATTTAATCAGATTATCATTTTTTACAATACTTCCGTTGGTTATTTTGTTTAAATTTGCGTTTGATATGATGCCGTATCTCGGGATTATTATATTTATAATTTCAGGGTTTTTCATTTATTTATCGGTATCGGTTACAATTATTGCCGCACAAAAAATAATGCCCGACCACACGGGCGTTATCTCGGGTGTTATGCAGGGGTTTTCCTGGGGCTTAGGGGCGCTTAGTCTTGCCCCTATGGGCTATATCGGAGAAAAATTCGGAGTAATTTGGATTCTTGTTATAATGTCAACCGTTGCGCTTTTAACGGGAATTTTCGGCTTGGGTAAAGACATAAGAAAAGTTTTAGCCGATAAATAAATTTTATTAAGAATTGTTAACTTAAAAAAAGAAAAACTGTAAATTTTTAAAATCAAAAATACTTTATATAAGTACAAAGGGAAACGGGATAAAATTTACAGGGAGTCTACAAGGATATGACTATAGGAGCAAAGGACAGAATTGACGTTTTACTGGTCAAAAAATATGCAACAATGAAAGTTGATAATCCGACCGTTCAATCTTCCATGATTAATCCCGAAAAAATGTATGAAGCAATGAATGATTATGCGCAAATGCATATGGCAATGATTAATATGCAACAAAGTTTAAAAGATACCTGTATAAAAGCAATTGCACAAAACATTCATTACAGAAAATCAAGAAACTTAAAGAAAAAATCACAAGGACCAAAACCGTCGGAACTTAAAAATCTGGAACAAAGATTAACCGGTGCGGGCTAAGGATTTGTAAAACAAGACAAATTAAGCTAAGATAGTTAAATGGATATTATTTTAGCTTCAAATTCGCCGAGAAGAAAAGAAATTTTAACTCGTGCAAATATAAATTTTAAAGTAAAAACATCAGATTGCAGGGAAGAATATTCAAAAATCTATGATGAAAAAATTGTATTAGAAAACTCTCTCAAAAAAGCGTTAGCGGCCAAAGAAGGCATAAACGGTCCTTCAATTATAATCGGCGCTGACACGGTTGTAATCCTCGATAGTGTGTGTTTGGTTAAGCCTCATAATAAATATGAGGCCTTTTTTATATTAAAAAAATTGTCAAATAGAACCCACAGCGTTGTAACATCGCATACCGTTTTAAGAGCGGACACAAATAAAATTTTAACCAAAATTTCAACATCTTATGTTACGTTCAGGTGTTTGGGGATATTGGAAATTATTAAATATATAAATGAATTCAACCCGCTTGATAAAGCGGGAAGCTACGGTATACAGGATTTTATAAAACCGGATGAGATAAATAATATAAATAAAAAAAGCTTTATAAAAGAATTAAAGGGAAGTTATTATAACATTATGGGGCTTGATGTCGAACTTGTTAAATCAATGATAGATGAAATCACAAACAATTAAATTGATATTTTTTATTTATATGGTTAAAATTGGATAGATGAGTTAATTTAAGGGGGATAAAAGTGATTGAAATATTAAAAACCCAGGATGATAAATCACTTAAAGAATTAACCCTGAATGAAGCCGAATCCGGCTCATGGTTTAACTTAATCAACCCTACGTATGAAGAAATTCAAAAAGTTTCAATTATTCTTGATTTAGAAGAAGATTTTATAAGAAATTCATTGGACGCTGATGAATTATCACGTATTGAATATGAAGAAGGAAACCTTCTTGTTATTATAAATGTTCCCATTATGGATGATGAAAGAAACTTTGACACACTGCCTTTGGGGCTTATATTTACGCATGAAGGGGTGATTACCGTTTGTGCCAAAGATAATAAAATTATAAATTCATTTAACAGTGAAACTTCCAAATTTTTTGACACAAGAGATAAGACAAAATTTATGCTTAATATCTTGTTTAGAACCGCAAAATATTATTTAAGATATTTAAAAATAATAAACAAACAAACGGAAGAAATTGAAGATTCATTAAGAAAAACCACAAATAATAAAGCGCTTTTTAAATTAATTGAAGCGCAAAAATCGCTTGTATATTTTACAACGGCCCTGAAAGATAACAGAGTTGTGCTTGAAAAAATCTTAAAATCGGTTAATGCACAAAGTTTAATCGGAATTATTAAATTCAGCGAAGATGACATTGATATGCTTGAAGATGTCATAATTGAAACAAGGCAGGCGGAAGAAATGGTTGAAATGCACAGAACCATTTTAGAGAGTATGATGGACGGTTTTGCTTCAATTATAAATAATAACGTTAATCAGGTGATGAAATTTTTGGCGGCAATAACAATTATTTTATCAATTCCTACAATGCTTGGAAGCTTTTGGGGAATGAATGTTCAAATTCCTTTTTCAAATGAACCTTTAGGGTTTGTTTATGTGATTGTTATTTCGATTATAGGCGCTTTAGCCGCAACAATCTTTTTGTTCAGCAAAAAAGGGATGTATTAATATAGATAAGTACGGCTGCGCCCGTATGCCGAAAGTTCAACGCCGCCTGCCTTTTACTAAGGCTTACACACTTTATGCTCGCTTGTTTAAACTTAAGCGCAGTCGCGCTAAAGTTTAAACTACGCTTCGTTTTGCTCCTGTCAAATTTTGTTCCAAAATTTGTACACTTGCACAAAAACTCATAACTTCGCTTTTGTGCGCGTAACGGCGCAATAGAACGGTTGCGGGCAACAGGCTTTGCTCAACGCAAACCCTTAGCCCTTACACACTTTATGCTCGCTTGTTTAAACTTAAGCGCAGTCGCGCTAAAGTTTAAACTACGCTTCGTTTACGAACTGGATGCCGAATTTGACACGGAAGATGTGCTTAACCGTTTCCGATTGAACATCAACCATCATCGCATTATAATATTCAAAAGCTTTTTTCTTATATTCAAGCAGAGGGTCTTTTTGACCGTAAGCAACAAGTCCGATTGAATCTTTAAGATCATCTATATTATTTAAATGATCAATCCATTTTTGATCGACAACTCTTAATAATATATCTCTTTCAATATGCCTTAACATATTATCATCCGAAAATGCCGTCTGCATTTCTTCCGGATTGCCGTATTTTTGCATAACATCATTAAATGCATCAACCGTAACTTTTTCATGGTTTTTATACGCATCAACTGCTTCATTTTTAAGCATTGAAAGCATATCGGGGTATCTGAATTTTTTAATCATGTTTTCATCAATTTTGCTTGATAATTGCGGAAAAACTGTATGGATTTCGGTTACAAGCAACTTTATATCTTCATCAACATATTCCGCAGGCGACATATCCTTTGAAACATATTGGTTTAAAAGTCTTTCGCATTCCTTTTCAATCATATATATAATATCATCATATACGGATTTTGAAGCAAGAACCTTTTTTCTTTGTGTATAAAATTTTTCTCTTTGAACGTTTATAACATCGTCATATTCAAGAACGGATTTTCTTATGTCAAAGTTTCTTGTTTCGACTTTCTTTTGTGCGGATTCAATCTGTCTTGTAATAATGGGAGATTCAATCGGCTGATCATCAGGCATAAATTGGGCAATAATGTTTCCGCCGAATATTCTCATTAAATCATCATCAACCGATATAAAAAATCTTGTTGATCCCGGGTCGCCCTGCCTTGCGGCACGTCCTCGAAGCTGGTTATCAATACGTCTTGATTCGTGGCGCTCCGTTCCTATAACATGCAGTCCGCCCAATTTAACAACTTCATCGTGTTCTTTTTCGGTTATTTTTCTTGCCTCTTCAAGCGCTTTTAGTTTTGCGGTTTCATAATCGGGATGATTAGGGGTTATTCCCATTGAATCCAATTTTTCTTTTGCAAGATATTCGGGGTTGCCGCCCAAAAGAATGTCCGTTCCTCTGCCTGCCATATTGGTTGCAATCGTAACAGAACCCAAACGCCCCGCCTGTGCAATAATAAAAGCTTCTTTTTCATGGTGTTTTGCGTTCAGAACATTGTGTTTAATTCCTCTTTTTTTCAACATTGAAGATAAAAGCTCAGATTTTTCAATGCTGATTGTGCCTGCCAAAACGGGTCTTCCGAGTTTTGAAAATTCTTCAATTTCTTTTACAACATTTTCAAATTTTGCTTTTTGGGTTTTATATATAACATCGGACATATTTATTCTGATATCGGGTTTATTAGTCGGGATTGCCGTAACCTCCAGATTATATATTTTTCCGAATTCGGCTTCTTCCGTCATGGCGGTACCCGTCATACCGGATAATTTCGGATATAATCTGAATAAGTTTTGAAACGTGATACTTGCTAAAGTCTGTGATTCATCCTGAATTTTAACGTTTTCTTTTGCTTCAATCGATTGATGAAGCCCTTCCGACCATCTTCTGCCGGGCATCATACGCCCCGTAAATTCATCAACTATAACGATTTCACCGTCTTTAACAACATAGTCGGTATCTTTTATAAAAAGCTCTTTTGCTCTCAGCGCTTGAAGAAGATAATGAGCGTATTGTGTCTTAATGTCATAAAGATCATCAACACCTAAAAGCGTCTGTGCTTTGTCTATGCCGTCTTCGGTAAAGATGATATTTTTTGCTTTCTCGTCAACTTCGTAGTGAACGTTTTTTTCAAGTTCGGGGGCAATTTTTGCCATTAATTTATAAGTTTCCGCCGATTGTTCAAGACGCCCAGATATAATTAAAGGAGTTCTTGCTTCGTCTATTAAGATACTGTCCACTTCATCTATGATTGCATAATTATAAGGTCTTTGGACAAGTGCTTCCAAACTTGTCGCCATATTATCCCTTAGATAATCAAACCCGAATTCGTTATTGGTTCCGTATGTAATATCGCACATATACGCTTCTTTTTTGGCTTCAAAATCGTATCCGTTTGCGGAGGATAAAATAACACCGACGGAAAGCCCCAAAAATTCAAAAATCTGCCCCATCCAATCACGGTCACGCTTTGCAAGATAATCGTTAACGGTAATAATATGAACGCCTTTACCGGTCAGTGCGTTCAAATAAGCAGGAAGCGTTGCAACAAGGGTTTTACCTTCACCGGTTCTCATTTCTGCAATATGACCTTCATGAAGAAAAATACCTCCTATTAACTGAACGTCAAAATGGCGCATGTTTAAAACTCTTTTTCCGGCTTCTCTGACAGTTGCAAAGGCTTCGGGAAGAATTTTATCCAATGCCGCTTTTTCTAACGCCAAATCGGTTTTAAAATCTGGAGAAGTTTCTCTTTTAGATAAAATTTCTTTAAATTCAACTGTTTTATGCTTCAATTCTTCATCCGACATACCGGCAAATTCGGGCTCCAGATGATTTATATGATCAACTATGGGCAAAACTTTCTTTATTTTCCTGTCGTTAGGGTCTTTAAAAATCTTCAGCAATACGTCAACTACGCCCATTATTTATATTCTCCTCAAATCTCTATAAAAATAATAGCATAAACATGAAAAAGTCAAAGTACCTTAGAGATTGAGTTTCAGGAATTAATGTAAACAAATGTAACAAAAATAATCAATATTGAAATTCAATACTTCGTATATACTTTATATATACGTAAGGTAACTGAATGAAAGGTATTGGATAATGTCAGTAAATGTAAACTCCATAATCACGAATTATGCAAACGTATCGGCAACACAAGGCGACACACTCGGAAACGAAGCAGGCGTTGCTTCAATTTCTTATCAGGACGGTGAACTTCTTTTTGTTGAAAATGACGGCGACACAATTGCAATGGATGCGGCAAATTTAACGGATCAAGATGTTGAAGCTCTTGCAAAAGAATTGGGCGCAACGGTAGCAACGGAAGAAGAAAACGCAGCAGCAGGAACAGAAGCTGAAGGCGTAGATGCGGAAGACGGCGATCTTGAAGCAAACAAAGCTAAATTAGCTGACCTTCAGGCTCAATGGGACAACTTAAATGATTCTGCAGAAACAATTAAAGAAACGGTTGAAAAATTAAGCGAAGAAATTAAAGAATCATTAGATGCAGCTCTTGAAGAACAAGAACAAATCACAAAAGACGAACAAAAACGCATCGATGAAATGGTTCAACAAAATATAGCTCAGTTCAAAAAAGATAAAGAAAACGGTAAAGACGTATCATTAGGTGATTTACAGGGACAAATCAAAGACGGTTTATCAAACAGCGGTTTTGATGAAGAAATGTCATCACTGGTATCCGATCTTGTTGTTACAAACGCTAAAATGGTACAAATGGACGGACTTTTAACAGAATTGGGCGTAATTAACGGACAAATGAAACAATTAGATACATCAATCACCGAACTTGAAGATACAATCGAAGAACAGGAAAAAGCAGCTGAAGAAGCAGCAAACTGCAATCCTTGCGACCCCATAGGCTTCAAAGATGAAGAAGGAACAACATTTGAATTTGTTATTGACAAAGACGGCAACGGCGAACTTTCAAACTTCTCTGAATTCTTAGGCTCCGAAAACTTCTTTGATGAAATGGTTGAACTTGATACAGACGGCAGCCAAAACGTAACAAACGAAGAATTAGAAGCAGCAGGCGTTCAGGTTCTCGTAACCAATGCAGACGGCAGCCAGGAAATGAAATCAATTGAAGAAGCATTCGGCGGCGAAGAAGTTAACGTAGACTTAGCAAGCTATAAAGAAGCTGAAGACGGCGCAGTTGCAGAAAACGGACAAGAATTACTCGGCAACTATAATATATCAATCGGCGATGATACATACGAAGGCTACTCAACTTTAGATTCAGCAGAATACTTACTTGAAAACTACACATTCACCGATGAAGATCCCGCAGCAGCTATCGCAGGCAACGCAGCCGAAGGCGAAGAAGCAGCTGAAGGCGAAGTAAGCGAAAGAACATTGGCTTCGGAAGATATCGACGCATTCATCGAAGAATACACAGGCAAACTTGAAGCATTTGAAGAACAGTTCGCAAACGTAGTTGAATTGCTCGGCTTAGACCAGGAATTAATCGAAACGGTTCAAGAATTCGCTGAAACAACAGGTACGGCAGCAGCTCAAAGCATAATCAATGAAATTGAAGCTCAACAAGCTGAAGAAGCCGAAGCAAAAGAAGAAGAAGATGTTGACGGCGTTGAAGGTGCCGAAGGCGCTGAAAACGAAGAAGCTGAAGAAGACGAAGAAGAAGAAAAAGAAGCAGCTTAATCAGATAAAATATAATACATACCCAAAAGTAACGAGTCTTAAAAATTTAAGGCTCGTTATTTTTTGACATAAAATCTTTTTTGCTATAATGAAAAATATTTGTTTTCAGCTAACTTATAAAAGGGAGGTAATTAGTGGAGGCTCTACACAATTTAGTGCAGCAAAATGCCGTAGCGATAAGTGCAATTATACTTGTTGTTGCATATATTTTTATTGCATGGGAAAAAATTTCAAAAGTAACAATTGCGCTTTTGGGAGCATGCGTAACTTTATTTTTGGGACTGCTTGCGGCAGATAAAGACATTAATGATTTAGCACATTATTTTACAAACTATATAGATTTTAACGTTATTTTCCTGCTTGTTGCAATGATGATAATCGTTCATATTACATCAAATTCGGGCGTATTCAAGTGGCTTGCAAATGAAATGTTAAAACTGACGAAAGGAAAACCCGTTCTTGTTTTAACATCACTGGCAATATTCACAGCGGTTGTAAGCGCATTTTTGGATAACGTTACAACGGTTATTCTTGTTATGCCCATTACTTTTGCGGCATGCAAAAAACTTGACGTTAACCCGATTCCTTTCTTAATTTCGGAAATTTTATGTTCAAACATAGGAGGAACGGCAACTTTAATCGGTGATCCTCCGAATATTATTATAGGTTCGGCAGCAGGATTTTCATTTATGGATTTTGTAAATGAATTAACTTTAATTGTTGCAATTATTATGATAGCAACCGTTTTTCTTATGATTATGTTCTTTAAAAAAGATTTAAAAAGCACGCCTGAAAAAATGGCTGAAATTACAAAAATTGATAATTCCGATTCAATTACGGATAAAAATCTTGCAATAAGATCGGTTGTTGTTCTTATGCTTGTTATTTTAGGTTTTGTAACACACGATATAACACACATTCCGACATTTTTGATTGCAATGATGGGCGCAAGCTTTCTTCTTATTTTTGAAAAACCGCACAAAATCCTTATGGAAGTTGAGTGGAATACAATATTTTTCTTTATAGGCTTATTTATAATTGTAGGCGGGCTTGAAGCTTCGGGCGGTATTGCATTAATGGCAAAATGGCTTTTAAATGTTGCCCAAGGGTCGCAGGAAGTTATGGCAATGATTATTCTTTGGGCATCGGGGATATTATCAGGAATTATTGATAACATCCCGTATACCGCAACAATGGCGCCTATGTTAGCCACAATTCAATCAATTGAAGGTGTTGAATATACACATCCTCTCTGGTGGTGCTTGTCATTAGGCGCATGTCTGGGCGGGAACATGACAATAATCGGCGCTGCCGCTAACGTTATTGTCTGTGAAACGGCAAACAAACAGGGAATCAAAATTTCCTTTATCGGCTTTTTGAAATACGGCGTATCAACCGTTATAATTTCATTAATCTTAAGCACAATCTATATTTATCTCAGATATTTGGTATAAAAAATGATACTGGGCGATGATGATAAACAAAATAAAAAAATAAAAACAGCTTCAAAGCCGATAGAATTTGAAGCAACTGAAATTGAATTTGACAGGACGTATGAAAAAAACATACGTCCTAAAACTTTTGATGATTATATCGGACAAAATTCAATCAAAGAAACACTAAAAATAACGATTGAAGCCGCAAAAAAAAGAAACGTGCAGTTAGACCACATTCTTTTATACGGACCGCCGGGGCTCGGCAAAACAACATTGGCCAACATTATCGCAAACGAATGCAACGTTAACATAAAAATAACATCCGCCCCTGCACTGGAGCGTCCGAGAGATATTATAGGAATTTTAATGAGCCTGAAAGAAGGGGAAATTTTATTTATAGATGAAATTCACAGATTGAATAAAATTGCGGAAGAAATTTTGTATCCTGCGATGGAAGATTATACGATAGATTTAACAACCGGAAAAAGCCAGACCGTTAAAACCATGAGAGTTCCGGTTCAAAAATTTACGCTTATCGGTGCGACTACAAAAGCGGGTGCACTCTCAGGGCCCTTAAGGGACAGATTCGGAGTAATCCACAGACTCGAATTTTATACGGTGGAGGAATTAAGCAGGGTTATTAAAAGAAGCGCCAAAATTTTAAATATAAATATTGATGATGAAGGCGCAAAAGAAATTGCCAAACGTTCAAGATGCACGCCGAGAATTGCAAACAGATTAATAAGAAGGGCATCGGACTGGGCGCTTGTAAAAGGAAGCGGAACAATAACCAAAGAATCGGCGTCAGATGCGCTTGATGCGCTTAATATCGATAAAGAAGGGCTTGATACAACAGATAGAGAGCTTTTGGGGCTGATTATAAAAAATTATAACGGAGGCCCGGTCGGAATAGAAACTTTAGCTGTTGCGCTCGGCGAAGATATAAGAACAATTGAAGATGTAATTGAACCTTATTTATTACAATCGGGGTTTTTAAAACGCACGCAAAGAGGAAGATGCGTAACGGAAATTGCGTATAAACATTTGGGAATAAAAAATTTTAATCCGGGACAGATGAATTTATTTTAAATCCCGAGTATTTCAAAATAAGGCATTAATTTCTTTTCCTGCCCTATTGAATAAGGGGCAATATCACTTTTGGATAATTGCATATATTGAAAAATTTTCATATCTTCGCTTGTTATTCTCATATTTTTATGTGCAAGAATATCCGATAAATAAATAATTGAAGCCGCCTGCGGAAGCATTGCATCCAGAGGGTAGTGATGAAATCTGATGGCATCCGTTACAACAATCGGAAGATTCCAGGTCTTACAGATATATTCACCGACATCAGAATGACAGTAATTGAATTTTGCAAGCTCTTCTTCTATTGTATATTGTTTTTCAATGTCTAAAACATTATGGGATGTAAATTGGTATTTATCCTGAAATTTATTTTTAAGAGCAAGTTTTCCTATATCATGTAAAAACCCGAGTAAAAATGCGTCATGCGGGTTAATAAATTTAAACTGGAGTGCAATTTCTTTTGAATAATATGCGGTAGATAGCGAATATTTAAATAACTCAATACACCCCGCTTCTTCAAAAGCCGGATACAGAGAAAAAGCCAATACGACATTTTTAAACATATGCAGCCCCATAAGGGCAATACCTTTATTTATTGAAAGATAGTCATTTTTTGAATTATTTAAAACAAGATTAATATAGGAAAAAATTCTTGTCGATAAAATTTGGTCGGATAAAAGAATGTTGGCATAAGAAGTTTTAGTCGTATTTAATTGTCTGGTAAGTTCGATAAATTGAGCCATAACATCGGGCAATTCGGGCAGATACCCTAAAAAATCTTTTGCAATGTCATTGCTGTGAGTATTTTGCATACCAAACTAAACCTTCAGATGTTTTTTTATACACATTAAGCTGCCGCCTGCGGAAAAAAGAATTCCGACAAGTAAAACAGATAATATAACAAGCGGCTGTGCCCATGGAAAAGAGGGCACCTGAAAGAAATTATGGACTTTAAAAAGATAAGTTTGAACCATGTTTATGGGAAATATAGCAATTAATGCGCCTAAAAAACCGTATATTGCCCCTTGCAATAAAAGCGGAAATTTAATATACCAGTTGCTGACCCCCATAAGCCGCATAATTTCAATTTCTTCTTTTCTGGATTGAATAACAAGCTGAATTGTATTGTTGATGATTGTAATCGTTAAAAGACAGGCAACAATAACAACAAGAACGGTTACCGTGTGGCTTACTTTATTTAAGGTTTGAAACTTTTTAACCCAATCCTTGGCATAACCGGTGTCGGAAACCCCCTGAACCTTTTTAACGCCGTACATAACGGCATCCATATTGTTCACCATATCAACCTTAACATGAAGAGTATCCGGCAGCGGGTTTTCAATATCGGGAACATCAATGTCTTTTTTAAGGTTATTCCATGCTTTTTCTTTTGAAATAAATTTTATATCTTTAACATGTTCTAAGCCTTTAATATCATTTATAACCTGTTCTTTATCCGCATTCGGCGATAAGTACGCCGAGATTTGCAATGTACTTCCGAGCGCATTTACTATACTTTGCATTGATAAAGACGACCTGAAAAGAGCGCCGAATATGGTTAAAATTGCAGCCATTGTTGTTATAATCGCAATATTAATCAAGCCTGCCTGAATTATACCTTTGAATGTTTCCATAAGCATTCTGTATAAAATTCTTACTTCCGTAAGCCAGTCTTTGGGTATATGAGATTTAACTTTTTGTTTTATTCTGCTTCGAGTCTGTCCGTTAGCCATACGTTCCCGCCTGTACGTCTTTGATAATTTGTCCTTCGCATAATGTAATTACACGTTTTCTGTAATAGTTAACAATTGCCTGATCATGTGTTGAGACCAGAATTGTTATTCCTCTTTTGTTAACCTGATCGAGAATTTCCATAACTTCCATTGAGTTTTTAGGATCAAGATTTCCCGTCGGTTCATCCGCAATTAATAAGGGCGGACCGTTAACTATTGCTCTTGCAATTGAAACTCTTTGCTGCTCGCCGCCCGATAATTCCGTAGGTTTTGATTTTGCTTTATTTTCCAACCCGACAACCTTGAGCGCTCCGTATACCCTTGCATCAATTTCTCTGGATGAAATTCCCAAGGTTCTTATAACGTATGCAATGTTGTCATAGACGGTATGGTTTTGAAGAAGTTTAAAATCCTGAAAGACTATACCCATACACCTTCTTAAATTAGGAATCTTATTCGGATTAAGGTTTGCAATGTTAATTCCGCCAACAAGAATCTGTCCCCTTGTCGGTTTTTCTTCCATATAGAGCATCTTCATTAACGTTGATTTGCCGGCACCTGAGGGACCCGTTAAAAAAACAAACTCGCCCGGGCGTATATGAAGATTAACGTTATATAGCGCCGGCTTATTTTTATACTGCTTAATAATATCCTTTAAAATTATCATAGATTAAGGTTTTATCCTATAAAAAGCTAATGAACGGTTTCTTCATTTATACTATCAATTATACTTTGAAAAAAGAATATTGGCAAAGCGGGAAATATTCTTTTAAATCTTTCGGGCTGTTTAATTGTCCTATACAGCCATTCTAAACCCAATTTACGGTATATCGGAGGCGCAAGTTTAACCGTACCCGATAAAACGTCAAAAGTTCCGCCCACACCAATCATAACGGCACCTTGAATATGTTTTTTTAATTCCGATATGAAATATTCCTGCTTCGGAGAACCCATGGCGCAAAGTATAAATTTTGCACCGGATTTGACAATTTCATCTATTACGGGCTTAAAATCGGAAAAATAGCCGTCATGGGAATAGGCAACATTTAGACCTTTATATTTTTCAATTGAATTTTTTACGGCTAAATCAAGAACTTCTTTTTTAGCGCCGATAAAAGCAACTTTTATATCATTTTGAGCGCACTTAGACAACATTTCTTTTGAAAAATCAACGCCCGTTATCTGGGGCTGGCTAATTCCTTTAAATTTAAGCGCTATTTTAATGCCCACGCCGTCTGCGGTTACAAGCCCCGCATTATTAATAATTTCTTTTAAATCCGGTCTTTTTTTTGCAGACTGGATAATTTCGGGGTTTATGGTTACAATGTGGAGATTGTTTGAATTTTTAATTGAATCAAGCGAATATTGAACCGCCTCATCAAATGATAAAAGATTAACTTTGAACCCCTGAATTCTTGCACATTTAAACATAATAAAATAATATCAAAAAAAGAGTTATCTTCAAGCAAAAATAAGGAATGAAGGTTTGACCAAACAATAATTTTTTTATAAAATAAATTAAAGATAAGCAGATTAAAGCATATTATTTAAAGGAATTTTAATGAAGGAAGAAAATAAATACGTAGGCGTTATCGGCTGCGGAATCTGGGGCAAAAACATCGTCAGGAATTTTTACAATTTAAACGCATTGAATACGGTATGCGATCTTGATGATGAAAATATTAAAACGGTAAAAGAAAACTACCCCAATGTCAGAACAACAAAAGATTTTAACGAACTGATAAATAACAAAGAAATAAAAGCAATATGCGTTATTACCCCGAGTCATACGCATTTCGGGCTTGTAAAACTGGCGCTTGAGCACAATAAACACGTATATGTAGAAAAGCCGATTTCGGTTAAATCCGATGAAGCGCTTAAATTAAAAGAATTAGCCGAACAAAAAGGTCTTATTTTAATGGTGGGGCATCTTTTATTGTATCATCCCGCCGTTAACCGCTTAAAAATGCTTATTGAAGACGGCAGCCTGGGTGAAATCAAGTATGTTCAAAGCGACAGATTAAATATAAATTATTTCAAAAACGACAGAAGCGTTATGTGGGATTTAGCCCCGCATGATGTTTCAATGACATCTTATGTAATTAATTCCGAACCCGAAAAAGTCATCGGGGCAACGGGTGTCAGCACCGAAGATAATAACATTTTTGATATAACACACATCACGATAAAGTACAAAAACGGCGTTATAGCACAAATTTCAGACAGCTGGATACATCCGCAAAAGAGAGTAACTTTAATGGTAAGAGGAACAAAGGCAACGGCAATTTTAGATGATACACTGCCCGAGCATAAACTTCTTGTATATGATAATACAAAACCGGGTCAGCAAAATATTGAAATTCCCGATTATCTTGAAATTGAGCCGTTGAAACTTGAATGCCAGCATTTTCTGCATTGTATCGAAACGGGTAAAACTCCCCGTTCGGGCGGTGAAAACGGCTATGTAACCGTAAAAACCCTTGAAGATGCGGAAAAAATAATGCTCGGTGCGCACAGAGCCGAACTTGACAGTGTTGATTGGAAATTATCAAGACGAAAATAAAAAGCCCCTGTTTAAACAGAGGCTTTTAATCAACTATTTTCCCAGTTCTATTGCCCTTTGGCAGGTTTTATTAACCGTTTCAAAAAGAACTTTTTCAATATCGGATTCAATCAAAACTTTGTTTCCTTCAGCCGTAGTGCCGTTTGGCGTTGTTACCGCCTTAATCAAATCATTCGGAGCCGTTTTTGTTTCCATAATCATTTTAGCGGCGCCGAGAGCCGTTTGTGCGGACAGTTCAAGAGAAACATCTTTCGGAAGCCCTAAATATTCACCTGCTTGTGCAATTTTATCAATTATATAATAGTAAAATGCGGGACCCGAGCCGGAAACGGCTGTAACGGCATTAATTAACGTTTCATCAAGGCAAATTGCTTTACCTAAATTTAAAAACATTTTATATACAAAATCCGTATCGCTGTCTTGCGCCTTGGAACCTCGGCAGATAACGCTCATTCCTTCATTTACCATGGCGGGAGTATTGGGCATAACCCTTATAATTCTTGAATTAACAAGGGAATCTTCATATCTTTTAATCGGAATTCCCGCAAGAATTGAGATTATGAGCTTATTATCGGCATAGGGAGCAATTTCATTAATAACTTCATTTACAACAAAAGGCTTTGTTGCGATTAAAATTGCATCCGATTTATTCATTAATTCTTTAATATCATGGCAGGAATTAATTTTTAATTCTTTGGTTTTAATATCAAGAAATTCCTTATTGATATCGTAAGCAAATATCTTGTCATTATTCAAATATGAGGAATTAACAACTCCTTTTGCAATGGCATAAGCCATTTTTCCGAATCCTACAAAACCTAAAGCATTCATAAATCTATCCTTTATATTTTATTTATCTTGACAGTGAATTTTGTCTAAATTATCATAGTAAAGTTATAGATAAAAATCAATATCAAGGAGTGATATATGCGTCGTACACTTGAAGGCACAAAAAGAAAAAGACAGAAAGTTTCAGGCTTCAGAGCAAGAATGTCTACGCCGGAAGGACAAAAAACAATTAACAGAAGACGTGCCAAAGGCCGTCATAGCGTAGCAATCGTTGCAAAGAACCGTGCTTAAAAAAAAATTCAGATTACAAACGAACTCATCATTCAAAGCAACCTATTTTCAAAACAGAGTTGTTTCTGATGAGTTTTTTGTATTATATGCGGGCAAAAATAAAGAAAATATTGACGATATTACAAGAGCGGGTTTTGTGGTAAGCAAAAAGGTCGATAAAAGAGCAACCGTCAGAAATAAAATAAAAAGAAGATTAAGAGAAGCTTATTCTTTTTATATGAAACAAAACAAGATTAAATATATGAGCCTTATTTTTATTGCAAAAGAAAAGGCAAAAGAAACAGATTATCATGATACATTAAAAAGCGTTAACAAACTGATGGAGAAATTAGCAAACAAATTTATTTAGATGTATTATTAAAACATTATGAACGCATTAATTGAAACATTCGGCAACAATTCAAAAGAAAAGCTGCAAAAACCGAATTTTGATACAAGAATCGGAAGAGAGTTTCTTGCGTTTTATCTTCAAACAAAATTCAAACAGATTTTAAATTACGATAAAAAAAATAAAGAGCATTTGTTTCTTGAAATTAAAGATGATTTTATTCCCAATTTTTTAGATCGTCTCGTAAATTACCCCGAGAAAAAAATTATGATAGGAATAACGGGCGAATCGGCATCGGGCAAATCAACCATATGCGATGAAATAAGAAAAATTATTAAAGAAAAAAATATGCCCATAACAATAATAAATGCCGATAATTATTTCAGGGATATTTCGGATTTAATTAAAAAATACGGCTCATTTGACATTTTAAGAGATAACGGACACGATGTCGACGCACCGGAGAATTTCAGATTGGATTTATTATTTGAACACGCCCTGAAATTAAAAGACGGTTTTGATATTAATGCACCCAAATATTTGACAAACGGAACCGGAGTAAGCGTATTGAATGCGATTGAGGTTAAAAGCAATAAAATTGTTGTCATTGAAGGTATGGCTTCAATGTTTGAACCTGTCAGGGATGTTTTTGACATTAAAATCTATGTTGAAACCTCAAAAAAAATAAGAAAAAAACGTTTCCTGGAGCGTGCAAAATTCAGAAATCAGGATATGGAAAACGCAATTAAGCATTGGGGATACGTTGAAGGAGCAGGCTTAAAATATATTCAGCCTTCAAAAAAATATTCAGACATCATAATAAACGGCGAAGCGGATTTGGAATATTTTATTCAGGTTGTTGAATACATTAACCACATTACAAACAGTTTCAGCACACAAAGTTAAATTTTAAAATAAGCTTTAATTTCTTTAACAAGAGGGATTGCATTATTTTTTAAGGTTTCATAATCTGAATTATTTTCTATTTCATAATTCCATAATTTATAATTATCAAGTTCAATTTCGGTTAAGTCGTTTTCGTTTGTAATTATTCCTCTTTGTTTTCTTGTTTCATAATCGGCATTAAGCCTGATTAAATATGCACCTGCTTGTTTAAAAACATCCGCCTCATGGATTAATCTTACATCGGGGACAATTATATTATCCATTTCAAGAATTTTTTTAAGCCAATAATCAGGGTCAATATTTCTTCCCCGATTTCCGAGTTCTATTAAACCGGTTCTATATACACCCTTATTTGAATTTATTTCATCAAATGTTAAATTGTGAATTTTGCCGTATTCAATTTTAATGGCATCTCCTATACCAATTCTTTTAAATTCAATAAGTTCTTCAAGAAGAATTTTTGCAAGAGTATCTTTGCCTGAATATTGTTTACCCGAAATACATACTATATTTTTCATACACAAATTATATACTATAAAAAGAAAAATCGCATTTATATAAATGCGATTAAATGCCTTTTTCTCCATAAGTCCGTAGCCGTAATCGGCTTTTATAAAATCTTTTAAATTAGCTTCTCTGTTATGTTTCGGGTGTATTACCCTTACACATTTATAAAAACAATTAGTATATACTAATTGCATAATTAGTATATATTGTTACAAAACTTAATATTAAGCAAATAAAAAGGCAATTTTACAAAGTATATTTTTTTTATATACATGTACGAGAGATTAAAAGTTACAAAGAGAGATTACAGTAAGAACTTGGGAGAAATGAACCATGGGCTGGGTTACACTATCGCTCAGAAAAATGGTTTTGACTCAACGTGTATCAGAACTTGAAAACAGGTTAACAAAATTGAGTCAGGCACAACAAACCTTAGCAAACAGCTCCGCATATCAGGAAAGAGCACTGGGGCTAAGAAGACAAGACGCTTACAAAAATCTCATGAGTGAATACTCGGGCGGATTAAACAACATCCAATGGGGTATTGCAGGCGGAAACGGCAATATGTCGGAGATGATGCAATATCAGGTACAACTCCAACAATCGCAGCTTGATTATATGTATAACAAGATGATGATTGACTCGGTATTCACGGCTCAGGAACAAGCTCTTCAAGATCAGGTAAACGACAAACAAACATATCTTGAACTTGAACAGGAACAGGTTGAAACACAACTTGAAGCGGCAAGAGCGGAACTTGAGCAGATGGACGAAGCGGTAAGCCAAGACATCGAAAGAAGTACGATAAGTTTAGTATAAAAGTAATAACACCAAATAAGATAACACAAAAAAGGAGACACACACTATGGGCTGGGCAGCATTATCACTAAGAAAGATGACGCTCAAACAAAGAATCAACAACTTGGAGCAAAGACTTGTTAACATAAGCCAAGAGCTTCAATCAATGTATGATTCCGGTTCTTATGCACAACAGGCAATGGGCGTTGAACAATCACAGGCAATGATGGCATTGCAAAACACTTATTCAAACAATACGGCAACAATCGGAAGCCAGTATACGGGCGCAACAAATGCGCAGGATTTAGCGGCATATCAAACGGCGCTTCAACAGGAACAGTTATCAATGATGTATAATCAGATGATTCAAAACTCATTGTTTACTGCAAAAGGCCAGGCGCTGCAAGAAACAATAAACCAACAGGAAACTCAATTGCAGCTTGAACAGGAACAGGTTGAAACACAACTTGAAGCGGCAAGAGCAGAATATGATTCACTTGATCAGGCATGTTCACAAGACATCCAATCAGGCGCAATTAAGCTCACCGCTTAATTAGATAAATAAAATTGTTTAAATTATAATAGCTTTATGCTAGAAGAATTTAAACAGGCAAACATTGAAGTACTGTCAAATAAGGCGGATATATACCCCTACGCATTTGACACGGGACCGATATCAAACGAGGTAACTTTACCCCTTTTGGTTGCGATGCCCAAAAGTACCAAAGATGTTCAAACAATTGTAAAAATCTGCAATAAAAATAATTTAAAAATAATTTCAAGGGGCGCCGGCACCTGCCATACGTCAGGATGCAAGCCGTGCAAAAACAGCATTGTTATACATTTTTCAAAAATGAATAATATTCTTGAAATTAACAAAGAAAATTTAACGGCAATAGTGGAACCGGGTGTTATCGTCGGTCAGCTTCAGCGTGAAGTTGACCGATTTGGTTTGTTTTTTCCTCCCGACCCTTCAAATTTGAAAGTATCCACGATAGGAGGCGCCATTGCTCTTTCATCGGGCGGTGCAAGGGCATTTAAATACGGAACAACAAAAGATTATGTTATAAATCTTGAAGTTGTTTTGGCGGACGGAAGCACGATACAAACGGCAAAAAATGTCTCCAAAAACGTTGAAGGATATAATTTAACCCAATTATTTACGGGCTCCGAAGGAACATTGGGGATTATAACAAAGGCTGTTTTAAAATTAATACCGAAGCCCGAAACAAAACTCGTTACAATGGCATATTTTAATTCCGTTGAAGAAGCGGCAAGCGCCGTTAATAATATAATTTCATCATTAATAACACCCGCAACAATTGACTTATTAGACAGAAATACAATAGATACAATCGAAAAGTTTAACCCCTCGGGCTGGATATCTTATGAGGCAATGCTTTTAGTTGAACTTGACGGGGGAAAAATCGAGGTTGAAGAAAACAATAAAAAATTGTATGAAGTTTTAATAAAATCAGGCGCAGACAAAATCATTCAGGCAAAAAACGAAACGGAAAACGAAAAAATCTGGAAAGCAAGAAGAAGCGCATTTGCATGCACCGCCAAATTAAAGCCGAATGTTATAACGGAAGATGTTTCGGTACCGAGAGAAAATATCGTTCCTTTAATTAAAAAAATTGATAAAATGTGCAAAGAAAATAATATAACGGTCTGCATTATGGGCCATGCTGGCGACGGCAACATACACCCGAATTTTGCACTTGATTTATCGGATAATGATGAAGTTATGAGATTTAACAAAGTAAAAGATGAATTATTTCAAACCGCAATTGAATTAAACGGGGCAATATCCGGCGAACACGGTATCGGAAGCGAAAAAAAGAAATATATGAAAGATTCTCTAGATAAAAATGCATACGTTTATATGAAAAAAATAAAAGAGCTTTTTGACAAAAACAACATATTTAATCCGAATTTAATGTTTTAAAAATGAAATTAAGAGAATACAAAAAATATATAAAAGATTTATTGGTTTTGTCTTTCCCGATTTTGGCGGGTAATTTGGGGCAAATGCTGATTAATGTCGGCGATGTATACGTTGCGGGGCACTATAATACAAATGTGCTTGCCGCAATCAGCGTTGCAAGCGCAATTTTTATGACCTTTATAATAGCGGGAAGCGGTCTTTGTGCAGGGATAACACCGGTTTTATCAAATTACAGGGGGGAAAGGAAGCCATCTAAAAAGCTGTTTGGAATAACGGTTTTATATTCAATTGTTTTATCGTTTATATTTTTTGGTTTAATGTGGCTGGTTATTCCTCTTGTATATAAAATAGGACTTTCAAATAAAATTATAGGCGATACGGTTGAATATTTGAAAATTTCAACATATTCAATATTCGGAATATTTTTATTTACGGCATTAAAAGAATATCTTCAGGCCCATGAAATTGTAGTTTTTCCGAATGTAATGATAACGCTCGGCGTCATTTTAAATTTAATTTTAAATTTTTCGCTTGTATGGGGATTTTGGATAATCCCCGAGCTCGGCACAAAAGGTCTTGCGATTGCAAGCCTGAGTGTAAGAACATTTTTGGGGTTAGCCGTATTTTTTTATTGCATAAGACTTCTTAAAGGAAGCGTTTATAAAAATACGGGAAAATATATTAAAGATTTGATTAAAACGGGCGCCCCGATAGCGGGAGCAATGTTTATAGAATTTTTAGGATTTAATATTGTAGCCGTTCTTGTCGGAAGATATGAACCGATATATGCCGCTTGCCATAATATTATAATTTCCGTTACAAGCGGAGTATACATGCTGCCGTTTTCAATTTCAAACGCATTAAGCGTTAAAGTCGGATATGCAAACGGCGCCAAGCACATAATCGATATTAAAAGATATACAATCTCCGCACTTATTTTTGTATTAGTATATGCATTTGCTGCGGTTATTGCATATATATTGTTTAAAGAACCCATAATGAAGTGTTTTACAAAAGATATAGAAGTTATTGAGCTTGGAAAATCAATTATGACCATTGTTGCCTGTTTTACGGTTTTTGACGGAATACAATCCGTTTGCATGGGGGCGCTAAAAGGAATGAAACAGACAATACAAATTTTAATAGTAATGTTTTTAAGCTATCTTTTAATAAGCATTCCGACCGGATTATATCTTGCGGATAAACATAACAGAATACTGGACGGTTTTTGGTTCGGGCTTGCGCTCGGAATAACGCTTGCAGCCGTAACATCAAGTATAATTCTTATTAAAAAATATCTGAAAACAAAAAAAGAATTTTTATCTTAAAAGTGCGGATTTTAAATTTTCCGTGCTTTTTTTAATGTCGGAACTATACATTATTGCTCTTATAACGGCAATTCTTTTTGCGCCCGAATTTACAACTTCATTAACATTATCTTCATTAATTGAACCAATCGCATAAAAAGGAATATTGACGTTTTTTGAAGCCCATTTTACATATTCAAGCCCGACGGGAGTTTTATTCGGCTTGGTCGGGGTTTTAAAAACGGGGCCGACGCCTATATAATCAGCGCCTTTATTTATTGCATTAATTGCATCATCCGGACAGTGGGTTGAAATTCCTATTATTGCATTTTCACCCAAAATTTCTCTTGCATATTTAATATCCATATCATCCTGCCCGAGATGAACGCCGTCAGCGTGAGTAATTTTTGCAATATCGACTCTGTCATTTACGATAAAGGCTTTATTAAAATGAGAGGTTAAATCTCTTATTTTTTTTGCAAGTTCTATAAACCTTTTTGCGGTTGTATTTTTTTCTCTTAATTGAACGATATCAACACCCGATTTCAATGAAAGCGCAACTTTATCCAAAAAAATGTTATCATCGTCAAAGTTATCGGAATTTGTTACCAGATATAAAATTTTATCGCTTAAAAAAACTTTTTTAAAATCCAATTTTAATTTACCTCTCATATTTTTTTCTATTGTATAAATTCTGTACCGGTAAGAATCATCCAACGCACCGTATTGGTTTAAAACTCTGAGAGCTTCTTCAATTCTTTTAAAATTTGCTTTAAATATTGAATCTATTGAATCTTTTTTATCGGGGTTTTGAATGGTGCAGCCGATATCATTTATCGTATCTCTTGAATTAATTAATTCATCATATTTAAAATCGAAAAATTTATGAATGTCGTGTCTTATAAGTTTTAATTCTCCGGTAAGTTTTTCATCCGACAGAATAAACCTTGCAATTTCTTCAACGACCCTAAGGCCTTCCGATACCCTGTTTAAGTTTGCGTCAATAATTCTTTTCAAATTATATCTCCGATATTGTACCTGAGTGATTATATAACAAAGAATAGTGTTAATTAAGCAAAAATGAAATAATTTATCTTATATGAAAGATACGGCGGACAAAAAAGAATTTCATAAAATAGTCGAAAAAGCAAAACAGGGAAATATTCATGCGCTTGAAAAACTGTTAAAAAATATCGAGAAAAAAAGCTATGCGGTTTTATATTATCTTACTAAAGATGAAAATGAAACGGATGAGATTTTACAGGATGTATTATTAAAAGTAAGCAAAAATATAAAAGATTTAAAATCAACGGAAAGTTTAAATTCCTGGCTTAATAAAATTATTATTAGAAAATATTACGATTTTAAAAGAAAGAATTTCAAAAAAGAACAGGGAAAAGTTTTTGAATGTGTTTATGAAAATGAACCGAAAGATATAAAAAGGGAACCGATTGATGATGTAATAGGAATTGAACTTATAAAAGCCATAAAAGAATCAATCTGTAAGCTTTCCGAACCATACAGGCTGGCAATTATAATGAGAGAATTTGAGGGGCTAAGCTACGATGAAATAGCTAAAGCGACAAAAACAAACGTGGGCACAGTAAAATCAAGAATTGCAAGAGCCAGAAGCCAATTAAAAGAATATATAAAACCTTACATAAATTAGGAGAAAAAATGTTAAAAGGGTGTTTAAAATGCAGCGAAATAAATAAACTTTTGCTATCCTACATTCATTTTGAGTTAAATAAAAAAATGATGACAAGAGTTGCAATCCATTTAAGAAACTGTCCAAATTGTATGGAAAAATATACAAAAATCCAAAAAAGAAAAAAGGATTTAAAGCTTAAAATGAGAGTAATTGAAAAGCAATTAAGAATGGAGAGAGAAATATCCCAGTATCTGGATAATGAAGCAACAGATGATTTAATTTTTAATGTCGAGGGGATGGTTTTATGCGATGAAAATTACAAAAAAGCATTAATTGAAGGCGAAGAGATAAAAAGAATTTTAAAAAATTCATACAATAAAATATCCGAATTAAAAAACCCGAAAATCGCAAAAAAGATTATTGCAAAAATCAGGGTTAAAAAATTTAAACTTTTAAAAATTAAGAATTATTTTATTCGACTTTTTGAACATTCACGCCATGTGATTGCAAAATTTGGATAAAGTTATTTGCGGCCTGACGCTGAATGTCTCTTGGGACAACTCTTAAAAGCTCAATCGTTAAAGACAAAACGGGGTCATGGTCATACCAGCGGTTGCCTTTTATCATGGGTTTTACTATTGAATAAAAGCGGTCTATTGCATCTTTTGAAACTCTTTCTTCAACTTTTTTTAAGAAAATTTCAGCCTGGCTTTTTAATTCTTCAGGGTACTCTCTTAAAAGCTCCACAACCTGCATAAGCATAGGATCATAATCATACCATCTTTTATATTGTTTCTCTTCAGCCATTACTACCCCTTTATTTTAATCGGTTGAACAGTATCTTGGACATTAAATTCATCAACGGAGTAATCATCGGGAACTCTCATAATATTAGCCCCTAACCCCCTTAATTTTGCCGTAAATTTTTCATAACCTCTGTCTATATGGTGTAATTCCTTAACAACAGATTCGCCTTTTGCCATCAAAGCGGCAACCACAAGTGCAGCACCCGCCCTTAAATCCGTACACATAACTTCCGTACCCACAAGATAATCGACACCTTTAATAATTGCGTGGTTATTACTTTGGCGTATATTTGCGCCCATTCTCCAAAGTTCGTTTATGTGCATAAATCTGTTTTCATATAAACTTTCGGTAACAACGGATATTCCGTTTGCGGTTGATAACAGTGTCATTGCTAGCGCCTGAAGATCGGTCGGAAACCCGGGATAAGGCTGTGTTATAAAATTCATCGCATCAAGTCTGCCGTCATTTGAAACCTCCATAACCTGGGGTTCAACAAGCCTTATTTTTGCACCCATCTCCAAAAGTTTTCCCGTAAAAATCGTAAGATGATTCGGGTAAATGTTTTTAATATATGCATGACCTTTTGTTGCAATAACCGCAGACATATAAGTACCCGCTTCAATTCTATCGGGAATTGTTGTATGTTCTGCACCATGGAGCTCATTTTGGGATACTCCGGTTATTACGATTCTGTTTGTACCCGCACCTTCAATTTTTGCGCCCATGGTATTTAAAAAATTTGCCAAATCAACAATTTCAGGTTCCTGAGCGGCATTTTGAATAACGGTTGTGCCGCATGCAAGAACGGATGCCATCATTATGTTTTCCGTAGCACCGACAGAGGGGATATCAAAACAAATTTCGGCACCTTTAAGTTCTTTTGCAACAACATAAACATATCCGTCTTTAACGTTGCATTGACATCCCATAGCCTCAAGCCCTTTAATATGAAAATCAACTCTTCTTTCGCCTATTCTGCAGCCGCCGGGGAGGGCAACGCAGGCTTCTCTCATTCTTCCGACCAAAGGACCCAAAACAACAAAACTTGCTCTCATTTTGGAAACAAAAATATCCGATGCAACGACACTTGTTATATTTCTCGAATCAACGGTGAGCATTGATTTTTCTTTATCATAATCAATAACGGCGCCCAATTCCGATAAAACGTCAATCATAATTTCAACATCGGATAATTCCGGTACGTTTTTAATAACCGAAATATCTTTAGGCAAAAGCGAAGCCGCCATAAGTTTCAAAACGGCATTTTTGGCGCCGGAGATACTGACTTCGCCCGAAAGCGGTTCAGAGTTTTGTATGACTAATTTTTCACGTGAATTCTGCATATTTGATTTAAATAATTTAGGCTTACAACCCATATTTTAATACAATTTTAAAGATAATAAAAGTTTTTTAAAAAAGTTAGTATCCTTAAACTAATTAAACACTTTTTGCACCTCTTCCCTGTCATCAAAATGGATTGTTTTGTCTTTTAAAATCTGATAATCTTCATGACCCTTGCCTGCAAGAATTATAACATCTTTGGGAGTCGAAATTTTCTTTAACAGTTCAATTGCAAGATGTCTGTCGGGTTCAACAAAAACCGTTTTCGGGTTAATCAATTTCAGACCCGATAAAATATCCGTTATTATTTGCTGCGGGTCCTCCGAACGGGGGTTATCGGATGTTACAACTATTTTATCGCTTAAAGACTGGGCAATTAAACCCATTTTCGGACGCTTTGTCGCATCCCTGTCTCCGCCGCAGCCGAACATGCAAATTAATTCGGCGTCTTTCGGCGTTAATTCCCTTGCGGCTCTTAAAATGTTTTCAAGACCGTCGGGGGTGTGGGCATAATCAACTATTACCATAGGATCGGAATGGACAATTTCAAATCTTCCGGCAACGGATTTTGTTGTTTCAAGCGCATCTTTTGCATCGGTTAAAGAAATTCCCGACATTAAAGATACACCGATGGCGCAAAGTGCATTATATACGCTGAACATTCCGTTTAAAAGGAGTTTTATCTGGACGGTTTCATCTTTATATGAACAATTAAAAATAACACCTCTTGAGGTAAATTCGATGTTGTCGGCTTTAAGGTCGGAATCGTTTTTAATTCCGTAGGTTAATATATTGACGCCGTTTGGAATTTTATCGATTAATTTTTTTGAATACTTATCGTCTTTATTTATAACGGCAAAAGAACCTTTTTCCAGTGAAGTAAAAAGTTTTGCTTTTGCATTAAAATAATTTTCCATCGTAATATGAAAATCCAAATGGTCCTGTGTCAGGTTAGTAAAAGCAGCACCCTGGAATTTACAGTTTTTAACACGGTATTGATCAAGCGCATGGGATGAAACCTCCATAACAACATTTGTAACATCGGCTTGAAGAATAACCGATAACGTATGCTGCAACTCGGGCGCCTGAGGAGTTGTATGTTTTGCTTCAAGATAATCCGATGTTGAATTCAATTTGTACCCGAGAGTTCCTATAAGAGCACATTTTTTGTTGACATATTCAAAAATTCTTTGAACCAGATGAGTTACGGTTGTTTTGCCGTTTGTTCCCGTAATTCCGATTAAATTAAGGGAATGGGTCGGATTGTGATAAAAACAAGCTGCAAGGTCTGCAATTTTTTCCTGCGTGGAATCAACAATCAGCTGGGGAATTTCAATATTCAACGGGTGCTCCGCCATTATTGCAATTGCACCTTTTTCAAAAGCGCTAAGCGCAAAATTATGTCCGTCAACATGTTCGCCTTTAAGACAGACAAAAATCTCATGGCTTTTTATTGTATTGGAATTATATGAAATTCCTTTTATATCAACATTTTTAAAATTTAAAACTTCCTTACAATCTATGTGTTTGACAATATCAGACAGTTCCATTTACTAACCCCTTAAAAATAGCATTTACAGATATATTTTACGCCGTAATTAAATTTGTGTCAGCATTTTATAATTAATTTACAATCAGTCTTTTTTATCATTGTCGGTTTTATCGGGATTAATGTTTAAAATTTTTACAACTTCGGTTGCAATATCCCTGAATACGGGTCCTGCAACGGTAGAACCGAAAATTCCCCAGCCTTTGGGTGAATCGATTACGACATAGATTATAACTTTAGGGTCTGTTGCGGGAAGAAAACCAATCATACTTGTGTAATAGTTGTTGGAATATCCGACGCCGTTATCATTCGGGCGCCTTGAAGTACCCGTTTTAGCCGCAACATAATAATCATCAAATTTTGCTTCGGAATTACCCGCCTCAACGGATTTAACAAGCAGATTTTTAATTGAAGCGGCATCTTCAACCGTTAAAAC
This sequence comes from Candidatus Gastranaerophilales bacterium, assembly GCA_944325155.1. Lineage (GTDB taxonomy): Bacteria > Cyanobacteriota > Vampirovibrionia > Gastranaerophilales > Gastranaerophilaceae > Galligastranaerophilus_A. Next base: position 129,120 of record CALUYY010000002.1, on the reverse strand, counting down.
ACGTCTTTTGATAATACGCTGCGAAGCTTCTTCATCCGAATATTTGATAACATGCGGAGTAATCCAAACACCTTCATTTGCAACGGCATTAACGGCGGCAAGCATTTGAATTGCGGTAACGGAAGCGGCATAACCGTATCCCATTGAACCGTGTGTGGATTCATCCCAAGCTTCGGGTTTTGGAAGAAGCCCCGTTGATTCACCGGGGAGGTCAATTCCCGTTTTTTGTCCGATACCAAACAGGGTCAAAGAATCGTAAAATTCTTCGGGAGTCATCATCTGGGCAACCTTTGCGCTTCCTACGTTGCTTGAATGCTGAAATAAATATACAAGATCAATTAATCCGGGTGCGCCTTTTGTTTTAAAATCATAATTTTCTATTTCCCACCAGCCGATTTTATATTTGCCGGTGTCGGTTATTTTTGTATTTTCATTAATTTTTTTATTCATAAAGGCAGATGCAATCGTTATAATTTTAAATGTTGACCCCGGAGGATAAACGTCCGTAAGAGCCCAGTTTTTAAGCTGCATAAGCGAATATTTTTGAAATTTATTCGGATCGTAAGAAGGATAAAGTGCAAAAGCCAAAATCTCGCCCGTTTTAACATCCATAACTATTGCAGAACCCCTCAGGGCGTCTCTTTTGTCAACGCCTTGCGATAAATATTTTTCACAAATATGCTGAATCGGAGTATCAATGGTAAGTTTTAAGGTTTTTCCCTTGGCGGGCCTGATTACATCTTCAGGGTCGAGCGAAAGACTGTATATAACATCGCCGTTTGGCATTTTTTCAAACTTTGAAGTCTTATCCGTATATTTAAGATAATCACCGGCTATATATTCAATACCGCCCGCCATATCGGCGTTTGGATTATAATATCCCAAAATGTGTGCGGCAAGCTCGCCTTGGGGATATTCTCTCTTATTTTTAGGTTCAAGGGAAATCTCTCTTAAATATAATTTCTGGATTTGCTCCGCAGTTTTTCTGTCTATTCCTTTTTTAACAGATATAACGGAATCGCCCGAGGATAATTTATTAATGAGTTCTTCCCTGCTGCCCCCTATGTAGGGAAGAAGCTTATCGGCAAGAACATCTGGCGTATAATCATAATAAGCGGGATGTGCATATATGTCATAAGAGGTTTTATCCGTTGCAAGCTTAACATTATTTCTGTCTACGATTTCGCCGCGAAGCACGAGTGATTCTGCAGTCCTTTGTGTTTTTGCACGATCTTTATAACCTCTGATATCAAAAACCTGCACCAAAAAAAGATAAATAACGAGAAGAATTAAGCAAATGTTAAATATTGAATGCAGACAGCCTTTTTTGGTTTCAAACTGTTTTTGACGGCCGGTGTTCATCTTATCTCCAAAAAATTAATATCCTAAAGACCAATTCATTGTTGAATTATATTTATTCGGATCATAATCAACGCTCGGAACGCCCTTCAGCGGAAGTTCTATTACTTCTTTTGCACGCTTTAAAATATTGGATTTAGAAACCTGCATATCGACATTTGATAAAGACTGCATTCTGTCCAGCTTATTTTGCATATCCTGATTATCGTAATTAAGGGCTATTGTTTCTTTGTTTAATTTTTGAATGGCAACTTCATGAACGACGACAAAATAATAACTGACAAGACAAATTGCAACAAGTACGGCAAGAATAATGCAAAGAGCGGTATTTACTCTTGATATCATTATTTCTCTGTATGTTTTTTCCTGAACAAAGTAGCCGCTGATAACGGAGCCTTGAACTCTTTCCTGATAAGAACCGTAATTCATGCGTTTTCTTTGTTCGCTGTACGGATTTCTTACCTGTCTTGAAGATGCATAAGAAAATTGCACGACCTCTTTTTCGGGCGCATTTTTTCTTTTTTTATTAAAATTAAATCCGAATGAATTCAACTTTATAAACTCCTAAAAGGAAATTTTTCTTGCCGCCCGAAGCTTTGCGCTTCTTGAAGGCGGATTTTCTTTTATTTCGTCATCCGATGCGATTATAGGCTTTTTGTTGATAAGTTCCAATATTTTACCGCCGCAAACGCACTCAGGTTGATTAAGCGGACATCTGCACTCTTTGGAATATTCCTTGAAAAAATGTTTTACAATTCTGTCTTCCAAAGAATGAAAACTTAATACACTAATTATAGCACCATGGTCTAATAATGTAAGCACATCTTTTAATGTATTTTCAAAATTTAACAACTCACGGTTAACTTCAATTCTGACTGCCTGAAACACACGTGTTGCAGGGTGGATTTTTGATTTAATTTTAGGTGTTGATGAAACAATTAAATTCGACAATTGTAAAGTTGTATTAATAGGGCGTAAATTAACGATTGCACGTGCAATTCTTTTTGAAAAACGTTCTTCCCCGTATTTGGAAAATATTTCAACAAGTTTATCTTCATTATATGTATTTATCACATCGTATGCGCTTAAAGCTTGTTCTTTATTAAAGCGCATATCCAAAGGAGAATCTTTTAAAAAACTGAATCCTCTGTCTTTGGATGTCAGCTGATGATAAGAAGCGCCCAAATCAAAAATAATTCCGCCCGTTATTTTATTTATATTAAGTTCTTCCAATACATTTTTAATTTCCGTATAACTTCTTTTTACGATTGTTAAATTTTGATAATCTTTAAGCCTGTCATTTGCGGCATTAATTGCATCGTCATCAATGTCAAAGGATATAAGGCGCCCTTTATCAGACAGCTTTTTTAAAATAAGTGCGCTGTGTCCGCCGGCACCGAGCGTTGCATCTATATATACGGCATCGGGGTTAGATTCGACATTAAGCATATCGACCGCTTCATTTAACATAACGGTATAATGGGTAAAATTTTCGGATTTATATAAACTATTCATAAAATTAATCCGTAAATTTATATTTTATAAGAGCAAAAATCGCCATAATGCCGTCTTTATAAGTAATTTTTTTGCCTGAAGCATAATTTCTTGCATTATATCCGATGGGAAGTTCTTTTATTTTGGCACCTTTTTTAACCAGTTTAGCGGTTATTTCGGGTTCAATATCAAACTTTTTGGATTTTATATCAATCCCCTGAATAAACTCTCTTTTAATTGCCTTATAACAGGTTTCCATATCAGTTAATTTTGTACCGTACAAAATATTGGTAAGAGAAGTTAAAAATCTGTTTGCAACATAACTTAAAAACATAAAGTTTTTAAAAGGTGCGCCTTTAAATCTTGAACCGTAGACAGCATCGGCATCATCCTGAATTATAAGGTTAATAAGTTTGGCATAGTCATTTGGGTCATATTCAAGGTCGGCGTCCTGAATAACAACTATATCGGATGTTGCATTTTTAAACCCGATAGATACGGCGGAACCCTTGCCGCCGTTTTTATCTTTATAGATTATTTTAAATTTATCTTCGTATTTTTTCAAAATGCTTCTTGTTGAATCGGTTGAACAATCGTCAACAATAATTAAATTCTTTTTTAACCCGCAAAAATCAACATTATCAACAACATCGATTATGTTTTCGATTGTATCTTCTTCATTGTAAACGGGTATTATGATATCAACAGATTGCACTTTTTTACCTTTTTTCAATCCGGCACAAAAAGAATAATATCATTGAAAATTAAACCATGCAAGAATTAAAAGTAAGAGGTGTTGGAGGAGGGGTTGGAATTAATGATTTTGCCGTTTCTGTATAAAAGGAGACCCTTATAGTTATATGAAAAATAAACAACATCGGGGGTTGCATAATTTCTGCATGAAAGCGCAACATTAAATTTATCGTCATTTGTGCTGAAATTGATTCCGTAATTTGAAGATTCGCCGACACCGAGAGCAACATCGGAGCTAAAATAACTTTTAATTACATATTCTATTGTTTCTTTTGTTTCCGTAAAATCATTAATCTGTGTAACAACATCTTCTTCATCATCGCCGTCATGTACATTATCCACAAGCCTGCCGCTGCACAAATGCCCCACAACAAGCCTGGATAAAATTTCATCGGAAGCGGTTTGTACAAGATAAATTTGTCTGAAAAAAAGAGCAATATCAAGAACAAAGACAAAGGTTATAAAAAGCAGAGAAAATACAACCATATACTCAATTGAGCCCTGGGCAAAAATTTTATTTTTACTTTCAGACAATTCGTTTTTCATAAGTTGATAAATTTTCCGAGACGTTTCAGTATGCTTTTATTATCTTTTACTTTATAAAATAAGTCAGATTCGTAATAATCTTTATACTCTTTTATAATATTAACAGGAAGCGGTTCTCCTTTAATTAAAGTCTCTGCGGTTTCAACCAGAAATTCATCCTGTGTTTCTTTGTAGAGCGGGTCTTTTTTTCTTATGTCTTCATCTGCTTCATAGTGAACAAGAATGTGAAAACAAACTAATACGGAAGGATCATCGGAATTTTTGGGGAAATTTTTCAGAGCCTCCAAAACATGAATTTTATTTAAAACGACATCAATAATTAATTTTGCCGTTCTTCTTCGTGTTTCAATTATATTATCGGCATTATTCAACAAATCTTAACCCATATTAACATTTGTTTCGACTAAATTTTGTTTCTGTACGGACATTGCAACTTCGATTAATTTATTCATATTGCCTCCGCAATACTGAAGGGCAATTTTTTTAAGCGAATTTGCAATTATGTCGTTGTTTGAATATGCGGTTCTGTAATAAAATTTTTTGCCTTGCTTGATTCTTAATAAAACTTCTTTTTCAAAAAGCCTGTCCATAACGGTTTTAACGGTAGTATAAGCTCTTTTTGCGGTTTGGGTTGATGAAATATAATCAAAAACATCTTTAACCGAATTTTTATAAACGCCTTGAGCTTCCAAATCCCAAAGAGCGTTTAAAATAATGCTTTCTAATGAACCATGCCTGAAATTCATGAAAATATTCCTTATGTTAAAATAACTACTACCATTATAACATTTATTAATCAAATGGGAAGAAGAAATTTAAAGAAAATATAAGAATTACTTATTATCATCACTTTGCAATATTTTTGTAAAATAACGGATTTTATCGTCCCGTACGGCGATTTGTCCCTTTTTATCGGAATATATAAAGGAATTATCGGGCAAAAACGTAAATCGGTTTGAATAAGAACCGACGAGGAATCTGCCGGATTTCAACTCGGTCAAATCAGAGCGTTTAAAGGCGTCGTAATCACTAAAAACATCATAACTTCTCCTTAAAGGATTGTTGTTATATACAAACGCTCTTTTAGCCATAGATACGGAATCATCCGGGAGCAATCCGTCAAACACAAAAGGGGATGTATTTATATCAAAAATCTTTTTATCCATTTTTACATCAAGTTGAGCTCTTGATAATATGTCGCTTCCCGCTAAAGTATCATATCTGCTATCAAAAGTAAATAATTTTTTGATAGTATGGATACCTTTATCATCAACGGTGCAATCTTTAAAAACGTCTAATTCTCTGCCGTTTATGATATAATCATCACTTGAAGCATTTCTAATCATAATTGAAGAAGGAGAATCAAATTCATCAAATACCGATTTTCTAACCAGATTTGATTCGGAATCAAACTCTTTCATAACTCTTCCCGCAATTAAGCCGTCAGCATCAAGTTCATCTTCAAATCGAACGGAAACTTTTCTTGCTTCATCGCTAAAATCTTTAAAACCGCCGTCCATACCACGTTTAAAAAGCTCCGTAACTTCATCAAGCTGGTCTTTTGCCTTTTCAAAAACGGTTGATGCTTCGGATAAAATTTCATTCGATTGTTTTTGAATAAGTTTAGAATCGGATATTATATTTTGGACTTGAGTATGTTTATTAAAAGCGATACCGCCGATTACCGCAGCACCCAGTGCAGCTGCCGACAGAGCACCGAATAAAAAATTTTTGCCCTGTCCTTCCGATTTTGTTTGGGTCAAAGCCGAAGAGTTTTGACCGTCAGCAGAAATTGTTGCGGGAGAGATTGCGGGTGAAAAATAATTAACTATGGGCATATATACTCCGTTTCGAACTTTTTTGACAGTCCTAAAAAAACAACTGAAGGAGAAATATTTACAAAAAATAATAAAAATCGTTTACATTTGTTTAAGTTTTAAGATTTTAGCATATCTTTATTTCTTAAATTCCTGTGGAAAGTTATTGCAAAACGGTGCGCTTCATCTCTTATTCTCTGGAAAAAATAAAGAGAAGGAGAATTCAGGGGAAAAATAACAGATGTTTTTTTATTCGGCAAAAAGACTTCTTCTTCCCTTTTTGCCAATGACACCATATCGATATCAAAACCGAATTCTTTCATTGCGGCATACGCACTTGATAATTGACCCTTGCCGCCGTCAATTATAATAAGGTCGGGTGTATAATCGTTTTTCTCTTTTATTCTTTTAAAGCGCCTTAAAAGAATTTCATTCATTGATTTAAAATCGTTCACTTCGCCTTTTTCGATTGTTTTCAGTTTATATTTTCTATATAAGCTTTTTTTTGGCATTCCGTTTTCAAAAACAACACCCGATGCCACGGTATTTGTGCCCTGGATGTGGGATATATCGTAACATTCAACAATATGCGGGATTTTTTTTAAGTTTAATTTTTCTTTTATATAAGCGCCCACTTCATTGTAATCATTTTGGATATCCGATAAAGTTTTTAATTTTTGCTGTTCAAGGTTATATACGGCATTTTTCTTTGCCATTGATAAAATTTCGACGTCTTTTTCGGATTTCGGGCGTATTATTTTTACGTTTGAATTTTTTCTTTTTGAAAGCCACCCTTCATAAATTTCTTTTTCGTCGGGAATTTCGGATACGATGATGTTTTTCGGGATATTGTCATCCGGAATAAGAGAATAATATTCTCTCATAATCGCTTTAATGATTTCTTTTGAATCTGTTATATCACCCGTTGAAATTCCCCTGAAATCAAAATCTTTTTTACCCGTTAAACATCCTTCCCTTATTTCAAGAACGGCGGCACAAAATATGTTGTCGCTTTTTATAACGCCTATATAATCATTGTTGATTTTTGAATTTTCGGAAACTATCTTTTGTTTTTCCATTGTTTTTTCAATATCAAGATATGAGTTTCTAAAATTTGCGGCTTTTTCAAATTCAAGATTATCGGATGCTTTTTGCATTTGTTTTTTTAAAACTTTTAAAAGCTCGCTTCTTTTTCCCGTTAAAAAAAGCTCAACATCTTTTATAACTTTTTTATATTCATCGGGCGTTACCATTTTTTGACAAGGCGCCATACACTGCCCCATATCATAATAAAGGCAGGGGCGGGTTTTAAATTTGGGAGTTTTACATTTTTTTAAGGGAAATATTTTTTGTATAACATCCAACGTTGCCCACATTGCCCTTGAATCGGTATATGGTCCGAAATATTTTCCTTTAAGAGGGTTTTTGTTTGCTTTCCTTACAACGGTAATTCTCGGATACGGCTCATTTGTAATTAAAAAATAAGGAAATTTCTTATCATCTTTAAGGAGAATATTGTATCTCGGTTTATATTTTTTTATTAATTCGGATTCTAAAATTAAAGCTTCTATTTCACTGTCAACCACAATGCATTCAATCTTTGCGATTTTGGGGACCATAACGTTAACTTTGATTGAATCGTTTGAGATAAAATAGCTTCTCACACGGTTAAATAAATTTTTTGCTTTGCCTACATATATAACTTTTCCGTCTTTATCATAAAATTGATAAGACCCCGGGAGTTTAGGCATTAATTTAACCTGTTTTAAGACATCGGGGTTTATGTTTTTTTTCATAAATCCCTCACGATAAGCTTTTCTCCGATACTAAATTTAATATTTTCATCAAAAAATTCAATAACATATTTTGAATTAAATACGGGCGGAAGAATTTTATTCGGTGAAACATTATAAAAAGTTCTTATAACATTAAAGTTTTTGTCTAAAAAGACGATATGAAAATTAACAAGGCAAAAAAAGGAATGTATCCAGAAACAATCCCTGAATAACAAGGCACGGTAAGGAAAGTTACGTTTAAACATAATACCCGTCAGTTTAGTTAAAAAAGAATCCGCAACATTTGCCTCAAAAACAAGAGTCCCGTTACTTAACATAATTTTACATTTAGAATCAGACAATTTAATTACCCATCTAATTACTTTTTAAAAAATTATACCCTATCAAACACTAAATTGCCATTTATTTAAAAAGCCTTAATTAAAGGCAAGGAGCAATAAAAATGTATTTGGAATACCGAATAGACAATGATGAACTGCAAGACGCCTGGCTTCAGACGTTGTTAGGTTTAATTGACGAATTAAACTGCAGATATCAGATGTTTTTTGAAGAAGGGTACAGTTCAAAGAAAAAATGCTTCACCCAGACAAGAATAATTAAAGTTACGGGTTCAAGCCCCATGCTCGGGTGGTTAAAGTTAAGAATGGAAAGATATTCCCATTTTATTAACATGCTAAACAGCTATGCCGAATTTTATTCTACCAAACTTGAAGAAGATAACAATTAAGCATAGCCGTTTAAGAAATTGTGTTGTTGGTTTTATTATGCCAGTGCAAATTCTGCGCTTTGAATTTCCGAATTGGCATAATTAACTTGAACATTTTTAGTAACGGTTAAATATTTTTTAGAACCGTAATCAAATTCAAACTGTGTTTCTTTATTTTTTTGGTAAGCAAGTTTAAATTCATGGGCGTCAACCGTAACATTTAAATTTAAGTCTTTACCGTAAATGGTAACGGGAAGCAAACCCATAGCTCTTAATTGACGGGGGTTTTTGCCTTCAATTCTGTCTTTTGCTTCCATTTTAACAATAACTGCTTCTGACATTTTTATTTCTCCTGATAATTAATGTTTTAGTAAATGCAAAACCGTTAAGCCTTTGCATTTTTTTATTGTACCTGTAAAATAATTAAATGCAATTTATAGTAAAAAGAATTGATAATAAAAATATTTCAAATGAGCTTGAATTAATCGGTTTTGATAAAAGTTATGTAATTGAAGCTTCAAAAAAGCATTCTTATATGACATTAAAAATTCAAAACCTTCCCCCTTACACAGCTACAATTATAAAGCAGACGGCACTGTCCAAAGGAACGGATGCGGGCCTTCACAGAGATGTATTAATGCATAAAAAAGAAGTTTCCGATTTAATTTTATCGGGGACAATTAAACAATTAAAAGAAATTTCAAAAAGTTTATCATATCAGCCGTTTAATTTAAAAGAAATTGCACTTGAAATCGATAAAGAAATCGAACTTTATTATAAAAAAAATGAGCCGGAAATTATGGGAATTTTAAATTTAACGGAAGATTCTTTTTCCCGTGACGGAATTTTAGATATAAATACCGCAATAAAGAAAGCGGAAACTTTAATTATTGAAGGTGCAAATATTATTGATTTGGGTGCGGAATCAACAAGGCCGAATGCAAATAAAATTGATGTTGAAGATGAAATTAAAAGATTAAAGCCCGTTGTTGGTGAATTAAAAAAATCGGGATACATTTTATCGATTGATACAAGAAATCATAAAACGGCAGATATTATGCTTAATTCGGGCGCAGATATCATAAATGACGTATCGGGGCTTAATTATGACAAAGAAATGATTAATGTCATAAAAAATTATGATAAAGAAATTGTTATAATGCATTCTAAAGGAACGCCCGAAAATATGGATGAATTATGCAAATATGATAATTTGGCGGATGAAATTTATAATGAATTATATAAAAAAATTGAATTCTTAAATTCAAAAGGAATTGAAAATAAAAGAATTATAATTGATACGGGCTTTGGGTTTGCAAAAAATATTGAACAAAATTTTGAACTTTTAAAAAGAATAAGGGAATTTAATTCATTAAACGTCAGACATTTGGCGGGCGTTTCAAGAAAAAGGTTTTTGCAGAGTTTATCCGATGATAAAAACAACGAAGAATTTGACAATATAACAATGCTTGCCTCTTTTTATTTAATTCAAAATAATGTTGATATTTTGAGAGTTCATAACGTCAAAAAAACGAAAACGGCAATTGAATTTTATAAAAAGCTTACCTGTTAGCAAAAATTTTCTCCTGAAATTCTATTCTTAAATTAGCAAATTCCATATCGTCATAATCAATATATTTATGCTGGAATAAATTTTTTCCCGTTCGTATAATCAGTTCATTTTTTGGTTTAAGCAAAATATTGGGTATTATTATCTGCTGGTTATCGCCGTTCATGTTAAGTTCGCCTATTTTTTGACCGTTAAAGATAATTTCCAAAGGCGAAGAATAAACGGATAATATAGCATTTTGCCCAAGCTCTTTTGCAAGCTTGGTATCAAGCCCGATAACAGAGCCAAAGACAATAACCGCCTGCTTATTTATATCAGGTTTAGGTATTGAAATAATTTTTGAATAAAATGGTCCTATGGGTTTTACTTTAAATTGATTACAGTTTGCGGAATTTGAAGAATAAACGTCATCGCCCAGATGATAAACGTTTGAATCAATATAAATATCCGATGAATTTGTTTTTTGAATGCCCAATCTTAAAGGATTATCGTTTATTGATTTATCAATTGTTATTGAAAAAGGACGGTAACCTTCTTTTTTAATTTGCAAAATTGCCTTATCAGTAATATCGGCGTTTAATTCAAAACGCCCGAGAGAATCGGTTTTGGTTTGAATATTATAATTCGGAACAAAAATATCTGCGCCCTTAACCGGTTTTTCCGTCATTGAATCAATAACGACATTTTTATTGTTTAAAATTTCATCCTGTCTAACGTTTCCGGAAATTGTCGCACCAAAAACGGGAAGGTTAATAAGAAAAACCGAAAAAAATATATTTAAAAGCTTTAAAATAAAACCCATAACAGATAGAGTTTATTTTAAGTTCAGGATTATTTAATCGGATTTTTGTTTATAGCCTTGTTGTCGGTTTCGTTTTCGTAGCCCATGGTGCCCGGGAACTGTTTTGAGCCGGTTGTTTTTTCCGTTATATAGTATTGAAGTTTCGGAATAAGATATGAAAGCCCGAATGCGGCAAACGCCATGCCGGAAAGATGAATTATGAGATTTTTTCTGTTTATATATTTGGTAAATTTATCAATTATTTCAGGTGTAATTTCCGATGAAGGAGATTTTTTCTTTGCATATTTTTCAAGAGCATAAACAAAATTGTCAAAACTTTCTCTTATTGATTCAAGTTTTCCTCTTGAAACAAATGCCATGGGATCATCGGATTTTCCGTTTGTTGCGGATGAAATTGCTTTTTTCAAAAATTCGGGATCCGATGTATAAGAATCAGACATAATATCAACGGCTTGTTTTTTGGATAAAATCGAATAATAATTTCCGTTTTTATCCTTTAGCATCGGCTGCAATTTTGACATAAGCGAAGCTTTTTTATTAAATGCACCTTTTGTTTGTCTGTTAAATTCTTCAAGCGTTATTGTATCATCCTTATCAAAGGTAATTCCATCTATTAGCTTCATGGCTTTTTCTTTTGATAAAAATTTGCTTGAGAAGAAATTATTATCTGCCGAATTTTTACCTTCGGATAACAAAATATTTTTTAAATGAATCGCTGTTTGTTCTGCTCCTTTAGGATTAATATCGGATGTTTTTGTAAGTTTTCTTACCATTGAAGCAAAAGTGGGAGCGGCAAAAATATAAAACCATGATGAAATTGAATCTCTTACAAGATATTCGGTTGCTTCGGTTTTATTTCTTGAGTTTGCTATCCTTCCCGCCAAAGTTCCGACATCGGTTGATAAAAGGCGCCAAGCGGTATTGTTTTCCAGGTTGTGTGAAGCATAGAGCATAAAATCCGTCATACCTTTAAAAGAAAGCGGGGAAGATAAATTAATATCTTTTTTAAACTTATCAATGGTCGGAATTTGCGGATTTAAGCTTTGTTTTTTACCAATGGGATAATCATTTTTAATAAAAAGTCCGACAAAATTATCAGCCCAGGTTTTATGGAATTTTCCGTCCTTGGAATTTTTATCGGGGATGGGCTCAAGACCGTCTTTCATTCTGAATGCGTTTGTCATTGCCATTTTTAATTTCGGAACAACCATGCCCATTGTAAGCGTGCCGAGAACCGCCGAAGCCAAAATTTTTGTAAACTTAAACCCTGCGGTTAAGCCTTTTTTATGCGTAACATTGTCAAAAGGGCGTCTCAGGGAATCTTTTCCCACATCGCAGGATAACTCCTTTAACCCCAAAACTTTTTCGCCGAAAAAATCACCGATTTTATTAAACGCCTTAACGCCGAAAAGCCAAATAACCGCACCGAGAGACTCTTCGCAGAGTCTTTCTCTTGCTTCGGTTTTGCCGCCGCGTTTATAGCCCTGATATGTTCTTCCTAAAGTAGTCGGCACCTCAATTGCCGCAACGGGAAGAATTTTATCCGGATTTTGAAGATATGATAAAAGCGGTGTTACTATCGGCATAATATGTGATTATTTTGTACGTACGATTTGTTAAACAATCATAAAAAAATTTTTTTGCCGACTTTATTCATTGATTTCGCTTAATTCATATCCCGACATTTTGGCAACCTGGCATCTCCAATTTTCGATTATTTCATCATCGGGCAAAGTTGCTTTAATCGGATCACCCACAACAACGTTAACAACGGTTTTTTTAAAAATATTCCAGTTATATTTTTCCAAACCCGAAATTGCAACGGGGAGAATATCGGCATTGACCATTTTTGCAATAACGACAAAGCCTTTATTTATGTTTTCTATTTTTTTATTTTTTCTTATTCCGCCCTGCGGAAAAATACATAAATTCCATTTGGCTTTAAAAACTTCCTTAACGGTTTTAATTGTTGAAACTTCAAGTTTTTCTCTGTTAACGGGAAAAGCGCCGAGGCGGGATATATTTTTTGCGATGTAATTTGAAGCGTCAAAAAGTTCTTTTTTTGCCATATAGGCAAGATTTCTTCTTGAAGCCCAGCGCACAATAAAAGGGTCAAAGTATGAAATGTGGTTTGAAGCAACAATGCATGGAGTATTTTTTAAAGCAAAGCGGTTTCCCGATATTTTAAATTTATAAAACAGGGAAGCAAAAGGTATAAAGACGACCCTTAGCGCATACAGCTGGTATAATCTTGTTAAAAAGTTAAAATCATCCGCACATCTTCTTGCATATTTTTTGTAGCGTTCGTTTTGCGGCGCCATAAGCTATTCTCCCTTGTCCAATTCGGACATTTGCTTTATCCATAAATCAACCATTTTGTGTGTATCATCGTTATACGGTATCGGTTTTCCGATTATTATTTTCATATTTCCTTTAAACGGCTTTCTTTCTTCTTTTGTTGCACCCGTTATTTTAACCGGTAATATATCGGATTTTGTAATTTTGGCGATAGCTGCAAAACCGCGCGAAATATGCTCCATATTACCGTCAATTTCTCTTGTACCCTGGGGAAATAATCCGAGCACCCAATTGGTTTGCTTTATGGCAATTGCGGTTTTTATTGTTGAAACTTCAAGTTTTTCCCTGTTTACCGCAAAAGCACCCAAAAGATTTAAAAAAATTCTTCCCGCTCTTGTTTCAAAAAGTTCTTTTTTAGCCATATAGGCAGCAATTCTTCTTATTGCAAAAACTACCAAAAAAGGGTCAATTGCGCTTACATGGTTTGAAGCAACAATAAAAAATCCTTTTTTGGGAACATTTTGACGCCCTATAACTTTAAGGTTGCAAAACAATGTATAATAAAGCCCGTATACCAAATTACAGGTAAGCCAGGTAAAAACGGTTCTGAACAGGTTATATTCGGAAGGTTTTCTTTGGGTATAGTTTCTTGACATTTTAACTCCGAAAATTTAGAAATATTACTAAAATTAAGCATAAAAACAATAAAACATCAAGCCGAATTGTACTATTTACTAAAAATTAAATGTTTGATATAATCAAACAATCTTAAAATGGTAGAGGATGTTTATTATGAGAAACAAAATTATTGCTTTATTGCTGGCATTGGTAATTACAACACCGGTTTTTGCACAAACGGTAGGAAGCGTTAATTACAGACAGCTTATAACAAATTATTCAAAAGCAAAAAATGCCATGAGCGAATTGGAAGATAAAACCAACGAGCTTCAAAGATATCTTCTGGATAAAGAAAAAGAATTTAAAAAATTAAGTTCGGCCGTACAAAAGAAAAACTTTGAAGACCAGACCGCAAGAGCATTTGCACAAAAACAAGATGCTCTTGAAAAATACAGACAGAAAAAAGAAGCGGAAATTGATACAGCCATCAATAACGCAATTAAACAGGTTGCAATGGAAAACAAAATTGACACCGTTCTTGATTCAAGAGTTGTATTTTACGGCGGCATTGATATAACGGATAAAGTCCTTAAAAAATTGAACTTTACGGCGGTAAAATAAAAAAGTGTACTCTAAAAAGCGCTTTTGATTATAAAAGCGCTTTTTAGTTCAAACGGTTTAGAATAAAAAATCGGCTTTACAAATAAGTTTTTTTCTATAATAATTAGAAACGGACAAATTAATAAACGGAGAAGTGCCGGAGTGGTTGATCGGAGCGGTCTTGAAAACCGTCGTACGTGAATAACGTACCAAGGGTTCGAATCCCTTCTTCTCCTGATTTTAAATAAGCGGTAAATCCGCTTATTTTTTTATTAATTTTTGTAAACAAAAAATATGATATAAGACAATTTTTCTCCAAAGAAAAATTTTATTTATTTATATATGTGTGTTTAAAAATAAGGAAGTTTGTTGTATGGAAAATATTTCAATGATTAAAACCGCCGGTATTGAACAAAATAATAAAAAAAGCGACGCTAAAGGTTCACTTGCGGCAATTGCCGCCTCACAAGGCATTGCGCTGGCAGCCGTTCCGCCGTCATTATTAGCAATAAAAGGTTTAACAAATTCGGCAAAAGGATTGGACAATTTTCAAAAAGAGAATATAAAAACGGCTGCTAAAAATGTGCTGGATACAACCGGCTTAACACAAAAAGGCGTAAAATTAAATGATTTTAAAAATGCAGGTCTGGATTTTTCTACAATGCCCGATAAATTAAAAGAAATGTTGAATCCGATTTATGCAACGGCAAAAGGCAAGAATGCATTTTTCGGCGGACTGAACGGCACAAAAATGGTCGGCGGCGGAAGAATGTTTAAAAACGAAGTAGTATGTAATATGGATAAGCTTCCGACGGCAATATTCCATGAAATAGGTCATGCATATAATGCAAACAGTTCAAAATTCTGGAAAGCGGTTCAAGGGATGAGAGGACCCGCAATGGTAATCGGAGCGGGACTTGCACTGTTCTGTGCGCTGACAAAATCTTCAAAACCGTCGGATAATGCAAACGGAGAACTTACAGGCGCACAAAAAGCCAAAAACTTTGTAAGAGAAAACTCGGGCAAACTTGCGTTTTTATCAATGGTTCCGGTATTGGCCGAAGAAGGAATGGCAACAATAAGAGGCAATGCCTGGGCAAAACAGATGTTATCTCCCGATATTGCAAAAAAAGTATCAAAAGGAAATAAAATCGCATATATTTCATATATCGCAGCAGCTGCAAGTGTTGCGGCGGCAGCACATTTTGCAACAAAAATAAAAGATAATTTTACGGATAAAAAAGATAATGACAATTCCAAAAACGTGGTAATGTATTCTCATCAGGGATAATACATCTTTGATTCGTCAACGGGTACAATTCCGCCGTAATCAACCACTCTGTCAAAAACGATATTGTCCTCATTTAAAAGAAGGTCTTGATTTTTAAGCCCGGCTTCATCAAGAGGAAGTTCAAATTTCGGCTTCAAAAGCTCTGTATCAGATGTTTCAAACAATGCAAATCCGTTTTTCAAATCAAAGAAAAAAGGTTCAACATAATTTGAATTTTTAATGTCGGGAAACTTGTGTTTTAAAAATATGGCACGGTTAGCTTCGGCAAAAAGACCGTGATAAGGAATTGATTTATCCATTGTATAATATTTTTCCACAAATTCATCAACCGAAACGGATTTTGCTTCATCATAATATTTTTTATAAAGATTTCTAAATTTTTGAATAAACAGGCTTTTTGCTTCATCAAAAGACAAATCCGGATATGAGCGGATTTTATCGTTATAATACTGTCTGATAAGAGGGGCTAAGTATTCTTCAAAAGAGAGGGTTTTATAATAATCAACAATTCTTTTTGCAAATTCCCTTGCCATTTCTTTTTCAATATCCGGATTTTTATATACTTTAAGAGTTTTATCGTGGAAAATTTTTGAGCCGTTATTATCTAAAAATTCAATATTATAGACATTTCCATAGGAACCGTAGCCGGAATATGAAACATTTATTGTTCCTTTATCGGAAATTAAGCCGGTTTCTTTAAACCCACGGGTAAGAATTTTTGAAGCGGAATTTAAAAAGGGTTTTATTTCTTCATCGGTGAGGGAATTTACACCGTAAAAGTCTTCAGAAAAATAATATGCCTGCCCCGGAGTATGCAAAATGCCCGTATCTTTATCCATAAAATCTTTGACGCAAAAATTACCTGCAATTCTTTTTCCTTTTATTTCCGCTTCGGATAAAACATTTGCGGCAGCGGAAAAGTATTTAGCAAAGTATTGATTTTTAATTTTATTTCATCAGTTGAAGAAGTTTTTTTAAAAGCTTCAATAAATTCTTCAGGCAATTCGCCCGCAATATTTTTACCGGAATTAACGGAGAAGGGAATAAAATAATTTTGATAAACTTTAGGATCAATAAAAACCTGTTTTTGCATAGGTTTTGTAAGTCCCGCAAAATTAGTACGGTTACTTGGAGCATAAAGAAAATTATTATAATTAGGGCAATATGCGTTTGATATTTTCATATTTTTTATAAAAACGTACAAAAAATATTTTTGTTATAAAATAAAAAAAGAGCTTTCATGGGGCGTTGGCGCAGTTGGTAGCGCGCAACACTGGCAGTGTTGAGGTCAGGGGTTCGAATCCCCTACGCTCCAGATTTAATTTAATACGTTAATTTGTCATTTTGGCGTAAGATATGCTATAATCAAACAATGAATTTATCGGAAGCTAACGAAAAAGAAAGAAGTTATTATAAAAAAGACTTTTCTGATATTTATGATTTAATGCTTAAAATAAGAGAGTCTTTGATTACGGGAAAGCCCGTCATATTATCCGGTCTTGAATTGGATGAAATTGTTGATTTTAAAGAAAAAAATCAGCTTTTTTATATCACGCTTTTATCTCCTTATATTCAAAAAATTAAAACCGGAATAAGAAAAAGAAAAGATTTTGAAGCAACGGTTAATTATACAATACAAAAAATAAGGCAAAACCCTGCATTTAAAAATTTTGATATCAAAAACCACGATAAGACAAGAATTCTTCTTGAATGGACGTATGACAGAGAAGAAGTCGACATAAAAGAACTTCACTCGGGCGGCAGTTTTGATAAGAACAGATTTGAACCAGGAATAACCGGAATAGAAATCCAATATAACAACAGTTCCGTTATATGGACACCGACAGATTGCACAACTACCGCAGTAACGGGTTTAAATTCAATTCTTGCAAAACTTGCTTCAAGACTTAATATCGGAAATAAAGATACAAAAGCGCTTGATAAAATCCAGATGTTAAAAAATCTTGAAGATATAAAGTGTTTTCTTTTTAAATCAAGAGCGTTTGTAAGCTATAAAACGGATGTTTATCCATTATATCGGGGAAATATTTTATATAAAGAATTCAGCTATCACACCATTTATGATATGGTGCAAAAGTCAAACAAATGGGTTACGGACAATATGCGGGAAGATAACAGATTTTTATACCACTACAACCCCGTACCCGATAACTATATTGACCCGGAACATCCGAAAAGAAGACCGCCCGATTTATATTACAATGAATTAAGACACTGCGGCGGAATTATATCTTTAATTGAAGCGTATGAAATAAGTAATGACAAAGAATATCTAAGCTTTATAAAACGAAGCATAGATTACATAGTTGAAAAAGCAACAAAATTCCATAAAGACACCAAAGGAAGAGAAGCGGCCTACGTAAATGATGAAGGCAGAATAAAGCTGGGCGGGGCGGGGCTTGCGCTTATAGCATTAATGCTAAACCACAGTATCTGCAAAGATAAAAACTATGACAGATACATTGAAGCATACACAAGGCACCTGTTATCAAGAATTATGGATAACGGAGAGTTTTTAAATTATTACACAATCCCGAACTTTAACGGCGGCAAGCCGATACTGAATATGACGTTTGAGCAAAGAAAAAATACTTTTACTTTCTTCTACCCCGGTGAAGCGCTTTTAGGGCTTGCGCTTTTTGCAAACAGATATGACAAAAACGAAGAATTAAAAAAAGAAGTTATACAAAAATGTAAAAAAGCGGTTCAGTGGATAATTGTTGAAAGACCCAAATATTACAGCGAACTTTTCACAAAACTGCCTTCAGACGCATGGCTTATGCAGGCAATTAATGAATGGGCGGATTGCAAAGGTTTTATTGAAAAAGAAGATATTGATTTTGTATTAAATGATGCAAAAGCAATGATTGAAATGATGTATAAAAAAGGTGAAACGCCGTATATTGACTATGAAGGCGGCTTCTGGGCAAATAATTACGGAGATTATTATCACTTAAGCGGCGCAAGGTGCGAAGGGCTTTTAGCTGCATATTTTCTTGCAAACAAACTTGATTATAAAAACGAAGCCGATAAAATTTTATCTGCCTGTAAAACTGCTGCACTGGGGCATATGCAGCAATATATATCGGAAATTAATAACTACGGGCATAAAAACCCCGAAAAAGCTCTTCATGCAATAAAATTCGGCTCCGTTAACCAGATTGTAAGAGTTGATTCGGTTCAACATACGGCATGCTTTTTTGCAAGACTGTACAAAGCGGAAAATTTACGGGCGAATATAATAAAATAATTTATAATTATTGCGTTTTGTTATAAAATACCTTTATAAAAACAGTTTTTAGAAAGGACAGTTTTATGATAAGCGAAAAAATGGAAAAAGCCTTTTTGGACCAGATAAATAAAGAGTTATATTCCGAATATCTTTATTTATCAATGAAAGCATACTTTGCAAATTTAAATTTAAACGGTTTTGTAAACTGGATGGATGTGCAGGTTCAAGAAGAACATGCGCACGCTATGGGCATGTTTGATTATGTATTGGAACGCGGGGGAAAAATTGAACTTGAAGCAATTGAAAAACCCGAAACAAACTGGGAATCGCCCTTAAAAGTTTTTGAACATGTATTAAAACATGAAGAATATGTAACTTCCAGAATAAATGCTTTGATGGACGTTGCGGAAGAAGTTAAAGACAGAGCTGCAATAATTTTTCTAAACTGGTATTTAAAAGAACAGGTTGAAGAAGAAGCAAACGTCGGCGGAGTTTTGGCGCAATTAAAAATGATAGGCGATGACAAACACGCACTTTATGCACTTGATAAAGAACTTGCGGCAAGAACTTTTGTTCAGCCGGTTATAGGCTAATTTGAAAACGGGGGATAATCCCCCGTTTTATACGTTTTCACCCATTTCTTTTGCCTGAATTATTGCGCTTGAAGTATTAATATCGCCGATTTTTCTGACATTTGGTACGATAATTTGTCCTTTATCTTCCCAATCAAGATAATTTACAAGCTGTTTATAAGTTAAAATTATGCCGTCAAAGGCGTTAATGTTAATATCTTCCCCGCAGACAAGAAGATAAGCGTCTTTTTTTGAAATGTCGACATTCCCTATTAAAAGTGCATAAAATTTATCTATCACAAGTTTAATCGAAGCGGGAAAAGTGAACCAATACAAAGGACATGCAAAAACAACAACATCCGCTTCTTTTAAATAAGGCGGAAGTTCATTAAAATCATCATCTAATGTACAAGCTTTCCCTGTTGAATAACAGGTATTACATGCAATACATGTACGGATATTTTTATTTGCGCATTCAAACTTAAAAACACTGTTTCCTTTTGATTGCGCACCTTCAATAAAAGCGTCCGCAAGAGCCTCAGAATTACCGTTTTTTCTCGGGCTTCCCGTTAAAACCAAAATTTTTTTCATACCATATAAACTCCGATTATCTTTTATACTTAAACTTATCTTCAAGGGTAATTTTTCTTATCGGTCTGCAAGGGTTTCCGTATGCAACGGTATCATCAGGGATATCCTTTGTAACAACGGAGCCTGCTCCTATTATAACATTATTCCCGATATTTACCCCCGGCATAACACAAACATTTCCGCCGACCCAAACATCATCGCCGACATTTATCGGCATTGCATATTCAAGAAATTTTCTTCTGTCCTCTTTATCTATCGGATGTCCCGCCGTATAAAAGCCGCAATTTGGCGCAATAAAGACATTATCGCCGAATTTAACGGGAGCGCAATCTAAAATTACAAGTCCGTGGTTTGCAAAAAAATTCCGGCCGATTTCGATATTATACCCGTAATCACACCAAAAATAAGGCTGGATAAGAAAATTTTCTTTTGTACTTTTGAAAAGCTTCTTGATGATTATTTTCTTGTTTTCTTCATCAGACGGCTTTAAATTGTTAAATTCAAAACATAAATCTTTTGCACGGTTTCTCTCCGATAAAAGTTCATCATCTAAATCGGCAAGATAGAGAAGTCCTTTCAGCATTTTTTCTTTTTCGCTCATAACCCCTTCCATTTAAAAAGATTTCTTCCCGACACAAAAATAACTAAACCCTTTGTTTTTAAGACGGTTTGAATCGTATTGGTTTCTTCCGTCAAAAATAACGGGGGTTTTTAATAATGATTTTATTCTGTCAAAATCCGGACGGCGAAATTCGTTCCATTCGGTTAACAATAAAAGTGCATTTGAATCAATTAAAGCATCGTATGCATTTTTTGAATATGTGATTTTATCACCGAAGATTAACTTTGCAAGATCAAATGCTTTGGGGTCATACGCTTTAATTTTAGCCCCTTTATTTAAAAGTTCGTTTATAATTGTAATTGAAGGAGCTTCTCTCATATCGTTTGTTTTGGGTTTAAAAGCAAGACCCCAGATTGCAAAAGTTTTATCTTTAATATCGTTATTGTAATAATTTAAGATTTTATTCACAAAAAGCATTCTTTGTTTTTTGTTTACGATATCCGCCGATTCAAGAAGGCTTGAATCGCAATTAAAATCTTTTGCGGTTTTAATTAATGCTTTAACGTCTTTAGGAAAACAGCTTCCGCCGTAACCGAGACCGGGGAAAAGAAATTGTGTTCCTATTCTTTTATCGGAGCACATACCGATTCTTACCATCTCCGCATCGGCACCTACTTTTTCACAAATATTTGCAATTTCGTTTGCATAAGAAATTTTTACCGCAAGAAAAGAATTTGCGGCATATTTGGTCATTTCTGCGGATTTAACATCCATAACAATAACGGGATTTCCCGTTCTTAAAAAAGGAGCGTAGAGTTCCTGCATAATGTCTGTTGCTTTTTTGGAATTTGAACCGATGATTACTCTGTCCGGTTTGAGAAAATCATCAACGGCGGCACCCTGTTTTAAAAATTCGGGGTTTGATACCACATCAAATTCAATATTTGTTTTTGATTTAATGATTTCCGTTACTTTATCAGCGGTTCCAACGGGCACGGTTGATTTATCAACGATTACTTTGTATTCGTTAATTGATTCACCTATGCTTTCCGCCACCTGATAAACATATTTTAAATCGGCAGAGCCGTCTTCACCCTGAGGAGTTCCGACTGCTATATAGCATACGAGAGAATTTTGAACCGCATATTTAAGATTATCCGTAAAAGTTAATCTGTTTTCATTAACGTTTACTTTGATTAATTCTTCCAATCCCGGTTCATATATGGGGATTATTCCTTTTTTAATCTGTTCAAGTTTTTCTTTATTGTTATCAACACAAATTACATCGTTTCCCATCTCGGACAAACAAGCTCCGACAACAAGCCCGACATAACCGGTGCCTATGACCGTAATCCTCATTAATACCTCACTATAATAATAAGAAAATAATAGCATAAAACTTAAGTTTTGGGGCGCTTGACTAAAAAAAATTATTATTTCATAATCAAATAAAAAGCAATTTCGGGCGAGTGGCGAAATTGGTAGACGCACCAGATTTAGGATCTGGCGCAGCGATGTGTAAGGGTTCGAGTCCCTTCTCGCCCATTCTCTTAAAGACCGTATCTTACGGTCTTTTTGTTTTGCTCGCGCGGGACGCAAGTTTTATCAAACTTGCCCTCTCATTAAAAAGCAACATTTAGTTGCTTTTTAATTCGGCAGAGTCTTCTCGCCCATTCTCTTAAAGACCGTATCTTACGGTCTTTTTTGCTCCTGTGGGTATTTCGCCATTTGCTCGCTATTGCATACGCAGTCGCTCGCATGGCTCAATTATCCTACGTCGCTTATCGACAGTTACGGGCAGATTTCATCAATCTGCCCTTCACTCCGGCTTGCGCTTTCTTCTCGCCCATTCTCTTAAAGACCGTATCTTACGGTCTTTTTTGCTCCTGTGGGTATTTCGCCATTTGCTCGCTATTGCATACGCAGTCGCTCGCATGGCTCAATTATCCTACGTCGCTTATCGACAGTTACGGGCAGATTTCATCAATCTGCCCTTCACTCCGGCTTGCGCTTTCTTCTCGCCCACCATTAGAAAATAAACCCCAAAATAAAAATGGACATACGAACCCTTGCAGGGTTCTTTCCTCTCAGAAAAACTTGACATTTAGTCAACTTTTTATCGGCAATCGTATCAACAACATCTTTGTATCCGTTTTTTAGGGCAAGATCATATTTTGCCCAATCCTTCTTATTCATTTTGGATACTTTGTCGATAAAGGGTTTTATTATTGAGGCAGATTTATTTTCCGCACCCATACTGTCAAATTCAAATCTTCTTAAGGCGTGTTTTAATGTCGGGCTTATTTCTTCCAGCCTTGATGAAATCGGACGAATTGTTCTTTCTATGATATTGTCTTTGGGTTTAATTTTCGGCAATATCTCGTCTATATCGTCAATGTTAACATTTCTTGCCGATTTGGATTTATTCGGGTTAAAGTCAAGGTCTAATTCTTCGTATTCTTCGAAGCTTTCTCTTCTTCCTCTAATTCCTTCATCATTTTTTGAAATCTCTTTTCCGTACTCGGAAGAACTACCCCGTGGTCCTGTTCCCATTGACCACTCTTCACGTAATCTATGAAGTTGTCTAAATCTTCCCAGTCCTGCGCTGTGTATTCCCCGTTCATATGATTTAACCTTTTCAATAGCTTTATCCCCAGAAGCTCTTGCTTCTACTTCGTTTGTTGCACGCAAATAGGCTTTATGCAAGAATTTATATTTATTAAGTATTGTTTTTTGTAATGGCTTCAAACTGTCATAATAACCCTGCTTTTGTTCTTTTGGCAATCTGTTTAATTTATCGATTATCGGTTTTAGGACAGCTTTATATTTATTATAATACTCATTTTTCTTTTTGCTAACTTTCTACAAATATTGCCTGGGTTCCTGGCCCGTAACTGCCGCATAAAGTTCAATATATTTTTTTGCGGTGCTTGAATTAACTTTTGTTAACAACACTTCTTCAATTTGAAAAAGCCCGACTTCTGATGACATCTCGACATCAATTCTAACCGGCTTTTCGCCGCCATGGTGAATTCCTACCCTTGTAATTGCATTTGCGGAATAAATATGAATATCGCCCGCTTTCGGAGCATTGTGAATAACAAGAGGAATTCTTGCCCTTCCTTTTGTCATATCGCACCCGTCCGCCACAAGCAAAATGCCCGCTTCAAGCGAATGGATTTTCCTTGTGGACATATGACCGATGATTGATTCAATCGTTAAAGATTTAATCGTTACTCTTCTGTGAAGATCATCGGGAAATAAATTATTCAAAGTTTTATCAATAATAGGAATTGCAAGCGTAACAGACATTTGTTCATGGTCTTGTCTTCCTATCATCATTCCCAAATCATGCGTCATTCCCGCCAGCACAAGAGCACACATGCTGTCTTCAAAAGTGCCTATTTCTTCTTTTTCAAGCGATGTTTTAATCCCGAAATCATGAAGAATATTAAGCATTTTAATTGCATTTCCCGCAACCTGGCGCATATGAACGGGACCATGGTCATTATACCCGAGGCGCTTAATTGAGACATTGTTTGCATAATCTTGCATTTCCTGTAATTCGGCATCCTCAAAAAGCATTTTTGCAAGCTTTTGGCAGGTGGGGAATTTATTTAATCGTTCCGTAATTTTTGATTCAATATAAACTTCTTTTGCTGATTTCATATTCTTATAATACCACAAATTAAACCGTTTTTATATAAAAAACTGCGTCAAAAAATAAATTCCGTTTGAGGTTTTGCCCGTCAGCCTGTTATCCGCAAGAACATAATTGAGTGCAAATTTAAGCCTTTGCTTAAAGATGAAATAATTAAGCCCGATTGAATATTCATGGTTTATTGCATTATGAAGGGATGTATCCTGATCAAAATAATCATATCTTAATAATAACTGCAATTTCGGAGTAAAATTCCACCCTGCGGTTACAAAAAAGCCCTGTCTTTTTCTCGGGTCAAAAAAGTCGCCGTTTGAACCGTCCGCATAAGCATATTCAAAATTCATAATAAATTTTTTATATTCGTATATCATAGCGGCGCTGTATACGCCGTATGTATCGTGCCTGTGCCCGACATCGGCGCCCATATAAAAAGTTAAATCCCTGAAATAGCTTCCTTCCTGATTATAAAAAGGCGAATAACCTATTCTTCCGATAAATTCCGCACCGTCTTTAAATCCTTGGGCAAATCTTGTTGAGGTGTATCCTCCAAGATTATATTCAAAAGCATTTTTATGACCGATTAAAGAAACGCCGGTTGAAATTGCATCGCCAAAATGTCTTGAAATTTGCGCACGGTTTGCAAAAGGAAGCGCAAAAGAGCTCATTGAGCCTTCAAGCCCGATAGGTGATCTTGAAACACCGATTCTTATTTTATTGTTTTTATTAATATATCTTTCAACATATAAATTTGAAAACCTGCCGAAAAATTCATTGCTTAAATCGGAAACATCTCTGGTAAAAGCATATTCGGTAAAAAAACGGTATTTATTTTCACCAAAATTAGACTGTATGACGGCATTGATATCAAAAGGATAAGTCGTTGAACGGCTGGCGGAGCCGACATCATCAAAGCTTGCAACACCCTGGAACCTGAGTTCGCCGGAAATTTCATTCACAAATCCCCGTTCAAACTTAATTGCCTTTTTATCGGCAAAAGTTTTTTCGGCAAAAAGCTTAAAATCCAAATCGTCCCCGTCAAAATATTCAACACCTTCAATACTGTCGCCGTCAATTGTTTCATCAAGCGTAACAACTTCATCTTTTAAAACTTCACCGAATTTTAAAAGTTTATCTTTATCGATTAAACTTTCTTTTTTTATAATTTTAAATTCATTTTTTTCAGAAGGAATTGAACTCTCGGCTTCTATCGAATTTGAAGGAGCATTTGAGAGAAAAATTAAAAACAAGAAAATAATTAATTTTAGCGGAGAATTTTTCATTAATTTTTAAAAAACGTATAGACATTAATTTTAACATACTTTTAATAAAATTTCCGTAAAATAAAAGGTTGAATTTTTAAAATTTATACAAGGTGTAAAGATTTAATTAACATTAAAAGAAAAACAGGGAGAGTTTATGATAAAATTCAAAATGGAATAAAATTGGAGGAATGAAAAATGCCCGGATTTAACTTAATGTCATACATTATGCCGCCCGAGGATAAATTATTTTTTGCATATTTTCAAGACGGCGCAGACATTTGTTTGGATTCCGCAAAGTTATATAATCAAATAATCCATGATTCACTGACGGACGAATTAAAAGAACAGGCCCTGAAGAATAAGAAAAAAGGGAAAGTAACATACAGGGCAACGCTGAAACAATTAAACAAAAGTTTTATAACGCCCTTAGAGAGAGAAGATATTCAAATTATTGCCTCACAATTAAATAAAATCAATAAAAAAATTATAAAAGCCTGTTTAAATTTGGAAGTGTACAGAATTAATTCTTACACAGACGAGATGAAAGAACAGGCTTTTACATTAATATCGGCAACGGAAAAATTAAAAGAAATGATGAAAGAATTTAAAAAGGTTTCAGACCCCGAAAAATTCACAAAATTAAACATAGAAATGAAAGAAATTGAATCAAGGGGCGATGAAATCCACAGAAGTGCGATGTTTAACTTGTTTTCGGGCAAGTATGACGCAATTGATATCATAAAATTAAGAGATATGTATAAAGAAATCGAAAATGCGTTTGACGCTTGTTTTTACGTAACGGACACAATCTTAAACGTTGTATTAAAACAGAATTAACGGGGGATAAACGTTTTGACAATTACAATTTTACTTCTTGCAGCCGTTGTTATAATTGCACTTATATTTGAATTTATAAACGGATTTCACGATTGCGCAAACGCAATTGCAACGGTTGTTTCAACAAAAGTTTTATCCCCGAAGCAGGCGGTTTTATTCGGCGCAAGCCTTGAATTTGTCGGCGCCCTCACGGGAACGCACGTTGCAAAAACAATAGGCTCCGGAATAGTTAATGCCGATATGATAACTTTAACGGTTATATTCTGTGCACTTTTGGCTGCCGTTATATGGAATTTATTTACTTGGTGGCTCGGGCTTCCGTCCAGCTCATCCCATGCGCTCATCGGCGGGCTTTTGGGCGCCGCAATTGTAAAAGCGGGGATTGACGTTGTTCATTTTGATACATTGATTGAAAAAGTTATTATACCTATGTTTACATCGCCCGTTTTGGGTTTTTGCGTCGGATTCAGCTTAATGCTTATAATAGCATGGGTTATCATTTTGTTAAGACAAAAGCCCAAAACCGTAAACAAAGAATTCAGAAAATTACAGTTAATCTCATCCGGCTTAATGGCATTAAGCCACGGCTCAAACGATGCACAAAAAACAATGGGGATAATAACCTTGGCGCTTTTAGCGGGCGGAGTTTTACATAAAGGCGCATCGGGCGATTTTGAAATTCCCGTATACGTTATTATTGTCTGTGCGCTTACAATGGCGGCAGGGACAATGAACGGCGGCTGGAAAATAATTAAAACAATGGGGCATAAAATTATAAAATTAAAACCGATTCACGGGTTTGCAGCTGAAACATCGGCTGCGGTATTGATTTTACTTGCTTCGCACTTTGGAATTCCTTTAAGCACAACTCATGTTATTTCAACCTCTATTATGGGCGTAGGGTCAACCTTCCATGCACATGCGGTTAAATGGAGAATAGTCGGAAACATTGTTACGGCTTGGGTTGTAACAATTCCTGCGTGCATGATTATCGCTTCAATAATTTATTATGTTATATATAAAATTGTATAATAATTTAAGGATGGGTTTATGAAAAAAATCATATTTTCTTTTCTTGCGGTTTTATTGTGCACATTTTTTATTGCTCCCGCATTTGCAAATAAGGATAATAATATGGATAAAAATTTAATGATTGAAAAATTAAAAAATTCGACCCTTGTTATCTATAAAAACGGAAAAATTGAAGAATTTAAAGAAAAAGGCATAACTCCTTTATTAAATTATACAGATAAAAAAGATTTAAAAGGTGCTTATGCTTTTGACAGGATAATAGGAAGAGCGGCTGCAAATTTGTATGCACATTTTGATTGTGAATTTGTTTACGGGGATGTTATTTCAAAACCCGCAATCGAAATTTTAGAAAAAAACAACATTAAATATGAATATAAAACCTTAACGGATGAAATTCAAAACAGAGATAAAACAGACCTTTGCCCCTTTGAAAAATTAACAAAAGACTGCAGGACACCTTATGAAGCGTATGCAAAAATTTATAAAAAAATTCACCCCGAAAAAGCGATTGTTTATTTTTCAAAAGAAATAACGCCGGAAATTTTAATTAAAATGTATGAAATAACGGGCAAAAAGCTTACGGGAAACGTTGCGGTCAAATTGCATTCAGGTGAACCCGGCGGAAACAACTTTTTAAAGGCGGAATTTGTTGCACCGTTGGTTAAATATTTAAACGGAACAATAGTAGAATGTAACACGGCATATCAGGGAAGAAGAAACACAACAAGAAAACATAAAGAAGTTTTGGCCGAACACGGTTTTACAAGCATTGCAAAAACGGACATTATGGATGAAGAAGGAGAAATTATGCTTCCCGTTGAAGGGGGAGTTCAAATTAAGGTTAATTATGTCGGAAGCCATTTAAAAAATTATGATTCAATGCTTGTGTTGTCCCATTTTAAAGGGCACCAGATGGCAGGATTCGGCGGAGCATTGAAAAATTTATCAATAGGAATAGCCTCTGCAAACGGCAAAGGATATATCCACGGGGGCGGAAATGCACTTAATATGTGGACCTGCAAACAGGAAAAGTTTTTGCAGTCTATGGCGGATGCGGATAAGTCCGTTGTCGATTATATGAAAAACAACCTTGTTTATATTAATGTTATGAACAATTTATCAATTGATTGTGATTGCAACAATCACCCGACCCCGCCAAAGATGAAAGATATAGGCGTTTTATCGTCCGTTGACCCCGTTGCGCTTGACAGGGCATGTGTTGATTTAGTTTATAATTCAAATGATTCTGGCAAAGACACGCTTATAAAAAGAATTGAAGATAAAAAAGGAACATTAACGATTGATTACGCCGAAAAATTAAACGTCGGCACGAAAGATTATAAACTGGTTAAGGTGAAATAGGATATTAAAAATTATTTGCCTTTTAAAAGTATTTCTCTACCGCAATCGCCCGGGGTCAGGATAAAAAATAGTGAAATCAAAATAAAAAACAATAAAAAATACCAAAGGACGATTCGAACAAGGACTCCGTTTAAAAAGTTGCCCCAACGGGCAAGTTTTTATATGGAGGTTATCGAAGATAACAGCGGTTGAATCGCCCGGGGTCAGGATAAAAAATAGTGAAATCAAAATAAAAAACAATAAAAAATACCAAAGGACGATTCGAACAAGGACTCCGTTTAAAAAGTTGCCCCAACGGGCAAGTTTTTATATGGAGGTTATCGAAGATAACAGCGGTTGAATCGCCCGGGGTCAGGATAAAAAATAGTGAAATCAAAATAAAAAACAATAAAAAATACCCCGGATGCGATTCGAACGCATGACCTACTGCTTAGAAGGCAGTTGCTCTATCCAGCTGAGCTACCGGGGCAAGTTAATTTATAAATTTGTCTTTAAAACAAAGTGTTTGTTAAGTTCCAAATATAAGCCAAGAAATAATTACCTCGGCAAAATAAAATTTAACAGAAACAAAGAGCGTATGCAAGCAAAATATTATAAAAATCAAAAAGAATATTATGTATAAATGTAAAAAACCAATATTAAATCAGAACCCGGCGGATTTGAAGGACTGACGGAATATTAAAAATCATAAAAAACGCTTATGAAATTCATAAGCGTTTTTTATACCCCTAAAATCTCTAAAATATGCAAAAGAAGCTTAAATATAAGCGAAAGAACAAAGAACGCAACAATCGGCGATAAGTCAAGCATGCCGACGGGCGGAATAATTCTTCTGAAGGGCTCAAAGAAAATATCCGTGAATTTTTTCAAAGAATAAAAAGGCTCTGAATGCCACCTGATATTAGGAAACCAGGAGAGAAATATCCTTAATAGCAATATCAGAGATATTATTTGATAAAGCTTTATAACCAGATATGAAATCATCGTTCTACACCCTTGAATTTTCTATAGTATGATGGCAGGCGCAGTCATATTCTTCAAAATCGGTTATAATTTGAGTTAATAATTTTTTCAGGTTTTCAATATTTGATTTAAAAACTTCAATAACCGCCGCATGCGACACAGGCTCGGTATCAGATACAAGACCCGCATCATAATCGGTTATAAGGGAAATATTCAAAGGGCACATTTCCATTTCTTTTGCAAGATAACTTTCAGGATACTGCGTCATATTAATTACCCCCCAGCCTTGCGAAGTAAAAAACTTACTCTCCGCTTTGGTTGAAAATCTCGGACCGTTGATAACAACAACCGTGCCTGTCGGATGATATGAAAGATTTAATTTTTCAGCCGAATTAATCGCTAATTCTCTTAATTTGGGGCAATATGTTTCGGCAGCGCTCACATGAGTTACAAGCGGACCTTCAAAAAAGGTATCTTTTCTTCTGCCGAATGTCCAGTCAACAAATTGGTCGCAAAAAACAATATCACCGGGCTTAATATGAGCCTGAAGGCTTCCTGCGGCACATGGAGAAATTATATATTTACATCCGATACTTTTCATTGCCCAGATGTTTGCTCTGTAATTAACATCCTGCGGGGTAATTGAATGATCTCTGTTATGTCTTGCCATAAAAGCAACTTTTTTTCCCGCAACCGTTCCGATTGCAATTTTATCGCTGGTTTTTCCGTAAGGTGTTTCGACAACAATTTCTTTTGCATTTTCTAAAAAGCTGTAAAACCCTGACCCGCCGAATATTCCTATTGTTGCATAATTATCCATTCTTTTATCCCTTTTTTTAAATATAATAATATTTTTAATTTTATTCATTAAACACATTGGTATAATCTTCGTCTAAAATTTCCTGAAGGCGCATTCCGAGCTGGAGTTTGCCGTCCCTTCTTATTGCAAGCCCGTATGTATGTTCCGGAGATTTTCCGCCGTCAACATTAAAACAAATAACGCCGTAGCTTAAAGGAGTTGTAACGCCGTTAACAAGAACGGTTTGGGATTGGCTGAAATTGGTAAGCTGTATACCCCATGCAACCCCGTCCGAGGTTATAATGTTATAATGGTTTTCCGGATCTCTGTTTTTTCCCGTATCCTGATAGTTTTGACAGGCAATATCAAGATTATTTTGAAAATCTTCATAATCAATATCGGTTGATTCTATTTCGGTTTCATTATTAGCCGGGTTATATATACAAACGGGAGTTGACGAGTTAGAAGGAGTGTCGGCTTCTTCGGTGCATTTTAAGCCCTCCAGACCGTCAAGTTCATCATTTACAAAATTAAGAGAACAGTTTACGTTTTTGACATTTAACATATCTGCCAAATTTGTACAAAAATAAGAGTTTCTTGCAAGCGCAACATTGTCAATTTCATCACCGTCAACATCAACATCCGAAATATATGACGTTGAATCCAAAATTCCGCCCGTAAGCTCGTATGCGTCTGAATTTGTAAGGTTATCTACGGCTCTTGAAATCGTATTAAAGGCTTTTTTAACTTTTAATTTTTCTTTATCCGGCGAACTTTGAAACAATGAAGGAAGTAAAATTGCGGTCAAAATGCCGATAACGGTAAATACAATCATTATTTCCGCAAGTGTGAAAGCGCCAAACTTTTTATTTAACATATCTAAACCCCATAAAAATTATGAAACAATTATAATATACAATAAAAGGGTTTGCAATTTTATAAACAAAAGGAATTATTCGCCTTCCAATATATCGGCGTCATCTTCAACAACTTCAAACAACTTTGTTCCCAAAAGGATGTTGCCGTCTGCATTAACGCCGGCACCGTATGTAAATTCGGCAGATTTATTTGAGTCCGTATTTATACAAATAACGTTATAAAATGCGGATTTGCCCGTAATTTTATCAAATTGGGATATTTTTGCATTGTGGCTGAAATTTGCACGCTGAATTGCCCATAAAATTCCATCCGGCGTTTTAAAATTATATACGGTTTTAACATCAACGTTTTGATTTTGATTGGCATTTGAATAGAATTTTTCGCAAATTGTATCAAATTTATCCCTTAAATCGGTATACACAAATTGTTCGGTATCCTCCTCGGTGCCCGCTTCGGTTTTTAAACACACGGAAGAACGGGGAGATGAGGAAGAAAATTCAAATGAAGTATTTGCAGCGCATGCATCATTGCCGCTCTCGGTTGCAACGGCAGAATTTACCAAATCAAGACTGCAATCCGCAAATTCCGCATTTACGATTTCTGCCATATTTGAACAAAAATATTCATCCCTCATGTCTTTAATTTCGGCTTCCGATAAAATATCAGAATCCAAATAGCTGCACATATTAAGCGAACCTTCAGACTGCGCATATGAAGGAGAATTAATCATAATTGAAACGGAAGTTAAAAGTGTATGATAAGCTTTTTTTGCCTTCAGACGATCCTGATCCGGAGCGGTTAAAAACAAAATCGGGGTCAAAATTGCAAATGCAACACCCACCACAAGCATGACAATCATGCATTCGGCTAAAGTAAAAGCCCTTGATTTATTGTTCATATTTTTATTTATTCCGCTATACTATATTTAAATTATATTATACATTTTAAGCGTTTGCAATTTTATTTATAGTCTAAAATTTCATATTCTCTCTGCAAAAGTTCAAGCTCATTGTTTTTTCTTTGTCTGAATTCTTCCTTTCTTTTAAAAAGCCCGCGCTCGGTTCTTATTTTTGTTTTCATATGTTCAAGTTTAGGGCTTAATTTTCCTTTATGCTCGGCACGCTTGAATTTTGAATGATAAATTTTAAATTCGTCTTTTTTAGTATAAGGAACAATATCGGGATTTGGATTGTCTTCATTGTCAACGGTTTCTTTAATTTTTCCCGATAAAATTTCATCGTTTTTAATAAAATCATCTTCTTTTGAAAAAACGGGAAGAACAAAAGAAAATAAAAAAATAAAAATTAATAAGACTATCTTATTCATCAACCACTTCAATTTCAGAATATTCGCTTAAATAAGGAAGATGTTCTTTTGTGATGATTTCACCCGGCAGTAAAACGGAAATTCCCGGAGGGCATAAGGCTATGACTTCTGCGGCAATTTTTCCGATTGAGTCTTCTTTTTTAACTTTTATTTTTTTGAAAAAATAAGCTTCTCTCGGTGTCATAACAACATTTGGCTCCGTTAACGGCATAAATTTTACATCTTCTAGATGTGAAAGATCGGGGTAATCTTCTTTTGCAATTTTAGTAATTGCTGCAAGAAGATATTCAAATTCCGCTCTTGTGTTTCCGATATTTGATAAAATCAAAATGCCTTCATCCGATGCGGATTCAATTTCAATATTAAAATCCAATTCCAATACCGACTCAAGCCTTTTTCCCGTTAAACCCTTAACCTTTAAGAAAATTTTCGTAATGTCGGTTATGATATCCGAATTTTCACCCAAAACGGATACTCCGTCAATTTTTGAAGCCTGTGTTCTGAAAAATCTTGCATTGTTTATTGCGTTTTGAATTAGTTCATACCCTTGTTTTGAGCTTAAATTTGCCCTTGCGGCATCCAGACTTGCAAGAAGAAGAACCGAAGGACTGGTTGTATGAAGCAGTTTAAGAGCATGCTCGATTTTTGTTTCATCAAGACGGGAATTTTTACCGATATGAAGCATGGAGCTTTGAGTCATGGCACCGCCCGTTTTATGAAGAGAATGAACAACGGCATCGGCACCCAATTTAAGAGCGGATACGGGAAGTTCATCGTGGAAATTCCACAGTGAGCCGTGAGCTTCATCTACAATTAAAGGAACATCATATTTATGACATATATCGGCGATTTTTTTAATATCCGATACAACACCTTCATAGGTCGGATTTGTAACCCATACAAATTTAACTTTATTATTGTTTTTTAATTTAAATTCCAATTCATCGGGGCAAATTGAACCGTAAATAGCCCAGTCATTAAGCTTTTTCGGCATTAACCATGAAGGTTTTGAACCCGTCAGAATTGTTCCGGTTAAAACCGAACGATGGGAATTTCTTGCAACAATAATTTCATCTTCGGGGCAGATAACCCCGAATGCAAGCGCAAGGTTTGAAATAGTTGAACCCGATGTTATAAAAAACGTTCTTCTTGAGTCATAACATTTTGAAGCAAGATCCATAGCTTCTTTTATTGTGCCCGATGCGGGGTGGAGAGTTCCCAAATTATCAAATTCATCCGTTGTATCGACAAGAAGGGCATCAGAACCTATTACTTCTTTAAAAGAATTTAAAACGGCATTCCCTCTGTTATGACCGGGGATATGAAAACCCGTACAGGGAGAATTCTTATATTCATTAAGCCTTTCCACCAAAGGCGCATATATATTGTTAGTCTTTAATTCAATGCTGTTTTTAAAAGAAACGGATAATCTTTCCAATTATGTACCCTTTATAAAAAGTAACGAATAAATTTATAACATACTAAATATAAGTTTACAAGATATATAATAACGTGCAAAAAAAATATTTTTTGTGTTTTTTACAAACAACCCCGAAAGTAAAAATTGCCATCGGGGAAAAATAATGATACAATTTCAACAATATTATTGAGGATTAAGGGAAAAAACCAATAATGGTCGATAATCGTTCAGCAGGATTTTTTGGAATCGGCGGGGCATTTAACTTCAAATCGGGTGATGCCTCGGGAATGGCAAATGCCATGAGTGATGAAAAAATGGGGCAGGGCGGGGAATATTTTGCCCAAGAGGAAGAAGAACAACAGCAAAACAAAAGCGAATTTGTTGACAGGTCCGCTCAATTAAAGGGGTCATTGGATTCTCTTGCAATTTTAAATGCGGCAAACATTGCCCAAATTAAAAAAGAACAGGAAAAAAAGAAAAAAGAAGAAAATAAAAACCTAAAGAAAAAAAGCAAAAAAAATTTAGGGCTTCTTGTTGACGATTACGAAAAATCATAAAATTTAACAGAGGATAGAAATTATGAAAATTAAAAAAGGGTTTACTCTTGCCGAAGCATTATTAACCATGACGGTAATCGGAGTTGTTGCGATTTTAACAATACCTTCCGTTATTCATAACTATAAAGAGGCGCAATATAAACTTGGCATGAAAAAAGCAATAAAAGCATTAAATGAATCAATTGCGCTGAATGTGGCAATGGGAAGAAAAACTCCGTTAAGGACAAATGAAAATAATGATTTATTTGAATATCTGCAGCAGTCGATGAGCGTTGTTAAATCAACCGACAGCTTAACGTACAGAAAAAATTCAAAGGCATTTTACACAAAAGACGGAATGCGTTTTGAATTTTTAATGGGTAACGGAAATAATAACGGCAGCGGAATGAGCATAGAAGACATTGAATTAAAAACACAATCCGAGACAATGGACGATAATTCGGGTGAAACGTATGAATATATAAATATAAGCAGCGACGGCTTTAATACAAGGTCTTTTAATTGCGGCTCAAAAGGAGTATTGGGTGCATTAAATCAAGAAGATGATAATGCGCAGGCTGCTTCAAACGTCGATCCTTGCGTTATTTTGGTTGATGTTAACGGGGATAAAAAACCTAATCCTTCTTCATACAGCTCGGATTCAAACGACTATACGATATACACCGGCGGCGAAGCGGGCGAATTAAGCGATTTAATGCTGGTTATAATAACCGACGGCTCTGCGATACCTTATGGCGAACTTGCACAAAAAGCCGTTTATGACTAAATTTTATGGTATAATTTTTAAATGCAGATTTTAATAATCGGAAAATCCCACGCCGCAAAGAAATTATCAAATCTTCTGGCGGAAAATAAAGAAAATATTGTATTCGGTTTTTCAAATGATACAAATGCAAATTTTGTCAATATAAATTTAAATAACATTGAAGAAATAAAAGAATTTGCGCTTGCAAACGAAATCGGACTGAGTATTGTCGTTGATTATTCTTGTTTTGACAGGGGTTTTTATGAAAGTTTCAGTGAATCAAACCTTAACATTTTATGCCCCGATATAAATTCGGCAAAAATATGCACAAATAAATCAACGGGTAAAAAATTCGCATACAAAAATAAAATTCAAACAAATAAATTTGCGATTTTTGAAAAAATGCAGCAGGCAATTGAATACCTAAATACAACAAATTATCCCGTTATAATTAAACCCGACAAAGAAAACGAAAACCATGGCGCATTTATAGCAGAAACTTATTCAAAAGCAAAAAAACAAATTGAAACACTGTTTCAGACGGGAAACAAAAAAATAATTTTTGAAGATTTTATTTTCGGCAAAGAATATAATATATATGTTCTAACCGACGGAATTAATGTTTTAAATTTACTTGAAACCGTTTCATATTTTGATGATATTTCAACAAACAATGTTTCATTTATAAAAGAAGAAATAAAATTAAAAATAAAAAATGAAATAATCCCGAATATATTAAACGCTCTTATGGAAGAGGGGGCTGAATATCAAGGAATTTTAGGAATAAGTTTTGTTATATACAAAGATGAAATTTATCTTGTTGATTTTAAACCGTTTATAGATAATCTCGATATTGAAAATGCAATAAATACCGTTGAAGACAAATTTGAAAAAATCTTTTTTGATTGCGCAACGGGAGCACTGGCAGATAATTTTAAAAAAATAAAATCAAATGATTTATACTCAATAAGCGCAAGAGAAAAAGACGGGATAATTTCAACAAGCGCAAAAACATTTAATAAAGCGGTCGACCTTCTTATAATTGAAGGAAAAGAAGAAAAAGAAATAGCAGAGGCAAGGAAAATATGGGCAAATTAGCCCCGATAAAAAAAGAAAATATTATTCAAAAATTCTTTTTAGCGTTAATTAAAATATACAGATTTTTTTCAAAATATACACCTCCCGTCTGCCGTTTTACACCGACCTGCTCAAAATATGCGTATGAGGCAATAAAAAAATACGGTGTTATTAAAGGCGGCTTTTTAAGCATAAAAAGAATTCTAAAGTGTCATCCTTATCATAAAGGCGGATATGACCCCGTGCCTTAAAGTATCTGTTTAGCAAAGTTATTTATAAAAAAGTTTCAGGCTTTATTTTTGCCTGAAACTTTTTATTTTTAGAATTTTCAGATAATATCAAAGCCCGTATATTTTCTTAAAACCTCGGGGATTATTATATGTCCGTCTTTTGTTTGGAAATTCTCGACAATTGCAGCCCACGTTCTTCCGACCGCAAGCCCCGAACCGTTCAGGGTATGAACATATTCAACTTTTCCCGTTGTTTTTGAACGATATTTAATATTTGCTCTTCTTGCCTGAAAATCGCCGAAATTTGAACAGCTTGAAATTTCTTTATAGGCGTTATATGAAGGAAGCCAAACTTCAAGGTCATAACATTTTTTGGCGCTGAAGCCCAGATCGCCCGTGCATAAAATTACTCTTCTGTAAGGAAGCCCCAGTAACTCTAATACCCTTTCGGCGTTTCTCGTTAATTTTTCATGTTCTTCAACGGAAGTTTCGGGTGTTGTCAATTTAACAAGCTCAACTTTATTAAACTGATGCTGCCTGATTAAACCTCTTGTGTCTTTTCCCGCAGAACCCGCTTCTCTTCTGAAACAAGGAGTATATGCCGTCATATATTTGGGAAGCTCGTCTTCCGATAAAATTTCGCCGTTATAGATGTTTGTAACGGGAACTTCAGCGGTCGGAATCAAATATAAATCTTCATCCACACATTTAAACATATCTTCTTTAAATTTGGGCAATTGTCCCGTTCCCGTCATTGCGTTTGAATTAACCAAAACGGGAGGAAAAATTTCTTCATAGCCGTGCTCTGTCGTATGGGTATCTAGAAAAAAGTTAATTATTGCACGCTCGAGTTTTGCACCTTTTCCGCGATACAAAGTAAATCTTGTATGGGCAAGCTTTACCCCTCTTTCAAAATCAAGAAGATTTAACTCCTCCGCCAAATCCCAGTGGGGTTTAAGTTCAAAATCCGCTTTTGTCGGCTCGCCCCAGACTTTTATAACGGGGTTATGAGAATCGTCTTCACCTGTCGGAACATCTTCAAAAGGAGTGTTTGGAATATTTAAAAGAAATTCTTTTTGTTTTGTGTCAAGTTCCGTTTGTTTTTCTTCCAATGCTTTAATTTCATCGCCCATAAGCTTAACTTCGGCTTGAATTTTATCGGTATTTTCGCCCGCTTTTTTAAGTTTGCCTATTTCATTGGACATATTTTTTCTTTTTTGTCTTAATTCGTCAGCTTCAAATTGAACTTTTCTTCTTTGTTCGTCAATTTCCAAAACTTTATCGATTGAAAGTCCGGGGTTTCTTCTTTTTAAAAGTTCGTTTACTTTTTCAGGGTTTTCACGAATAACTTTAATGTCCAACATAATCTTTATTTTCCTTAATTTTTTCTATATAACTTTTTAATTCTCTAATCTGCTTCGGTTTCAATTGTTTATATTGACCCCGCTTTAAGCCTACCACATCAAGCGTTGCATGTCTAATTCTTTTAAGGTTTATTACTCTGTGGCCCAAATATTCAAACATTCTTCTTATCTGGCGGTTAATGCCCTGATAAAGAGTAATTTCAAGAAGAGTTGAGTTTGAATTTTGCTCAAGTATCATACTGTCGCAGTATGCGATTTTTCCCTTTTCAAGCTCTATTCCTTTTGCAAGAATTTCCAATTCTTCATATTTAATTTTTGAATCAACTTTAACATGATAAACTTTTGAAACCTTGATTGAAGGGTGGGTTAATTCATAAATTAAATCGCCGTCATTTGTTAAAATCAAAAGTCCGGATGAATCTTTATCAAGCCTTCCTACCGGTTTTAGAATATGTAATTCCTCGGGCAGATAATCATAAATTGTTTTTCTTCCTTTTTCATCATCTTTTGTTGTGATACAGCCGGTCGGTTTATAAAATTTATAATAAAGAAAATTATCCGCTTTAATTAATTTATCATCAACGGTAACTTTATCTTTTGTTCTAATCTCAAACCCGAGCATAGTAACTATTTTACCGTTAACTTTAACACGCCCCGATAATACGAGCTCGTCTGCTTTTCTTCTTGATGTAATTCCCGATTGGGCAATATATTTATTAATTCTCATAGAGAAATTTTATCATATAAAAATAAAGATTATATAAAAGCACACCCCTTGAAGTGGTATTATATAAAATTATGGATATATAAGAAGGGGGAAATATGATACCTATCATTGATTCAAAAAGACAGTATGCAACAATTCAAAACGAAGCGGAAAAAGAAGTTTTGGAAGTTATGCGCTCGGGACAGTATATTTTAGGCAAACATAATAAAGCATTTGAAGAAGAAATTGCAAAATATATAGGCGTAAACCATGCAATTTGCCTTAACTCCGGAACGGATGCGCTTCATCTTGCATTAAGAGCGTTAAATATCGGAAAAGGCGATGAAGTTATAACCGTTGCTTTTACCTTTGTTGCAACAACGGAAGCAATCGGAATAGTAGGCGCAACGCCGGTTTTTGTCGACATTGACGAAAACACGTTTAATATGGATGCGGATAAAATTGAAGAAAAAATTACGTCAAAAACAAAAGCAATTCTTCCCGTTCACCTGTACGGACAACCCTGTGATATGGATAAAATTACGGCAATTGCCAAAAAATATAATTTATACGTTATTGAAGACTGCTGTCAGGCAATCGGCGCCGAATACAAAGGCAAAAAAGTGGGTACTTTCGGAGATATAGGATGTTACAGCTTCTATCCGACCAAAAATTTAGGAACCATGGGAGACGGAGGTCTGGCAATTACAAACGATGAAAACCTTAAAAACAGAATTATTGCCCTTAGAAACCATGGCGGCGCAATTAGATATCACCATGATGAAATCGGCGTAAATTCAAGACTTGATGAAATTCAGGCAGCAATTTTAAGAGTTAAGCTCCCTTATATCGACAAATGGAATAAATTGAGAAGAGAACACGCAGCATACTATAACGAACTTTTTAAAAACGCAGAAGATATTGAAACACCGAAAGAATTGGATAATACATACTGTGTTTACCACCAGTACACAATTAAAATCCAAAACAGAGATGAAGTTCATAAACTCCTTCAGGAAAACGGCATAGGGGCTATGATTTATTATCCGATACCTCTTCACCTTCAAAAAG
Source organism: Candidatus Gastranaerophilales bacterium (assembly GCA_944325155.1). Taxonomy (GTDB): domain Bacteria; phylum Cyanobacteriota; class Vampirovibrionia; order Gastranaerophilales; family Gastranaerophilaceae; genus Galligastranaerophilus_A. The sequence goes on along the minus strand of CALUYY010000002.1, from coordinate 89,201 downwards.
TCCATATGTATTTAGGTTTAAAAGAAGGATATCTGCCAAAAACCGAAAAAAATACCAAACTTGTTTTGTCGCTGCCCATGTTTGCGGAAATAACGAAAGAAGAACAGGAAACGGTTGCAAAAACGGTTATTGAATGTGTTAAAAAGGCAAAAGAAAAAGCACTTGTCTAAAAATAAAAACAAATAAAATTAAAACGCCCCGACAGGGGCGTTTTTTAATAAAATTTATACGATAATATTTCCGTTTTCATCTGCCTGTTTAAAGAGCGCAAAAATGCCTTCTATAAAACCTATAATCCCCGGGATTGCGCACCAGCAGAATAATAAGTATAAAATGCCGAGTGCAATTTTACCCGAATAAAACTTATGGACGCCGAATGAACCCAAAAATATCGCAAGAACTGCGTATGCAATTTTATTGACGGGCTTTTTACCGTCAGCGGAATAAATAGCCTGCATAACGGAATCTTTAATTTCGGCAGCCATATTTTGAGCTTTTGATATAACGATTGAATTTTCACTTCTGAAGATTTCAACATAATCATTTACGGAAGGAGTAAAGTTGCAGTCTTTGACATCCGCCTACAAAAGCCCGCCGTCATCACGGCCGATAAAAACTTTTTCTCCTTCAATTTTAACAATTTTGTCCATATTTTTAATTCCTTATTTCAGCCAATAAGAAATTATACCATTTTTTAAAGCGGTAAAACAATCTTTAAACATAAAAAAAGACCTTTTTCAAAGAGAGGTAGCGTTCTTCAAAAAAGGTAAGTTTTTAATTTGATAGAATAGGAGTTATGGAGTAGATATTATGCTTCCTGCTTTTGAGATCTTTCAGGGGTGAATGTATCAAAAGCAAAGGGGTTAGAATCTTTTTTGTCTTTATCCGTTTCAAAAACATTGATTAAATTTGAAACATCTTCCGTTCTTGAAACAAATTCAATTTCAGCGGGGTTTTGAGCGATTGTCATTTTGCCGCCAACCGCATTTTGAACACTGTTAGCGTATAAATTTTGAGCGGCGAAGGAGTTGAGAGCCTGAACGGATTGAAGGTTCATATTATTTTGAAAAGCACCCGAATTTGTAATTGCGATTTGTCTTTGAACATTTATATCCGTTTTCTGGCTGTATAAATCAACACCTAAAGTTGCTCTTGTAAATCTTGTTAAATCTTGTTTTGAATAATCAACGGATTTTTTCTTTAATGCTGCAAATAAATCAGCGGAAACTTTGTTGACGTTGTTTACATCAATTAAGTTGTTATTTGCATTGATACCGTTGATGTTCATTTTGTCTCCATTCTCCTTATGTTATAAATATCGTCCGTTTAGTGCAGAACTTTAGGTTTTAAGGAGTGTTTGTAACAATTGTTTACATAGCGGTTTAAATTTAATTTTGCGGGATGTATAATCAAGGCATTGGGGAAGTTAATGAACAAATTTAAACATAAAGAAAAGAATATAAGATAAAAGAGAAAGGCTCAAATTGTCTTTCTCTTTTTTTAACGGGAAAAAGATGAAAAAAAATCATAAGGGAATTGTTTTATATAACGAAAAAATTGCAAAAGACACGTATAAAATCGTCTTAAAAACCGATATGAAAGAAGCATACGGGGGACAATTTATCTCGATTTTGTGCGAAAATAAAACGCTCAGGCGCCCTTTCAGCATTATGGATTTTAATAACGGTGAAATTACCGTTTTATACAAAATAAAAGGTGAAGGCACAAATTATATAAAATCACTGAAAAAAGACGATACGGTCGATTTTATAGGCGCAATGGGAAATACATTTAATTACGAAAGAATAAAAACGGCGCTTTTAATCGGTGCAGGCATAGGAATTGCTCCGATGTTATTTTTAAAAAAAGAATTAAATAAAAAAGGGATTAAAAACTTTTTGATAACGGGCTTTAAGGAAAAAGACGAAATTATAGAAGGGTCGGATAAAACGGTAATCGGCGGAAGCGTTGTCGATTATATCGAAGAGCTGAACAATGAATTAAAACCCGATATAATTTATTCCTGCGGACCAAATATCGTATTAAAACTGGTATCTGAATTCGGAATCAAAAACAATGTAAAAACCGAAGTTTCAATGGAAAAAACAATGGCTTGTTCAATCGGTGTCTGCAGAGGATGTGTTATTGAATACAAACAAAACGGACAAACGGTTAATAAAACCGTTTGCAAAGACGGCCCGATTTTTGACGGGGATAAAGTTATATGGCAAATCTGAAAACGAAATTGGGAATTTTTGAACTTAAAAATCCGATAATGACCGCATCGGGCACGTTCGGATATGCTGATGAATTTGAAGATTTTATTAATGTTTCAAAATTGGGCGCAATCGTAACAAAAGCAATTTCAATAAACCCCAAAAAAGGAAACACTGGGGAAAGAATTTTTGAAACAACAGCCGGAATGATAAACAGAATCGGGCTTGAAAATGTCGGAGTAAAAGAATTTATTGAAAAAAAACTTCCCGTCTTAAAAGAAAAAGACATAAATTTTGTTATGAATCTTGCGGGCTCAGCCTTTGAAGATTATATAGAAGCGGCAAAAATTGCGGATAAAAACGGCATTAAAGCGATTGAAGTCAACGTTTCCTGTCCGAACGTCAAACAAGGGTGCCTTGAATTCGGAACAATGCCCGGGAGCCTTTCAAAGCTGACAGAATCAATAAGAAAAGAATACAAAGGCTTTTTAATTATAAAATTAACCCCCAATGTTTCAGACATTGAATCTCTGGCGCTTGCCGCCCAAAATGCGGGGGCAGACTGTATAAGCGCAATTAATACGCTGAAAGGTCTGGGTGTAAAAATTGAAATTTTACCCGATAAAACGTTTAAAAAGTCGCTTGTTCAAGGGGGGTTATCCGGAAGGTGCATTAAACCGGTTGCATTATCTATGGTAAAAAGAATTAAATCGGTTGTTAAAATTCCCGTAATCGGAATAGGCGGAATTTCAAACATTAATGATGTTTTGGAATTTTTATCCGTCGGTGCGGACTGCGTTCAAATCGGAACGGAAAATTTTACACACCCCGATGTTTGCGAAAAAATCATAAATGATTTAGATAAATTAATGAATAAATTAAATATTGATAACATTGAAGAATTAAAAAGGAAGTTAAGAGAATGAACACATTAAACGATATTGACGTTAAAGAACTTTTAATTAAAGCAGACGGCTTATTACACGGGCATTTTTGTCTGACATCGGGGCTTCACAGCGACACTTATTTTCAGTGCGCAAAATTATACCAATACCCCGATATTGTTGAAATAATAGGAAAAAAACTTGCGGAAAAATTAGCCGGTATTGAATATGACACAATTATAGCGCCAGCCATAGGAGCAGTCATTTTCGGATATGAAGTTGCAAAACAGGCAAAAAAAAGAAATCTTTTTGTTGAAAGAAAAGATGATGTAATGCAATTAAGAAGGGGTTATACCTTAAAAAAAGGTGAAAGAGTAGTTATTATTGAAGATGTTATAACAACGGCAAGAACAATTTTTGAAACGATTGATGCAATTAAGGAATATGAAGTTGAAATCAAAGGAGTGGGCTGTATAGTGGACAGAACTCAAGGAAAACTTGATGACAAATTAAAAATAAATTCATTATTGAAAATTGACCCCGTTGTATATGAGCCCGAAAATTGCCCCTTATGCAGACAGGGCATTGAAATCGTAAAACCGGGAAGCAGAAAAGGCAAATAAAATGAAACATCTTGATAAAATCGAAAATCTGACAAAAGAAGAAATACAAAACATTATTGAAGCGGCAAAAAGCTTTAAAACGGGAAAATATGCAAATTATCCGACCCGTCATGCAGCTTTAATGTTTTTTGAAAATTCGACAAGGACGAGATTTTCATTTGAATGCGCCCTAAAGCGCCTTGGAGCAAACGTTTATGTTTTTGACACGGCAAAATCCTCAATTACAAAAGGAGAAGAACTGTTTGATACGATAAATAACATGAGCGCAATAGGCATAAATACATTTATTATAAGAACAAGGGAAGAAAATTTAATCGAAAAATTAAAAGAAAAAAATTTCTATAAACCAGTTCACTTTATAAATGCGGGAGAAGGAAAGTCTTCGCACCCGACACAGGCATTATTGGATTATTTTACAATAATTGAACATTTGGGTTCGGTTAAAAATAAAAAAGTTGTCATTGTGGGCGACATTAAACATTCAAGGGTTGCAAGATCAAATGTCGCACTGTTAAAAAAAGAAGGGGCGGATGTTGTCTGTTCGGCACCGGAATATTTTCAAGACAATATTGAAGGTGTATATTATGAAAAAAATCTGAATAATGCACTTTTGGGGGCGGATGTTGTTATGTGCCTCAGAATTCAAACAGAAAGGCTTGAAAAAGAAATATCAAAAGATGATTATATTAAAAATTACAGAATTTCAAAAGAAAATCTACCGGAAAACGCACTTTTAATGCACCCGGGGCCTGTTAACAGAGATGTTGAAATAACATCCGATGTTATAGATTCTTCTCAAGGGAAAACAATTCTAAATCAGGCTGAAAACGGCGTTTACATAAGAATGGCGATATTGGATAAAATTTTTAAAGAGGGAAGAATATGATTAAAAAACTTCCTTCTTTTATAGATATGCATGTTCATTTCAGAGACCCGGGCTTCATTGAAAAAGAAACAATTTTAACAGGGCTTAAATCCGCATATTTTGGCGGATTCGGGGCAGTTTGCACAATGCCGAACACAAACCCCGTTTGCGATAATGAAGATGTCATAAAATATATGATAAATAAAGCAAAAGAAACGGGAATTGATGTTGAATTGTATCCCGTATGCGCAATTACAAAAAATTTAAACAGCGATATTACCGTTGATTTTAAATTAATGAAAAATGCGGGTGCAATCGGTTTTTCAAATGACGGACTGCCCGTTTTAAACAAAGGTGTTTTAGTGTCTGCGCTTAAAACGGGTGAAATTATTATGTCGCATCTGGAAGACGAAACAAATGAAGCAAAATGGCAGATTGAAATTTTAGATGAAGTAACAAATGCGGCAAAAAAAGGAGAGTGCAATTTCCCGAGGCTTCATTTCTGCCACGTTTCAAAAAAAGAAACGACAGAATTAATAAAACTTGCAAAACAAAAAGGACTTAACTTAACCGCAGAAACCGCGCCCCATTATTTTACGTTTACAAAAGATAACGTTGATGAAACGGGAAGATTTAAAATGAATCCGCCTTTAGGAACGATTGAAGATAAAACCGCAGTAATCGAAGCGGTCAAAAACGGGGTTATAGATGTAATTTCAACCGACCATGCGCCGCACACGGAAAAAGAAAAATTAAAACCGTACAACAAAGCTCCAAACGGCATAACGGGGTTAGAGACCGCATTTTCTCTTTCTTATCAAACGTTCGGGCTTGATTTGGCGCTTGAAAAAATGGCATATACCCCGAGAAGAATTCTAAGCATAGACCCGAAAAGAGAAATTGAGGTTGATTTGGATGAAAAATGGGTTGTTGACGGCAGAAAATTCAATTCAAAATGTAAAATAACGCCTTATCAGGGTATGGAATTAAAAGGGAAAATATTATGATAAATGAAGAAATTAAAGAGAAAATAGTTCTGGCATTGGATGTCGAAACGATTGAAGAAGCAAAAGAACTCGTTGAAGAAATGAAAGATTATACGGGGACTTTTAAAGTCGGCCTGCAATTGTTTATGGGATACGGCTTAGAAATTGTTAATTATATCTTATCCAAAAATGCAAATTTCTTTCTGGATGTTAAACTCCACGACATCCCGAACACCGTTAAAAAGGCAAGCGAAAACATAGTTTTAAGGGGTGCAAACTTTTTTAACATACACTGTACGGGCGGTTTGGAGATGATGAAATCCGCAAGAGAAGGTGCAGACAATAAAGCAAAAGAATTAAACAAAAAACCGCCCGTTATTTTAGGCGTTACAATGCTTACAAGCATTTCAAAAGATGTTATGAATAATGAATTCGGAATAGATAAAGATGTTTCAAAATTTGCACTTGAGCTTGCAAAACTGGCAAAAGAAGCGGGGCTTGACGGCGTTGTGGCATCTGCCGTTGAAGTTGAAAACATAAAAAAAGAACTCGGGAAAGAATTCAAGGTTTTATGCCCCGGAATTCGCCCGAAGTGGAGCTTAAAAGACGACCAAAAAAGAATTGCAACACCTTCTGAAGCCATTAAAAGAGGAGCGGATTACATAGTTTTGGGACGTGCGGTTACAAAAGCCCAAAACAGAATTGAAGCAATGAAAATGATTTATAAAGAAATTGAGGAAGAATTATGCTTGCAACATTAATATTAGAAGACGGCACCGTATATAAAGGCGAACATTTCGGCGCATTCGGAACAAAAATAGGCGAAATTGTTTTTAACACCTCTATGACAGGGTATCAGGAAATTTTAACCGACCCTTCCTATGCCAATCAAATTATCACAATGACATATCCTGAAATCGGAAACTACGGAATAAACGACGAAGATTTTGAATCAACAATTCCAAGATGTTTGGGGTTTGTTGTTAAAAACCATGCAAAAAATGATTCCCATTATAAATCAAAACAAAATCTTTCCGATTATCTTAAAAATAACGGAATTATAGGAATTGAGGGAATAGATACAAGAAGCCTCGTTATCAAAATAAGAGAAAAAGGGGTTATGAAATGTATGATAACAACGGATGCAATTTTTACCGATGATGACATAACCCGAAGAATTGCAGCCATATGCGTATACAAAATGAATAAAGACGTTGTTTTGGATGTATCCGCAAAAGAAAGTTATGTGGTAAACCCCGAAGGAAATATAGATTTAGCCCTGATTGATTACGGTACAAAATCGGGGATTATAAATTCTCTTGCAAAAAGAGGGTGCAGAGTTACCGTATATCCCGCAAACGTAAGCTCCGATGTTATTTTATCAAACGGACATAAAAATTTGTTTTTATCAAACGGCCCCGGAGACCCTCAGGATTGCATTACGGAATTAAAAACGATTGAAGAATTGATAGGAAAAATTCCCGTTTTCGGAATTTGCCTCGGGTATCAATTATTATCAATTGCGCTCGGTGCCAAAACCTATAAATTAAAATACGGACACAGAGGCGGAAACCACCCAGTTATAAACCTTCAAACGCAAAAAGTTATGCTGACTTCGCAAAACCACGGGTATGCGGTTGATATAAACAGCTTATCGGGAATTATGAATCCGACGTATAAAAACCTTGATGATGATACACTTGAAGGGTTTGACGCTCCGAGATTAAAAATTTATGCGGTTCAATTCCACCCCGAAGCAAAACCGGGGCCCGAGGATGCAAGCATTATTTTTGATGATTGGATTGAATTAATGAAAGAATATCAGACAAATCCGGTAAGAAAAGCGGATGATATGGTAAATGTAGGATAAGGACAAAATAAAATGGGAAAAGATAACAGACTTAAAAAAGTTATGGTAATAGGCTCCGGTCCGATTGTCATAGGGCAGGCGGCAGAGTTTGATTATGCGGGAGTGCAGGCATGCAGAGCACTGAAAGAAGAAGGGATAAAAATTGTCCTTGTAAATTCAAACCCCGCAACAATTATGACGGATGAACATGTAGCCGATAAAGTCTATATTGAACCCTTAGATGTTGATATGCTTGAAGATATCATCCAAAAAGAACGTCCCGACGGTTTAATAGCATCGCTGGGCGGTCAAACGGGGTTAAACCTTGCAATGGAACTGCATAAAAAAGGAATTTTGGAAAAATATAAGTTAAGACTTCTCGGGACAAATATTGATTCCATAAACAAAGCGGAAGACAGAGAATTATTTAAAAATTTAATGAATGAAATTAATGAACCCGTTCCGGAATCCGAAATTGTATCAAGTTATGAAGATGCCAAAAAGTTTGCGGAGAGAATAGGGTTCCCGATTATTATACGCCCCGCATTCACCCTCGGGGGTTCAGGGGGCGGAATTGCAAAAAATGAAGAAGAATATGACCAATATGTAACAACGGGGCTGCAGCAATCTCCCATTAACCAGATTTTGGTTGAAAAAAGCATAGCAGGGTTTAAAGAAGTCGAATATGAAGTCATGAGAGATTCAAACGACACGTGTATAACCGTTTGCAATATGGAAAATATTGACCCTATCGGAATTCATACCGGTGATTCATACGTTGTTGCGCCGAGCCAGACATTAACAAACAACGAATATCAAATGTTAAGAACATCTGCCATAAAAATTATAAGAGCCTTAAAAATCGAAGGCGGGTGCAACGTTCAATTTGCACTTGATACAAAATCAAACCAATATTACGTAATTGAAGTTAACCCGAGAGTTTCCCGCTCATCGGCTCTTGCAAGCAAAGCAACGGGGTATCCGATTGCAAAAGTAACGACAAAAATTGCAATAGGATATAAGCTCCATGAAATTCAAAACGCAATTACCAAAAAAACGGTAGCGGCATTTGAACCGAGCCTTGATTATGTCGTAATTAAAATCCCCAAATGGCCTTTTGATAAATTTGCGCACGGAGACAGAATTTTAGGCACAAAAATGAAAGCCACGGGCGAAATTATGGCAATCGGAAGAACATTTAACAGTGCATTTAAAAAAGCGATTACTTCATTGGAAGAAAAATATACCGGCCTTACCCAAAGAGAAGAGTTTGAACAATCCGGATTGGATGAATTAATTGAAAGTTTATCAATTCAGGATGACAGAAGAATTTTCAGAGTATCGGAAGCCCTAAAAAGAGGTGTTGACCCGAAAAAAATATCGGATATTACAAAAATAGATTTCTGGTTTATATCAAAAATAAAAGAAATAATTGATTTTGGAAATCAGCTGAAAGAAAAACCCCTGGATAAAGAATTATATATAAAAGCAAAAGAAGAAGGGTTTTTAGATTCGGAAATTTCAAAAATAACCGGAATTGAAGAAAAAGAGTTTGAAAAATTTAATGTTGAAGCGTCTTTTAGAATAGTTGACACCTGTGCCGCAGAATTTGCGGCAATGACGCCTTATTTTTATTCAACATACAACGAAGAATGCGAACTTGAAAAAATCAAAAAAAGACAGGAAGATAAAAATAAAAAGAAAAAAGGAAATATAGTGGTTTTAGGCTCCGGGCCGATTAGAATAGGGCAGGGTATTGAATTTGATTATTGTTCGGTTCATGCATCCTGGGCAATAGCTGAAAATAATTATGAATCGATAATGATAAATTCAAACCCCGAAACGCTTTCAACCGACTTTGACATAGCGGACAGATTATATTTTGAACCGATGAATATAGAAAACGTTATGAACGTTATAAAAAAAGAAAAACCTTTGGGCGTTATGGTTCAGTTCGGCGGACAGACGGCAATTAACCTTGCTTCAAAATTAAATGAAAGAGGGGTTAAAATTTTAGGCACGAGCTTAGAGAATATAAATGCCGTTGAGGACAGAAAAGTTTTTGAAAAACTTTTAAGAGATTTAAAAATCCCGCAGCCTAAAGGAAAGGGGGTAAGAAGCTCCCAAGAAGCGCTTGATGCTACAAAAGAGCTGGGATATCCCGTTTTGGTCAGACCTTCTTATGTTATAGGCGGCAGGGGGATGCAGGTTGTATATAACGATGAAGAACTTTTAACCTACATTAACGAAGCATTTAAATTTTCATCGGAGCACCCCGTTTTAATCGATCAATATATTGAAGGACAGGAAGTTGAACTTGACGCAATTTCAGACGGTAAAGACGTTTTAATCCCCGGGATTTGCGAACATATTGAACGTGCGGGAGTGCATTCGGGAGATTCAATGAGCATATACCCGAGCCAAAATATTACAAAAAAACAGGAAAATACTCTTGTTCATTATGCAAAACAAATAGCTAAAAAGACAAATATTATAGGGTTAATGAATATACAATTCATTATTAAAGATGATGTTGTATATGTAATTGAAGTTAACCCCAGAGCCTCAAGAACGGTTCCCATTATGTCAAAAGTAACCGGAATTCCGATGGCAAAAATTGCGGTTAACGTAATACTCGGCAAAAGTATTAAATCTCACGGATTCGGCACGGGATTATACAAAAAATCAAACCTTGTATGCGTTAAAATGCCCGTGTTCAGTTTCCAAAAATTAAACAGAATTGACCCTGCGCTTGCTCCCGAGATGAAATCAACGGGCGAAGTTTTAGGGGTTGATACAAATTATAAAAAAGCGCTTTTAAAGGCATTTATAGCAGGCGGATATAAATTCGGTCAAAGAAAACAAAGGGTTCTTGTTTCATTAAACGATCATTATAAAAAACCCGCACTTAAAATCGTAAGAAAAATGTTTAATCAGGGATATTTTATAATGGCAACCTGGGGAACGCATAAATTTTTGGAAAAAAACGGAATACCGTCTAAAATGATTGAAAAATTTATGCTTGATAAACTGCAAAAACGTATGAAAGAAGGAAGGTTAAGTTTTGTCTTAAATACTCCGACACTGGGCAAAAACTCTCAAACATCAGGTTTCAGGATAAGAACAATAGCAGAGATGTATTGTATCCCGTGCTTTACAAGCATAGATACGGCAAGAGCATACTTAAGCGCCGTTAAAACCTATGACAAGAAAACAAGGCTTACAACGGATACAATTACAAATTACAGAAAAAAGCATTTTTTTGATTTTCTTTTAAAAAAATAAATATTAAAAAGGCGCTTATAAATTTTTAAGCGCCTTCATATTGTTTTATTAAATCAAGTGCATCATTCGGAATTGAGTCAAAATCGCCATTTGAATATAATTCTATAATTTCGCCCGCTTTTTTAATTGCGCTTTTAAGTTCATCCGTGCCCGCTTCCTGCCACATTCTTTTTCTGAATGAATTAACTTTTATTTTTTCTTTTGTCGTTAATTCTTCTTCACCTTCGTCTTCTTTTGCAAGAAGTCTGCAAAGATAATTATCGCCTGAAGCCAAATCGGATGCAATTTGTCTTGTTTTAGGGCAGAAATTCCAGGCAAGAGCCATTTTTAAAGACTGAAATTTTGCATATCCTTCAAGTTTTTCTCTTTTATTTTTAAGTTTTAATTCTTCTTTCAATTTTGCTTCAAATAAAGCTCTGTCGATAAAATCTTTATTTATCGGATTTTTAAGGTCAAAAAATCTTTTTGAATAATCATCGGCAAATAAATATTCAGGGATTATTTGCGCCTCATCATTTAACAGCGCCTCTTGAAGCGCACTTTGGGTCAGCCCCAAAGCTTTTGCAAAATCGCCGTATTCCATAATGTCGGGGTTTGAGCTTCTAAGGGCGGAAAGGATGTCTTGCGCTCTTGTTGAATAAAGATTAACGGTTGTTCTTGTTTTTGGACCGGATTTTGTATCTATTTTTTGAATATTTCCTTCAAGATAGCCCTTATTTATTAATTCTTTAATATTTCTTACCGGTCCGAATCCGAGTTTTTGAAGTTCAAAAGCGGGAACACCCGACCGGTCGGACTGATAAATTGACGGCTTTGGATATAGTTTACCGTGGTCATTTAAAGCATTAAGAGTCGTTTCATCATTTAAATCAACGAGAAGCGAAAGGGCGCCGACACCAATCGGCAGATTCCCTTCAAAACCGTATCCTTTAATTTTTCCCGATTCGACATACCTTTTAAATAAGCCTTCCGGGATATTATATTCAATCATTAATTTTTCGGCACCGGTAAAATTTCTGTCTTTGGATTGAATTTCATCAAAGAAAGGCTTATTTGCTTTTGATTGCAGAGGAACAAACGTATCTGTCAGAGAATCACCCATTTTGAGCGTTTCAATAAGCCCCGATTTATACCAGGCCATAACAATTTTCTCATCAAGCCCTAAAATATCTGCGAGTTTTCTCAGGGGATAAACCTGTTTTTTGGGCGCAAGCGCTCTTTTTTCGGTTTCCGATAAATCGGGATTAAAAATAAAAGCAAAAGAAGGGTCTTTTTTATATTGTTCAAAATATAGTCTTAAGCCGTCAAGCTTTCTAAGAGCGTCTTTGTATTCTCTTTGTGTCTTGTTATATACAGTCCTTGCTCTATCGCAAGCGGAACTTTTTTTTGATAAATCATCTTTTGCCAAAGCTTCTTCATCAGAAGTTACGGAAATTACACCTCTTCTTATCCCAGACATTTTATCAATTGCGGCAATACAAGCGCTATGCGCCTGTGTATATATCCCGTATTTTTCTTCGGTTAACCGTTTAAGTTCACCGCATCTTTTTTCAAAGGCTCTTAAATTTTTTTCTATTGAGGCAAGTTCATCTTTTTTTAATGATGATTCAAAAGTATCTGCCACGGGTGAGCCCCTAAATGAAACGGGGCTTGAAAAATTATTATTTAACGATATTTGTTTGGAAAAAATATTATTTAGAGAAGAAATTTGCATTAAACTTTATCCTTTTTGATTCAAAAAGATAAAAACAAAACAATAAAAAAATTTTCAAAAAAATAAAAAATTATAAAGAATTATTAACAATAACAGCCCCTTCGTCAGGGGCTGTTATTGTATATATAATAACCGATTTGGTTCTTAATTATGCTGCGGTTGCATAGATTCCGAATTTTTTTGCATCTTCTATCATTTGTTCATAAGCTTTTGTGGTATCTTCGTTATCATAGAAGAAGTTTTCCATTTCATCATATTCTTTTTGGGTCAGAATATCATCGTTTTCATCTTCGGGAGCTTCGGCGTCTTCAATTATTTCACCCTTTAATTGTTTTAATAAATCAGCCCCTTTAACTTTACTTGCTTCATCTTCGGTGTTTTTTGTTTCAACTGCCGAAACCTGAATTGATTCAGCGGTTTGGGTAGTTTTATCTATTTCTCTTGTTAAGATATATTCGCCGTCATTTAATCTTTCAACAACTTTAGAAACATTTTCAAAATTTGATTTATCAGTTAAGCTTAAGAATTCAACACCGGGAGCGTTAACTTTATCTGAAGCTTCGTTATAAGCAGTATTTAAGTTTGAAATAGCTTCCTGGTTTTCATCAAATGAAGCGGTGTCCGTGTTTTCGGAAACTTCCTGAGAGTATACGGTGTTTGAATAAGTTTTAGCCTGGAATGATTCGGATGCTCTTTCAATGGCATCTTCGGCTTTTAAACCGATGATTTCATCGGAAGCAATTTCAAGCATTTCTCCCATAAAGTAATCTTTAATAATAACATCGGCCATTAAACCGTCCGTTACTTCATTATTTTCAATTCTTTCTTTTACGGCTTCAATTGAATTATCATCATTCCTGAAAGGATTATTTGAAGTTTTGTCTTCAGTCGCTGTGTTTTCTACGGGAGCTTGTTCAACAACCGGTGCTTGTTCAACGGGAGCTTGGGGTGCAGTCTGTTCCATATTTTGAACCGTTTGTGAAAGGTTAACCGGTTCCTGTTCAGCGGGAGCTGCGGGAACTTCGGCAGGAGTTTCTATGGGAACGGATTGTTCAACCGTTTCGCCGTGAGCCTGATCGGCAGCAGGAGCAACTTCAGCGCCTTCTTCGGGGTTTGATTGCGCTTGGGCTAATGCCTGCTGAGCTTCGGTTTCGGTTTGGTTTGCGTCTTGTTCGCCGCCCTGGTTAGCAGATGTTTGCGATTCGCCTTCAGTTTGGATTTCTGCGATTTCACCGTCAATTTCAGCGCCTTGCGCCTGAAGATTTGCTAAATTATTTTCTTCATTTGTTTTTTGAGTTGTTAATTGTCCTTCTTCAGCTTCAAGGGTGCCTTGTTCTTCTTCAAGCTGTTCTTTTACCTGATTTTGTTCGTTGATTTCAGCCTGAATAGCCTCCGACTGCTGTTGAAGTGCAGCTTTTTGCGCTTGTGCCTCATCGGAATCATCTTCACCCAATGCACCGATTTGTTCATCGATTGTGTTTTTATTGGTTTGATTTTGTTCAATTGCCGCACGAGTTGAGCTAAGTTCGGTATTAACACCCAATAATGCATCTTTAACACCGTTTAATGCATTAAAGATTTTATCAATTACCGATTCCGATTCACTTTGTTGAGCTTCATTTTCCGATTTATCCGCAGAAGCTTCAGCACCTCTTGCTTCAATATCAGCTGCAGTTGATGTAGCCTGGCTTGCACCGGATTGTTCGGAGCTTGCATCAGCGAACAAGTTGCCGCCTTCCTGGCCGTTCGTTTGTTCAACGAGTTCTTGCGAAGCGCCAAGAGCAGAACCTGCTGCGGCTGAATAAGCCTGAGCGGAAGATAAAACATTTAAATTTAATTCTGCTGACATTTTTGTTTGCCTACCACTACTTTTTTGTAACTACAAATATATAAAGTATATATAAATTACATAATTTCAATATATAGTAAATTTGTTACAATTCTTTACAATAATTTTTACAAAATGTCTGAAACAGTAGTTGTATCGGGAAAATAAAATTTACAATTAAAAAAATGCCGCCAGTTTGGCGGCATCTAATATATTATTATATTAAAATTAAGCTGCTATTGCTTCATCTATATTATATTTATTTGCCTGATCAATTAAGAAATTATATGCAGATTCCATATCCCGAACCGCAAGCGCATCATATTCTCTTTCGATTGCCTCATATTCTTCATCGGAAAGCTGAACATCAAAAGGATTTTTTAATTCATCAAGTATGGCTTCCGAAAATTCTTCGTATTTGGTATCGTTTGCCTCATAAGCAGGTTCGGTTGATGATGAAACCTGGATATTTTTAACAATTGAAGTTTGCTGTTCAAGAGTGCTTGTTTTAATATATTCGCCGCTTGAAATTCTTTCAAGAAGGTTCATTGCAAGTTCATAATTTGACTCATCGGTTATATTATAAAATTCGACATCGGAACCGTTTATAACATCCGAAAGATCAAGACAAACTTCGGTAAATGCGGCTTGCGCTTCACTGTGTTCTTTACTTGTGGCGCCGTCTGCGGCTGCCATTGAAGCGGATTTTGAAAATGCGGAAGAATAAATCCTTGATTCAATAATTTTTCCCGCACGATTCGGTATACCAAGAGCCGTTAAGCCGATTGTTGAAATTTCTTCTTCGCTCATAAAAATACCGAAATCACGGTAAATTTGAGCCGCCGCTTCATTTCTGTTGTTAAAATGTTCGTAGTCTTTTGTTGTTGCTCGGTTTTCAAAATCATTTTTTGATTGTTCGGCACTGTTTTGAAGATTGTCCAGGTAATCATCGCTTAAGCCTGATGAAGCGGCAGGATCGGTTTCGGTACCGGAACCTTTATTTACCTGATTATCAGTTTCATTCTTTTTCCCGACATCTGCAGTATCGGTTGTATCTGTACCGGCCGCAACAGAGTTATTATCGCCATCGGTTTCGGCATTTTCATCGACTGCTTCGGCATTGGCATCGGTCTGTTCGTTTGCAAGTTCATCATATTGACCGTTAAGTTCATCGATTTTACCCGAAAGTTCTTCGCTTTCAGATGTCAATTGAGCTTTTTCTTCTCTTAGAGCCGTTAGTTCTTCATTTTTTTCCTGCTGGTTTTCAACGGCTTTTTCATATAATATTTCGGCTTTATCAGCTTTTTCTTTTAAGCTTTGAACTTTTGATTCAAGTTCTTTTATTTTACCTGAATTTAAAAACTTAGAGATAAAATTTGAATTTTGAAGTTCCGCTAATTCGGCTTGCGCTGCCGCATAATCAACCAATGCTTTTTCATAATTTTGTTTAGCCGTGGTAACCTGAATATTGGCCTCACCCAATTCCTGAGCCACGGTTTCAATCAAAGCGTTGTTTTCTTCAATTTTTTTATCCAAGCTTGTTTTTTCCGTTGTCTGCGTATCTATTTCGGATTTAATTCTTTCCATTTCGGCAGAATTATCAACTTTGGCGCCTTCTTCAACCGGAACCGATTCCTCCGAAGGAGAGGAAGTTGTTTCCACGGGCATTGAAGCTGCCTCGGTTTTTGTTGTTGAAACAAATTCATCAACATTGGATGTTTCAAGCGTTGTATCCGTACCAAATACAGTTTCATCTTCAACAGGGGGATTTTGAACAACGGGAGTTGAAGCCGTATCTTCTACCGCTTTAATCTCCTGGTTGTAATTTGTGTTAACAGACATTGACATTGTTTAAAAATCCACCATTATTTTTTTCTACTACAAATATATAAAAAATATATATTATTTATAAAATTAATATATTAAAAAATTGTTACAATTCTTTACAAAAGAATATACGGAAAAACGGTGGAAAATGAGCATTATTACAAAGATAAAGGGGTATGCGGATATTTTTACCAAAATTTATAAATTTTTATTTTTTTATGGAAAGTCTTTCTAAAAATCTGACAAATCTTGTTAAAATTCCTTCCTCGTCTTTTGAAATTGAATCAACAAGAATTGTTTTCATTCCGATTTTTTTACCTGCCAAAATATCGGTTAACGGGCGGTCGCCGACCATTACAACTTCTTTAATTTCAAGCCCCATTTCAAAACATGCGATTTTTAAAACTTTAACATCGGGTTTTCTTGCATTTCCGTATACTTTAACGGGGGAAATTTTTTGCACTTTATCAATGTAGCCTTTTTTATGGTTATTTGAAATTATCGCAACTTTAAAATCTTGTTTTAAATCTTCAAGAAAATCAAGTGTTTTTTTTGTAAATTTACCGGTTTTAGACTGCATAACGGTTGAATCCAAATCAAAGAAAATTCCCTTTATTCCTTTTGATTTAAGCTCATTTTTATCTATATCATAAATGCTTTCAAGTATATAGTCGGGTTTTATTCGCATAAAGTTTTTTCCTTATTTAAAATTTCGTTTTTAATTCCGGTCGTTCTTATAAGAGCATAATTATATTCTTTTTCCCAATCCGGATTATCGGATAAAAATTCCATAATAACGGTATCGTTTGTGTTTGCAACCGTAGTATCTTCTTTTTTTGTAATTATATTTATAACTTTTACTTTCGATTGATAATTCGGAGTAATAATTTCAACGGTATCATTTAAATATATTTTATTTTTCATTAAAATTTCATAGCCCGTATCGGTTTTATTTTGAATAATACCCAAAAAATCGGCCCCCGCAAGACCTTTTGAAATATCGTAGCTGTATGAATTTGAATCGTTATGTCCCAAGAAAAAGCCCGTTGTATAGCCTCTGTTTCCGATTTTTAAAAGTTCATTGTACGCTTCATCAACGGAAATTTTATTATCCATAACCATTCTGTATACTTTTGCGGCAGCGCTCACATAATAAAGGCTCTTTGTTCTTCCTTCAATTTTAAAAGAATCAATTCCTATATCTGTCAGCCGTTTTAAATATTTAACAAGGCACAAATCTTTTGTCGATAAAATATGAGAGCCTTTATCATCCTGTATAATTTCAAAATATTCATTAGGTCTTGTTTCTTCCAAAAGTTTATAAGACCACCTGCAAGGCTGCGCACATCCGCCTTGGTTTGCCTTTCTTTCGTATCCCGTCATATAGTCGGATAAAAGACAGCGTCCGGAATAGCTCATGCATTGAGCACCGTGGATAAACATTTCAATTTCGATATCTTGAACATTTTTTCTTATGTTCTCAATTTGTTTAAACGATAATTCTCTTGCAAGAATAACTCTTGATGCCCCCATATCATGCCAGAATTTAACGGCTTCGGAATTAAGAATATTGGTTTGGGTTGAGATATGAATATCAACATTTTTTAATTCTTTTTTAACGATATTAAAAATGCCGAAATCACTGACAATAACCGCATGGGGGCCGGCTTCACGGATAATATCAATATATGAATACAATTTTTTTATATCATCATCATATGCAAAAATATTCAGTGTTAAATAAACTTTTTTATTTATGCTTCTTGCTTCATCGATTGCGCTTTTAAGGTTATCCGTTGTTATAATTTCACCTTTGCGCATGGTCCTGAGCGAAAAATCAACAAGGCCCAAATAAACCGCATCTGCGCCATATTGAAAAGCATAGCGCATTTTTTCAACACTTCCTGCGGGTAAAAGTAATTCGGTCATAACTAAATAATAACAAAAAAATAAATTTTAAGGCGGTAAAATTACCGCCTCTATAATATGGCTAATCATCCAAACTGCAGCATTTAAAAGTAAATGCATCAATTTTACATGAGGGGATATTAATCCATTTAAAATGTTTGCCCTGATTTTCTTCATTTTCATTTTCTTTATGATGTTTGTGGCATTTAACGGTAACATCCTGAAGGGTAATAATATCATTTAAACATTTTGAATCTTCGCAATCCAATAAAAGCCCCTGAATTTTAAGATGTCCTGTCCAGATTATAATGACATCGGATTCCGTTTGTTTTGCAATTTTATAAATTGCATCATAAATTTTATCTGACATAATATGCTCCTTTCTTTTACAAAAGAAGCATAAAGAAAATTATAAAATTTTAAATCCGACAAAAATAAAACCTAGACGGTAATTTTATCTCTTGTTAAATATTCATCCAAAAATTTTGCCGTATATGAATTTTTTGATTTTATAATTTGTTTTAAACTTCCTTTTGCAACGACCTGACCGCCGAAATCACCGCCATCGGGGCCAAGATCAATTATATAATCGGCACATTTAATAATATCAAGATTATGTTCAATAATTAAAATACTGTTTCCGGAATCCGCAAGTTTTTGCAGAATTTTAACAAGTTTATCAACATCGTACCAATGAAGCCCGACAGAGGGTTCATCCATTATGTATAATGTTTTTCCCGTTGCTCTTTTATTTAATTCAAGCGCAAGCTTAATTCTCTGCGCTTCACCGCCGGATAGTGTTGTTGCGCTTTGTCCGAGTTTTATATAATCAAGCCCGACATCATATAAAGTTTGAAGGCGTGATTTAATCTTCGGTATATTTTTAAAAAATTCAAGCGCTTCTTCCACCGTCATATCAAGAACATCGGATATGCTTTTTCCTTTATATTTAACTTCGAGGGTTTCCGAGTTATATCTTTTTCCTTTGCAAACATCGCATTTAACGTAAACATCGGATAAAAAGTTCATCTCAATTTTTAAAACGCCGTCGCCTTTACATTTTTCACATCTTCCGCCTTTAACGTTAAAACTGAAACGCCCCTGTTTGTATCCTCTTACTTTTGCTTCGTTTGTCTGCGCAAATAAATCTCTTATGTGGTTAAAAAGTTCCGTATATGTTGCGGGATTTGACCTTGGCGTTCTTCCTATCGGAGATTGATCGACCATAACAACCTTATCTATATTTTCAAAACCCTTAATCTCGCCTACCCCGATTGGTTTCGGGCGGTTTCCCCTTAATTTGTGAAGCGCATATTCATATAAAATATCATTAACGAGTGTTGATTTTCCGGACCCCGAAACACCCGTAACGGCAACAATTTTCCCGAGAGGAATATTGACATCAATATGTTTTAAATTATTCAAATATGCATCTTTGATTTCCAAAAAATTGCCGTTACCCAGTCTTGTATCATCGGGAAGCTTAATTTCGTCAACACCCGATAAATATCTTCCGGTAATTGATTCTTTTGTTGATACTATATCTTTAATCGAGCCTTTTGCAATAATATTTCCGCCGGACGTTCCAGCCTTGGGACCGATATCAACTATATAATCGGCATTTCTTATCGTATCTTCATCGTGTTCGACGACAATTAAGGTGTTGCCTAAGTTTCTTAATTTAATAAGAGTTTTTATAAGCATATCGTTATCTTTTTGATGAAGCCCGATTGAAGGTTCGTCAAGAACGTATAAAACGCCTGATAATCCGCTTCCTATTTGAGTTGCAAGACGAATTCTCTGTGATTCGCCGCCCGAGAGAGTTGAAGCTTTTCTTTTTAAAGTAAGATAAGACAGCCCCACATCAAGCAAAAATTTTAATCTTGCTCTGATTTCATCGAGAACCTGTCTTACAATATTTAATTTGAAATCATCAAGACAAAGATATAAATCTTCTATAAATTGATAAGCATCAGATATTGACATTGAACAGAATTCATCAATGTTTTTATTGTTTACCGTAACGGATAAAACAAAAGGATTTAACCTTGCACCATGACATGATTTACATTCAATTTCACCCATATACTTTTGAATTTCCGCCCTTATTAATTCCGAATCCGATTGCTCAAATTTTTTCATCATATAAGGAATAACGCCAATATAAGGGTGATAATGAGTCCTTATTGTTTTGGTTCCGAAATCGGGATAGCGCATTTTAATTATTTCGTTGTCATTTCCGTATAATATTATTCCTTTTTGAGCGGGAGAAAGAGATTTAAAAGGCTTATCCGGGTCAATGCCGTAGTGTTCGCAGACGGAATTTAATACATCAAGATAATATTTATTTCCCGTTTTATGCCAGGGATATATTGCGCCTTCATTTATTGATTTTGTTTCATCCGGAACAACAAGCTCATGCACAACCTCATAATGAGCCCCGAGGCCGTTACAAACCTTGCAGGCGCCGTATGGTGCATTAAAACTGAACATTCTGGGGGACAATTCTTCAAAACTTAAATTACAATCGGGGCAGTTTAATTTTTCGGAATAGAGTTTTTCTTCGCCCCCTATAATATCAACGGCAACAAGCCCTTCGGATCTCATAAGGGCTGTTTGCACACTGTCAAATATTCTTGAATGGCTTGAGGGTTTTACGATAATTCTGTCTATTACAACATCAATATTATGCTTTTTATTTTTTTCCAAAACTATATCATCTTCATCAAGATTATATATAACGCCGTCCGCTCTGACCCTTACGAACCCTTCCTGTTTCAGGGCCGAAAAAACATTTTGATATTCCCCCTTTTTGCCTCTTATAACGGGAGAAATTATTTGAATTTTTGTTCCTTCGGGTAATGATGTTATTTTTGATACAATTTCATCAATCGTCTGGGGCATTATTTCTTTTCCGCACTCGGGACAATGCGCAATACCGGCTCTTGCGTATAAAAGCCTTAAATAATCATAGATTTCAGTAATGGTGCCGACTGTTGATCTGGGGTTATTTGTTGTTGATTTCTGGTCAATTGAAATAGCGGGCGACAATCCGTCAATTGAATCGACATCGGGTTTATCCATCTGTCCGAGAAATTGTCTTGCATATGTTGATAAACTTTCAACATATCTTCTTTGACCTTCCGCAAAAATCGTATCAAAAGCAAGAGAGCTTTTGCCCGAACCCGAAACACCCGTAAAGACAATAAGCTTGTCTTTGGGAAGCTCAAGCGAAATATCTTTTAAATTGTGCTGCCTTGCACCTTTTATAACAATTTTATCGTTCATAAAAATATTATAAAACGAATTAAATTAAAAGAATAATATTATATAATATTTGCTTTAACCGCCTTAACCGCAGCCTGAACACGGTCTGAAACATGCATTTTATTTAAAATATTTCCAACATGCGCCTTAGCGGTATTTGTGCTTACAATCATCTCTTTTGCAATTTCGGTGTTAGTTTTTCCTTCAACAACAAGTTTTAAAACTTCAAGCTCTCTTACCGTAAGGTCATATGAAACCTTTTTATCGTAAAGGTGTCTTAAATCAAAAGAATCGGGCTTGGGGAAAACTTCTTTATGCGCAGTAAAAAAGAGAGGGTCAAACCAATAGGCGCCGAAATATACGCTTCTTATAATCTGAACAAGCTTGTCCGATTGAACGTTTTTAACGACAAAACCGCTTGCACCCGAGAACATGCAAGCGGTAAACATATCTTTTGTATTATGAAGGGTTAAAATTATAATTTTAATATCGGGGAATTTTTTCTTGATTAAAGTTGTTGCCTCAATTCCGTTCATGCCGATTAAATCCAAATCCATCAAAATAATGTTAACGGGATTTTTCTCCAGGGAATTAATGCAGTCTTTTGCGTTATCAAAATCGCTTAAAATCTTAATTCCTTTAATACAGGAAAGAGAATGTTTAAGCGAAATTCTGGTCAAAAGACAATCTTCAACCAGAGAAACCGTAATTTCATTATTGTTGTTATTCAATTTTCATTGCCTCGTATAAGCATCCACAAAAATATAAAACAATAATTACAGATAAAAATATATAACCCAATCGGGTAGTTTAGGGATTAACGTTATAATCGAACGTAAATAAAATATCCAAAGTATCACGCCCAAGACTTTCAGGCAGCGGCGGATAAGGCTTTGACATTTCAATTGCATCCAAAACGGATTTATCAAATTCTATTAAACCGCTTGATAAATAAATAACATTCGAAACAAGCTCGCCATCTTTATTTACGGTAAATTTAACCGTTGCTTTTTTTAAGTTTGACCCGACGGGCGGAGTCCAATTTAATTTAATGGACATTTCAATATCTTTAATATATGCATTAACGATATTAGGATCAGGCGGCATTTGTTGAAGGTTATTATCAACGTCTTCGGTTTTATTTTCTTTTTGTTCACGGTCTTTTTTGGATAAACCCATCTTATATTCAGCCGCTCTTTTTAAAGATTGCGCCTGTTTATTATCTTTATTCAAAGCTAAAATTTCATCCGCAATTGATATTGCTTCTTCTAAACTTCCGAGCTCAAAATAACACTTTGCAAGCATAAGTGCCGTATTTTCGTCAAACGAGATAAAAAGCGCTTCCTCAAAATAACCGCTTGCTTTTTTATACTGAAGCCTTTGAAAATAAATTTCACCGATTTTTATGTTTGCAAACGTGCTTGTCGGCTCAAGCGCCAAAATCTGCTCAAACAATTTAATCGCATCATCAGCACGCCCGGATTGCCTGTAAGATTCTGCGGTTAAAGTTAAAACTTCAACATTATCAAGCCTTTGGGTGCTTGCAAGAGTTAAATATTTTGAAGCATTTTTAAAATCATTCAGGGAATAATAAATTTTCCCGAGTTCATAGTTCGCTTCAAACATATCGGGTTTAAATTTAAGGGCATTTTTAAAATATTCAATGGCAAGAGCCTCATCATTTTGTTCAAGATAAATTTTTCCGATGTAGCAATATGAATCCGGATCGTCAACGATCTGAATCTGCTTATTAAAATATTCAAGAGCTTTTTCATAATTTCCGTCTTCATAATAACTTATGGCATCAAAAAAGAAATTATTTGCATCTTTCAAACTGACCTGTTCGCCGTTAACGTTTGCGGAGCCGAACCTTGTGTTAAAACTTGAAGAAAAAGCAAAATAACAAAGAATAATAAGCGTTACAATTAAAACAAAAAGAAAAACTTTGAGTGCAAGTTTTCTTTTTAAGTGAACAGCAGGCTGCTCGGTAAAAAAATCTTTATCTATATCAAATTCTTTTTTAAAATTCATCTTTTTATTTCAGCTTAATATATTTTTTAATATCCGTTTTTAAAATATGTTTTATTGATTCATAATCGTCTGCCTTAATAAATAAAACGCAAAACATCGGTTTTGTTTTATAATCAAATTCTCTTGCATTTAAAATTTGAGCATTTGTATCTTTTTTAAATGATTCAATATCAAATGATATTATATCATTTTTAGTTATATCAAGGGGAACTTCGCCCATAACAAAAGCATAAATAAAATCTTTATTTTGAAAATAAATTTCATCCCAATTAGGCGTTTTATTATTCATGTAATATTCATAAATATTAATTCCGTACGCATAATACGCCAAATCGGTCGTGCACCAGCCCGCAAATCTCAAAGGATTAACTTCAATCGGAATAACTTTTGAATTATCTTTCCTAAGCTCCAAATGCATCGGAAAATTTTTAAGATTTGTAATTTTTCCGATTTTAATCAATAAATCGTTAAATAATTCAAAATTTTCTTTTATTATTGAAGGGCTTGTAATATACATTCTGTCGGAAACGTCATATTTATCATAAAAAGGATGTTTAAAGATATTTAATATAACGGGGTTTGAATTGTCGTCATAATATGCGTCAATTGCATATTCTTCGCCTTTTATAAATTCTTCGATTATAAAGTTATCCGAATTCAGAACTTCTTTGGGGAAAGTTTGCTTAACTTTTTCCATATCGGATTTTATTTTAGAGATAACACCTTCAAATTCATCTTTTTCATAAACCGTATAAACGCCGAAACTTAAAAAACCTACGGAGGGTTTTATTACAAAAGGATATTTAAAATCGTCTTTATTTAAAGAAGATAATTCATCGTATGAAAATTTTTTATAGAAAAAATCGGGATATATTTCTTTTAAAAGCTCTCTGAATTTAACCTTGTCTTTAAATAAGGAAATATATGAAGGAAGGTTTGTATCGTTTAAATTTGATAAAATCCAGTTTATTGAATTTTCTGAATTTGTATAAATTTTCGGGTTTTTGATTTTATTCAATAATTCTTTTGCAATATCCGATTTAACGGGGTTTGTAACCCTGCCGTCAACGAGAGGGTTGGATAAAACGGGATAAGAATTATTATTTACCGTTGAAAAAAGAAAATCAGATATAAAAGGATTATCCAAAATAAACATACTCATATAAAACCGCCTCAATTCTGTTAATAAAAAAATTATAATAAAAAATCAAAAATAAAGATATTATTGAAACCTTGAATGCGGTCATTTTTTTTGATAGAATTGACATAACTTTTATCTTTTTTAAAAGAATTTTAAAAGTGTTGTCGGGATGACTAAACCAAAAAGCAGAAGTGATAAGGAGAAACAGATGACAAACAACAAAAGAGTTTGGCTTTTTAGAGAAGGAAACGCAGATATGCGTGAACTTTTGGGCGGTAAAGGCGCAAACCTTGCGGAAATGACAAATGCGGGACTTCCCGTGCCCCCCGGGCTTACGATTACAACGGAAACCTGCATGGAATATATCAATAACGGAAACAAAATGCCCGAGGGCTTAATGAATGAAGTTAAAGAATTGTTAAAAGATGTTGAAAACCAGGCGGGCAAAAAATTCGGCTGCAGCGAAAACCCCTTGTTGGTATCGGTCAGATCCGGAGCAAGATTATCAATGCCCGGCATGATGGAAACGATTTTAAACCTCGGGCTTAACGATGACACACTTCAAGGGATGATAAATCTTACAAACAATGAAAGATTTTGTTATGACAGTTACAGAAGATTTTTAACAATGTTCGGCTCGGTTGCCTGGGACATTGAAAGAAATAAATTTGAAGAAGAACTTGATAAAGTTAAAGAAAAAGAAGGCGTCAAAACGGATGCTGAAGTTTCGGCCGAAGGCTTAAAATCTTTAATTCCCGTATATAAAGAAATAATTAAAAAAGAAACGGGAAAAGAATTTCCGCAAGACCCTTATATTCAATTGCAGGAAGCAATCGAGGCGGTATTCAGAAGCTGGAATATCCCCAGAGCCGTTGCATACAGAAACTTAAACAAAATTGACCACAACTACGGAACGGCGGTTAACGTTCAAACCATGGTATTCGGGAATATGGGAAATGACTGTGCAACAGGCGTATCCTTTACAAGAAACCCCGCAACGGGCGAAAACAAATTTTACGGCGAATATTTAACAAACGCACAGGGCGAAGATGTCGTTGCGGGAATAAGAACCCCGAAACCGATATCGGAGCTTGAAAATGAAATGCCCGAATTATACAAACAATACGTAGAAATCGCAAAAAACCTTGAAAAACATTATAAAGATGTTCAGGATATGGAATTTACGATTGAAAAAGGCAAATTATACATCCTTCAAACAAGAAACGGCAAAAGAACCGCGGCAGCTGCCGTCAGAATTGCGGTTGAGATGGCAAATGAAGGAATTATCACAAGAGAAAGAGCGGTTGAACTCGTTGATGCATATCAATTATATCAATTACTTCTTCCTTCATTCGACCCCAAAGCAAAAAAAGAAGCTCATAAAATCGCTCAGGGTTTAAATGCATCTCCGGGTGCCGCAATAGGTAAAATCGTTTTTGATACCGATGAAGCGGCAAAAAGAGGCGAAGCGGGCGAAAAAGTTATTCTGGTCAGAATTGAAACCTGCCCGGATGACATCCACGGTATGATTGCTTCTCAAGGCGTTTTAACTTTAAGAGGCGGTATGACAAGCCATGCTGCCGTTGTTGCAAAAGGCATGGGCAAACCCTGTGTTTCGGGATGTGAAGATTTAAAAATCGACCTTGCAAATAAAACGCTTACCGCCGCAGACGGCACAATTTACCATGAAAACGATATTATTTCGCTTGACGGCGGAACCGGCGAAGTTATGGCGGGCGAAGTCAAAACAATGAGTGCTACTATGGATGAAAATTTTGAAACCTTATTTAAATGGGTTGATGAATTTAAAACTTTAACCGTAAGAGCAAATGCAGACACACCTTTAGATGTTCAAAACGCTCTTAAATTAGGCGCAAAAGGCGTCGGTTTATGCAGAACTGAACATATGTTTATGGATCCTTCAAGGCTCCCGTGGGTTCAAAAAATGATTATTGCAGGCACAAAAGAAGCAAGAAAGGAAGCTTTATCAAAACTTCTTCCAATGCAATATCAAGACTTTAAAGATATGTTTAAAGCCTTAAACGGGTATCCCATGACAATAAGACTTCTTGACCCCCCGCTCCATGAATTTTTACCCGATAAAGAAACATTAATAGCGGAAGTTGCCGCACTTAAGGCACTGGGAAAAGATGCAAGCGAAAAAGAAGCTTTATTGCATACGGTTGAAGAATTATCGGAATCAAACCCGATGATGGGCTTAAGAGGCTGCAGATTAGGGCTTATGTTCCCCGAAATTAACGAAATGCAGGTAAGAGCAATTTTTGAAGCGGCTTGCGATCTTAAAAAAGAGGGGCTTGAAGTTAAACCCGAAGTTATGATTCCTTTAATATCCCATGTTAATGAATTAAAAATTGACAGAGAGCTTCTTGAAAAAGTTGCAAAAGAAGTTATGGACGAAAAGGGCGTATGTGTTGAATATATGTTCGGTACGATGATTGAAATTCCCCGTGCCGCGCTCACGGCAGATGAAGTTGCAAAATATGCGGAATTCTTCTCATTCGGAACAAACGATTTAACGCAGATGACATTCGGATATTCAAGAGATGATGCCGAAGGCAAATTCCTTGCAAAATATGTTGAAGATAAAATTTTGCCTTCAAACCCGTTTGAAACCCTGGATACAAAAGGTGTCGGACAGTTAATGGAAATTGCACTTTCAAAAGCGCTGCCCGTCAGACCGAACTTAAAAAGAGGCATTTGCGGCGAACACGGCGGAGACCCCAATTCGGTTAAATTCTGCCACAAAATCGGCTTGAATTACGTTTCATGCTCGCCTTTCAGAGTTCCTCAGGCAAGGCTTGCCGCTGCACAGGCTGCAATTGAAGAAAAGAAAGGTAAATAAATCTTTTTATTATTATTTGATAAAAGCGCCGCCTTAAAAAAAAGAGGGGCGCTTTTATTTTAAAAGTTGCAAATTGGGGACGATTTGTTAAAATATATGTATACAAACATTTAATGAGCAATTTTATTATGGGCCTTCGTGAAGAATACGAATATTTAAAACAGGAGTTAATGGTTCAACTGACAGATGCCACAAATATGTGCGCTTTGATTTTTCCTTTTGATTTAAAAATTTCAAAAGAAGAAGAAGACCGCTATTTTATGCGCGGTGTTTCAACAAGGCTTGCAACCAAAAAATCAATGATAATTCTTGAAAATACGTATAAAAAAATAAGGCTATTCCCCTCAAAAGAAATGGCGAACACATTCAGAGAAACAATGGACGGAATTTTATCCGATTGGAAAAAAGATGTTCTTGATGCTTATGAATTTGACAATTGGAGATTTAAACACGATGATGCCGTTTCATATTCGGAATACATAGATAAACTTGCGGAAAGAATAAAAGAAGCGGCAGAACCCTATGCCAAAATGATTGAAACCCTTACGCCCGAGGACATTGAAAAAGAAATAAAAGCAAAAGAAAAATTTATTGAAAGTGAAAAACCCATTATGGGTTCAAGCGAAAAAAAAGAAGGCGGGCTTTTTTAATTAAGGGTTAAAAACGCACTTATCCTGTTTGTTGTTTTATTTTCTTTTCTGTATGAAAAGAATTTATCATTATTATGATATGTGCAAAAATCGCAGACATCAACGTTTAAAATGCCGGTTTCATTTAACTGTCTTTTATTGATTTCTTTTAAGTCCGCATAATATTTATCGTTTTTATAAAATATACAATCCTTATTATCAATAACGCTTTCAGACAACATATCGGCTATTTCATTATTTGTTTCAAAACAGTCTTTGCAAATTGAAGGCCCTATAACGGCGATAACATCATCGGGGGAAGTTTTAAATTCCGAATTCATTTTATAAAAAGTTTTTTGAACGATTTTTTCTTTTGTTCCTCTCCAGCCCGCATGGATGATTGCGCCCGCATTATTTTTTGTATCAAATAAAATTACGGGCGTGCAGTCTGCAAAATTAAGAAAAATTCCTATGTCTTTATTATTTAAAATTAAAGCGTCGGTATCGGGGTATTCAATTCTCTCATCAACGATTTCTATGTTTGAAGTGTGCCTTTGGGAAGGGCTTATAAGAGATTTAAGATTAAAATATTTTTTTATTATTTCTTTATTTTTATTTGCAAGTTCGATAAATTCTTTTTCTTTTGTTTTAATAATTGAATTTCTTGTCGTAAAAAAGTGGTTAATTTTTAATTTATCCGATTTTAAAACCAAAAGGCTATCCGTTTTATCAAAATAAAACATCTTTTTTATGCTCCGAGCATACCGAATAATTCCAAAAATTCGGGAAATGATGTATTAACCCAGTTGAAATCGTTAATTATATTTGCATTTTTTGAAACCAGGCTTGCAACATAAAAACTCATAATTAAACGGTGGTCATGGTAACAATTTAATTCAGCACCGCCTTTTAATTGCTTTTTGCCGTTTGAATTTATTATAAATCCGTCATCGGTCGGAATAATATCGGCGCCCGTTTTATTTAATTCAAAACAAAGGGAATTAATTCTGTCCGATTCTTTATTTTTTAAATCGGATGCGTCTTTTATAACCGTTTTGCCGTCAGCGCAAAGCGCAAGAACGACAATTACCGGAATTTCATCAATTAATCTCGGTATAATTTCTCCTTTAATTTCAATACCTTTAAGATCGGGAGAATATTTAACCCTGATATCTCCAATCGGTTCATTATTTACAACTCTGTAGTCCAAAATTTCAATATCGGCATTCATTTGTTTCATAACATCTATTATACCCGTTCTTGTAGGGTTCAGACCGACATTTTTTATAATAACATCGCTTCCTTTAACAATTGATGAAGCAACAAGGAAAAATGCGGAAGATGAAATATCGCCCGGGATAAATAAATCTTTTGGCATTAAAAACGAGCTTCTTATTTTTGTATAAAATTTATTATCCGAATTATAAGCTTTAATGTCGGAATCAAAATATTCAAGCATTAATTCGGAATGGTTTCTTGATAAATAAGGTTCAATAACGGTAGTTTCGCCGGAAGCAAAAAGCCCCGCAAGAAGAATTGAAGATTTTACCTGAGCGGATGCTATTTTTGATTCATAGCTAATGCCGGTAAGTTTTGAGCCCTTAATTTTTAAAGGCGCCTTATTTTCATCGGATTCAATTTTTGCACCCATTAAACTTAAAGGCTCTATTATTCTTTTCATGGGGCGTTTTGAAAGACTGATATCTCCGATTAATTCGGAATTAAATTTTTGACCCGATAAAATCCCCGCAATTAATCTCATTGAAGTTCCCGAATTTCCGCAATCAAGCGGACAATCCGGTTTAATTAATCCTTGTTTGGAATTTATAATAAGAGTTTTATCGTCAATAAAATCGACATCAAGCCCTAAATTTTTAAAAATATTTAAGGTTGAATGACAATCGGCGCAGGATGAAAAATTTGAAATTTTAACTTTGCCGTTTGTAAGCGCTCCTATTATTATGCTCCTATGGGATATTGATTTATCCGAAGGGATTGTAATCTCACCCGTAAGCGGACCGATTAAAGGATTAACTTTCAGATTATTCATTATTTGCAATTTTCCTTACGAAATTGGGAGTGCAAAATACGGCATTATGAAGGTCTGTGTTATATAATTTTGCCTGATTTTCAATCAATTTTGCCCTTTTTACATCTTTAACGCTGTTATCGGTATCATCGGAACAAAATGCCCAGGACCAATAGCCGCCCGGGTATGTGGGAATGGGGCCGCAGTACGGCAGGACGGTTTTAAAGACTTTATTTAATAAAATATACATTTTTCTCATTTCTTCTTTGTTTGCAAAAGGAGATTCAGACTGCGGAGCAACAATTCCGCCCGGCTTCAAACTCATTTTAACGTTATTATAAAATTCTTCCGTAAAAAGCCCTTCACCCGGGCCCATAGGATCCGTTGAATCAATTAAAACAACGTCATAACAATTCTTTTTGGTTTTTATAAATTCAATAGCGTCTTCAACATATATATGAACTTTTTCATCGGTTAATTTTCCCGCAATAGTCGGAAGATACATTTTGCTTGCTTCTATAACAAGAGCGTCAATTTCACATAAATCAACATTTTTAACGGTAGGATGTTTTAAAACTTCTCTGACCGTTCCGCCGTCGCCGCCACCGATTACAAGAACATTTTCCGGATTCAAATGAGAACATAAGGGAATATGAGCAATCATTTCATGGTAGAAAAATTCATCCTCAACCGTTGTCATCATAAGTCCGTCTAAAGTAAGAACGTTACCGAGTCCTTTTGATTTAAAGATATCAACCTGTTGAAATTCGGATTTTTTGGAATATAAAACGTTACCTTCCGTTTCGATTGCAATGCCGTAGCCGTTCGGGGTAATTTCTTTGTAGAGATTTTCTTTAATCAACATAATTTAAACTTCCTTATAACGAATTATTAAAAACAATATGTTGATTATACAAAAAAATAATGTTTTTTGATAGAATTAACATAAATGAAAACTAACATTTTAAAAACTTTTGAAGATTTTTTAAGGGAACCGTTAAGTATCTTAAAAAAGACCATTATAAACATAACGGGCATTGAATCGGATTTTACGAAAGAAAGCTCAATAACCGTCGAAACAACGGAAAACGGCATTCAAATCAACGTTATAAATTCCAAAAATGCATATAATCTTTTATCTACCGTTATGTATAAAAGACAGGCAAGCGAATTAAGGCATTTAATTAATGAAGATAAAACAGGCAAAGTTCATAACAAGCTCGCCGTCGCTCAAATCGGCACCAACGTTCAATGAAGCTGAATTTGCGCTTCTCGGACGTTCAAATGCGGGAAAATCAAGCTTCATTAATTTTCTTGTTAATAATTTAAAACTTGCAAAAACGTCAAACACCCCGGGTAAAACAAGGCTTATAAACCATTTTGAAGTTATAAGCGATAAGGGAAATTTTATTATTGCCGACCTTCCCGGATACGGATATGCAAAAGTTTCAAAAACAATGCAGAATGAATGGCAAAAAAATCTTGAAGAATACCTGCTCAAAAGAGAAAATTTAAAATACTGCCTTATTTTTATTGATTCAAGACACGGGCTTTTGGATAATGATATTAAAATGATTGATTGGCTTATTATAAATAAAATTCCTTTTATAAACGTTTTAGCCAAGTGCGATTTAGTAAAACAGGGCGAAATTTCAAAAAGAATAAAAGAAACTGAAGGCTTTACAAAAACAATGTGTATTCCTTTTTCAACAAAAAAATCTTTATATAAAGACAAAATTCTTGATTTTTTTGAATGTAACATTAATTAAAAAAACTTGCCATGCCCAAAATAAAAGCTCATTATATATGTATGAGTTTTTACAGCTTAATTTCAATGGATATCAGCGAAAAAGCCAAATTTCAGGTGTTGATTAAACAGGCTAAAAAATCCCGTATGGAAGAAGCTCTTCAAAAATTAAGAGAGTTTGACGCCATGAGGGAAGATTTCTTTAAGGCCGCAATGCCTGAAGATACTCCCCAGGTTGTAATCAGAAAAAGAACAAACAAGCTCTTAAAAAAGAAAAGAGAGAAAGAATTAAAACGTCTTTTGGGATAGGCAATAACATTTTAATTAATAGACAAAAGATAAAAATTAATGATAAAATGTTAATTGCTTTATGCGGGTTGTAATTTTGTTCCTACATTTTAATAAAACGGGAGAGCCTGCTCTTTAAAATTAAAAGACAATTGAAGTATACCTTGGTGATTTTATCATTTTTAAAGGAAACGGATTTGTCGAGGCGCTCACCCACCTGTGGGAGCACCGCAGGTAACAAAATTTACCCGTGTAGAGCAATTTTTATTTTTTATGAGGGAGAAATGAAAAAATTTATAATTTTACTGATGTTTTTAGCACTCGGTGTTAATTTAAGCCATGCTCAAAACGAAGTCAGTTTTATCTATCTCAACGGTTCAAACACAAATACCGAAGAATCCAAAGAAGATTTTATAAAAGGCGTTAACAAACTGCACAAAGAAATAGTGAAACAGTTTTCGGCCGATGAATTAATTAATCAAAAATATTTAAAAGAAGGAAATTTAACAATAAATAAAACCCCGTATCCTTTTTATTGGGGCGATATGAGCAGGGATGAAATTGAAATCATAAATGAAGA
This sequence comes from Candidatus Gastranaerophilales bacterium, assembly GCA_944325155.1. Lineage (GTDB taxonomy): Bacteria > Cyanobacteriota > Vampirovibrionia > Gastranaerophilales > Gastranaerophilaceae > Galligastranaerophilus_A. The sequence continues at coordinate 56,641 of CALUYY010000002.1, read as the reverse complement.
ATTTAACATTTTAAAAGCAATCAGCCCGAAACCGGCAAACTATGTAAGAAAATTTATTGCAATGTGTCTGCATGACGCCATTTGGGTTTCAAAAACCGAAAATATGTACCCGATTATTCAAAAACTCCACAAAGAAATAATGAATGAATATAATAAGGGAAATAAACTGGTTCTTATAGGATACAGTGCGGGAACATTTATAGTGCAGCAGTATATGACAATCAAAATGCCCGTTATTAAAATTAAAGATTCGATTTTAAAATCAAAACTTGATGACAATTATAAAAACTACGTATCATACAGAAATCTTGACGACACTTGTACGGATGCAATTTTTAATTCAAAACTCGTTACCTATGACATTGTTGATGAATTTGTTTTTGAAAATGATATCAAAAGTTTTAAAACAAAAATTGATACTTTAAACGAATATACAAAGAAATTATGCACCCCGAAAGACGCAATTATAGGCGGAATTAATTATGCAAGCCCGTATACTTTATTTTACAGCGACCTTTATGATAAAAACTATAAAATGAGCGAAATTATGGCATTATCTTATAAATTTATCGTTGAAAATAATATGTTCTGGCTTACCGTTAATTATTCGGACGACCCTTTAGGGTTCCCGACAAGCGGCAATTTAACGTTTGACGAAATAGAAAAAGAAATTAATCTTGATATTAATCCAAACGGCGGCTTTATTTACGACAAGTCGGATAAAACATCAAGAAGAACTTTTCTTTTGGCCCATCTCGCATATTTTAAAACCGCAAAAAGATATGCAAAAATTCTGGTTGATGCAATAAATGAAGGATACGTTCTTTTTTATTCAAACAACACCGATTTATAAATTGTAAAAAAACTTAATAATAAATAAAATGCAGGCAATTTATTTTGTTCATCTTCTTTATATCGGCATTGAATGCCATCAAAGAAAGGAATATGAAGTATGAATGTTCAAAAATTAGGTGTAGGCGCATTTGCAGCAGCAGCGGGTTTAGGAGCAGGAATAGGAACTCTGGCTCTTACAAAGAAATTTTATGAAAAGGTTGATGAAAAAACCGAAAAACCCGTCGGTGCAATCGGAAGCTATGCACATATTATAACAAACGATAAAATTGAAAACAAAAAAAGTGCATTAGCTGAAATAACCAAAGAAAGCTTAAAAGATACGGGAAAACTTTTTGGCGCCGCAGGAATAGGCGCAGGTGCGGCAGCGCTTGTAACGGGTCTTTCCAAAAATGTACAAAAAGGCGTTAATACGCTTGTAGGTAATATAGGCAAATCATTAGACAAAATATCAATACCGCGCAATCAATTGGTAGATTCCATAGTACCTGTGGAACTTCCAAAGACAATAACTCTTAAAGATAAATTAAAAGGTGCAAAAATAGTTAAAAAATTCTTAAACGCAACTCCGGCTGCAAAAGCGGCAGCACTTGTCGGTGCTGCAATTTTAGCAATAGCAACTCCCATAGCTTTAATTAACAGCTCGGCAAAAGCAGGCTATGTTGAAGCCAAACATGAAACAAAATAATAATTAAGCACAATTTATAATTCATTAAAAATTAATGCCCTTTTAATATTAAAATAAAAGGGCATTTTAATATAAAAAATATAATTACAAAAAAATCAACGGTTTTACGGGAACAAAAATTTTTAACATTATAAAAAATGAAATGTTTTAAATAAAACTGGTTTATAGGTTTTAATTGCCCTATTTGAAATAATCTGATAGATTATTAATATTAAAACGGGCAAAAAAGATGAATGAAGAATTTGAATATAAAATTCATAATACAAAAATAAAAGCTCTTGAAACATTGGAAAATCTTCCGTTATATAAATATAAAGGCGTTGTTTCAAAACTTGTGGGTCTCACCGTTGAAGTTAAGCTGCCCGGGCTTAAAATCGGCGATTTATGTTATATTCAAACCTATACGGGCGAAAAAAAGGCGGCGGAAGTTGTTGCCTTTAAAGGCGAGATGGCACAATTGCTTCTTTTGTATGACGGTGCGGGGATAGGTCAGGGGTCTTTGGTTGAAACAACGGGGGGCCCCATTATGCTTCCGGTCGGTGATTTTTTGCTCGGAAGGTTAATTAACCCGCTCGGGGAACCAATGGATGGCAGACCATTAGATTTAGAGGGGGCGGAATACGTAAATATTAACGGAAATGTACCCGATGCATTTCACAGACCCATAATAAAAGATATGATATCAACAGGAATAAGAGCAATTGACGGGCTTTTAACGCTTGGCGGCGGACAGAGAATGGGGTTATTTGCAGGTTCGGGGGTCGGAAAAAGTACGACGCTCGGAATGATTGCAAGAAATTCGGAAGCCGATGTTAACGTTATGGCGCTGATTGGAGAACGCGGCAGAGAAGTTAAAGAATTTATGGTAAATTCACTTGGCGAAGAAGGCATGAAAAAATCCGTCATCGTTTGCGCCACGGGCGACCTTCCCCCGTTAATCAGAATGAAATGTCTTTTGGCAGCAACATCGGTTTGTGAATATTTCAGAGATAAAGGAAAAAAAGTTTTCTTAATGACAGACACCGTTACAAGGTGCGCCATGGCGGGACGTGAAGTCGGATTATCAATCGGAGAGCCGCCCACAATGAAGGGGTATCCGCCTTCAATTTTTTCTTGGCTTCAAAGAGCATTGGAGCGCACGGGAAATTCAGAAAAAGGTTCAATCACGGCATTGTATACCGTACTTATGGAAGGGGACGATATAACAGACCCGATTGTAGACATAGTAAGAGGTATAGTTGACGGGCACATTTTCCTGTCAAGAAAAGTTGCCGAGATGAATCATTACCCTGCCATTGATGTTTTAGGATCTGTTTCAAGGTTATTTACCGAAATTACCGATAAAGAACATCAGGCAGCCGCCTCTAAAATGAGGCAGTTACTTGCATTATACAGGGAAAATAAAGACCTTATAGATGTAGGCATGTATCAAACGGGCTCAAACCCCAAACTTGACATTGCGATAGAATTAATGCCCAAGATTAACGGCTTTTTACAGCAAAAAACAACGGACTTGGTTTCGATGGATACCACCATTAAGGCGCTTAAAGATATGATGAGGGATGTTAATATATAAAAAAAACGGCAATCATATAGATTAGCCGTGATGGATAGAATTAGTATTACGGAGTTTATAGAGGAGTTTACGACTATAATAATACTCGTAAAAAAAGTTTTTTGCGTCATGGAGCAAGTTTTTTGTCAAAATTTTTACATTTGTTAACAAAAAATATAATGCCAATTTGGTTAAATTAAGCGCCAAAATTGGTTAATAAGGAAACATAAAAAAACGGCCGAATAAAATCTATTCGGCCGTTTAATATTTTTATTAATTATTATCTGCACATCGAAAGCAAAACGCCTGCGGCAACAGCAGAGCCGATAACGCCCGATACGTTAGGTCCCATAGCGTGCATTAATAAGTAGTTTTGGTTGTTTGCTTCCAAACCGACCTTGTTTACAACCCTTGCTGCCATAGGCACTGCCGAAACGCCGGCTGCACCGATTAAAGGGTTAACCGGTGTTTTAGAGAATTTATTCATAATTTTACCGAATATAACGCCCATTGCGGTAGCTAAACCGAATGCAATAATACCGAGGATTAAAATAAACAAAGTTTGAACGGTTAAGAATTGGCTTGCGGAAAGCTTAGAGCCGACCGATAACCCCAAAAGAATAGTAACAATGTTAATAAATTCGTTTTGAAGAGTGTTGGATAACCTTTCAACAACGCCCGATTCTTTACATAAGTTGCCGAATGCAAGAGCGCCTACAAGAGGGCATGCATCAGGCAGAAGCAAAATGCATAATCCCAAAACCACAAGCGGGAATACGATTTTTTCTCTTTGAGAAACTTCTCTCAATTGAACCATTTCAATTTTACGTTCTTCTTCCGTTGTAAGCAGTTTCATAATCGGCGGCTGAATAACGGGAACCAAAGCCATATATGAATATGCCGCAACCGCAATTGCACCCAATAATTCGGGGGCAAGTCTGCTTGTAACAAAAATTGAAGTAGGACCGTCCGCACCGCCTATGATACCGATTGAAGCCGCCTGAGGCATTGAAAACCCGAACACGCATAATGCAAGAAGCAGTGCGCCGAATATACCGAACTGTGCGGCGCCGCCCAAAAGTGCCGTTTTAGGGTTAGCAATCAACGGACCGAAATCGGTCATGGCGCCGACGCCCATAAATATCATCAAAGGGAAAAGCCCCTGATGAATACCGGCTTCATATATAACGCCCAAAAACCCCGTAGGTCCGGCCATGTCAACAACCGGGATATTTGATAAAATACCGCCGAATGCGATAGGGACAAGTAATAAAGGTTCGAACTGTTTTTTAATACCGAGCCAGAGTAAAAAACAGCATACAATTAACATGATGGGTGAGCCGAACTGGTGTAAAATTTGTTCAAAGCCCGATAATGAAGGGTCGGGAGCAGGGAACATATTTGCAAAACCGGTTGAGCCCCAGAGAGATTTTAAACTGTCAAAAAAGTTCATGGTTAAAGCCCTCCGTTATCCTAAAACTACCAGCACTTGAGAAGTTTTAACCTGATCGCCGACAGATACTTCAATACTTTTAACGGTTCCTGCCTGAGGTGATTTAATTGCAGATTCCATTTTCATAGCTTCAAGCGTCAAAATTTCATCATCTTTATTTACAAAATCGCCTTCAGAAACCAAAAGTTTAAGTACAAGCCCCGGAACAGGCGCTTTAACGGGAACGCCTTCAGAAGGTGCAATACCGACTTTTGCTTCAAGACCTTCTTTAACGTCAATATCATAAGCTTTTCCGTTAACAAGAGCTTTTTTGCCTTCAATTCTGACCGCATATTTTTTATTGTTAACGGATACGGTATAACCTTCGGGCTTATCAGCACTTGAAGCCTGGGGTTTAACATCCGCATTTTTTCTGACACCGATTTGTCCTTTTCCCTGAAGGAATAAAATACCTTTTTCTTTGCAGGTTGCAGCAATAAAGATATTTTCATCGTTAACGGGAAGACCGGCGTCTTCGAGCATTTTTGTTGCGGGTGCAACACCTTTTGAAGGATCTTTTTCGTTTAATTCAAGAACGGTTTCCGTTGTCGGAGCAAGTTCCAATTGTTTGCTTGCTTCTTTAACAATTTCAGGATCCGGCTCGCAGGGAGTTTTCCCGAAATAACCCAAAACCATTTTTCCGTAGCCTTCGGTCATTTTTGTCCAGTTGCCAAACATTACGTTTGAATATGCCTGTTGGAAATAGAATTGTGATACGGGAGTTACGCTTGTTGCAAAACCGCCTTTTTCAACAACTTCTTTCATTGCGGCAACAACTTCGGGGAATTTATCCATTGTGCCGTTATCTCTCATCATCTGCGTGTTAGCAGTCAAGGCACCGCCCGGCAGGGGAGATAAAATGATTTTCGGATTAACCGCAAGAGCTTCCGGAGGCAGGAAATAATCTTTCATGCATTCTTTGAAGATTTCTTCGGTTTCAAGAATTTTTTCAACATCAATACCTAAATCATAATCCGTTCCTTTAAGAGCATGCCACATAGAAACAATGTCAGGCTGGCTTGTTCCGCCGGATACGGGTTTCATTGCAAGGTCAATACCGTCCGCACCGCCGTCTAAAGCCGCAATATATGCTTGAAGGCCTGTTCCTGCCGTTTCGTGGGAGTGGAATCTGATATGAGCATCAGAGCCTAAAATTTCTCTTGTCTTTTTAATTGTTTCAAAAACTTTTTTGGGAGCGGAAGTACCCGATGCATCTTTAAATGCCAAAGACGTAAAAGGAATGCCCGCATCCAGAATATTTCTTAAAACTCTGATATAAAAATCTACATCATGAGCGCCGCTGCAGCCTATCGGAAGTTCCATCATCGTGATTGTAACTTCATGGTTTAAGCCGTTATCAACAATACATTGCCCCGAATAAATGAGATTATTGACATCATTTAGAGCATCAAAATTTCTGATTGTCGTCATACCGTGTTTTTTAAAGAGTTTGGCATGAAGATTAATTATGTCTTTGGGTTGGGATTCAAGACCTACGACATTAACGCCTCTGGCCAGAGTTTGAAGATTAATATCATCTCCGACCGTTCTTCTGATTGTGTCCATCATTTCAAACGCATTTTCGTTGCAATAGAAAATAGGCGATTGAAATCTTGCACCGCCGCCGACTTCAAAGTGGCGAATACCTGCGGCAACCGCAGATTCAAGAGCGGGTAAAAAGTCTTTAGTAAACACCCTTGCACCGTATACGGATTGGAAACCGTCACGGAATGAGGTATCCATAACTTTAATTTGTTTTTTTGTCATTTTGTGTCCCCTTTTCTCCTATATCAAGTATCAATAGTTATTTAACATAAGTTAATTCTTCTATACCGTTTTTGATAAATTCATCATAGTTATCAAAAAACTCATTTAAAAATTCCGTTAAAAATTTATCTTTATTAATCATAAGTCCGGTTTCCGCAAACACCGAAGTTGCTTCTATATCAATATTTTTAAGCTCAATTTCATCCAAATTTAAATTTATCCCGACACCGACTATAACACCTTTAAAATTTGAACCCACAAAAACGGATTCGGCCAAAATTCCCGATATTTTTTTACCTTTAATTAAAACATCATTGGGGAATTTAAAGTCGGGGGATAAGTCATATTTTTTTAGAACGTTTGAAACAATTAAGCTTGTGTATCTTGTTAGTTCGTTTAAATGTTCAATGTTATCCGGCTTTAATATGATTGAAAGATAAATATTTCCGCCGTTATTTGAAGATGAAAACCATTTTCTTTCAAACTGTCCATGACCGTTTGATTGAATATCGGCGCTTATAACGTCAAAATTTTTTAATTCGGACAAGTTTTTTCTTGCCCAAAGGTTTGTAGAATCAACACTATCCAATTTGATTACGTTATATTGCATATCAGCTTTAATTATATTTCAAACAAAATAAATTTGCACAATATAAAAATTTAGAGTTTTAAACCGAAGGGAACAACAATATTATTTTCATTGTGTCCGATGTTTAAATTATTTTCAAAAGGAACACCCAAAACATCAATAAATTCTTTTTTAATGTCCTCAAGATATTTCCCGGTACCCGAAAAATCGCCGAATATTACGCCTTTTATTTTTTCTTTCAGAAAAGAATTTCTTAAAATCTGATTTAACATTCTATCTATTTTATAATCGGGCTCATTTATATCTTCCAAAAATAAAATAATATCTTCATCGGGAATATAATCATTTGTGTTTGACCCGAACAACGATACAACCGAAGCCAGATTTCCGCCCCAGAGAATTCCCCCTTTAAGGCTTGAGTTAAAGAGGTTATTTTCAATTGAATTTTTATAATTTAAAAATTCATCTTTATGCATTTTAATAACGCCGTTTAGAGCCATTTTGGCATGATAGGACATAAGATTTGCTTTTTTATAAAAGGAGATTAAAAGAAGCGTGATATCGGAAAAACCTATGAATGTTTTTTTATTTTCATTTATAAGCTCATAATCAATTTTATCCAAAAGCCTTATTGCGCCGTATCCGCCCCTTAAACAAAGGATTGTATCTATATCTTTATTTAAAAAAGCATTATGTATATCATTAAGCCTTTGATTATCATCTCCCGCCATATATCTGAATTTTTTATAACATGAAGGATAAATTTGAACGTTTAAATTAAACGAATTAAAAAATTCTTTGATTTTCTTTTCATCAACTTCATCGCTGTTGCCCGAGGGCGCAATAATTGCAATATTTTTCATAAAAATTATTATAACAAAAAATTTTATAATATAATGTTTTTATGCAGGAAAATAAAGTTCAAAACAGTTATTTGCCGTTATTCAGAAAATATCGTCCGCAGTCTTTTAAAGACGTTATCGGACAGGAGTTTACCGTTAAGGCGCTTGAAAATGCAATTAAATTAAATAAAATTGCAAACGCCTATCTTTTTTGCGGACCCAGAGGAACGGGAAAAACTTCAAGCGCAAGGATTTTTGCAAAGTCATTAAACTGCATGGAAGGCCCGACCGTAACACCTTGCCAGAAATGCCGGAGCTGTCTTGATGTAACAAATGCATCCGGTTTGGATGTTATAGAAATTGACGCCGCCACAAACAGGGGGATAGACGATGCAAAAGAATTGATAAACAAAGTTCAATATGCGCCGATGAACGGAAAATATAAAATTTTTATTATAGATGAAGTTCATATGCTCTCAAAAGAAGCATTTAACGCACTTTTAAAAACTTTTGAAGAACCGCCAAAAAACGTTATTTTTATACTTGCAACAACCGAACCTCATAAAGTAATAGAAACGATTGTAAGCAGATGTCAAAGGTTTGATTTCAGAAGAATAACGATAGATGATATCGTAAAAAGATTAAGAGAAATTTCAGACATTGAAAAAATTAATATTGATGATGAAGCGCTTTATACGATTGCAAAAAACGTATCGGGCGGTATGAGAGATTCTCTTGCACTTTTGGATCAGGCTTCTGTTTTAGGGACAGAGAAAAAAATTACAAAAGAAACAATCGAAGATTTAATCGGAAAAATTACATTTGATGTTTTATATAATTTAATTTTTGATATTTTATCCCGTGATATTGAAAAAGCGGTTCAGGATGTTGAAAAAATTTATGAAAAAGGGTCTGAGCCCAGAAACTTTATTGAAAATTTTATTGAGTTTTTAAAAAATATAATTCTTATACTAAGCTCCAAAAACGATGACGAGGCAAAGAATTTAACCTTAATTGATATTGATAATATTAAAAAAGTAAAAAACGAGCCTCTTTTTAACCAAACAAAAATTATCAAAATTTTAGATAAAATCATTGAATATTATAAAGAAATAAAAATTTCGACAAACCCATATCTTTGGGCAGAGCTTGCGGTTATAAACGTTTGTTCCGTTGATGATAAAATGCCCGAAAAAAGCGTTTCCGTTCAAAAAACAAAAGAGCTTCCGCCGGTTATAAAAGAAGTTGAAATTAAAGAAGAAGAAATTAAAAAAGAAACACCGAAAGAAGAAATAAGGGAAGAGATAAAAGAAGAAACAAAAAAAACCGATATTGAAGAAATAAAAAAAGAAGCTCCGATTGAAACAAAAGAAGAAATTAAGCCTTCTTTAACAAATGAAAATGACCCGGCCAAAATTTGGATAGAGATTTTAAATAAAGTTGAATCAATTCCGGCTAAATTCTTTTATTCAGGCGTCGGCAAGCTTGTTAACATTTCACAAAATCTTATAACGCTCGGGTTTGTAAATCAAAACGCAATAATTCAGGCAAAAAGCGATTCAAAATATAACCCTTTATTAAAAGCAATAAAATCGGTTTTGGGGAATGAAGGAAATATTGAATTTATAACGGTTACAAAAGATACAAAAATAATAGATACAAAATTAAACGTTAAAATAAGCACTCCTGCACAAAATCAAACATTAAAAACAAACAGTGAAATTAAAGAAAATATTGAACCTGTAATTCCTTCAAAAACGGAAATTAAAAAGACGGCGGATGAGGAAACCGATATTTCAAACAAAGAAAATACAAAAAATTATACAAAAGTAACGAAAGATATGCTTGAAGCATACAGCGGAAGAGTTATCGAATAATTAAACAACTCTTATTTTATCAACTTTTTCAACAGAAAATTTATAAGCTTTATTTGCATATTCTATTGCTTCATTCAATCTTTCTTTGTTTATGTTATCCGAATAAAAAAGAGTAAGTAAAATATCATCTTTTGAAACTTTATCGCCCGTTTTAAAATTCAAAACACACCCTGCGCCAAAATCAATTTTATCGGATTTTTTATCTCTGCCTGCGCCCAAAAGCTTGCAGGCATGGGCAATATCAAGAGCATCGATATTTTTAATATAAGCACCGAATTGGGCTTTTAATTCATATTTGTTTTTGCCTATATCAAAAAGAGAATAATCATCAATTACATTTTTATTACCGCCCTGAGCTTCAATAATTTCTTTTAATTTATTTAAAGCACGACCCGAATTAATCGCATCGTCTATTAAATTTTTTGCTTCATCAAAATCAAAAGCTAAATTTGCAAGCATTAGGGTTCTTGCGGCAATTTCAAGCGTAACGTCATACAAATCTTCAGCCATATTGCCTTTTAAAAATTCAATTGCCTCAATAACTTCAAGCGAATTGCCGATACAGTTGCCCAAAGGCTGTTCCATAGATGAAATAACGGCATCAATTTTTCTGTTCAGTTTAGCTCCGACTTTAATCATTAAATCCGACAATTCAAGCGCTTCTTCTTTTGTTTTTAAAAAGGCGCCCGAGCCGTATTTAACATCCAAAACAATAATATCGGCGCCCGATGCAATTTTTTTGCTCACAACCGAAGCGCAGATTAAAGACATATTATCAACGGTGGCGGTTACATCCCTGAGCGCATATATTTTTCCGTCCGCAGGAACAAGATTGGGTGTTTGAGCGGAAATTGCCGCATTTATTGCTTTTATTTGATTTTTAAATTTATCTTCGGAGAGCATGCAATTGAAACCTTTAATAGATTCAAGTTTATCAATGGTGCCTCCCGTCATTCCAAGCCCTCTGCCCGATAATTTTGCGCAGGCAACACCCAATGAAGATAACAGGGGAATTAAAACCAATGTAACTTTATCGCCGACACCGCCCGTTGAATGTTTATCTGCTATATGAACGCCAAAGTCCGAAAAATCAAGTTTATCGCCGGAATCTATAAAAACTTTTGTTAAATGTGCGGTTTCATCAAAATTCAATCCTTGAAAACAAACCGCCATAAGCCAGGCAGACATTTGATAATCTTCAATTGAACCGTCCATATATCCTTTTATAAAAAAGTCGATTTCTTCTTTAGATAAAACCTGACCCTGTTTTTTCTTTTCAATTATATCAACTGCTCTCATAATAAATTCCTCATTTATGGTACGGTTCGTTATTTAAAATTCTCATCGATCTGTATATTTGTTCCGTTAATATAAATAAAGCTTCCTGATGAAGAAAAGTCAACCTCGACATTGAAAATTTAAATGTGCTTTTTTGTTTTGCGTAATCGGAAAGCCCGTCTGACCCGCCGATTAAAAAAAGAATTCTGTTATAAAACCCGTCATTTTCAATTTGTCTTATTTTTTGTGCAAATTCAATGCTGTCGAGCATTATGCCTTCTATTTCCAGAGTTATTACAAAATCATTGGATTTAAGATTATTTTTAAGATAATCATCAACGGAACCGACTTCATTTATTTTTAAATCTATATACCCTTTGAGCCTTTTTTTAAATTCGTTAACACCGTCTTTAAAATACGGCTCTTTCAATTTTCCTTCAAGTACGATATCAATATTCATCTATATTATATCTTTTTGAAGCTCGGGGTTATTAAAAAGTTCATAATTAATTTCATTGGCATTATCGGCGATAATTGCCGCAACAACAGCATCAGATGTAACGTTTGCGGTCGTTCTTAACATATCGGTAAATCTGTCCAATGCAAAAAGGAATGAAAAACCGACAACCATCTGTTCCGGCGTTAGACCTATGCCGTTTAATACAAGAGCAATTGTAATTAATCCTGCCCCCGGGATTCCCGCACAAGTTGATGATGCAACAATTGCAAGGAATGCGATTTGAACGATAACAAGAGCCGATAATTCAATACCGTATGCCTGCGTTAAGAAGATAACCGCTATTGTCTGCACAAGCGCCGTTCCGTCCATATTTAACGTTGCGCCCAAAGGAAGAACAAACGAGCAAATTTTGCTTGAAATGCCTCTTTTTTCGCAGCATGTTATCGTCAAAGGCAGAGTAGCCGAGCTTGACGCCGTACCGAACGCAACCATAACGGCTTCTGTTATGGCGCCGTATAATTTAGAAACGGAAACCTTTGAAAATATTTTTAACATTAAAGGATAAATAACAACAAATTGTATCAACAATCCGATTGCAACAACGAGAAGATATTTCCAAATCCCCTGAAACATCTCAACACCGAAGCTTGAAATTGAGCTTGCAACAAGGGCAAAGATACCGGGAGCCGCAAGATACATAATCCAATCGGTTACTTTCATCGTTGCGGCAAAAACACTTTCAAAGAAAGAAACAACGGGACGGTTGATTTCGCCGATTTTGGAAAGTGCAATCGCAAAAACAAGTACAAAAATTATAATAGGTATCATATCTCCGAGGCTGAGAGCATAGAAGGGGTTTCTCGGAATCAGATTAAGGAGAATCTGCGCAAGGTGAGAATGCTGGTCTGCAATCATTGTTGAAACAAGTCCCTGCAATTCCTGTGCAATGGCAGGGTTGATAAATTCTTTAGCACCTTCTCCCGGGCGCATAAACACTGCCAATAATGCACCGATGGAAACGGCGGCAACGGTTATTATCGTATAGAATAAAATCATTTTTTTGCCGAATTTGGCAAGCTGTTTATTATCACCGACGCTTGATATACCGATTACGATAGCGGAAATTACAAGCGGGATAACAACCATCTGGATAATATTAATAAATGCCTGTCCGATAAACGTAAAGATTTTATGTGCAAGAGGATATTGCGTCTGCGGAAAAACTATCCCGCAAATTACACCTAAGATTAAGCCCAAAAAGATATGCCAGTTGCGCTTAATTCCAAGTAAAAGTGCAATTAAAATCTGCATATGAAAACCCATTTGTATATTTCCTTCTTACATTAAACTACATTTCAACCGAATTTTATCATACAACTATTTAAAGTCCTTGGCAACATTTGAAGCTTTGAGCTACATCAGGAATATGAATATTTATTATGTTTTTTCAAATATAAAAATTCTCCAGTCGAACTGTTCAACAACGCCTGAAAAACTTAAAAGATTATCCGCACTTCTTACTATATAATTTCTTATATACGAAAAGACAAGATATAAAAACGGAGTTTTTTCATATCTTTTTTCGCTTTTCACAACGTTTAAAAATTCTTTTTCCGAAAAAATTGATACGGGCGAAAAATCGACAAGGAAAAATTTATCTCCTTTGGAAATTTTAGAGTATACGTTTTTATTTAAAAATTCGTCCAGTCCTTTATTTTTATCGCTGTTAAAAACGGCTTTATATGTTTTTTTTCCGTCTTTAAAAGTATTTTCCATAACTTCATTCGGACTTTTTATAAAAAGAAAATCATACTTTGAAACATGCGAGGTGTTATCGTTTAAGGGAATATCTTTTGAATACTTTAAAAATCTTTCTTTCGGGTAATAGAGAAATAAAACTTTATCGTTATTTTTGTATTCCAAAACATTAAGCATTACAACGGGGATATTCTGTCCTTCCGTTCTTATTAATTTAACGGGAGAATATTGCGAAGCAAAAATAAAAAACAGACTGACAACAAAATATACGGTAGCAAGAACGATTTTTAATCCTTTATTTTTAAAACTTACAAACCCGAGAGCAAAAAGCAGAATTAAAAGCGGATAAATTTCCGTCATATATTTTGTTAAAAATAAAATTTTACCGAATAAAGACGCTATAAAAACAACTATATAAACGCCAAGTGAAGTCAATAAAATATATTTAACTTTTTTATCAAAATCAAAAACCGCCTTTATCATACAAACTGAAGCAATACCCAAAGGAATAAACGCAAAAAGCGTAAAACCCCAGTTAATTTTATAGCCGTTATATACCATCGACCAGAAAGAAGGGGGAGCATTTGTTATATTTACAATATAGGGCGAAAATAAATCCGTAAAGAAAAAGGCAAGTTTTGCCCAGCTGAAAGGCGCCCACCACTGGCTGAAATATTGCTGGTTAAACATAACGTTATAAATATGAATTCCCGCAAGCGGGATAAATATAATTAAAGCCGCAATTAATGCTGCAAAAAGAAATTTTTTAAATGCGCCTTTTTTTGTTGCAAACAAAATCAAAGATACAGCTTCAAAAAATACAAAAACAAAGCCTATCGTATGTTCAAGCATAACCAATAACGAAGTCAAAACAAAAAACGCCGAATTTTTCTTTGAAGGGTCTTCCAGAGTTTTGATTGCGGTAAAAATATTTAAAGCAGATAAGAAAAACAAAAGCGAATAAATTCTGACTTCCTGCGAAAAATAAATTAAAAATGCGCTTGTTGCGCAAATCCCCGCCGCAAAAAGCCCCTGGATATCCGATTTCTTTTTGCCCGCTTCACGCCCAAGGAAAAACATCATTATTATCGATAAAACTCCGGGAAATAAAGATGACATTCTTAATGAAAAATCGGAATCGGAAAATAAAGTTATCCAAATTTTAAGATAGAGATAATGAAGAGGCGCATGGCAGTTTCTTAAAATTGCCTGAAAAAATTCATAAGGAAAAGCTGCTTTTGCGATTTCCCAGGTTAAATATTCATCATTCCACATGCCTTCGGGTTTATTTAAATTGATAAACCTTAACCCGAGCCCCAATATAAAAATCAAAAATAAAAATCCGAATAATTTCTTTTTATCCATAAAAATAACCTTATTAAAATTCAGTTTCTTAAATATAGAATAATTTTTTAAATTTAACAAATTCTACATATTGCTTATAAAAACTTTAAAAATTTGCCAAGTTTTTAAATATAATGTATCTTTTAGATAGCTAAAAGGAAAGAATAATGGGATATAATAATACCGTTGCCATAATATCAAACAGCGAATTTACGATACAGGAACTTAAAAGCATGCTTGTGCTTTTAAGAGATATTGATCAGGTTGTAAGCATTGATTACTATGACGCAGAAGATATAATCAAACAATCACGCCCCAATGTTATCATTTTACATGCAACCGATAACGACAAAAACTGTATAAGACTTCTAAAAAAAATAAGAATGAACCAAAAAACGAAAGATCTTCCCGTTCTTTTGTATGCGGACTATTGCAGCACGGATTATATAGTTGAAGCGTTTGATAACGGCATAAGCGATATAATCTCGACGCCGCTTAAAGATTATGAGCTTGTAATAAGAGTTATTTGGGCAATTCAGAAAAACGAAATTTATTCAATAAAAGAAACGGAAGATAAATTTTTATCGGAATTAGGCATAATTGACCCTAAAACAGGCTTTTATAAAGAAGAATTCAGCTTAAAATTTTTAGAGAGCGTAATAAAGCAATCAAAAGCGGAAAGACAAAAATCTTGCCTTATTTTAATCAAGATTGCACCCGCAATTGATGTTGAAATTGATAAAGACGCATTTGCAGGCGCTCTGAAATCTTCAATCAGAATAAACGACACAATAGCAATGAAAGATGAAAACACATATTATGTCTTTTTATCAAGAGCAAAATTAAACGGCGTTTATTCAATTTATGAAAGATTATTATCCAAATTAGGCTCAATGACCGCAATCAGTGCAAGCGTTGTTGAAATTCAGGATGAACTTTTTGACGATATTATAAATGTTCTTGAATTTTCCATAAATAAAGCGCCCAAAAACGGTGAAATTGCGGTTGTACAAAGACAAGATTTTCTTAATATGTACAAAAACGAAGAAAAAGAAGAGCTTGAAATTGCAAAAATCCTGAATAATAAAGCGGTTGCAAATGATTCACCCGTTCAAAGAACCGTAAAAAAAGAAGAAACCGAGGAAGATAAAGTTAATCTCGGGCTTAAAATAATGCAGGAAAAAGTAAAAGAAATTGAAAAAAAAGGCGGATTAAAGAAAGTTCATAATATTTCAAACGCAGAAAACGAAAAAGAAATAGATGAAAGAAACGCAATATTATATAAACAGGCGTATGCAAAAAAACTTTCAATGATAATTGAACCTATGCTTGAAAAATATGCCGGTAAGCTTCAAAGCCAATATAAGCTGCTTGACGCCAATATAAGCGTAAACGTCGATAAAACATTTATGAAGCTTGATAAAGACGACATTAAACTTGATTTTGAAATGGATTATGACGGGCTCAAAACGATAAAATTCAATCTTTCGGTTTCGGCTTTAGGCACGGAAATCGAAACGGATGAATTTGAAATGGACGTTATGGAATTTGACTCCAGAAAGCTTGCAGTCATTTTAGACACAATGATAGAAGAATATAAAAATTATTTAAGCGAAAATTAGTTGTTGCTGACAAGCATTTTAAAAGCAACAAGCCCTCTTGCGGAAATTTCGCCCGATAATTCTTTCTGGCTTTCCGTTATATTAAAAATTCTTACCAAACGCTTAATTTCAGCTAAATGTTTGGGGTTTTTAACATCATATGCATTTTTAACGGGGTCTGAAACTATTCCAAACAAAGTGTTAATAGTTCTTTCGTTCATCTTAGTCATGATAGTGTGCTCTCCTGATATTTTAATAAAGAAATCGGGGTTAAATTAATTGCCTTATTTTTTTTAATTGTTAAGCAATATTAAGCAATTTTTAAATAATTTTTATATAAATGTTATATAAACAAAAAGAAAAAGCGCACTTAGTGGTGAAATGCGCTTTTGTAAATTTTTCTTAACGGAGAATTTGAAAAAGTGGAGGTGTTAAGAAAAGTAGTAGAGTTATGGAGAGGTGTAATGTGATGGAGTATGGAGTAGAATATAGATATTAGTATGGATTTTTATTATTCATCAAGTTTTCTGTGCCAGATATCGGCATATTCTCTTTCTTCACCGTTAACGGTAAAGCTTGCGCCGTCTTGATACATTATCTGGTTTCCGTTACCGTCAACGTTATCAACGAGGGTTGTTTCATCGGTATCTGCCAGATTAATTTCCGTTATGCCGACATCCGATAACGATTGGGCAAATGAATTATATCCGTCTGTTTTAATTTTTAAGCCGTACTGTTCTTCCAGAGTTTTAAGGTCATTAGAATCAAGAACCATATCATCCGCACCGTCTATCACGCCTGCTTTGAATGCAAGTGATTTTAAAGCCGCAAAACCGTCTGAAAACTCGTCTTTGACGCCATCGCCGTCAAGGTCGGTATTGTTACCGAAACACTCCGAGCCGTCTTCGCCCGATATTCCGTCGCCGTCAGAGTCAAATACAAGAACGGCATCTGCCGAGTCGTTAATTTTATCCACAATACCATCGCCGTCAATATCATAATTGATGACCTCATCGGACAATTGAACGCCGTCGCCGTTTAAATCAAAAGATAACGGAGAGCATGTTGAATAATTGCCTTTAAAGCTGCAAGCGGTGCCGCAGTCGCCGATATAATAAATTGATTCCCCTTCAGGACAGTCGCCTTCAGATTTCTGCAAACCGTTAAGATTGCCGTTTCCGCTTGCTATAATATCATATCCGCCATCTGGAGCATAGCGCCTTGCAAGCGAAGAAGCGCTCGTACCGTCTTCATTCATTTCATAGATATGATATTTGCCGTCCTCTTTACCTTTTGCAAAAATATACTTAGGACTGCCATCGGGGAGTTTTTCCGATAAATCAATATTATTTTCTTCAACAAGAGCCATTTCTTCAGGTGAAATACTGTTTGTAATCGCCTCCAGGATTTTTTCTCTTAAAACCTGCATGGAAGCTTCACTTACGGTAATTGTTTCTTCAAGAAGGGCGATGTCGTTTTGAATGCCCGTTACAATTGCGGTTGAAGCGTCAACCATTCTCTTTTGGCTTTCTGCGGTAATTTGCAAAGACGCAAGTTCGCTTGCAGTTGATGAGGATGTTCCTTCAAGGTCTGCTATAAGCGTTTTAAAGGATGAATCACCCACAACGCCTTTTAATTCTTCCTGCAGATAAGCATTCCAATCGCCGTCTTTATTGGGGTCATATTCCGCCATTGCTTTATTTATAGCGGCTCTTTTATTGTCTGCGTCGCTTTTTTCATAATCTTCAACAGCTTTATTAATTGCGTCCTGAAGTTCGTCAAATTCTTCCTGTTTATCATTTATATCATCCAAAGTGTCATTATATTCGGATGTTTGCTCATCTAAAACGGCTTGTTCTCTTTCAAGTGCTTCTTGTCTTTCTTCAAGCTCATCAAGCGCACGGTTTGCGGTATCGATTACTCTTTGAAGTTCCTCATTAAGAGCGTCAATATTTTCAAGAGAAAAATCGCTTGAATTTACATCAATTGAAATTTCCGCATCTTCAGCAAGCGCTTCCGCCTCTTCTGCAAGCTCGGTTGTATCATAGAGCATTTCAATATCATCTACGCTTAAATCTTCATCAAAAAGAGCGCCTGACGCATCATTTGTTCTTTCCTGAGCTTGCGTATTTTGAACCTGCGTGTCATACAATTGTGCCCGGCGGTTAATTTCAATACTCATTAAATTTTTTCCTCAACATTAAATACATAATTCTGTATCGGAAAAAATATTTATATCTTTAGTATATATTTAATATATATTACAAAATTGTTACAAATAAGAAGAATTATTTTAATAAAATATCATCATATGCGATACCGTTAGAGTACAAAATAAAATCGCAAAATTCTCTCACTGCACCCTTTCCGCCGCCAAATGAAGACACGGCGGATGCAAATTTTTTAACATCATCAATTGCATCATTCGGCGCAAAAGATAAGCCCGCTTCTTTAATTATTGCTAAATCCGGATAATCATCTCCCATATAAGCAATTTCATCTTTTTGTAAATTAAATTCATTTAAGAGCTGATTAAAAGCATGAATTTTATTTTTTTGATCCAAAAAAAGCTTTGTTATACCTAAAGTTTTCGCTCTTTCTCTGACGGCAGGGGAGTCTTTTGCGGTTATAATTGCCGTTAAAAAACCTGCTTTATTCAGCATAACAATTCCCTGCCCGTCTTTAGCGTTAAATGTTTTAATTTGTTCGCCGTTCGGAAGATACGTCAGGGAACCGTCCGTCATAACACCGTCAACATCAAACGCCACAAGCTTTATTTTTTTTGCTTTAAATTTTAAATTGAGGTCATTTATCATTTATGCAACCTTTGCCTTTAATAAATCGTGGATATGAATTAAGCCGATAGGAACATTATTTTCATCAACAATAGCTAAAGACGTTATTGAATGATTTTCCATTAAAGCAAGGGCAGATGCCGCAAGCTCATCTTTTTTTATAATTTTCGGTGTTTTTGTCATAACATCTTTTACTTTTAAATTTTCAAGATTGGTATGAGCGATAATTGTTCTTCTTATATCACCGTCTGTTAAAATTCCCTGAAGCTTGTTATTATCGTCAACAACAAGGCTGCACCCGAGATGTTTATCGGATATATATTTAACCGAAACATCAAAAGGAGTATTTTGGTTTAACACGGGGAGTTTATCGCCTTTTATCATAAGCTCTTCAACTTTATATAAAATGCCTTTACCGAGAGCACCCGAAGGATGAAACATTAAAAAGTCCTCTTTTGAAAAACCGCGTTTTTTTAATAAACAAACGGCAATGGCATCTCCCATAGCCAAAGTAACGGTCGTACTTGCCGTCGGAGCTTTATTTAGGGGGCAGGCTTCTTTTTCAACGGATATATCCAAAACAACATCGGATTTATCAGCCAGAGTTGAGTGCAAATTACCGGTTAGCCCCACAATCGGCACGCCGAAACGTTTAATTAAAGGAAGCAAATTTAAAAGCTCGCCCGTTTCACCGCTGTTTGAAATTGCAATAACAACATCTTGTTTGGTAATAATCCCCGAATCACCGTGGGTGGATTCGGCAGGGTGGAGAAAAACGGCGGGAGTGCCCGTCGAACACAAAGTTGCCGCAATTTTTCTTCCGATAAGACCGGATTTTCCCATGCCCGTTACAACAACTTTTCCCTTGCAGGAATACAAAATATCAATAGCCTTATTAAAGTTATCGGTTATTTTATCTTTAAGCGCAAGAATTGAATTTGCTTCAATATCAAAAACCTCAATTGCACTTGAAATTAAATCATCCTTTTTAATTAAGCTCTCTTGCATAAATTGTCTCCTTAAACAAAAAAATTATACTATAAAAAGAGTATTTTTTTAAGTTTAAACAAAATAAAAAACCGTACATTGCCGATAAATTTAATATAAAAGCAGTTTTATAAGAGAAGCAAAATGACGGCAAACACAATTAACAAAGAACAAGACAAATTAACAAAAAAAATTACAAGCTTTCTTTATTCAAGCCAAAATGAACTTACGATTAATATAAGCAGATTAAATTTTATCGAAGCTTCAAGAACGGCTCTTTTAAATTCAACAAAATGCTATGTCAAAAATCCTTTTAAAAAAATAAACTGGATAGTAAAAGATGAAAATGTAAAAAATATTATCATGCCTTTTAAACTTGATAATATGGAGATAATAGCAAACAAGGACCAGACAAAATGGCAAATGCAATCAAAATAATTAAAGAAAACAAACTGATAGGAATTATAAGAGAAAATGACGCAAATAAAGCAATTGAAATTGCAAACGCATACATTGAAGGCGGAATAAAAATAATTGAAATGGCAACATCAATTGAAGCCATTAAAGAAGTTGCAAAAAACGAAAACGTATACGTTGCAAGAGGCGGAATAATTACAAGGGAACAGGCAATTGAAGCAATTAAGGCAAATGCTAAATTTTTGGTTTCGCCGATTTTACAAATGGGACTTGTAAAGCTTTCAAGCGGATATAAAACCCCGCTTGTTTTGACCGCAACAACACCCAATGAAGCTTATCAGGCATGGCAGGCAAGAATTCCCCTGATTAAAATATATCCGATTAAAGACCTCGGGGGCGCAGGGTATATTGAAGAACTCCTAAGACCCATGAGCTTTTTAAACGTTATGCCGACAGGCTCAATTAAGGTTGACAATATAAAAGATTATCTTAAAGCGGGTGCAACGGCAGTAGGGCTTGGAAGAGCATTATATTTAAATAAAACTTATAATGAAATTAAAGAAACGGCAAAAGAAGCCGTAAAAATCGCAAACTCTTTTTAATCGGTTATATAACCGTCAACTTTAATATCAAATTCAGAAACATCAATCTTATCAACAACAAGTTCTTTATTTATAACGGCAATTTTTCCCGCTTTAAATGAAGTGTCTGAAAATAGTCTGTCATAATAACCTTTGCCGTATCCGAGCCTGTTTAAATTTTTATCGACCGCAAGAGACGGGATATAGGCTAAATCAATAAAAGAAGGGTTAACGGGACAACCGTCAGGCTCCATTATGTTAAACGCACCCTTTATAAGATTACCTTTATAGGGGCAGATTTGAAGATAGTCGCCTTTAACTTTCGGCAGATAAAATGATTTTTCTTTACAATTTAACAATTTTAAAAGATTTATTTCATATTTAAGAGGATAAAAAATTAATATATTTTCCGCACTCAAAAATTCACCGGATAAAAGAATTTTAGACACGATTTTATCCGACGCCACCGATTGGTTTAAATTTTTTCTTAAAGCAAGATTATGTTTTCTTAAATAATTTTTATCCATTTAACTATTTTAAGCTAAATTGAATAAATTTTTCAAAAAAACAATGAAAAAACTCGGTTTTTCTTCTTTCTTTTCTTCTTTTCGTTCTTCTTTTCGTTCTTCTTTTTGATAAGCAGCTAAAAAGCTCATAAATTCTTCTGAATACATTAAGCGTTGACTCCTTAATTCCTCTTACAGAATAATAAAGAATTATTGTTTAAAAAAATTGCCCGTTTGTAAAGTTATATTACCCCGGAGGCCAGTTCAAGGGACGGCCCGAAATTATATGAATATGAAGATGAAAAACTTCCTGCCCCACAGATTTTCCCGTATTTATAACGGTTCTGAATTCTTTAATGTTTAATTTTTTGCAAGCCTGTTTGACGGCAAAAAATAAGTCTGTAATTAATTCTTTATCGTTAAGCCCGTTTAAACTTTCGATATGTTTTTTGGGAACCGCAAGAAGATGAACGGGGGCAACGGGATTAATGTCTTTAAAAACAACGACATTATCATCTTCATAGATAAATTCCGTATTAAATTCGCCGTTTGCGATTTTACAAAAAATACAATCAGTCATATATTTCTCCGTTACTAGAAAAAGATATTACACACATTTAAAGCATGGGGCAAATTTTGAACAAATAACATAAGGTAGTATAATTTAATTATGAATAAAAAGTTTAAAAAAATCTTATCTTTTATTTTGTTAACAAGTTATCTTTCAGGGGGCATTGCAGCGGCTGAAACCCTAAAAGGCTCTGTCAGCGAAGATAATAAGCTGCCCGATAATAAAATGTTTACGGGCGAAATTGATACACTGGATAAAAAAGACGAGATAAAATTGACCGTCTCTAGCATTATTAACGGCAATATCAACGAAGAAGGAGATGAGTTTTTTGCAGAAATTACGGAAGATGTCAGAGGCGATAAAGGGGTTATAATTCCAAAAGGCTCAATTGTTCACGGAATAATCCAGCATATTCAGGACCCCAAAAAATTAAACCGGGACGGATATATGATAACGGCGTTCGATTATCTTGTAACTCCGGACGGAAGAAAAATTCCGATTCAGGGAAATTTATCGACAAAAGAAAATCTTGCAAAAGGAACGATAAAAAACGTTGCGGAACATGCGGGCGTAACACTTGTAGGAGGGGCGTTAGGGGGTTTAATGAGCATAAACCTTCTGGGGCTTGAAACGGCAATTGCCTCCCACGGAATGACGGCCGCAGGCGGAGCTGCAATCGGGGGTGCCATCGGGCTTATTTCAATGATGAATAAAAAAGGAAATGTTGAAAGCTTAACCCCGGGGGATGAGTTTGAAATTAAAATTATAGGAGAAGTTAATCTTCCCGTATTTTCAGACAATGCATTTAAAGAAGAGGATATTTATATTGAAGGATTAAATGTAGATATATACAGCGCCAAATATACAAAAGATCCGTTTGGCGATGATAATTTCATAACATTGAATTTAAAAATTGATAATATGAGCAATATGGATTTTTATCCTTTTGATATTGCCTTAATTGATGATTTTAAAAAGATTTATTACCCGTCTCCCTTCAGCGACAATGATATATGGTTCAGCACAATAAAATCGGGCGACAAGGCAACGGGAAAAATTTCATTTTCAATTACAAGCAAAAAAAATAAACACTGGCTTGTTTTTATGGACAGAGCAACAAGAAAACCGGTTGCCAAATATTCAATAGAATCAAATTTAATGTCCGATAAAGATAAAAAAGTTAAAAAAAGAGGGTAGATTTTGGCAATTTTGGATAACCGGCCGTTTTTATAAATACATAAGGGAAATTTGTATTTAAAATGCAAAACGGCATAAATCAAAGCAGCTTGCTTCAAGCGTATATTCAACAAAACACAACGGGCGGACAAAACTCCGCACTCGGTAATATTATGGCGCAAAATAATATTGTGCGCCCCGTAAATACGGCTCCAGCAAATGATACATTTACAAAGGAAGAAACTCCCGCCGAATCAAATAAGAAAAAAACAATAGCAAAAATTGCGCTCGGCGCAGCGATATTATTAAGCGCAGGCGTGGGAATAATTGCATCATTCAGACATAAAGGCGGTCCGATTAAAAGTTTTAAAAATCTTTTTAAGAAAAAACCCGAACTTCCGAAAAATATGGAAGATGCAACGGCAAAATTAAAAGCCCAATTTGAAAATGCCGCAGAGCTTCAAAAAGGAGCCGATAACATAAATAATGCCAAAGATTCATTGGTAAGACATTTTCTTATGAAAATTCCGGGGTATAAAAAATTTGACACATGGGCTTCAAATTTATACAGAAAAACAGCCCTTAAAACAATGAATAAAAAATATCAAAAAGCATTCGGCGCAATTAAAGAATCAGATGAAAGAATTTTAGATGCAATTAAAAACAATACGGATGAAGGCGCCGAAAGATTAAGAGAATTAATCCGTAAAAGACAAGATATACTCCAAGGCTTTACAAGCGAAAAAGCAATTAAGGAAAGAATGCAAAAGCTTGATAAATCAATGTCAAGACTTGATGAAGAAGCCTGGCAGATTGTAAAAGATTTTAAACCGAAAAAATTAAAAGAATATATTGAAAAATATTCAAAAAATCCGCTTGCAGAAAAAAAACTTGAAGCCGCAAAAAATCTTCAAAATGAAATGACTGAAAAATTTATGTTCGGCGGATTAGATGAAACGGAAGCAAAAGAACTTGATAAATTAATCAAAGCATTTGCAAAAGGCGATGAAACAATTTTAAACGGTGCAAAAAAAGCGCATAAATTATACAAAAATGCATATACAAAAGAACAATTGGATATGTTTGAAAAATTAAGAGATATAAATTACGGCTGTGCACCGAATGATATTTTAAGCATGCTCGGAACAACGGGGCTTTTAGGCTTATATACGGCGCAGGCCGACACCAAAGAAGAAAGAGTAAGCGTAAGTTTGACAACGGGTATTCCTTTGCTTGCAACTTTAGGCACAACCCTTGTTGCGACAAATAAAATGGTAAGCGGTGCAAAAGCTCTTGTTTTAGGTTTAATAACCGGCGGCTTATCAAACATTTTAGGCAACCAAATTAATAAAAAATATCTTGAAACAAAAGGAATGGACAAATCACCGAAAACAATCGTTACAATTGATGATTACATTAACACAATACAAGACGATGCAAAAACGGTTTTAAATTTAGAAAATAAAAGCCGCTTGATATAATAAGCGGCTTTTGTAATTTCAATTTAAGAATATTCTATTCTTCAACGTTAATAACGCCGACGGGGCAGCCTTCAGCAGCTTCTTTAACCGCATCTTCGTTACCTGCAACTTTTGATTCGTCAACAACCGCAACGTCTTCAACTTTAAATACGTCCGAGCAGAATGATTCGCAAGCGCCGCAAGCGATGCAACCGTCTTCAATAGTAACTTTCATTTTTAACTCCTTTTTTAGTAAAATTACAATTTTTATGTATTATTCAACAAATAATATACCCGTAAAATTTTAAAATTGCAAATTATATTTTATTCATCAATGTAAATTTCTTCGATATTATGAATAACGCCTCCCAGGGGTGTCGGGGAAACATTTTTAAACTTATTTGAAATTGCAACTATATTTAAAGGACTGTAGAGATAAATAACGGGATTGTATTCATCCACGATTTGCTGATATTTATCATAAAGTTGTTTTCTTTTTTCAAAATCAAGTTCAAGCGCCGCAGAATCAAAGATTTTATCAAGTTCATATTCAAAATCAAGAATTTTATCCGTAGATTTTACATCATTATCGCTTCTCTGGTTAAAAAGGTGCAATGCTCCGTTATGGTTCCAAACATTATACCCCGAATGCGGTTCAAGCGGGTTTCCGGTTAAAGCAATTATGATTGCTTCCCAATCAAGAGTGTTTGAAAGACGGTTAACGAGAGAATTAAATTCAATCGGTTTAAAATTAACCGTAATCCCGAGTTCCGATAAATCTTCCTTAATACTTACACCCGTTGCTTCTCTTTGAGTGTTCCCCGCATTTGTTAAAAGTTCGAATTCAACTTTATTTCCTTTTTTATCGTATAAAATATTGTTTTTAAGATAAAATCCCGATTGCTTCAAAAGTTCTTTTGCTTTTTCAATATCTCTTTTATGGCCTTTTGCAATTTCTTCGTTCAGAAAAATGCTTGGTATACCTTCTGCGGTAAACAAGGGTTCACCTATACCGGATAAGACATTTAAAACAAGATTTTGCCTGTCTATTGCATAATCGATTGCTTCTCTGAAATTTTTATCATTAAACCA
Source organism: Candidatus Gastranaerophilales bacterium (assembly GCA_944325155.1). Taxonomy (GTDB): domain Bacteria; phylum Cyanobacteriota; class Vampirovibrionia; order Gastranaerophilales; family Gastranaerophilaceae; genus Galligastranaerophilus_A. The sequence continues at coordinate 30,953 of CALUYY010000002.1, read as the reverse complement.
GGAAGATTTAACAGGGTCGACATAATATTTATTATTCGTTTTATTTTTTCTCGGATTTAAATTAAAAACAATAAAACTTGTATTTGTCGTAGGCCCTAAATTATACAAAGTATAATTTGAATGCTTTTCATTTTCCCTGTATCTTGCAACCATAGATCCCGGGATTGTTGTTGTGTCAATTTCTCCGGCTTCAAATTTTATAATATCGTTATTTAAATCACCCACGATTAAAACAAGGTATCTGTCCAGATAAGGAAGCTTATCTCCGTTTTTATCAATTATGTAATAATTCGGGTTTCTAACATATATCAGCCTTTGAGCGGGGATATATTCCTTTAATTTAAAAGGTCCCGAGGTTACGAGGCTTTCGGGATTTATATTTGTCGAATGAAATGTTCTGAAATAATCTTTTCCTTTATCCGTTGCAATTTTAAAGATATGTTTCGGGGCAACGGGAAGCGTTAAATTCCTTAAAAAAGGCGCAAACGGTTTCGGGGTCGTAAATTTAAGAGTATATTTATCAATTAATTCCACTTCCGGCAGTTTTCCTTCAACATACATTGAATCTCTTGCGCTTGTATCTCCAAAACCGCCGAATATAATTGTATTATAAGTATAATATGCGTCATCTGCCGTAATTTCTCTGCCGTCAGACCACTTTAAGCCTTTTCTTAATTGAATGATATATGTTTTTTTATCGGGAAGAATTTGAACGGATTTTGCCAATCGGGGACGAACAACGCCCGTGTAGGGGTCTGTATATAACAGACCGTCATACATAATTGAAGTCAGGGTTGTGCTTGTCGCATCATTTGAATTAAACGGGTTAAAGGTTTTAGGACCTTCACCGATGGTTGATGTTATAATATCACCGCCGAATTTTCCGGTATCACCTCTTGCAACAAGATAATCAACACCGTTTATCGTTTTATTTTCGGGTTCTTGCATATTATATTCAATGACATTTAACGGTCTTACATCAAAATTTGTAACAAATGTATCAAACCCCGGGTCTTTTTTAATACAGCCCTTTAAAAGAACAAAAACAAGCAAAGAGATAAAAATTATATATATAACTTTTTTCATAATTATTGATTTTACCATAATTGTCTGATATAAAAAGTGTATAAAAGGGTTAATTAAAAGTTTTATACTTTTTTAAGACACGAAAGAATTTTAATGAGAATATTGGTAACAGGCGCAAGCGGGCTTTTGGGGCAGGAATTATGCCCGATGTTGGATAGTATGGGCGCACAATACTGGGCAACGAACAGTAAAATTTTTGATATAACCAACACAAAAATGGTTAATGAGATTATGGATAAAGTGAGTCTGGATTTAATTATCCATCTTGCGGCGTACACAAACGTTGACCAGGCGGAAGTAAACAAAGATGACGCTTTTCTTGTTAACCACACCGGAACAAAAAATATGGCAAAAATTGCCAAAAAATTAGATGTTCCGATTATTTATATTTCAACTTCAAGCGTTTTTGACGGAGAAAAAACAACACCCTATAAAACGGATGATATGACAAATCCGATTAATATCTACGGTATGTCAAAATTAAAAGGCGAAGAAGAGATAAGAAAAATTACAAAAAAACACTATATCATAAGAACGGGTTCGCTGTACGGAAAAGGCGGAAGCAACTATGTCGATGCAATGCTTACGTATTCAATGTTTAATAACAGCATATCAGTTGTGGACGATGAAATTTTATGCCCGACCTGGACAAAAGATTTAGCAGGAGAGATTGTTAAGATTATTCAGGATAAAAAAGAATTCGGCACCTATCATATATGTTCATCCGGCAAGGCAAGCTGGTCCGAATTAACAAAGAAAATTTTTGACATTAAAAAAAGAAATGTTTTTGTAACGCCGATTGAAAAATCCGATTTTCCGCGCCCCGCAAAACGCCCCAAATTCAGCGTTTTGGAAAATAACCGCATACTTCCGGAATGGGAAGAATCCTTGGAAAATTATCTCCTTTCAAAATAATGTTTGATTAAAAAATGCAAAATCTAAAATTCAGGAGTTTTAGATATTACAAAACTTATATAACTTGCAAAATATGGTTATATATAATAAAATCAAAACATTATAAGGGAGAAAAGAATAAATGAGAAAGATTTTTATAGCTTTGTTAGGGTTTTTTGCAATCTTGTTTGCAATTAATTTACCCGTATCGGCAACGGAAGAATTCCCCGATGTCGGACCCGATTACTGGTCATATGACGCAATTATGTATTTTAAAGATAAAAATGTTTTAAGCGGATACCCAGACGGATATTACAGACCCGATCAGGAAGTAACGAGAGCCGAATTTGCAACAATCGTAACAAAAGCATTGGGGCTTAGAAATCTTGATGAAATAACATTTACGGAATATAAAGACATTGATGAAAACCACTGGGCATATTATGATGTTATGCTCGGCTCATATTATGATTTAATTCACGGCACGCCCGATAAAATGTTTTATCCCCAGAATAATATAACAAGACTTGAAGTTATTATGGTTATAATGAAAGCGTTATCCATTAAAGAAATAACCGAACAGGAAGCGCTTGAACAATTATCCGTATACAAAGATGCGGCAGACGTTCCTTACTGGGCAACTTTAACAACGGGTAAAGCGCAGCAATTGGGATTAATCGTATTGCTGCCCGGATATGAAGATTATATTCTTCCCCACAAATATGCAACAAGAGGCGAACTTGCCGTATGGTTATACGGAATGCTTCAAAGAGCGGCAATCCAGCCGAGCGAAAAACTTGAACCCGAACCCCCGAAAGGTCCGAGAAAAGCCGAAGGCTACATAATTAAAAACGTAATTTTCGATGATAATTATGCAATTATTCCTGCAGGAACAAAGCTTCCCTTAGGTGTTATGGACTGCTGGTATACAAAAACAGCAAAAGAAGGACAGCAGATTTTAACCAGAGCGCTTGTAAACTTTGTAAGTGAAGATAACACGCTTTTAATTCCGATAGGAAGCGAAATGACAGGCACAATCGATAAAGTATCCGTCGGAAGAACATTAATTAAAAATTCACAGATGATATACAGAACCGAGAACTTAATCGATTCAAACACAAGACAACCCGTTGCGCCGTTTAAAGCGGTGGGCGAAATGACACCCAAAGTCAGAGAATTTACACATAACCCGATACTTCAAAAAATCGGATTTAAAGGTTTTAAAGGACACAATTTTTATACACATAAATCACAACAGGTAGATTTTATTCTGCTTGAAGAAGTCAAAATTGACCTTAACGACAATTTAAAAATTATTCAATAATAAAACAATATAAATATTTTAAAAGCCTTAAGTAAATCTGCTTAAGGCTTTTTTTTGGTATAATTTTTATATGGCTAAAGTAAAAACAAAATGGATATGTCAAAACTGCGGTTACGAAACCGCTTCATATTTGGGAAAATGCCCCGATTGCGGACAATTTTCAACTTTTATTGAAGAAGTTATACAAAATACCGTTGAAATTAAATCAAATAATTCTTCAATGAATATAAGAAACATAAAAGATGCAGGCTATACAAAAATTAATGATGTAAATATTGATAAATCAATCAGAATTTCAAGCGGAATGGATGAATTAGACAGAGTTTTAGGCGGAGGATTTGTTGAAGGGTCATTATGTCTTTTGGCGGGAGACCCCGGAATAGGAAAGTCCACTTTAACTTTACAGACCGTAAAATTTATTTCAAACAACAATAAAACAGTTTTATATATCTGCGCCGAAGAATCCACAAGCCAGGTAAAATTAAGAGCCAAGAGGCTTGATGTTACAAGCGACAATTTGTACGTAACACAGCAAAACTGCCTTGAAGAAATCGTTAATCAAATTGAAAATCTAAAACCCGATTTTTTGGTTGTCGACAGTATTCAATCCGTTTTCAGTGCTTCAATTTTAAGTTCAACCGGTTCCGTTTCACAAATAAGGGAATGTACAAATATTTTAATGCGCATTTCAAAACAATTAAATATAACAACAATAATTATAGGTCATGTTACAAAAGAAGGTAATATTGCAGGTCCAAAGGTATTAGAACATATGGTGGACTGTGTTTTAAATTTTGAAGGCGAAAAATATAAAACAATAAGAATTTTAAGAGCAATTAAAAACAGATTCGGCGCAATTTCCGAGGTCGGGGTTTTTAATATGGAAGATAAAGGGCTTGTTGAAGTTAAGAACCCTTCCGAATTATTTTTATCGGACAGACAAAACCAGATAACCTCGGGAAGCGCAATTATTCCCGTTTTGGAAGGAACAAGATGTCTTTTGCTTGAAGTTCAGGCATTAACGGGAACAACCCCTTATCCAAACCCGAGACGAGTTGCAAGAGGAATTGAATATGACAGATTGTTGCAAATTCTTGCCGTTTTGGAAAAAAGAGTCGGGCTTAATTTGTCAAAACAGGATGTCTATATAAATGTAATAGGCGGAATTGATATTGAAGAACCGTCTGCCGACCTTGGAGTCGCATTATCCGTTTTAACAAGCGCAAGAGATACAACAATAAATGAAAATACGGTAATTTTAGGCGAAATCGGGTTAAATGGCGAAGTAAGATCCGTTGATAATCTGGAAGCAAGGCTGAAAGAAGCAAAAAAGCTCGGTTTTGGGCGTGCAATAATACCGAAAATTAATTCAAGCCAAACAAAAGAAAGAATTCAAAAAACAAATATTGAAATTATTGAAGTTTCAAAAATTATAGATGCCATTAAAAATATTTAATTTTTAATTAAAAGCTCTTCAAAATGCTTTTTTGCATAAGCTTGTATTTTTTTAATTTCTTCAGGCTCTAAATCTTTATTTTCGAGAAGTTCAAAATTAACAACAGGTATATAATCTGAAATCTTCAATGCCGAATTTTTCCTTGCAAGCTCCAGACCGAAATAATATTTTGCCCAGGATTTTGCCTCGGATATTTCCCGCATTTCATACATTGATTTATATTTTGCAATTGCCCTGTCTTTTGTATCCGCAAAATTAAGCCAGGGGTCAATTACAATATTTTTTTTGCCGCCCTTATTCATATCCGTAACGGCAACGGAATGGTCCATCGGCATATAGTATACAGCATCAATTTCCCCTGTTTCGGGGTTTTGAAATCCTACTTTCAATTTTACGTTTGCAAGATTTGAATTGGTATAGCCGTTTGCATATAATGCGGCAAGAGCAGCAATGGAATTTTCAAGACAATTACCCGCTTTGTCTTTCTTTATTCGGGATAACGTAACACCGTATGGGGTTTGTATATCTTCATCCGAAAGGTTGTCTTGGTAATGCGAAGGAAATTGCTGCATTTCTCTTATAACGGCAATGGTATCCTGTTTTGCATTAACATATCTTGAAGATTTGGAACCGGCATAAGGATTTGATATATCTATTGAACCGTAAAAAGAATCAATATAAGTAGGACTTACTAGAGGAAAAACCTGTTTTGTCCTTCTTAAAATATGGTCGGCATCTTTTACTTCTTTTTTTCTTGAAGAAAAAGACGGGGAATAAAAATTATTTTTTATAGGGTTTATTCTCATAACAAATAAATAAAACCTAAAAATAAAAAATTTTTCGTTAAGTTGTATTAACTATTTGAATTGTTGTGAAAGATTAAGCATAATATTGATAACTACTTTACTTTAAGACATATTTTAAGTATTGTATTAACTAAGGAACCAATAAGAATAAGAGGACAATAAAAAAGTGGAAAAGTTTAGACTAGACAATTTCGGAAGGAAATCAAACGAATTTGACAGATATCAAAACCAGGCAAATATTAAAGTTGTAGGCGTCGGCGGAGGCGGCGGCAATGCGGTTAACCGTATGATTGCTTCAGGCTTATCCGGCGTTGAATTTTGGGCAATGAACACTGATGCACAGGTTCTTGAAATGTCCTCCGCACCCAAAAAAATTCAGTTGGGCGCAAAATTAACCGCAGGATTGGGCGCAGGCGGAGATCCTTCGGTCGGCGAAAAAGCGGCTGAAGAATCAAGAGAAGATTTGCTTGTTGCGCTCGACGGTTCCGATATGGTCTTTGTTACCGCAGGTATGGGCGGCGGAACGGGAACGGGCGCTGCTCCGGTTGTTGCAAAAATTGCAAAAGAATTAGGGGCGCTTACAATCGGCGTTGTTACAAAACCTTTCGGTTTTGAAGGCAAAAAACGTATGAGCCAGGCAATTGCAGGCTTGGATAAATTAAAAGAAAGCGTTGACGCTTTAATTGTTATCCCTAACGATAAATTAATTGAAGTTGTCGAAAGAAGAACAACAATGAGAGATGCTTTCCTTGTTGTTGATGAAGTTCTTTTAAGAGGTGTTCAGGGTATTTCCGATATTATCGTTATCCCCGGTTTAATCAACGTTGACTTTGCGGATGTAAGAACCGTTATGCAGGCTTCAGGCTCGGCATTAATGGGTATAGGAAAAGCTTCGGGCGAAGGCAGAGCAATGGAAGCAGCTAAACTTGCAATTAATTCAAAACTCCTTGAAACATCAATCAACGGTGCAACCGGTATTATTATGAATGTATCGGGCGGTCCCGATATGACGCTTCATGAAGTAAATGAAGCCGCAAGCGTTATTCATGATGCAGTTTCGGATAATGCGGAAGTTATTTTCGGTTCCGTTATTGATGACAGAATTCAGGGTGAAATCCAAATTACGGTTATTGCAACCGGTTTCCAGTTAAAAGGAAACGACCCCGTCAGAGTTCAGGAAAAGAAATTAAGCGCAGCGGATATCTTTAGCGGCGGTTTATCATTCGGCGATATGGGAGCAAAACAGCCCAATCAAACACAATTTAACCAGCCCGTAAATAAACCTGCAGAACCGGGTTCGGGCGGATTGCTGGATATTCCCGAATTTTTAAATCCGAAAAGATAATTTAATCAAAATAAAAAAAGAATTAAAACGGCACATATAATAAATGCGCCGTTTTTTAATTATTTAAAATGCAAATTTAATTATTTATATGTTTTATAAAATCAAAAGCTAAATTGAAAGGCAGAATATGAATATAAACTCCGTTTCTAATTATTCCCCGAATTTTAAAGGACTTTATGTTGAAACAAAAGATATGGGAGCAATTGCAAAAAAGCAGGCAGCAAGTTTAGAAAAAAAGCTTGCGTATAATTATGATGTAGGCATTCTTGATGATATGGGAGTTGATGTTGTAATTATTGCAGATTCCGAAAGCCCGGATGACAGAGCAAAAATATTATTCGCAGACCCCGATAACAGATTATATAAAATAAACGGCAAAGATCACATCAAAACGGGAAAAACATTCCATATAGGATACAACATCAGCGAATATTCGGACAACTACGATGGTGTAGCTCAGGTTATGAAAGATATCATATCGGGCAAAATATTTAAAAAAACCACAAAGCCGACCAAAAGTTCAAATGAAATGGTTGAAAAAATTCCCATAAGAGACAATAATCTTGACGGAAGCGCATTTGAAGATTATTTGATTAAAATTGATGAAGATGAATACTTTGGCGAAGAAGAAGGTATTTATTAACCGAAAAAATAAGAAGCAATAAAAACGGCAAAAATAATACCGAATAAATCAGCCGACAGCCCTACGATAAGAGCATATCTTATATTTTTAATACCGACTGCGCCGAAATAAACGGCAAGAACATAAAGAGTTGTTTCAGAGCTTCCGACTATTATTGCGGATAATTTTGAAGCATACGATTCAACACCCGTTTGATTTACAATATCGGATAAAATCCCCAATGTTGCACTTCCGGACAATGACCTTGTAATCATCAGGGGAATAGTTTCAACGGGAATTTTAAAATATTCAAGAGGGGCTTTAAATAAATTTTGAATCAACTCAATTGAACCTGATGCTCTGAACATTGCAATTGATATCATTATGGCAACAAGATAGGGAAGAATTTTTATGGCAACAAAAAGCCCTTCTTTTGCACCTTCAACAAAAACATTGTAGCAGGGAACTTTTTTTATAATTCCGTGGATTAAAATAACGGAAACAATAAAAGGAATGATAAAAAGCGAGATTAAGTTTAAAATTTCTCTCAAAATTTATACCTCCTTCCAAAATTTTGCAAAAATTTTAGCAAGAATTATTGCAAAAATGAATGTAGTGCTTGTAACAATAAAAGCGGGGATTATAATTTCAGTCGGATTATCCGCACCGCAGGAAGCAAGAATAGCAATAACGGTTGCAGGCACCAATTGAAATCCGGATGTATTCATTGCAAGAAACATACACATTGAATTTGTTGCCGTATCTTTTTTATTTGATTCAAGTTTTAAATCCTTCATTGCTTTAATTCCAAAAGGAGTTGCAGCATTTGATAATCCGAGAGCATTAGCTGAAATATTAAGCGCAATATTTGAAAAAGCGGGAGAATTTTTCGGAAGCTCGTTAAAAATTATTTTTAAAACAGGCGATACAAATTTAGAGAATAGTTCAATAAGCCCCGATTTTTGGGCAATTTTTATAAACCCGAGCCAAAGGGCCATAACACCTATTAAAGAAATTGACACTTTAACCGCAAGAATTGATGATTCAAACATCGCATTAACCGTTTCATCAAGTCTGCCCCGATAAATCGCAACAATAAAAGATATTAAAATTAAAAAAACAAAAATAAAGTTCATGACAATTATTTAAGACTGATATTTGATTTTACGGTAAAAATCATTAAATATGTTAAAAGAAAGTCTAAAAATAGGTCGTTTGAATGAATAAAAAAGGTGAAAATTAACCTATACTTGAATGTAGGGAGATTAGGTTAAAAAATTGCCTAAATTAAAGGATGTAAAAATTGTATAATTATAATTTGGTAAATCCTGTAAATATTCACTATACAAGATACCTTGGAAACAAGGAAAAAAATGCTGCAATTAATGCGGATGAACAGAACAATCAAAGAGCAATTAACCCGGATTCCGAAGGCTCCCAAAAAAGATTTCCCAACGGTAACAAGGTTGCAATAGATTATACAAAAAATCAGGTTAATATTTCACAGGTTTTGCAGGACTTCAGAAGCACAATAGCAGCCATTAATTCTCCCGAAAATGTTGTTGAAGATGTTGAAGCGTATCTGGGACTTGTTGAAAAAGAATCAAAAAAAGACGACCCTTCAAGAGAAATTATTTTATCAAATTTAAGAAACGCTGCAAGAATAACCGATAAATATATTCAAGACAGCTTAAAAAAACCTTCAAGCGTTGTAATTAAATGGGTTGATGCACTTTTTCAACAAAAAGTAAATTTAAAAGCGGACCCCAACGAAATAAACGAAGATTTCAGAGTTAAAATTCCCGATAAAGCACAAACAAAGCCTCTTGAACATAAAGGGGGTCTAAAACCCTTAAATGAAGATACGGTTGAATTTACAAGCGCCGGAACCGAAGAAAAACAGCCGGTTAATGAAGAATATAATTATACAATTAACGATAACCCCTATATTCAAACATTTGAAGAAACTCCCGAAGGCATGGAAACCCCTGACGAAGAATTTGAGCCCGCTTTAGACGACGTTAAAGAGGCAGATATTATGCCCCTAGAAGCGGAAGGCCTATCTGAAGAGCAAGCAGAAGAACCGCCCCAAATACCCGAAAACAAAGGGCAATATGCCGCAAGAACAAAAGAAGAAGAAATTGCAAAAGAGCTTTTAATTGAAGGCAAAATGAACCTTGATAACGAAGGAGACGTTTATGAAACTTTAAGAATGTATGACAGGGCGCTTGAACTTGTTCAAAACAGCGATAACACAAATTTAAAATCCGCAATTTATTATGAAAGAGCAAGAGTTTTTGACAGCTATGATTACGCCGAACTTGCACTGATTGAATATCATAAAGCAACAAAAGCAAAAGACGGAAACTTAAGAGCGCAGGCACACATTAAAATGGGCAACATTTACGATGATTACGTTCAATTTGAACCAGCAATGGATCAATATTCTCTTGCAATCGAATCAAGCGAAGAAGCAAATAACCCAATGGGGAAAACGAGAGCCTTAAGATATATCGCATCAATGTTTGCGGAAAGATTTGATAAAGACGGCTTAATCAGTTTTTCCGAACTTGCGATGGAATCGGCAAGAGAAACAAACAATTCAAGAACAATTGCAAATACGTATCTTGAAGCGGCGGATAATTATAAATATGTAGGCGATGATACAAGAGCGCTTCAGGTGTACAGCTCGTTAGCACAAAATGAATTTATGCAAGATGACTATGACACTCTGGCAAAAAATTATATGGAAGCTGCCATGTTAATGGATAAAAAAGGAAACAAACAAAAGTCATATGCGCTTATGGTTAAATCAAAAGAATATCAAAGGCTTGCAAGAATGCAAAAAGCGGAAAGCGCCTAGAGAACTTTTTCAATTTCCCGTTTACTTATATCATCAAAAATTTTAACTTTTCCTTTTGATACGGGAAGCACGAGTCTTATTTTTGAATTTAAAACTTTTTTATCCTGTTTCATTATATTTATAAATTCATCTTTATCAAAGTTAAAATCTTCATTTGATATAAGGTCAAATTTATTTATAAGTGAAACTGCGGAATTAAAATATTCATTATTAATCAGCCCCAAATTAAGGGATAAATTAAAAGCATATTTCATACCCAGACTGACCGCTTCGCCGTGGGTAAATTTATTGTAATTTGTAATTGTTTCAATTGCATGGGCAAAAGTGTGCCCGAAATTTAAAACCGCTCTTAAGCCCGCTTCTTTTTCATCGATTGAAACAACGGAAGCTTTAATATTACAGCATTTGTATACAATTTCATCAATGCGGTTTAAAAGGTCGAATTTATCGATTTTGTTTAGATAATCATATAAATAAAATTCAACAATATCGGTGCAGTTTTTTTCAATAAAAGCATATTTAACGATTTCCCCAAGCCCCGTTTTTATTTGTTTATCGGGCAAAAATGATAAAATATCGGTATCTATTAAAACTTTTTCGGGCTGATAAAAAGCTCCTAAAAGATTTTTTCCCTGTTTTGTATTAATTCCCGTTTTTCCGCCGACGGATGAATCAACCTGTGCAAGAAGGGTGGTCGGAATTTGGATAAGTTTTACCCCTCTTAAAACCGTTGCGGCGGCAAACCCCGCAATATCACCCGTAACGCCGCCGCCAAAAGCAACTATACAATCTTTTCTTTCAATTTTTAATTTTAAAAGCTCTTCAATAACAAATTCGTAAGTTTCAAAATTTTTATGTTCTTCGCCGTCTTTTATAATTATTTTATTTTCAAAAAGATTTATAAAATCGGGAAAAAGCTTTTTAAGGTTATCGTTTGTAATTAAAAAATATCTTCTTGAAGAAGGAAAATATTTGTCCAAATCGGAAAAAAAGCCTTTATTTATTATAATTTCATAATTATTATCTTTTAAGTTAACATTTATTTTTTTCATATATTTTAATTATCTCATCCGTTATTTTATCCGTACTTTTATTGGCATTAATTATATAATCCGCTTTTTTATAACTGTTAATTCTTGAATTATATAAAAAATTCAATTTTTCGGCAGGATTTTCACAATTCAACAAAGGGCGTGATTTATCGCCTTTTATTCTTTCATATATTATATCGGGTGTAACATCAAGATAAAAAACCTTGCCGATTGATTTTAAAAGAACAATGTTTTCTTCTTTAATGACGGTGCCGCCCCCGGTTGATAGAATAAAATTATTTTTATTTATCAGTGATTTTATATAATTTGTTTCAAGATTTCTAAAATATTGTTCGCCGAAATTTTTAAAAATTTCGGTTATTTTTTTATTTTCATTCTCTTCAATTAATAAATCAAGATCAATTAAATCCAGTCCGGTTTTTATTGAAAGCTCTTTTGCAATCGTGCTTTTCCCCGACCCCGGCATTCCCGTCAGAATAATTGAATTATTTATTTCTTTGTTCATAGTTTCTTTTTGTTTCAATATAGCTGTCTCCGCCGAATTTTTCAAAAAATGCGTTTAAAATCGTAATTGCAGCCATATTTAAGGCAACAGTTCCGCACGCTTCAACGGCGCAGGTATCAGCCCTTTCAAAATGAGCCTTGGTTTCGGTCATATTTAAAATATCAACCGAATTAAGCGCTTTATTCATTGTGGGGATGGGTTTCATTGCAATCGTCAAAATTATATCTTCGCCGTTTGTCATTCCGCCTTCTATGCCGCCTGCATTATTTGTTTTTCTTGTTATTTTTCCGTTTTGAACAAACATTTCATCATGGACCTTGTCGCCTTCATAAAATGCACATTCTTTTCCCAAGCCGATTTCTACGGATTTTACGGCGGGAATGCTCATTAAACTTTGAGCCAAAAGCCCGTCTAAGCGTTTATCCCAGTGAACAAAACTGCCGAGACCTACGGGAAGATTTTTATATACAATTCTTATAACGCCCCCGAGGCTAACGCCTTCTTTTTTGGCACGGTCAATTTCATTTTTTATATTATCATCGCCCGTTATTCCGTTTATTGAAACAACTTCAAATGAACCTTTTATTCCGAAATTTAAAAGAATATTTTGGCAGATAGCACCCACCGCAACTCTTGTTGCCGTTTCTCTTGCGGATGATCTTTCCAAAATATCTCTTATATCACAAGCGCCGAATTTAACAGACCCCGCATAATCCGCATGCCCGGGGCGGAGCTTTGTAATTTTCTTTTCTTCTATTTTAGATAAAATTTCATTTTTTTGAGCTTCATCCATTGTGTTAAAATCAAACTTTGAACTGCTCATCGGAATTATCCAATTTTCAAAGTCTTTATTTTTAATTTCTATACATATGGGTGAACCCGTCGTCTTGGAAAACCTGACTCCCGATTTAAATTCAACCGTATCGGTTTCAATCTGCATTCTTCCGCCGCGCCCGTAGCCTTTTTGGCGGTTTTTAAGCTCATTATTTATAAATTCAAAATCAAGCTCATAACCGTATCCGATTCCTTCAATTATAGCGTTTAAACATTTTCCGTGCGATTCGCCCGAGGTTAAAAATCTGATTGTCAAAATTCACTCCAAACTAAATATATACCCAGGGCACATGTTCATTTGCAATAATGACTTCAACGCCCGTTTTTGCAATCAGCCCCTGAATTAAAGGCAAAACGGGAATCTCGGAATCAAAATGCCCGACATCGGCTGCGGCAAAATTTCTTACTTCCAATGCCGAATGAAATTTTATGTCGCCCGTTAAGTACAGGTCAATATCATATTCTCTTAATTTCTTAATATAGCTTCCGCCTGCGCCTGCGCACAGTGCAATGTTTTTAACGGTTGTAACGCCCGAGGGGTTAATTAATTTAATTCTTTCCGTACCGAGCGCCAGTTTAACGTTGTCCAAAAAATCTTCAAGCGCAATTTCATCTTTAAGATGGGAAATTTTAATATAATCGTCAACCGTGATTAAATTTTTCAGCCCCAAAACGCCGGCAAAAGCATCGGTTGTGGAACCGTAAGTTTTATCAAGGTTTGTGTGTGCCGAATAAACGCTTATATTGTGTCTTATTGCTTCAATTATAACCGAGTCGTCTATTGCGTTTAATCTGTCAAAAATTAAGGGGTGGTGGGTTATAATTAAATCGCAGTCGTTTGTAATTGCCTGCTCCAGACTTTCTTTGGTCAAAGAAAGCGCAACCAGAACCTTATTTGTATAATCGTGGCACAAATTAATCTGCCAGCCCGAATTATCCCACGGCTCCATTAAATCAAGAGAAGCATATTTTTCTATTTTTGAGATAATATCTTCTGTTTTTATCATAAAACAATCTCCAGAATTGATTTTGCAATTATTTTTTTATCGGCATTATCAATTTTTGTTATTTTTTCGTTTTTATCAATAACCCAAACTTCGTTCGTGTCTTTATTAAGGGCGGTTTTAGCTTCATTTGCAACGATAAAATCCAAATTTTTTTCTTTCAGTTTCTTTTTTGCAATTTCAATCGTATTTTCCGTTGTCAAAGAAAAGCCGATTATTTTTTGGTTTTCTTTTTTTATCTGCCCTATATTCTTTAGTATATCAGGATTTAAACTAAGTTCAATCGTATATAAACCATTATTAATATCTGATTTTGAAATTTTTTGGTCTTTATAATTATTTATTTTAAAATCGGAAACGGCTGATGCCATAATTAAATAATCGGCATCCTTAAATTCTTCACCAAGCGCATTTTGCATTTCAAGCGCGGTTTGTACAAAAATTGTTTTATAGGGTTTTTTAACATCAATCGTAGTTATTAAACAAACGTCATATCCCATATTATAAGCACAATCCGCAAGAGAATTACCCATTTTACCCGATGAAGCGTTTGTGATAAACCTGATGGGGTCAATATATTCTCTTGTTCCTCCGGATGTTACGATTATTTTTTTATTTTTTTTAACCCTTAAATTATCTTTTATGAATTCAAAAATTTTTAAAGGTTCTTCCATTTTGCCGACACCGTCATATCCGCATGCAAGATGCCCGGATACGGGGTTTATTATTTTAACACCGGCTTTTTTTAATCTTTCAATGTTTTCTTGTATAAAAACATTGTTCCACATCCCCTCATTCATGGCAGGCGCCATAAAAAAGGGTTTATTTTTGCCAAGATAAGCGCAGGCAATTGAAGTTAAAAGGTTATCGGCAATTCCCGCTGCGATTTTTGAAATTGAATTTGCGCTAACAGGCGCAATAACAAAAATATCAGCCCAGTCTGCAAGGCTTATATGTTTTGTTTCATCGGCTTTTTTAAACATATCATAATAAACGGGATTACCGGTTAAGGTTTCAAGGGTTTTTTCGCCGATAAAAAGAAGGGAAGAAGGCGTTAAAACAACTTTAACATCATCGTTTTGCTTTTTATAAAATCTTATAAGCTCGCAAGCTTTATATGCGGCAATTGAACCTGTTATTCCTATAAGAACATTACTCATTTTTATTTCCCGTTTCAAAATCATAAACAGCCTGAAGCTTGTTTAGGGCATTTTCAACTTCGTCATTTATAATACTGTATTTATATTTATCAATCATCATAAGTTCGGATTTTACAACCTCAAGCCTTTTTTTAATCGATTCTTCGTCTTCGGTGTTTCTTCCTCTTAATCTGTGTTCAAGTTCTTCTAAAGACGGAGGTGCAAAAAAGATACTGATACAATCGGGAAATTTTTCCATTACTTTTTTTGCGCCGTTTGTTTCAATTTCCAAAATAACATTGATGCCGTTGTTTAATTTTTCAAGAACAAAATTTTTGTTTGTTCCGTAATAGTTCCCCGAATAATTTGCCCATTCCAAAAATTCATCATTTTCAATTGCCTTTTTGAATGTATCTTCATCCACAAAAAAATAATGAACACCGTTTAATTCAACGGGGCGGGGTTTTCTTGTCGTCATAGAAACCGAATAACAAACATCGTTTTTGTTATTTTCAAAAAATTTAGTTAATATAGTCCCTTTGCCGACACCTGAAGGACCCGTTACGACAAAAAGCCTGCCTTTTTTATTGTTCATTTTAAAATTATATCACCAAAAATGTATTAATACTCAGCTAAGGTTAAAATCTTAACATCTTTGGGAAGCTTTTGCCTTCCCTTTAAATCAGACAGTTCAATGACAAATGCAACGCCCGCAAGAACGCCCGCTTTTTTAACAAGCTCGCATGCGGCGGCGGCCGTTCCGCCCGTTGCAAGAAGATCATCAATTACAAGAACTCTTTTTCCTTTTTCTATTGCGTCTTTATGCATTTCAATTCTGTCTTTTCCGTATTCAAGTTCATATTCGACGCTGTATGTTTCGCAAGGAAGTTTATTGGGTTTTCTTATCGGAACAAAACCGCAGTTAAGAGCATAAGCAACGGGCATGCCGAAGATAAAACCTCTTGATTCAATCCCCGCAACGTAATCAATCTTATCATCCTTAAATTCTTCAACAATGCAATCAATCATCTTTTTCATAACAAAAGGATCTTTGATTGCGGTTGTAATATCTCTGAATAAAATACCTTTTTTGGGAAAATCGGGAACATCCCTTATTGCTTTTTTAATAAATTCCATAAAAAAACCTTTAATTTTCAAGCTTTAACTTTTATATTTTATCTTAAAAAAATTTTATAGTAAAATTCAAATATGGAAACAAATTCGGAACAATTGAAACAAAAAATAACGGAAATTACGCCCCGCTTTAATTCTTATGCGAGGTGTCTTTGACATAGATTCATTGAATAAAAAACTTATTGAACTCGATAAAAAAACAAAAGAAGAAAATGTCTGGAATAACCCCGATCAGGCAACAAAAATTTTAAAAGAACAAAAAGAAATTAAAAACACGATTGATGACTTTAATAAAAATAAAGTATTGTTTGATGACATTAAAACGGCACTTGAAATTAACGATGATGATTTAATAAATGAGGCCCTGAATAATATAAAAAATCTTGAGGAATTTTTAGATAAATTTGATTTAGAGCAAATGTTATCCGATGAATATGATTCAAATGACGCAATTTTAACCGTGAATGCGGGTGCGGGCGGAACAGACGCTCAGGATTGGGCAAATATGCTTTTAAGAATGTATCTGAGGTGGGCGGATAATAAAAAATATAAAACGGAACTGCTTGACAAATCGGACGGCGAAGAAGCGGGAATTAAATCCGCCACTATTAAAGTTGAAGGCAAGTGGGCATACGGATATTTAAAAGCGGAAAAAGGCGTGCACAGGCTGGTTAGAATTTCACCTTTTAACGCAAACGGAAAAAGGCAGACAAGTTTTGCAAGCATTGAAGTAACACCCGTTATAGAAGATTTTGAAAATAAAATAGAAATCCCGAGCGATGAAATTGAAATTGAAACCATGCGCTCCGGCGGGGCAGGCGGTCAAAACGTAAACAAAGTTGAAACGGCGGTCAGAATTTATCATAAACCGACGGGAATTGTCGTTAAATGCCAGCAGGAAAGGTCGCAATTGCAAAACCGGGAAACCGCAATGCAAATGCTTGCTTCAAAACTGCTTTTAATTAAAAAGCTTGAACACGAAAAAAAATTATCGGACCTTAAAGGCGAAAATGTCGATATAAATTTCGGCTCGCAAATCCGTTCATACGTTTTTCATCCTTATAAAATGGTAAAAGACCACAGAACGGGTTATGAGGCGGGCAATGTCGATATGGTCATGGACGGCGGCATTGACGGATTTATTGAAGAATATTTAAGAAAACAAGGAACAAAAAAATGATAAAAGCACAAAGAGGAACAAAAGATATACTGCCCGATGAAATTTTGACATGGCAGGATATACAAAAAAAAGCCCAAGAATTATTTCAAAGGGCAAATTATAAAGAAATAAGAACCCCGGTTTTTGAAGCAACGGAACTTTTTAAAAGAGGGGTAGGAGATTCAACGGACATCGTAAACAAAGAAATGTATACATTTTCCGTCGGAAATAATGAAAATTCTATAACTCTCCGCCCCGAAAACACTGCAGGAGTCGTCAGAAGCTATATAGAACACGGCATGGAGAGGCTCTCTCCGCCCGTTAAATTATGGTATATGGGACCGATGTTTCGATATGAAAGACCGCAGGCAGGGCGCCAAAGGCAATTTCACCAGATAGGGCTTGAACTTTTCGGTATAAAAGAGCCGGCGGCGGATGCGGAAGTTATTATGATTGCAACCGAATTTTTAAAAGCAATGGGATTATATGATTTAACGGTAAGTTTAAATTCTTTGGGATGCCCCAATTGCAGGAATAAATATAAAGAAGAAATTAAAAATGCCCTGAAGCCGTATTTAGATAAGCTTTGCGATGATTGCAAAGTAAGGTTCGAGAAAAATCCTTTAAGAATGCTTGATTGCAAAAACGAAGAATGCAAGATTATTTTTGAAAAAGAAGAAATAAAAGAAGTTATTTTAAAAGATTTTATATGTGATGAATGCAAAAACCATTTTGAAGAATTAAAAAATTATTTAAATGAAATAAATATTAAATATGAAATTGATAAAATGCTTGTAAGAGGGCTTGATTATTATACAAGAACGGTTTTTGAAGTTAAAAGTAATTCGCTGGGCTCACAAAATGCGATACTCGGAGGCGGAAGATACGACGGGCTTGTTGAAATGCTCGGCGGGAAACCGACACCGGCCGTCGGCTTTGCATTGGGAGTTGAAAGATTATGCAGCTTAATAAATAAAATTGAAGATAAAAAGCTTGATTATTTTGTAGTTTCAACAATGCCCGATATTGCGCTAAAAACCGTATTTGAATTAAGAAAAAAAGGCTTCAGCGCAGAATTTGACATGCAAAAAAGAAAATTTGCAAAACAGCTTGAAAAAGCTTCGAAAATTGCAAATAAGGCGGTCATAATAGGTGAAGACGAGATAAAAGGCGGATATTATACCGTAAAAGACCTGACAACCGGTGTTCAGGCAAGAGAAGAAAAAATATAGATAAATTAAAAGCCCCTTAAAATTAAGGGGCTTTTTTTATTTGAATAACTTAGGGTGCGATTTATTTAGAAAAGCGCCGGTTTTTTAACGGGAGCAGCACCCGGAATTGATTCCCAATTTGCAGCCATTATTTTTTTGAATGATTTTAATGCGGTGTCTTCAAGTTCGCCCAATTCTTCAGCTTCAATAATTAATTTTCTTAAAGGAAGAAGAGCTCTTTGATCTCTTAAAACACCCAAAGCTGCAGCTGCGCCTGCTCTTACCAGATCGTTTTCCTGTTTATTTTCCATTACTTCAATTAATGCGGGAACGGCTTTTGTGTCGCCCAATTTGCCTAATGAAGTAACCGCATAGATACGAACGTTAACCCATTCGTCTTTTAACATTTTTATAATTTTATCAACGGCTTTTTTGTTGCCGATTTCACCCAATGCTCTTGTTGCGTCGCATCTTACGTTAACTTTTTCATGGTCTAAGGATTCAATCAAAGCGTCCGTTGCAACATCGCCGATTTCAATTAAAGCATCGGTTGCCGTTATGCAAACCTGCGGGTTTTCGTCATTAAGAGCTTCAACAAGGGGTTCAACGACAATTGCGCCGCCGAGACGTCCCAATGCCCTTGCGGCACGAACTCTGACGTCAACGTTTCTGTCTTCTCTTAATGATTCAATTAAAGGAACGGTTGCATTCGTATCGCCTAATTCGCCCAATGCTCTTGCGGCATATAAACGAACTGAGCCGTTTTTATCGTATTTTAAAACGTCGATTAACGGTTTAACGGCATTAAAATCGCCCATTTCACCGAGAACTCTTGCGGCATTATAACGAACTTTTTCGGAATTAGAAGTTTGAAGATCTTTAATTAATTCTTCAAAAGATTTTTTTGCCTGTTTTTTGCGGTTGTTCACACTAATTGTCATATAATCAGATTCCTCCAAATAACAATTTCACACTTTTGGTCAACAAATGACACTATTTAATAAAAATACACTTCACTATATATATTAAAAAAATTAGTCTTCAAAAATTTACTTTTCTAAGTTGTTATGCTTAATGAAACTTCATATCTGAGTCATTATCTCTATTTCCTGCATTACCCTAAGGGGTAAAAAGAACACTTTATGTATTTATATTATCATTTTTTTTAAAGTTTGTCCTACGTTGTTCACATTACTTAACATAAAAAATGCAATTGTTTTTTTAAATTTGTGTAACTATTAGGATATATTTGAAATTAGATTTTAACATTTCTTAATATTTATTTTAACATTTTATATGTTTGTGCAAAAAATTTATTTTTGTGTTTTATTTGAGTAGCATGAAAAAAGTTTGTTAGGTTCATATATATAATATAAGGAGTGTCGATTTTGAAAGTTAACTCAATAAACAATTACGGCGCATACTCGCCTTCGTTCCAAAGAAAACTGAGAGAAGATGAAAAACCCCATTGTACAAAAGCCATTCAAGACGGGCTTAAAACACTTGATAAAAATTTAGGTATTATTTTACCCACCAATTGTTCGCCTTCCGAATATTCAAAAGATGTGGGTATCGGCGTTCCTTATTCAAAAAGCTCGGAAAAAATGCTGTTTCCTTTTCTTCAGGAATGGGGCTTTACAAAGTGGCAGCAGGAACCTTCGGGCTTAAGAAAAAGAACGGACGCTTCCCCGTATGCTTCAAATTCAAGTGCGTACAACACTTTAATTATTGACCTTGAAAAATTAACAACGCCCGAATACGGCAGAATTTTAAGCAGAGATACTTATGAATCAACCGTAAACAATAACCCCAGACGCGGGCAAAATAAATCCGATTTTACTTATGCGGTTAATACAAATAAAACCGCACTCGATGAAGCATATCAAACTTTCAAATATAAATCCGAAAATTTAGACGATCTTGAAAGCGATGAAAGACACGGAATCGAAACATTAACAAAAGATTTTAAAGCGTTCAAGCAAATCCACGGAAGAGAACAGGAAAAAAATGCACTCTACAGTATTTTAACCGATAAATATAATAACGATTACTGGCCGAATTGGGGGCTTGAATCATACGGATGCGATACATCGGATTGGGATGTCGATACGGATAAAAACCTTTTTGATTCTTCATCAAGCTACCACGAACAAAAACAAAAAGAAGCAAGGCTAAGCCATTTAAGAACCGTTCATAAAGACGAAATCGATTCGTTCTTATTCTCGCAAATGCTTGCAAAAAAAGCTCTTGATGTCGGCAACCAGAAATTAACGGAAAAAGGCATTAAGCCGATTGCGGATATCCCCGTTGCTTTCTCGGATGCTGAAGTTTGGGGAAATAAACATTTATTCTTAAAGGATTTAAGAATGGGATGTAAGGAGCCCTGGAATAATGAACCTCAAAGATGGGGATTTTTTGTGCTTGACCCGAATAAATTGTTTAGCAGCGATAACAGAACAAATCAATTGGGCGAAGCGGGCAAATTCTTATATGATAAATACGAAAGAGTTTTTGAAGAAAACAAAGGCGGAGTCAGAATCGATCATATCGTAGGTCTTATTGACCCGTATGTTTATACCGAAAACGGCGGAAGAGAAGGAAGATTATATTCGGAAATCTATAAAGGCAAAAACGGACACAACTGCGACAGAATTTTAAAGAAAATTATTCTTCCCGCTTCAAAAGCAGCCGGGCTTGATGAAAGCGCAATCATAGCGGAAGATTTAGGTTATATGCCGGGAAACAGCGCACAAATGCTTCAGGATTTAAAAATCGGCGGAATTACGGTAACGCAATGGAAAAACGGCGATGAAACCTGGAAAGCACCTAAAAATAATGCGGCAATGATTGCAAACCACGACACCGCAAGCGCAAAAGAACGTTATCCCGATAAATTTGAAAGAAGAAAAAAATTCATTGAACTTTTTGCCTCGGGGGCTAAAAATATTCAAATTTTCTGGACCGATTTATTCGGCATAAAAGAAAGATACAATCAGCCGGGAACAACGGGTGATCAAAACTGGTCATTAAGAATGACTCCCGACTTTAACAATGATTACCACAAAAAACTTCAAGATTATGATGCGGTTAACCTGCCTGATGTAATCTGGGAAGCAAACAGACTGAGAAACCCCAATTTCTCTAATGAAAACCGTGAATTATCGGAATCATTGAAACATTGGGCAAACGTACTTAAAGAGAGGGAATAGGATAGAAAATATTCAATTCAATATTATAATTCCCGCCTTATAAAGACGGGAATTTTTTTAATTATAATTTTTTGATATTAATTTAACTAATCTTCCGCATCTTCATCAATTTTATCCGATTTAAAAGAATCGTCTTCTTTATCGTCAAGCGCCGCTTTTGCAAATTCTCTCATTAATAATAATTTATTAATATTTGAAGCAGCTTTTTCATCTCTGTCATCAACGGCTTTATTTGCAAGAGCAAGTGTTCCGCCCATAAATCCCATAACTGGAAGCACGGTTGCCATGGCACCCGCCGCTTTGGCAAGCGAAGGATGTTTCGATGCAAAATCACGGGCAGCTCCGGAAACTTTATCGGTTAATTTTCCCAATTTGGATTTATCTATATTATTTGCCGTTTTAATAAGCTTTTCCTTTAATTCGTCAGCAGCCGGTCTGAAATTATCGGCAAGTTTGCCTGCGGCAGCCTTGCCGCCTTTAAGCGCAAGAGCGGCAACGCCGACAAATGCGGCAGCGCTTAATGCTGTTGAAACAAAGGGATGTTCATTATTAAACTTTTTAGCTTTACCGGATTTATTTTCAATTCTTTCTTCAAGTGAATTAAACGGTTTAGAAAGAGCATAAGCACCCGCTAAAACACCGAATGTTTGAGCTGCGGAAGCCACCTTTGAAGATAATTTTCCTTTTGTTAATGCGCCGTACACCACCAGCATTGCTGCTACAAACATTAAAGGTCCGTTTTTCAAGACACTCACAGCTGTTGATTGTTCCATTTCCTTGTTAGCGTTTTTCACGCTTGCGCCTATAATTTCCTCATCAGACATTCGGGATATTCTGCTTAGGATAGGTCGCTTTCGATGTCGCTCGGATAGATTGTTTTTATTAAATGACGACTCACCGAATGAAATTTTCGAGACAGTAGACATTTTATCCTTCCGCATGAAAAAATCATGCCACTTTATCAAATCACATGACTCATTCTATATCAAACCAAAAAAAATTGCCAGTATTTTTTTAGATGGTAATATATAGGTTATGGATATCTGAAGTAAGGGTGCAACATGACTGAAAATTACATTAAATTCGTAGATGTTACAAACAGAGACGGCGTTCAAACGTCCAGATTAGGCTTAGCTAAATTAGAAAAAACAATAATTAACATAATGTTAAATGACATGGGAATAACACAATCGGAATTCGGGTTTCCGACAACCGACCATGAAATTAACTATTTAAACGGCAACCTTGAACTTGTTGAAAGGGGTGCAATCGATAAGACAATTTTGTCGGGCTGGACAAGGGCGTTGGCTTCGGATGTAAGAATTGCTTTTACAAATGTTCCGAAATTAAAAAATATTAACCTTTCTCAATCAACTTCAGACCAAATGATAAACGGGAAATACGGCGGCAAGAAAACAAAAGACGATATTCTTGCTCAAACCCTGGAATCAATAAATGAAGCGGTTAAATATAATGCCACGGGAATCGGCGTTAATGCGGAGGACGCTTCAAGAGCCGATTTATCATATTTGATTAAGTATGCGGGCGAATGTAAAAGATACGGTGCACAAAGATTCAGATACTGCGACACTTTAGGCTACGATGACCCGAAAACCGCATACGACAGAATTTATACAATTGCAAAAGAAACGGGCATGGATATAGAAATGCACTTCCATAATGATTTGGGGATGGCGGTTGCATGTTCCGTTATGGGTGCAAAAGCGGCAATCGATGCCGGTGTTAACGCTTGGATAAATACCGCTATTAACGGCATGGGTGAAAGAGCCGGGAATGCGGATTTGGTATCTTGTATTTTAGCAATTTTAAAATCAAGCGGTTTTGAAGGTAAATATAAAATCGACCCTCAAATAGATATTTCAAAAGCTTGGAAACTTGCAAAATATACGGCATACGCATTCGGCGTACCCATTCCCATTAACCAGGTGGCGGTAGGCGATAATGCTTTTGCTCATGAATCGGGAATCCATGCCGACGGCGCCTTAAAGGACAGAAGAAATTATGAATTATATGATTATGAAGAATTGGGAAAAGGCGAACCCGAGATAATTGAAACGGGAAGAATGATAACGGTCGGAGAATACTCAGGCATTAAAGGTTTCAGAAACGTTTATCAAAACCTTGAACTTGAATTTAAGGACGAAGAAGAAGCAAGAAACATTCTTGAACTTGTAAGATATGCAAACGTACATACTCAAAAACCGTTAACAAAGAGCGAATTAAGATTTATTTATTTCTATCCGAATATTGCGGCAAAAATTATGACCGTTGAACCTTACTATAAACCGACGGGTGCTCTGAAAGAAAGAATTGAAAGACTTGAGAAAATTAAGTCGCATTTAATTGTATAAAATGGAAAGTAAAAATAAAAAACTTTATATAGAAACCCTCGGCTGCCAGATGAATAAATCCGATTCCGAACGGATAAAAGGTATTATGAGTCATTTCGGATACATTGACGCCGATGAAAATGACGCTGATTTTTTAATTGTAAACACCTGCTCCATAAGAAAATTATCAGAAGATAAGGCTTATTCAAAATTGGGAAACTGGGGCGCAAGAAAAAAAGCTGGCGAAGATATAAAGATTGGCATATGCGGCTGCGTTGCACAGCAGGAAAAAGAAAATCTTTTAAAAAAATTCCCTTATATTGACCTTGTATTCGGCACTCATAATATTTACGAGCTGCCCGAACTTTTAAAACAAGAGGGAAGAATTTGTGCAATTACAAATACACCCGTCAGCGAAAAAAAATTTGAAATTATAAGAACAAAAGGGATTAACGCCTGGCTTCCCGTTACGGAGGGGTGCAACAATTTCTGTACATACTGTGTTGTTCCCTATACAAGAGGAAGAGAGCGAAGCAGAAGTTTAGATAACATTATTAAAGAAGCAAAAGAAATTTTATCAAAAGGGTATAAAGAAATAACACTTCTCGGGCAAAACGTTGACAGCTACGGCAAGGATTTAAAAAACGGCCCCGATTTTGGCGATGTTTTATATGAGCTTGATAAGCTGGAGGGTGATTTTAGAATACGTTTTACAACCTCATATCCTACGGATATAACCGATAAAGTAATAAATACGGTAAAAAACGGCAAAAAAATCTGTGAATGCTTTCATATCCCCATGCAATCGGGCAATGACAGAATTTTAAAAATGATGAACAGAAGATATAACGTTGAAGAATATTCAAAAATCGTTAAAAAAGTTCAAAATGAAATAGAAAACGTAACCGTAACGTCGGATTTTATAGCGGGGTTTCCGTCAGAAACCGAGGAAGAATTTCAAGATACGATAAAAATGATAAAAGAATTATCTCTTGATTACGCAAATACGGCGGCATATTCCCCGAGACCAAATACGCCGGCGGGGAAAATGACGGATAAATTTATCCCCGATGACATCAAAAAAAGAAGGCTTTTTGAATTGAACGAAGCAATAAAGGAAGCTACATTCAATTCAAATAAAAAATATGAAGGAAAAATTCTTGAAGTTTTGATTGAAAAAGAGAATTTTAAAGACAACAAAAGAATACTTGAAGGAAGATTAAGAAATAATAAAGTTGTTCATTTTGAATCAAACAGATATAATATCGGCGATTTTGCAGCAGTAAAATTAAACAGGGCTTCAACCTGGTGCCTTTTTGGAGAAGAAATTTAGACTTTTATAAAGAATTGTAAAATAATTTTTTCAATTTTAAGCAATATTTGTCTTAAAAATTTGTTTAATAATAAGTAACGGAAAAATAGAGGAAGGTTAGACAAATGGTGGCAAACATAGGGCTTCAAACAAAAAGTGCGGCGCAATCGGTAAATTTTGTATTAAAAACCGCAACAAACGGAATTAAAAATGCAGGCGGAACAACGGCACTTGCTTTGGCAGGCAAAAACGAACTTGCAAAAACGGGAACAACGGCGCTTCAGGTTATAAAGGAAGCAGGAACAAAAAGTTTATCAAAAGGAAAAATTGCAGCATTAATCACGGCGGGCGTTGCAGGACTTGCATTGATTGCATCCGCCGTAAACGATAAAAAAGAAGAAGCGGTTATTCAAGATCAACCGCAAAAATTATACGCTTAAAAAAATAAGTTTATAAATAAAATGCCAAAGAAATTCTTTGGCATTTTTTATTTTACGGTTTCTTTTATGCCGATTTTTTCTTCCAGTTCATGTCTTGATTCTTCATATCCCTGACGTCCCATAAGGGCATATGTATAATTTTTTGCCTGTTCAACGCCCGGCTGGTTAAATGCGTTTATGTTATACAATTCTCCCGCAATTGCCGTCTGCACTTCAAGCATGTAAAATAATTGCGCAAGATAATATGCGTTTAATTCAGGAAGATGTATCGTTAAATTGGGACGTTTAAAATCGGCAAGAGCAACTGCCGTTGCATCGGCTTCGGCATTAATTAATTCATTAACCGTTTTTCCGCCCAGATAATTTACGCCCGTACAATCAAAGATTTTGGGAATTTCAAGAGTTGTGTCAAACTTATCGACTCTGATAAAATTAATTAATTTATCGTGTTTGCCTTCATTATAGAGTTGAATTTGCGAATGCTGATCCGTGGCACCCAGTGCTTTTATGGGGGTGGGACCTATATTAACTTTATTTCCTTCTCTGTCAAATTCTTTACCCAAAGATTCCGCCCACAACTGGACAAACCAGTCGGATACATATTTCATTCTTGAAGAATAAGGCATCATAACCGTTATATAGTGCCCTTTTTGCGTATCCATCAAATAATGAATAAGAGCGTTTTGAGCGGCTATGTTTTTATTTATTTCAGTATTTTTCAAGGCCAAATCCATTGTTTTGATACCGTTCATAATTTCATCGATATCAAGCCCGACAAGCGCCATCGGAACAAGCCCGACGGGTGAAAATACGGAAAATCTGCCGCCCACATCATCCGGCACGACAAATGTTTTATATCCTTCTTCGTTTGCGATTTGTCTTAAAATGCCCGATTGTTTATCTGTTGTTGCAACGAAATTTTTCCTGTAATCATCGCCCAAAAGATTTTGCATTCTGTCTTTAATAATCATAAACTGGCTCATGGTTTCCGCCGTTGAACCCGATTTTGTGATGACATTAACAAGAGTTTTTCTTAAATCCAAAATATCAAGAAGCCCGTTTATTTCATCGGGGTCAATATTATCCAAAAAGAAAATTCTCGGATATCCGTTTCTTTCTTCTTTTGATAAAAGATTCCAGTGGGGTTTCAATAATGCATGGCAAAAAGCAATCGCACCCAAAGCGGAGCCGCCGATACCAAGCACAAGAACATTATCAAAGCGCCCTTCAACCATTGCGGCATATTCTTTAACATACCAGAGGGTTTCTTCGTTATATCCCAAATTCATCCACTGAAGCCAAGCACCTTGTTTATCTTTATTAAAATTAAGATTTTTTATGATGTCTTCAATTTTGGGCGCATAAATTCCGAATTCGCTTTCGATATCAAGCCCGAATTCATCGCCAATAACTTTATTTGAAACATTCTTGTAATCAATTGTAATTAATGCCATAACTGTATCCTTAAGCCCTTAAATAATTATACATAGACCATAACCCGATGTAAATAGAGAGGTAATTACCCGACTTGTGAATGATAAAGCTAAAATTAGCTGGTATAAAAAGAATTATGAGAACATTCGGTAAAAATGAAGATTTTATCTTTGAAATAATCCATGACATAAAAGCGCCCGTTATCGGGATTGATTATGCGCTTAAAAATGTCGAGAGAGATGATTTTTTGGATGAAATATATAAAATAAACAGGCACAATTTAAACTATATTGAAAATATGCTGAATTTATATTCCCTGTCAAAAGGAAAATACTGCCCCAAAATTGAACTTTTAAACTTAAATAAAATAGTAAAAGAAGAAATCGGCATTTTAAATTTTTTAATAGAAGAAAAAAATTTAAGAATAATAATAAGCACCGATAAAGCGGATGAACTTATTATTGCAACGGATAAATATCTGATAAGACAAATTATACTGAACCTTTTAACAAATGCCGTTAAGTATACGCCATACGGGAGCAGCATACATATTATTTTCGAAAATATCGAGGGGTGTTTTAATATTTGTTTTAAAAACCCGTATAATAAAAATGAAATAAAAAAGTGCTCAAGCAAAATGGGGCTTGAGATTGTAAAAAAGAAACTAAAAGCCCTTAAGGGCAAGCTCAGAACAACAAAAACGGATGATACCGTCTGCTATACAATTTGCCTTAAATGCCTTTAATTTTCATCGACAGCAAGATTAACGGAAATTTCCGCAATAATTCTTGCAACTTCGTAACCTGAAACTATGACTTCCAAGATTAGCTGCGAATTAATAAGTACGGTTTCTGTATATTCCATTGAATCCGTATCCAAAACTTCAAATTCAACGAAATCATCGCCGACATATTTAAGCCTGCCGAATTGCCCGTCGGTTGCCCAACGCATGAAAACAACGGCACGCTCCAAGCCTTTTAATTTTTGAATCATCCTCATAATTACATGATATTATTTTTTTTATGAAAGTCAATTGTAATTTTGAATATAAAAAATATAAAGGCAAGGAAAATATGGACCTTGACCTTTGGATTTTGGATAATGCAATTAAAAATAAAAGTAAAGATTTTTTCTTAAGGTTTTACGGCTGGGAGCCAAAATGCGTTACTTTGGGAAGAAACCAAAAAGAATTTCAAACAGACGAAAAAATTGATATCGTAAGACGCCCGACAGGGGGAAGAGCGCTGTTACACGATAATGAAATAACTTATTCAATTGCGGGGAAAATCCCCGAAAAACAAAGTGTTATCGAAACTTATACGATGATTTCAAAAACGCTTATAAATGCGTTTAAAAAGCTCGGGGTTGAGCTTGAAATAGCGGGAGAAAAAAAGGGCGATAAAAAATATTGTATGAATATAAGCTCGGGCGCCGATATTTGTTTTAAGGGCAAAAAATTTATAGGCTCCGCGCAATTCAGAAAAGAAGGATATTTTCTTCAGCACGGCTCAATTTTAAAAGATATTGACACTAACCTTTTAGAAAAAATTTTCAATGAAAAAATTGATATAAACCATATTATAACATTGAAACAAATTAAACCGGATTTAGACGATGAAACAATTATTGAAACAATAAAGAAAGAATTTATAAATGAATACGAAACTTATTTATGAAGCCGTTTATAATATGCTTATTCTTGCAAACACAAGGCTTGATATAAATTATTACGAGAAAATAAAAAATTTTGATTCAAAAATAAAAAAAGAAATTTTAAAAAACGCATACCTTGCATATAAATCAAAAAGACCCCTCTGCCAGGATACCGGACAGGTTGTTGTTTTTATAAAAATCGGGCAGGATATTAAACTTGAAGGAGATTTTATTGAAGATGTCATAAATAAAGCGGTTGAGGACTGTTACAAAGATAATTTTTACAGAAAATCGGTCGTTAAAGATGCGGTTTTTGACAGAGCAAACACAAATACAAATACGCCTTCAATAATCCATACAAAATTTCAAAAAGGAGATGAAATTTCAATTTTAATCGGAATTAAAGGCGGGGGCGCAGAAAATATGACAAGGTTGAAAATGATGAACCCGACAAGCACCTTGGATGAAATTTTAGAATTTGCAAAAGAAACGGCGCTTATGGCGGGCGAAAACGCCTGTCCTCCGATGACAGTAGGAATCGGTGCGGGCGGATGCGCCGAAACTGCCGCAATTAATGCAAAATATGCGCTTTTTAAAGGTAAAAGGCTTGAGTATAAAATAGAAAACGTCATTGAAACAAAAATAGTTTCATCCCAAACACATATTGCATCGTTGCCTGTATGCATAAATATAAACTGCCACAGTTTAAGACATATGGAATGTACGATTAAAAACAATAAAATTAATTATAATTTTATTAATTATGAACCGGATGACGTTGAATTACCTTTAAATTATAAAAAGGTTTCAACGGATAACATTGAAGAAATTAAAAATTTAAAAGAAGGAGAATGCATTCTTTTATCGGGAACAATTTATACCGCAAGAGATATGGCGCATTTAAAAATCGTAAACGCAATTAAAAATAATGAAAAAATTCCCTTTGAATTGAAAAATTCAATTATATTCTACGCAGGCCCATGCCCCAGAAAAGAAGGGGAAATAATCGGACCGGTCGGTCCCACAACTTCAAAAAGAATGGATAAATTTGCGCCCGAGTTATATAAAAAAGGGGTTTTAGCCACAATAGGAAAAGGGGAGAGAACGATTAAAAATACGGGATATTTGTATTTTAAAGCAATAGGAGGCGTTGCGTGTTTATATCAAAAATGTGTAACCGGTGCCAAATTAAAAGGATACGGGGAGCTTGGAGCGGAAGCCGTGTATGAACTAAAGGTTTCCGATATGCCCCTTGTTGTTTGCAGAATTTAAAATTTTATTTGACAATTAAATATGTTCAAATTATATTAATAAATCGTAAGAGAGGCTGACCGTGTCTAAATGCAAAATTCTTTGCTACGGTCCCTTAAAAGAAAGGACAAAACAAAATGTATGCTATCGTAGAAACAGGCGGCAAGCAGTATAAACTTGAAGAAGGAAGATACGTTGATATTGAACTTTTGGATAACAACGTTAACGATAAAGTTACCTTTGATAAAATCGTTATGCTTGTCAACGGCAAAAAATCAAAAGTCGGAACGCCTTATGTTGACTCTGCAACCGTTGAAGGCACAATCGTAAAACATGACAAAGCCAAAAAAATTATCGTTTTCAAACAGCGCCCCAAAAAAGGTTACAGAAAAAAACAAGGCCACAGACAACAATTTACAAGAGTTATGATTAATAAAATCAATGCAAAAGCTTCAAAAAAAGCTGCATCTGATACAAATGAAGCAGGAGAAGAATAATGGCACATAAGAAGGGACTTGGTTCAACCAAAAACGGCAGAGATTCCGAAAGCAAGCGTCTCGGTGTTAAAAAATTCGGCGGCGAAGAAGTTCTTGCGGGCAATATTCTGGTAAGACAAAGAGGAACTAAAATCCACGCAGGCAACAACGTGGGTATCGGCTCCGATGATACCTTATTTGCTCTTATTGACGGCGTTGTGAAATTTGAACCTCACAGACGCACAAGAAAACAAGTAAGCGTATACGCCAAATAGTTTATTGCAAATTTAAAATTTTAATATATGATAGTTTGTGTTGGGGGCGTAGCTCAGATTGGTTAGAGCGCATGCCTGTCACGCATGAGGTCGCGGGTTCGATCCCCGTCGTCCCCGC
>CALUYY010000001.1 GCA_944325155.1 Candidatus Gastranaerophilales bacterium | reverse complement strand
GTTTTTTATCAGTCATCTTTTTTATTGCCTTCATTTCCGCTTGACAATTCGGTCAGGTAGTCGCTCCCCTTGAAGATAACATAGCTTTCTGATTCTAATTTTAATAAATGATGATTGGTTTTTTATCAGTCATCTTTTTTATTGCCTTCATTTCCGCTTGACAATTCGGTCAGGTAGTCGCTCCCCTTGAAGATGTTATTTTACAATTATTTGCAATAAAATATCCGCCCGTGATACGCAGATGATAAATCACATCATGCTCACTAAGACGGATATTTTGGATAATGCTGATAATTCCTGCACTTTCACGGATTTTAACCCGCAACGCCCTGAATATATCAGCAATTGATAAGCCCGACTATTCAGCAATCGCCAAAGATGTCAATAATGACAACAGCTCGCTTCTAAATAGTGAGGCTTATAGCCGACAATACTAGGACTTTTGTTAACAGTAACAACCCTCTGTACAATGCCGACATTTCATTATAACCTATATTTAATCGGGTTTCAACCCTATGATTATGGGGGCTAATATTTTAAATATTATTAAAATTATACCTGTTGCTGTTTTGAATTTATTTTTAAAACCTTATAACAGATAAAGGCTGGAGTGTTTCCTGTTCTTATGATGTGAAACTTGCAGACGATGCAGGCGGAACGGAAAACAATATCCCGTATGATATTGAGTTCTTGGACGGCGTATTTACCCACCTTGCAATCGTGAATAACCCGCGCTATGAGCGCGCGAATATTGTTTTTAATTCAAAGACGGTAGTACAAAACTTTGACCCTAACCAGAAACAAGATAAAAAAGGCAGATGGACAAAAGAAAATTACAATGCAGAAATTGACAGAATTTTAAAAGGGGAGTTAAAAAGTGCAGATAGAATAAAAGTTGTTGAACACCCGTCTGCCCCTTGGTTAAAAGCAGGCTTACAAGATGCCGAAATGTTTATGTCTGTTAAAACTTACGATAAAGCAACGACAGATAAACATAATGTTTCAGAAGAAACAATGCGCAATTTGCCTGATTTAATAGATGACCCTTTGTATATTTTTAAATCTTCAACCGTGCCCGGTTCATACGTTGGGGTACTTGATGATTATGAAGAAGAAAATGGGATTAAAAAGCCTTTAATTGCAGTCGTAAAACCTGAACACGGGAAAATAGATGTTAATTTAATCCCCAGTGTTTATGGTAAGGACCCTGATTTTCCATATAGAGAGGTATTTAAAAACAACTTGCTATATGAGCGATTAGACAAAAATAAAACGATTTCAAACAACATCATAGCTTCAATTGCTATGGAGACTTTGAAACCGTCTGATAACATTATAACCGATATTCAAGAGGATTTCAATCCTATGATTATGGGGGCTAATATTTTAAATATTATTAAAATTATACCTGTTGTTATTTTAAATTTATTTTTGAAAAAATAACAAAATTCGGATAATTTCGACTATAATAATTTTAATCAGGAGATATTAAATATGAAAAATGATGAAGTTGTTAAAAATAAAAAAGAAGAAAATGAAGAAATCCTTTGGATTGAAGGAAACGGCGCCGGTTATTGTTTAACCGAAGAAGATTATAACGAAAGAGAAAAAGAAGTTAAACGGCACGAAAAGAAGAAATTAGAAAATAAAAAGGCTGGCATATAACAAAATAAAAAGCGGAGAAATTTTCTCCGCTTTTTTATTATATAAAATTTATTTTAAGCTACAAGTGCATTTTGCTGATTATTAAAGAACGCTGAAATTGTATCTTCATTTATAAGAGTTTGCATAATTTCTTCATTTGATAAAATGTCTGCAATATCAATATTATTATTTGCGCTCAAGCCTTTTGAACTCATAAGAGTTGTAACCAAGCCGCCTGAAATATTATTCATAACTTCTTGTGCCTGATCGTATCCCGGCAGACCGCCAAAAATTTGACTTTTTATATCATCCATTGCGCTGCCCAAAATCGGTCCCAATAAGCCGCCCAGTAAACCGCCTATGGGTCCTGCCGCCATATAGCCGACAAATTGTCCCGCCATACCGTAAACTTCGCCGGAGTCATAATCTTTTGCAAAAGGGTTTGTATTTTCTTCTTTTTCTTCTTCGCCGTCTACGCTGAACAGTGTTTCAAATCTGTCATTGTCGTTTTGTTCCTGCACATTCTTGTCATCGGGGTTAAGAGCGTTCTCTACAACATTTCCGATTACATTCATTGCAACGCCTTGAATAACTTTGCTTAAAATTGCTTCCATTTTTAATCCTCGTATATATCTTTTATATAGTTCTTATATACTAATTAAAATTTTTTTGTTTTTCAAATTTCAAATATTAAAAAAACGGTAACATTTTGTTACATAAAAAGCTGCCGGTATATTTAAAATAAATCTTTATATGAGTTAATTATATTTATATTGCCTCACATCAGAAAGGATATTTATTATGCAAATTAACCCTGTTTCGCCGTCATTTAAAGGCTTTATAAGAATTTTTGCGGATAGCAACGACCCCGAACTTGTAAACACATCAAATGTTTTAGACTTCAATTCAAGTGTTTCAAAAACGGATGAGAGTTTTTTTAATTCCGTTACTTATGCGGGTACTGACGGCAATATTAAAACCGTTTCATCGTTCCATCCCGAATATGACGGCATTCAAAAGAGAGGATATGACTTTGAAAGGTCTTTTGCCCGTATTTGCCACAAGGCCGATACGACAGGCGAAATTGTGAATATTATAATATAGCGGGTAAATAAAAATTTTTACCGTCGTTAAATAATATGTAATATTTAGCGAGGTATCTTTTTTATGAAAATTTTTTCTGTTCAGCCTTCTTTTAAGGGGTTTGTAAAAATTCACAAGACGTCCGATAAAAACTTTTATCCGATTGTAAATACATCAAATATTTTGGGTTTTGACTCATTTGAATCCGATAACGGTTATCATAATTCCGTTTCTTTTATTGATGACAACGGTAAAGTAAGACAAATTTCAAATTTTCATTCAAAACAGGATAAAGATGAGCTTTTGGAAGAACCCGTCGGAGAAGATTTTATCCGGATAATTCCCAAAGTTTGTCTTGAAGCGGATAAAACCGGTGAGATTTTATCTATCGGGGTATAAATTCAAAACCTTGTTCAATTAAGAAGGCAATTTTTTTCTTAAAAATAACTTTTATATAATAAGAGGAAATTTTTTAAGAGGAGAATTTTATGCCCGATTTTCAATTAGGTAATTTAGCACAGGAACAATCGCCTTTTGCAGTCGGATATCCGACAGACGGACTTAAAGAATGTACAAGCGATATAACATCGGTGTTCGGGACTTTGGGAAATTCTTATCTTCAGGGTATTCCCGTAATGGCTCAGGACGAGAATAAAGAAACTCCTTTTTCATATGAAGCAATGATGCATAATGTCTTTAGCGAAGATTATCCGTTGGATGATATCAATGCGGATGATGAATTTGAATATGAAGATGCGCCGAATTTAACTTTTGAATGTTAATTTTGCCCGTTTCCGTTATATTCAAATCCGTAAGTTTCAAAACTTTCCGAATATTTTGTTAAAATTTTATCTGCTTCCTGCTGAAGTGAATTTATCGTATCTTCAATGTTTATATTATTGAATTTTTTGACGATTGCCGCTTTTCTTTTTTGAAGTTCATCAAGTTGCCGCTCAATGTCGTTGTATTCTTTTTGAAGTTCGATTTTTCTTGCTATATTTCCTGCTTTTTGCTCGTATTGCGCAATTGTATCCGAATTTTTGCGGTGTCTTGCGGCAGGTTTTTTGTCCAAAAGGGATTGAATTTGGGAACTGATATTTTTTCTTGCAATATCAAGAATAAAATCAGGATAAGTTTGTTCAAAATCAAACGCTCTTCTGAATGCTCTTATATCCGCCGTTTTTATCATTTGAAGTTTTCTTGAAAGTTCTTCATATTCTTCAACGGCCCGTATACTTTCAGGACTTTCCATATCGGTTGAAGATTCAATTTCTCTGTTTTCGTTTTGCAGTTTTTGAATTGATTTAGAGTTTCTTGACCCTATCTGTATCAGGTGTCCGACATCTTTTACCGTTGCCGTGTCTGCGGGCAATTTATCATCTACTATTCTTAATTCGCCGACAATTTGTTCTCTTCTTATTTTTATTCTTTGAATTTGGTTTGAAATATCATCGGGAGTCGTAACTTTTTCCAAGATTTCACTTTCAATCGCCTGAAGGGCGTTTAATTTGTTTGTTAAATTGTTGTATTTTTCTTTTTCTTCCGCAAGCTGAATTTGGGCTTCTTTTAATCTTTTTTTCAATTCGGCGGTATCGGTTTGTGTTCTTTGGTCTTTGCCCGTCTTTTTAGAACCGTTTGTTTTTAATTGCGTATCAGTATCTGTTTCTTGGTCTTTTTCCGCTTTTATAATTGCTTTTTTAGCGCTTCGAACTCTGGATTGGGCATCCATATAGCTTCTGTGCTGTGCGTTTCTTTCCTGTTTTGTTGATTGAATTCTTTCTTTATTTGCACAATAGTTTCTTATGTTTTGAAATTCTTCATCGGCAAATAATCTGCTTCTTAATTCTCTTAATTCTTCAATTTTATGCAGCCTTGTTTCATATTCATTTAGCCAAATATCCCTTTGTTCATCAAGCGTTAATGGTTTCTTTTCGGGAAGCGGTTCTTCTTTTGTTTCTTCAGACTCGGGTTTTGTTTCTTCATAGGTCGGGTTTTTTAATGTCAGTTTGCCGCCCGTTTCCTGCTGAACCGCATAAATAACATCGTCAACATAGGTATCGTAAAATTCCCAGCCTAAAAACTCCTGATTTTGTATCATTTCATAAATGGTATTAACAAATTTTTGAAGATTGGAAGGCATTTCAGGGTGAATTTTAAACCAGTCGTTATAGGGCATATTTCCTCTTTCGGAGTTGCATTTTGCACATAAGGGAATATAGTTGCTGGTTGAATTTTTTCCGTTTTTGGATTGCGGCTTAACATGTTCCGTTGTTGCAATTGACGGAGAAACAAGCCTTCTTGCTATATCTTCATTTTTTCTTCTTGCGTATTTAACGAAGAAAGCGTCTTTGCTGCTTCCGGAATCGGGCATTCTTTCGGCTTTTTTAAGCATTTCTTCCATTATTTTTGCATCGGTTTTTCTTTTTGCGGTTTGCCTTGCTCTGTCTATTCTTTGAATAAATGCTTTTCTTTTAAAATATTTAAAATCATCGGAATTTTCGATTAAATCTTGTTCGCTTGATAAAATCCCCTGAACCTCATTTTTTTTATCTTCCGATAATTCATCCGCCATGGTGTGCATTTCGCCGATTATCCCGATTTGCGCCGTTTCAAGGTATTGAAGTCTGTTTTGTGCTTCAAGTTCAACAAGTTCGGATAAGTCGGCATCAGGGTTTGATTTGCTTCTTTCAATTAAAATATCGGCTATTTCACGCTCGTTTTGCCTGAAATTGCCGTAATATTTTGTAAGCTCTCTTTGAAGGTCAAATCCCGTTGCGTTTTCAATTCTTTTTGCAAATGCGTTTGATTGTTTTTTGGTAAGCATTACATTGCCGCAGCAGGGGCATTCTATGCCGAAGGCGTGTTTAATTTTAAAATCATCCGGCGAACAGACATATCCTTTAAAAGACAGATTATATGCGCCTAAAAAATAATCCCTTGAGAAGGGATTAGATGTATATAAATTCAAATTTTGATTATTTTGCACACCAAAAGCTGCGGCAGCTTCATTTTTGTTTGTGTCTTTTTTAATTGTGCCGTAATTTATAACATTATACGGGCTTATTGAAGAAACTCTCATTATTTAATGCGCATTATCCTTCTATACCATATTAAAGCGCATAAATATTTTTATTTGTTATTTATTCGTCATGACTCTTAATTAAAATTTACTTTTAATTTTCCAAAACAATAACTTTGTTTCTTCCGCTTTCTTTTGCTATATAAAGCCCTTTGTCCGCCTTTTGATAAAGCTCTTCGGGGTCTTTCATCATTTTGGGGTCAAATTCGGATACGCCGATTGAAATTGTAACGGAAATTTCTTTTATATCTTTTATTTTATATTCCGATATATTAATTTTTTTCTTTTCAATTTTTTCTCTTAATCTCATTGCAACTTTTTTTGCTTCTTCAAGCGGGGTATTGGGAAGAAGAATTGCAAATTCTTCACCTCCGTAGCGGGAGGCTGTGTCATATTGTCTTAATTCTTTTTTGATTGTTTTTGCCGTTGTTTTTAAAACAAGATCGCCTATTGCATGCCCATAGGTGTCGTTTACGGATTTAAAAAAGTCAATGTCTGTCATAATGCAGCAAAGGTTTGTTTTTTGCCTTTTTGCGTTAGAGATTTCCTGATTTAGTCTTTCGTGGAACTGGTGTCTGTTGTACAGCCCCGTCAGCGCATCAAGCGTTGCATTTTTTAAGACCTTCATATATTCTTTTGCTTTATTTACCGTGATTGAGGCCTGTGCGGTTAATTGTTCAAGATAATCAATTTCATTTTTGTTTAAAATATCCAAAGGATTATATGCAACAATTGCACCCGTTATTTTTTCTTCTTCCGTTAAAGGAAATATACAGGTTTTGCCTTCGTCTTTTATAAGATAAGAACCGTCTTTAATTTCGTTTAGATATTCGTTTATGTTATTTATCAGACATTTGTTGGGCCAGATAAGCTTATATTCTTTTTTATTTTTGTTTTTTAAGAAGATATAAATCAAATGTTCTCTTATAAAGCTGTCTATCATCTCGCCCATAATCGGAAGAATATAGCTTAAGTCATATTGTGTTTCGGTTATTTTTGCAATGTTTCTTACCGTTTCATAGAATTTTGCGTTGTTTTTAACTTTTTCAAAATATTTAAGATGAACAATGGCAAGCGATAATTGCCTTATTATAAGGGGCATAAAATTATCGGTAATGTTTTTATCCAATATTCCTTCAATTTTTACGATTCCGTTAATTTTTTGCTGTTTGTATACGGGGAAAAAGACTGCTTCTTTTTCTTTTATGTATTCTTTATTTTCTTTTATTATTTTTTCGTATTTTTCGCTTAATTCTTTTGTTTCTTTTGTGTCGGGCAGATTTTCCCACATTTTTGCGAAATTTTTAAGAGAATTTGTGTATTTATCATAAACATAAATTTTTAAATCTTTAATTTCGCCAAATGTTTTAAAAACCTGTTTTAAGCCCAGAATAAGCTCGTTTGAATCTTTTGAGCTTTCAAAAACAGATGTCATTTCAGACATCAATTTGTATAAAAAATCATTTTTTAATTCAGTTGATTTCATCTATCGTTTCTATATCTTCTTCAGTGAAAAACATTTCTTTATTTGCACAGGTTTTGAAGTTTTTAAACATTGCTTTGTCAAATTCTTCGGTGATTACGAGTTTGCCGCCGATGTAGGTTACTTTCCCGCCGTTTATTTCTTCATCGTTTAATTTTTGAACCATATCTTCATATTCATTATCAAGAGCAAGTTTTTGGCTGACTTCGTTTAAGACGTCATAAATATATCTTGTTTTGTTGCTGTCGCCTTTGGCGTCCAATAAAAGCCCCGCTTTGATAAATTCTTCCGCACTCATTGAATATTTTTTCATTGATTTTAAAAGAATTGCAAGGTTATAGTGGGCTTCATAGTTCATCGGTTCTTTTTCGATTGCCTTGCAATAGTTTCTTCCCGCCGCATAGTTTCTTTTTAGTAATTGGTTTGCAATTCCAAGATTATAGTAAACATCGTATTCTTTTAAAATTTTTAGTGCCTTTTCATAAGAATCAACGGCATTAATTAAATATTTTCTTGTTTTATAGGGTTCTTCGCCGTATAAAAGCGATTTTCCGCGCCAGGCAAGCCCCTGGTTATAGTATGCAACACCTTTGTTGAATTTATAAGTTTTTTTGTTATCTATGATAAAGGGTATATACATCCACGCAGGCGCTTTTTCGATTGCCGTATCGTATTCTTTAATTGCTTTATCATAGTTAAATGTTGCTTCCGATAAAACTATCGCATAATCAATTCTTGCCGTCATAAAATTCGGCCTTAATTCAAGCGCTTTTTCATAGTTTTCAAGCGCCGAATAGTAATCTTCATAGGCAACATAAAGGTTTGCAAGATTATATCTTGCTTTTACGTGTTTGGGGTGCAGTTGAAGAGCTTTTTCATAATTGTTGATTGCAACCTGGGGCTTTCCTTGTTTATAGCCTTTATCGCCTTTATATACATAATAATAGCTTTGAATTTTATGCCACTGTGTTTTATAAAAATCGGGAAAGATAAAATATCCCGCTATTAAACACAAAATCAGCAAGAGCGAAATGACCCTTACTGTTGTGTTTTTGCAAAATTCAAGAAATTTATTTAAAAATCGCTTCATGTTTCAAAGAGTTTGTATAATTTTTCCTGTATTATTTCTTCATCAATTTCGGGATGAATTCTGTTTAAATCTATTGCTTTTTGGAATTCGGTTGCGGCTTCGACTTTTCTGTTTAATTCGGCGTAACATCTTCCCAAATTAAAATGCGCAAGCATATATGAAGGGTTAAGATCAACCGCATTTACAAAGCATGATAGTGCTCTTTCATAATCTTTTATATTGTCAAGATAAATAACGCCAAGGTTGTTATGTGCAATGTCATAGTTTATATCGGTTTCAATTGCAAGGTTGTAACAATCTATTGCATCTTGTATGGAATTTTTTTCCCAATATGCCATTGCAAGCCTTGAATACATTTTAGGGTCTTTAATTCCGTCCAATAGTGCCATATTATAATATTTAATCGATAAATCCATATTATTATCGTCAAAATATATATCACCAAAAAGCGTATAAATAGGGCCTTTGTCTTTGGTTAAAGTAAGTGCGTATTCTAAAACTGTAATTGCCGCTTCATAATCATTGTTGATTTTATAATAAATTGCCGCAAGTGCTTGAGCCACAACGGATGTCCACTCGTTATCGGGGTTTTTATCTATTGCTTTTTTATAAAGCTCAATTGCCGTATTATATTGTTCGAGCTGAACATAGGTAAAGGCAAGAGAATTTAAGTAAAAAGGATTTTCTTTATCATAATCCAATGCCATTCTAAAAGCGTTTGAAGCGTTTATATAATCTTCTTTTTTAAGATAAAGATGCCCCAGTTCATAATACGGTCTTGAAAATTCGGGGAGTTTAACCACTAAAAGATTATAGTAATCAATTAATTCATCAATTTTTTCAGGATAAGCTTCCTGCATAAATTCAATTGCGTTAATTAATTTTTCGGGGTGGTTGTTTGATAATTTGCTTGCATTTTCATAGCATTGAAGAGCAACCGTCGGACGGTGTTTTTTAATTGCTATTTTTGCCATTTTTTCATAAAATTCCGGCGCATTTTTTGTTTCGTCCAGCGCATTTGAATAAATCTGATATGCGTCTTTATCAAATTTGAATTTTTCTAAAATTTTTCCCATTGCATTATATTGGATGTATTTAATGTCTGTCAGGATACTTCTTAAAAACATTCTGATTGCGGCTTTGTCAAATAAGCTTGTCATTGAAGCCTGAATTATATAATACATTCCTTTTGCGGTGTTAAAGATATTTCCTTTTTCTAAAAGCTCCAATGCCATCATGAATTTTGTTCTTGAATTATTTTTGGGGCTTAATTTAACCGCTTTTTTCAATTCTTCTTTTGCTTCTTCTTTTTTGCCTTTAATTGACAAGAAGTAGCCTAAATACATTCTTGCATCGGGGTTGTTTTCATCAAGCTGTACAGCTCTTCTGCATTGTTCAATGGCGCCGTCTATTCCTATTTGTTTATTTTCATACATCAAAACTGCCAGACGGTAATAGGCGCTCGGCTCATCGGGGTTTTCCTTAATCGATTCAATGTAGCAGTTTATTGCATTCATAAGGTCTTCGCCTGATGATTTAAGCAAAAATTCCTGATGGAATTTTGTTGCCATCTCAAGTTTTGATTGGGGGATTTTTTGGGATTCAACTTCCTCTAAAATTTTTTCTGCCATTTTAACAATCCATACTCGGGTAATTTTATTATCGCAAAAATTTTTTAATTTATCGCTTTTAACCTTTAAAAATCAACTGTTTGTATGAATGCTTTTAAACAAGCTGAAAAAATGCGCTTTGTTTAAACAAAGCGCATTTTGATTGTGATTTGATAATTTATTTTTTATATTTTTTCTATGACTTTATCAATAAGACCGTATTCAAGAGCTTCTTTTGCCGTCATAAAGTTATCTCTTTCCGTGTCCTGTTTGATTTTATCTATTGTTTGCCCCGTGTGTTCCGCCATAAGGGTGCAAAGCATTGTTTTCATTCTTAAAATTTCTTTTGCTTCAATTTCAATATCGGTTGCCTGTCCTTTGGCGCCGCCCAAGGGTTGGTGAATCATAATTCTTGCATTCGGAAGCGCAAGGCGTTTGCCTTTTGTTCCTGCGGACAATAAAAACGCTCCCATTGATGCCGCATCGCCCAGACAAATTGTCGAGACATCCGCTTTAATTAATTTCATTGTGTCATAAATTGCCATACCCGCCGTTATAACGCCGCCTGGTGAATTAATATAGAGCATAATATCTTTATCGGGATTTTCCGAATCCAATAAAAGAAGCTGCGCCACTATTGAATTTGCAACATCATCATCAATTTCAGACCCTAAGAAAATAATCCTTTCTCTTAACAGTCTTGAAAAAATATCAAATGCGCGCTCTCCTCTGGATGAAGCCTCAATTACGGTCGGAACGTAGTCTAATATTTTGTATTCGTTCATAAAAATCTCCGATAATAACATTTTTATTGTGATTATATAACAAAAAGTTTATAAATTGTAAAAA
The DNA here is from genome assembly GCA_944325155.1 of Candidatus Gastranaerophilales bacterium. GTDB lineage: Bacteria > Cyanobacteriota > Vampirovibrionia > Gastranaerophilales > Gastranaerophilaceae > Galligastranaerophilus_A. The sequence goes on along the minus strand of CALUYY010000001.1, from coordinate 345,576 downwards.
AATACATCAAAATATTTAAAATAGTTTTTGTTCATATTAAACTGTATTGGTTTGATGAACATAAAATTTGAGGTTATATAAATATGTATAATGTTGCAATAATAGGTGCAGGTCCCGCCGGGATATTCACGGCTCTTGAAATTGTTAAATTAAAACCCGATTGGAAAGTTGTTCTAATTGAAAAAGGAGCAAGAATTGAAAAAAGAGTTTGTCTTTTAAGAGAAGGATATAAAAGCTGTCCTTCATGTAAAACCTGCGGACTTCTTTGCGGCTGGGGCGGTGCGGGCGCATTTTCAGACGGAAAATTAACCTTAACACCTGATGTCGGCGGGCACCTTGTTGATTATATGAGCTTTAAAGATGTTGAAAATTTAATTCAATATTGCGACGATATATACCTTGAACACGGTGCAACGGAAGTTGTATACGGAAGAAACAGAAATGAATTTGCAGATATCGAGCGTGCCGCAACTCTGGCGGAATTAAAACTTGTTCATTCGCCCGTAAGACATCTGGGAACGGAAAAATCACTCCATGTTTTAAAACACATGCAGGATTATCTTGAAGACAAAATTGAAATCATTAACAATAAAACCGTTGATAAATTGGACATAGAAAACAATAAAATTAAAGGTTTCACCCTTTCGGACGGCACAAAAATAGATTCCGAATATGTTGTTGTTGCGCCCGGAAGAGAAGGCGCCGACTGGTTTTCAAAAGAATTAATCAAAAACGGAGTCGAATTAATAAATAATGCAGTTGATGTCGGGGTCAGGGTTGAGCTTCCCGCTGCCGTTATGGAGCCCATAACTTCAAGATTATACGAATCAAAATTAATTTATTATTCTCCGACATTCGGCGATGAAGTAAGAACATTTTGTATGAATCCCAACGGCGAAGTCGTTTCGGAGAATTATAACGGAATTCAAACCGTAAACGGCCACAGCTACGCCGATAAAAAGACGCAAAACACCAATTTTGCCCTTCTTGTTTCCAAAAAATTTACCGAACCTTTTAAAGAGCCGATTACATACGGGCAGCATGTTGCAAGCTTAGCGAATATGTTATCGGGCGGAGGAATTTTGGTTCAAAGATTCGGCGATCTTTTGGACGGCAAACGTTCAACTCCGGATCGTATTAAAGAAAGCATAATTAAACCGACATTAGAGTGCGCCATGCCGGGTGATTTGAGCTTGGTTCTTCCTTACAGACAGCTTTTAAGTATAATTGAAATGCTGTATGCGCTTGATAAAATTGCCCCGGGTGTTGCTTCAAGATATACACTTTTATACGGTGTTGAAGTTAAGTTCTATTCCGCACGCCCGAAACTTACGGATGAGCTTGAATCAAAAGAAATTAAAAACCTTTTTGCAATAGGCGACGGCGCCGGCGTTACAAGAGGCTTAATGCAGGCTTCGGCTTCCGGCGTACATTGCGCAAGAGTAATGGCTTCAAGATAAGGTTTGTAAATAAAAACAAGCTTTTAATTGACAAGTTTATTTTAAAAACATACCATAAGTTTAAGGGGGAAATTGAATGGAACCTTATCAGTATTGGACAGTTGCAGGCTTTGTTTTTATTTTTATCGAGCTTATAACATTAAGAACTCTTCCTCTTGTTTTTGCGGGCTCATTATTGTTTGCGGCGGTTATTGCATTTAAGTATCCCGAAAATATTTTTGCGCAGGGGCTTACTTTTGTTATTTTTATGCCCGTATTATTTTTTGCAATAAAGCCCTATATAAAAAACAAATTAAAAGGAGGGCAAAACAGTGAACACAAATAAGAGGCTTTTAATAGCGGATGACGATGACCAGATAAGAGAACTTCTCGTTTTTGATATCCAATCCTCGGGATATATTACAGACAGCGCCTCTGACGGTGAAATTGCACTCAAAAAAGCGTTAGAGAATAATTACGATTTAATTATACTTGATGTTATGATGCCAAAAATTAACGGCTATGATGTCTGTAAGAATATAAGAATGGTAAAACCCAAGGTTCCCGTATTAATGCTTACCGCAAAAGGCTCAATTCAGGATAAAACCGAAGGGTTTGACTGCGGGGCGGATGATTATCTTGTTAAACCTTTTGAAATTCAGGAAGTGCTGTTAAGAATAAGGGCGCTTTTAAGAAGAAATAATGAAAACCAGCCGGATACGAGCGAAAAAGAAATTTTAAGGGCGGGAGATATTGAAATTTTGTCCGATTCTCTTGAAGCGATTGTTGCGGGCAAAAAAGTTAAATTAACGCCTACTGAATTTGAAATTTTATATTGTCTTATGCAGCATTTGAATAAACCGGTTTCGCTTGCGGTTTTACTGGATGAAGTTTGGGGATACGGGTCCGATGAAGATGTAAGAATGGTAAGGGTCCATGTGGGCGGATTAAGACAAAAGATTGAAAACGATTCAAGAAACCCCAAATATCTCCACACCGTTACAAACGTCGGCTATAAATTGACACCCTTCGGGTCGCTAGAGGAAGAATGAAGCGTTTAAGAATAGTTCAGCAGATTTTAATCGTTATTTTATTTGCGGTTATCGTGCCTTTTGTTACGATAGGGCTTATAATTTCTAATGTTTCGCAGCAATCTGTCAGACGGGAATTAAATTACGGTGCAACATCAATTTCAAAATATATAGCAGACAGCATTCAAAGATATATCTATAATTCAAAAGGCGAATTTGACGGCATTGCTTTTGCGCTTGATAACATGCCGTATTATTCAAAAATAAAATATATAAAAGAAATTGAAAATAAATCCGGAAAATTTAAAAATTTAAAACTCATAAAAAAAGAAAATGCCGACACAAAAGATATTTTCAGTTATAACCCCGATAATAAAACCGTTAAAATGTATTCTAAGCCCGCAGGCAATTATATTTTATCCGGCGAACTTTATATGAACGGGCTTGACAGCGCAATAAACGAAGATACATACAGTTTAATGCAATATATCTATATTTTTGATGAAGATATGCTTTTGATTGCAACAAACAATTCAAACGCATCAAACGTATCAAAAATTTTATCCGCTCTTCCGAAAGACAGAATTGAAAATGACGGAAAACTTTTTTCAAAGATAAAAAACCAGCCTTTGGCATATTATCAAATGGCAAAACCGGATTGGACGGTTGTTGTTGAAACCCATCCTTCGGTTACCGCAAATACGATTGACAGGGCAAGAGGAAAAATCATCCTGAGTCTTCTTGTTGCGGCGGGATGCATCCTTTTTATGGTGGGGCTTTATACTTATTATCTTTATATTAATATAAGACAGTTGTTTAAAGGAATTATAGCCATTTCAAAAGGGAGCTACGACAGAAAAATAAGGCTTTTAAAAAGCATATTTACGCCCCATGAGATTGTGTTTCTTGAGAAAGAGTTTAATTATATGACTCAAAAAGTTTCGCAATCATACAGTGAACTTTCACAAAAAAACATTGAACTAAAAAGATTAAACGATTACAGAGACAGCCTCGTAAATGCGATAAGCCACGAATTCAGAACGCCTTTAACAAGCATTATCGGATATTCAAGCAGATTAATGAGGCAGGATATTAAAATTGATGATGAAATGAAATTTAAATCATTGCACATTATAAAACAACAGGCGCAAAGACTTTCAAGAATGGTTGACGACCTTTTAACGATTCCCGATATTGAAAGTTTTCATTTATCAATCCGTCCCGAATTTATAGAGCTTCCAAAGGCTGTTGAGCTTTGTGTTGAATATTCAAATACAAAAAATACGGAATTCAGCGTTGAAGTTGAAGAAAACTTAAAAAAAGTTTATGCCGATTATGACAGATTAATTCAAATCATAATTAATTTATGCGATAATGCCGTTAAGTATAATATTGATAACGAGCCGATTTTAATAAAAATGAACAATACAAAAAACGGTGTTAAGTTTTCAATTTCAAATAAATCGGAAGCTATTCCGGATGAGATGATGAATAAATTGTATGATAAATTTATCCGCCTTGATTCAGAGCTTACAAGAACAACAAGAGGCACGGGCTTAGGACTTTTTATCGTTAAAGGCTTGGCGGATGCGATGAATATAAAAGTGAGCGCCGATAATTCGGATGATAAATTTACAATGACACTTGAATTTGAAGATAAGGAAATAATTGATGAATGACATCAATTATTTTATGAAAATTGCTCTTGAGGAGGCAAAAAAATCCGATATTGATATTCCCGTCGGCTGTGTTATTGAAAAAGAAGGGGTTATTCTTTCATATACTTCAAATAAAAAAGAAAAAACAAACGATATAACAAACCATGCGGAAATTATTGCAATAAGGGAAGCAAGCGGAAAATTAAATAATTCCCGCCTTTCTTCATGTAATTTATATGTTACTTTGGAACCGTGCCCGATGTGTGCCTGGGCGATTATAAATTCAAGAATAAAAAACGTATATTTCGGTGCATATAATCTGAATTACGGCGCTTTCGGCTCAAAAATAAATTTAAATAACATTTCGCAAAATAAAGTTAATGTATACGGCGGAATTATGGAGGATGAGTGCACGAAAATTTTGGATGAATATTTTAAAAATATGAGAAATTAAACAACGGGCGTCATCTTTTTTAATTCTTTTCTTATTTCTTTTGCGTTTGGCATACAATCGTATACGATTTTCCAAAAGTTTTCTTTATGGTTTTTTTCAACGGTATGAGCCAGTTCATGGATTAAAACGTAATCGATAAAATCATTTTCAAGATTCATTAAATTGATGTTTAAATTAATATTATTTCTGTAAGAACAGCTTCCCCAGCGTGTTTTATGGCTTTTTAAGGAAAGCTTGTTATATTTAAAACCGAATTTTTGTGCAATTTCATCAAGCCTTTTGGGCAGATATTCTTTTGCTTCCAGATACAGCGCTTTTTTTAAGGCTTTTTTTGCTTCAAGCTGGATTTCGTTGGAATAAAAATCTTTATCAAAAGGATAGATAAAATTAATTGTTCCTTTTTTATTTTTTATGACGGGTGTTTTGATGTCCGCTTTTGATATTATAAAGTTGCCCGTTTTTGTTTTATGATTTTCGTCAATTTTTTTAAATTCAAAAAGCTCAAGGTTTTGCTGAATCCAGCTCATTTTATCAAACACAAAATCTTTTGCCGTTTTATAGGTGCAGTGGTACGGAAGAGTTATGTTAACGCTTATCGGATCTTTAACCGTAATTTTTATCGATTTTGCTTTTTTATTTTTTATATATTTAAATTTTATGCCGTTTAACTCAACAAGCTTTACCAAAGGCTTTTTATTTTCTTTTTTTATTTTGAATAAAAAATCAAATAATCCCATAAAACGGATTATATCACATTTTATGAATTTTATTCTCCGTATTAATCCCCTGCGGCTAAGCCTGAAGCCATAAAATATGCCCTTAAGGCTAATATGCGCCTAAGGACAATAATCGTAGAATTAGTTTAAAAGAATTATAAAGGATTAAATTTATTTAGCAGGAGAAAGAAAGCATATGACAGCAACCGTTGAAACAAAAGTAATTAAAGTATTAATTGTTGAAGATTACAAATTAACAAGAGTGGGTTTAAGGTGTGCTTTAAATGATTATGAGGATATTGAAGTAATTTTTGAAGCGGAAAATGCCGAAGACGCATTTAAATTAATGGAAAAACAAAAACCCGATGTTGTAATTATGGATTTGGGGCTTCCTTATATGAACGGTCTGGAAGCCACGATAAAAATAAAAGAAATGTATCCCGATATGAAAGTTATTGTTTTAACTTCCCATGACAGAGATGAAGAAGTTATAGCGGCTCTTGGCGCCGGGGCAACGGGATATTGTCTGAAAGATATTGACCCTGATACTCTGGCTGATGTTATTCGCTCCGTTAAAAGAGGTGCATGCTGGATTGATTCAAATGTTTGCACGGTTGCGCTTAAATTGTTTCCGAAGCCTGAAAATACGCAGCTTATATATAAACAGGAAAATCAGGATAATAAAGGACATTTAACCGAAAGAGAACAAGAAGTTTTAAAACTTCTTGTCAAAGGAAAATCAAATACCGAAATTGCAAAAGAACTGATAGTTTCCGTTCATACGGCAAAAGCGCATGTTTGTTCAATTTTGCAAAAACTCTGTGTTGATGACAGGGTTCAGGCTGCGGTTAAGGCAATTAAAGAAGGTCTTGTTAAGATGTAAGAAAAATTTTTATTTTTGTAAAATGCCTCTTGATTAATCACGCTTAAAATGCGTCTTTATGGGGGCATTTTTTGTATTTTATATTATAATTTATCTATCGAATAAATAAAAAGGAGTTTTTATGAAATCTGACGCTATTAAAAAAGGAATTGCCCATGCGCCTCACAGAGCTTTGTTATATGCGGGCGGACTTTCAGACAAGAATATTGAAAGGCCCTTTATAGGAATTGCTTCAAGTTTTTCCGATTTGGTTCCCGGACATATCGGAATGAGAGATTTGGAAAGACAAATTGAAAAGGGTATTCATTCTAACGGCGGTCAGGCTTATATCTTCGGCACTCCCGCAATTTGCGACGGAATTTCAATGGGACATTCGGGCATGAGATATTCTCTTCCGAGCCGTGATTTAATTGCCGATTGTGTTGAATCTGTTGCGGGCGCTCATCAATTGGACGGGCTGGTTTTACTTACCAATTGCGACAAGATAACACCCGGCATGATTATGGGGGCATTAAGGCTTAATATTCCGACCGTTGTGGTAACGGCGGGACCTTCATTGGACGGTTTTTGTAAGGGTGAAAAACTAACTTTTATAAGAGGTTCATCGGAAGCTGTCGGAAGATACAGAGCGGGAGAATTTAACGAAGAAAGACTCCATGAAATGGAACATTATGCATGTCCCACAATGGGGGCATGCCAGGGGTTGTATACGGCAAACACATTAGCCTGCCTAACGGAAGTTATGGGTTTAAGTTTGGAAGGGTGTGCAACGGCATCATGCGTTTCATCCAAAAAAAGAAGAATTGCTTTTGATTCGGGATTTTTAGCGGTAGATTTGGTTAAAAATAATATATGCCCCAAAGATATTATTACAAAAGATTCAATGAGAAATGCAATTATTATGGATTTGGCTTTGGGGGGCTCGACAAATTCAATTCTTCATCTTCTTGCAATTGCAAATACGGCGGGGATTGATTTAACCTTGGCTGATTTTGAAGAATTAAGCTTTAAAATTCCGCAGTTAATAAAACTTGACCCGTCCGCAACTTTAACCATGACCGATTTTGACATGGCGGGCGGAATTTCCGGTGCATTGAAGAATTTATGGAATAAAACGCCCGAATTAAAAAATACAATTAACGTTGAAGGAAAAACGATTGAACAGAGGGCAAATTCCGCCTGGGTTAACGATGAAGTCATAAAACCTTTTGATAATCCGATTACAAAAAACCCCGGTCTTGCAATTTTGCACGGCAATTTGGCTGAATCAGGCGCAGTTGTTAAGATTTCGGGCGTTGCGGAAGAATGTTTTGAATTTGAGGGCAGCGCAAAATGCTATGACAGAGAAGAAGACGCCATGAAAGCGATTGAAGATGATATCGTTAAAGCGGGCGATGTTGTTGTTATAAGATATGAAGGACCCAAAGGGGGCCCCGGCATGAGAGAAATGCTTGCGCCTACATCGCTTTTGGTCGGAAAAGGATTGGGCAAAAAATGCGCCCTTATAACAGACGGAAGATTCTCCGGCGGCACAAGGGGGCTTTGCATAGGGCATATTTCCCCGGAAGCACTTGATGGCGGCATTATAGGCGTTATTCAAGACGGTGACAGAATAAAAATAGACATTAATAAAAGAACCATTGATCTTTTGGTTGATGAAGATGAAATTAAAAGAAGAAAAGAAAACTTTATACCCAAAACCAAAGAGGTTGAAAGAGGGTATTTGACAAAATACGCAAAAACCGTATCCGGAGCAGACAAAGGCGCCGTTACGGAATAAAAATCAAGACATATAAAATTACAGCCTTCAATTGAAGGCTGTAATTTTATTTTTTTCCGCCATACATGGCTCTTTGAGCGGCAACGCCAAAAGGTATTGCTTCTCTGTCTGTTATTATGATTGTAAACATATCGCTTAAATGAGTTCCGGTTGCATCCGAGTATTTCGGAATTGTTGCGCAACTCATATCTTTGCAGTTTATATTAACTGGGTTGGGTTTTCTGTCGCCGTTAATGTCAACCGAAATTAAACAAGGGGGCTTTGTTGTTTCATCGGGATTGTGATTAAGCCCCATTGAGCCGCAGCCGCCGCAAAGGGTTCCTATATCGTTGACGTTTGTTATTGTTGAACCATAGCAGGGTTCAATTCCCGATTCATATAATGTGGGTCTTGTTTCGTAATTATTCCACCTTCTGAATTCAAATCTCATTCCGTCTGTCGTATAAAATGCCGCATTATGATAAATGCCGCCGCCTTCGGACCCCATTGAAGGGATTCTTACCGCATATTCCTGATCCAGATAATATGTTGATCTTAAAATGCTCATATGCCTTTGAAGGTAAGAAAATAAATTGGCGTTATCATACGGCGATTCGCCTTCAAGCGCAATGTTTAACGTAATTGCACTGTTTAGAACCGAGATTGCTTTTCTTAAACCTGTCCTGAATTCCGCCTGTTGCGTGTTTGATATAACGGCGGGCATTGCAAGCGCCGCCACAACGCCGATAATTGCAAGAGTAATTAATACTTCAGCCAGGGTAAAAGCCTTTATTCTTTTTCTAGTATTTTTCATATAATCCTAATATTGTTCTAAATAATGAAATATAGTTCAAAACATGAATTTTAGTGGATATTATTAAATTGTCAAGTTCCATAAAATAATATCATGGACGACAAAGAGATTTTAGACAGTATTTCGGATAATTTAAGAATTTTAAGATTGCAAAAAAGAATTTCGCAGGATGAACTTGCCGAGCGTGCGGGAATTTCGACAAAATACTTAAACATGATTGAAAACAGAAAGGCAAATCCTACAATTCTTGTTGTAATTAAGTTATGTTATGAACTGGGTGCCTCTTTGGATAAATTATATAATATACACAGGTAGTGCCACTTGATTTTTCTTTTTCAGCGTTTAATAATAAAATTGTTGGTAGAGTTATCAACCGTTGAATTTATCGCGGGGTGGAGCAGTCTGGTAGCTCGTCGGGCTCATAACCCGAAGGTCGTTGGTTCAAATCCAGCCCCCGCAACCATTTTAGAATTAAGCCTCTCGTATTGAGAGGCTTTTTTATTGTTAATTAACATGAGAAAGCAGAAAAAGTAACACAAATTCCCAGAAAAATAAAAAAATTTAGGTAAAATTATCTGCATCAGCAAACATAGATTTTATTTCATTGAAATATCTTGATGGACCTTTTTCCCATTTTCGATCATTAGAAATATAGAAACCACTATATAATATAAATAAATAATCTTTTGCTCTAGTTGTTGCAACAAATAAGAGTCGCCTTTCTTCGTCTAATTCATTTTTATTATCTGAACTTATCCACCAGCTAGGATATCGCCCATCTTCTAAATCAGGAATTATAACAACCTTGTATTCTAACCCTTTTGAACTATGAGCTGATAAAAGTCGAATAGAATTTTCAGATTCAATATATTCTGCAAATTGTATAATTGTATATTCTGTAGTTTTACTAACTATACTTTTTAATACCTCTAGTTCATCTGGATTATTATCTTCTAACAATTTTTCGATATTTAATTGGGTATTAATATATGTTATAAAATCTAAAAACATTATATTCTCGTCAAAGGAATAATCTGTCAAAGTTTTATATAAATTAACTTTTAATTCCTTTCTATCATCAAAAGACAGAATTTTCTTTTTATGAAAAATTCTTATATAATCAGCATATAATTGTTTAAAAGTTAATTCTTTATCTTGTTTACTTTTTCCTAATGACCATAGAACAATATCTTCAATAAAAGTTACCAAATCAGAATCATTAAAATCTTTATCTACGTATACTTTATTACTATCAACAAAATTAACATTATTTTCATTTAATATTTCAATTATTGGATTTTCACTGTGAAAATCTCTATATAAAATACAAACATCTCTTCTTTTAATCCCTTTATCATCTAATTTAGGAAGAATATTGGATATTATGTATTCAATTTGTTCTTTTAAATTACTGCATTTTTTATAATAGCAACTTGTGCTTGTATTAACAGCTGCTATTTGTTGTGTATTAGTTAGAAAATTTTTTACTACAGTAAAAATATTATTTTGTGTTCTATAATTTTTATGGAACTCTATCTTTTGAAATATTTCCGATTCATATAATTCATTATAATATTCAGGCGATGATGCTGTAAATCCATAAATAGCTTGATCAGGATCTCCTACTATATAGAAAATAATATTTGTTTTATCAATCAACGTTTTAAATAGTGTATGCATAGCAATAGAGGAGTCTTGATATTCATCTATCAATATGTACGGATATTTTGCTTCTATACATTTACATACATAATCATCTTTTATTATTTCGTTTGCTATGTCTAAAACTAAATCAAAATTTAAACAATTGTTGCTAAAAAAAATATTTGAGTAATATTCATATGCTTGTTTAGCTTTTTCTTGGTTTTTGTATTGTTTATATTTGTATTCTTTGAAAAATTTTTTATAACTATCTTTGGTACTTTTGTCAGTAATTGAAAAGTAATCAAAAAATTCATTATAGTATCTTGTTAAATTTTTAACTATTTTGCATTTTTGTATATCACATTTATTACTATATAAGTCCGAAAAAGGTAGTAAAATGTTATTTATACAAAATTTATGAATGGTATCTATAAATAAATTTTTACGATATTCTATACCGTATAAATTCAATCTATTTTTAAGTTCTTGGGTAGCCTTGTTTGTATATGTAATACAAGCCACACCTCTTGGCTTTTCTACATTTTCAAATAATAATTTTGCTGCTTTTAATGTTAATACCCTTGTTTTACCCGAGCCGGGACCAGCTTTTATAATAGTATGAGTACCAGATTCAAGAACTTTTATTTGTTCTTGATCTGAATAACACTCCTCTATACATTTATTATAAAATTCTGTTGCCATTATATTACTTTATCTCTTATTTTTGATAATGCTTCTTTTATATAATTAGGAATTGTGTCAGTATCTAACATAGATATTGACAATTCCTGAGCAAAACGACCTTTACCAATTTCTTCAATATATCCTATTAGTTTATCAGGAGCTATTTGATTATCTAGTTCTTCCTTAATTAAATTACATTTGTTTTCTGAAAAATATCGACTGAATATATTTTTAAAATGCTGAATATATCCATTTTTTAATAATTCTATTTCTAATGTTGTTTCATTTAAAAATATTCCATTATTTTTTAGTATACGATTGAATAAATCTAATTTGTATTTCTGTAATAATTTTATTCCTTTCCTTCTTAAATCTTTATTTGCAGTAATACTGCCATTACTTACTTTTAAATCAGGTATAAAAGAAATATATTTAGTAATAATATTTTCAATAAAATCACTATTGGTTTCATTGATTAAATATAAACCACGAACAATACCATCAGAATATAGAAAACTTTGTCCATTAAAATCTTTTGTAGAAGCATTGTTGTCTCCATCAGTAACTACCACAAATGGTATATGTATATAATTTAGCAATTTAACAAAATCTTCAAAATGAGTTCCATTTACAGAACATACAGATATACCCATTTGATCCAAATCTTGTCCAAATAACTTTTTAGCAAATTGTGGCATTAGATATTCCTCTGCAATGCCTTCGACCAATATAACACCTTTTGCAAATAGTATTTCGCTTCTATTTACGTCTAAGTATCTCTGTATATTTTTAAGTTCAATATCAGTCATATTTAAATTTGCCAAAGAACTAATTTTTGTAGTGTTAGCATAATTATTTAGAATAACAATATCTCTGATATCAGAAATCGTATTAACCAGATTTTGAGAATGAGTAGTCAAAATTAATGGGTGATTCTCCATAGAATTCTTAAATACCATTCTTTGCAAATGAGGATGTAAATGTGCTTCTGGCTCTTCGATAGCTACAATGGACTTAAATGGTTTTTCAGCTAACATAAATAATGAATAGTAGAGTAAATTATTTAAACCTAAACTCTCTTGGGATAAGCTATGTATAGAATGTTCATTATTTCCTGAAAAAATTTTTATTATTTTAAGAATATTATTTGCGTCGGTATTGCCTTCCAGATTTATATTGGTTTTTATAGTAGATACTCCTGCTACATCTTTTAGGTATTTATCAATATTTTCTTGTAATAATTTTATTATGTCTGAATGTTTGAATGAATTTGTCGTATCTGAGATTTCATTTTGGATTTTTTCTAATTGCTCGTTTAATTGTTCCTGATTAATAATTTTATCGTTTGTTAGAAGGCTTTTTAATGGTGATTTCGACCATAATTCCATATCATTCTCAACATCTCTTATTGCATCAAGTGTTCTCATTCTTAATATACTTAAAAATTCATTTTTATATATTACATTTAGTGTATTATTTCCTCCATAAAAATAATACATATAATCATTAATACTTAATTTTTCTCCTATTTTTTTCTTTTTTTCTACAATTTCAGATTTCGGAGTGTACTTATAAGTTATTTTAGCTATATCTTTGGCTATTAAATAATCACAAAAAATAGATAATAATTCTTTGTCATCTGAAAAATCAGAAAATTCAATACTTATTGTTATTTCTTCTCCATTTTCAATAGGATTATTTATATCAAAATTAAAATCATTCTTTTCTAAGTATCTTTTGCTATCTGGTAAACTGTCATCCAAAACCAATCTAATTGCTTGTATTAAATTAGTTTTACCGGATTTATTTTCTCCAATAATAACCATTTTTGAGTTTGTTGAGAATGATACATCTTTAAAATTTCTATAATTTTTAATTTCTATTTTTGATATATGCACAACAATATCCTCAAAATTCCACAAGAGTTAAAATCTTGTCCAGCCTATCTTTAGCTACATCACACCATTTCTTTTCTAATTCTATTCCAATCCATTTTATTTTATGACCTTGAGAATTAAGTTTTTCACAGCAAACACCAAGAGTTCCTGAACCATGGAAAGGATCCAATATTATTCCTTCATAAAAACCTTTGTCATTTTTAGGGCAATATGCTTTAATTATCTCGGTTATAAGAGATTCAGGCTTTTGGGTTGGATGTTCTGTTCGCTCATCTTTAAAAACTTTACCTGCTAAAGTAGGGAAAGCCCATACATCTCCACGCATTGCTCCCAAAGGATTAGGTTCCCATTTTACCTTTTCACCCTTTGAATTTTTATAATAGATTGGATTTTTCAAACGATCTGTACTTTTATATGGAATCCTTACATCATCAACATTATAAGTCCATTTTTTATTTGATTTTGAAAACCATAAAAATGGCTCATATTGAGTTAATGGAGCTTTTTGTGTTCTACAAAAACCATTTTCATAATACCAAATATTCATACGTCTATAGTTCAAACCGGCTTCATACATTATTGATTGAATAAAACCAATATAGTGATGTATTCCAAACCAAATTATACTACCGTCATCTTTTAATAAATTTTTGCATAAATCTATTCTTTTTTTTGTAATGAGCAAAAATTCGTCAAGTGATAGTTTATCACTATCATTTCCAAAATCTTTATTCAGATTATATGGAGGATCAGTCAAAATCAAATCTACAGAAATGTTTTGGTCTAACATTTCTTTAAGTAAAAGATCTGAATCTCCGCATATTAGACCATCAAATTTCATTACTTTTTATCCTTTCTGAATATTAGAACATACTGATGATGTATGTTTTCAACATACGCAAAAGGATAACCATACGGCAATAGGCTTTTATGATTTTGTAGTAGGATTTTTACTCCCTGTAATGAAACATTATATCCATCTGAAGTTTTGCGTTTATTTAATTTTTGAATTAAATCACTATGAAAACTTATAAATTCTGATTTATTTCTAAAGTCAGAAACCACAAGACACATATATTTTTTAGGTTTTAGAACTCTGGCACATTCCATAAATACATCATTTACTAAAATATCCAAGAATGCTTGATAATCATCTATATTTGCTAAATCATTGTCATCGTTTGAATAATTTGTTGCCAAATTATTTGCTAATCTTTCTTTTTTAACTTTATAATCCGCTTTTTTATTTAATATTGACCAATATGGCGGACTTGTTATCATAAAATCAAAAGAAGAGTTTTTGAATTCTTTTAAAATTTCTCTTGAATCTCCGCAAAGGAATTTATGATGTTTTGATGAACCAACAGCAACTTCAGTTTCCAATCTTTCTATTGCTAATTGATGCCACTTATCTTGTAATTCAATACTGGTACAAATTCTATCTTCTATTTCACAAGCTTTCGCAGTAGAGCCAACTCCTCCAAAAGGATCTAATACGCTCATCCCTTTCTTTGTAAAGAAAGTAATTAAATGCTCAACATCTTGAAAAGAGTATGGAGCCGGATGTTGGCGTTCAATCTGTGCATGTGGGTGTTTTGAGCCAAGCCCCTTTTGATAAAAGAAACTTTTTGTTTCTGGTAACCATTGTGAACCATTCAAATCATTAAGTGTATTTCTTTTATCTACGCATTTTTGTATTCTTTGCTCCGGATCAATTATTTCATTAAGAATTGGTTCTTCTTCAATATCATAATTATTAATTTTAAGTTTTGATGGATTTTGAGGAGCTGTAATTAATTTACTATTTTCTTTGAAATCTTCCAAAACTGAAATGCTAAATCTTCTCTGTCCTCCGGGTGTTTTTGACGGCTCCAACAAACCCTGTTCAATCATTCTATAAATCGTAGAATTACTAACCCCAAGAACCTCTGCTGCTTCTTTAGTGCTCACTAATTTTTCTGTAATCATAAATCCATACTCCCTTGTAAGAGTAAGTCTACCATTAAATATATGTTTTTTCAACACTTATCAAAATTATGCAATACTTATCATTTAATAGGTTCAAATATTCCTATACTGCCGTCTATTAATTGAATTTTTCGTCCTAAAATATCTTCTACATATTTCTTTATACTCATATTATCAAAATCGGCATAAAAAGGATTTGTGCAAAGATTCAAAATTTTGTTATTCCATAATAAAATTAGCAGTGCTCCAATAGAAATAGTATTTATTTTAATATTTTCAACAATCTTAATATCTTTAACAACTTGCCAATATCCTTGCCTTGCATTTGGTAATTGCAAGCAAACAACTAAAGGATTATTTTGTTCTTTTGATATATTATATCTAGTGTTTAATACGGCAATATCGTCTAATATTCCTCTGGAAGCATCCAGTGTATCTTTACCGAATTCAATCTCCATTGCGCCAATGCCGTTATCACCGGATTTATATATGGCATCCATTCTTGTATAGACATCGCCAATTCTGCGAATTGCACAAGAACAGCCAAGACCTAGTAATATATTACGAACAATTATATTATGAGCTTCATGTCTAATATTAGAAAGTTTTTCATATATTTCGTTTAATAAATCTTCTGTTTCAACAAATAATGTTCCAATTTTAGGAATAGTTTGCAGTTCTTCTATTTGTTCTTTTTGTGTTAGTTCTTTTTCGTCATCAGGTAATACGATTTCTTGCATTAAAGATTTTTCTGTATTAACTTTTACGCTACTGTCACAGTATATCGCACCTACAGGACATCTTTTTATACAAAGTCCACATTTTATACATTTATCTTGTTCAATTTCAGGACTTTCTGTCTCTGGATTCCATTTTATAGCATTTACAGGGCATGCATTATTATTTGTATCCGATGAGAATGTTGGAACTTTTTTAAAGGATATTTCTGATTCTAGATACTTCATGCATAAAGGATTTTTGCAATTTAAACAAGATATCGAACAGTTTGTTCCATCCTTAAAGTTCGCAATGCTCTTTTTATTTGGTACATATTCAATATTAACGGGAATTTGTTTTAAAACTGAAATTTTATTACGAATTTTTTGTTCACTAAATATTTGCATTAGCCAATCCCTCCAATTCGTATAATTTATTTTTGTCAAATCCTTTGTTGTCAACTAATATACTTATTGCAATAGTGAGTAATGACTTAAAATCAAGTACTCCGATTTTATACCCATAAGTTTCTTTTATATTTTCAACTAAACTACTTACTTCCGCTCTATCATTTGGCAAACAATAACCAACCGCAAGAGAAGTTGTGGTTTTATCTGTTATGTGTGTTTTACGTGATAGCAAAATAATTTTATTTTCTAATGCTTGTCTTATTGCTTTTACTGATAAATGCATCTCTTCTGTTGGAGATTTTATCTCAATAGGGATGCTTCTTTTATCGTCTATTATGATTGCATCCCACCTTGCACCATTATCACCGGGTCTGGAATATTCACACTTAAAATCGATTATCTTAAAAATAGTTGAAATTAGCGGATAAAAATTATCTTTTGTCGCTGTTTTATATTTTTCAAACAATATATCGATTATATCCGCAGAAGATTTTCCTTTACTTTTTAACTTTTCAACTTCTTTTAGAAATTCAATATCTTCTTCAGAATTCAAATTTTTCTCATTAATATATGTTGGAATATTTAAGTCTAATGCATTTATTCTATTTGCTTTCTCTATATTTGAATTATTAGAAAAAGTGTTTATTTTTTCTTCAGAAATAACTTCATTACCAATATTAATACCTAAAGCTTCTTCAATAAGATTACGTTTGATTGTTTGATATGGTGAGAATAATAACTCTTTTCTTTCTAGTATGTCTGCACATTTAGTATTATCTTCTTTTATAATATCTTCTACTGAGGATAGATCATAACCTGCTCTTTTGAGCATTGAGTATATTCCTAATCTAATTAAAGATAACTGAATTTCTTTTTTATAAGAATTAAATTCTTGCAATCTAAGATCCTTCATTGTTTTTATATGGTTATACACATCTATTCCATATGGGGTAATTTTCAAGCATGATAGTGATTTGTTATATAAACTGCTATTATTCACTGATTCTACATACTCGCAAGTTTTTAATAAAGCAATTGGCAATCTTGTGCAATTATCAACTGGATCCAATTTCATTCCTAAACTATCTGCCAAACTAATAAAAGCATTTCTTAAATTTTGATAGTTTCCTCTTAATTTTGCAATATTTTTAATCATGTTTTGATATTCAGCTTCAACATTATCATTTACACTCATTGGTCCTATACAAAGTTCGTGTTTATATATAATACCGCCCAAATCAATACACGTTCTTAAAGCACATTTAAAAAATCTTACATTTTCATCATAGGACATTCTATCCGTCAATTCTGTAGGATTGTTAATTCCAAGCACACACTGTTCGTATAGTTTTGAACAATCGTGTTCAGATTCTGCAATGTGAATTCCTATATATGTAAAAACTAATGGATACGACTTATCTCCTGCAGGAGTTACCCAACCCAACATTCTAAATACTTCAGCGTACATTTTTGCATTCATGAGTGCTGAATTCATACTTTCGTTATCTGTTTGGCACAAACTTAATGCTACATCTCCAGAATAACCATATGCGGTCATTAAACGTTCTTTTGCAATTACAATAGCCATATCTTTAAGTGAAAATGGTGATTTAATGCCTAAATTTTTATATAATTGTTTCAATACCTGTACTTGTGTTGAAAACTGAGTACCGGGATTTCTAAATCTTAACATTAACTAACCCCTAGTTTGTGCATGTTTAATGTATTAATGCTATCACAAAAAATATTTCAGAGAAATGGCATTAACATGGAACAAAAGTGTGTCACTATGTAAAGGTTTGAATGCTTTCTTTGTGCTTTCACGCTAATGTGTTTCCTAATATAAGGAGGAAATATGAAAGAAGTTAGCGGATACAATATTAGTGAGCAGGAATTTAAAAAAAATCAGCAAATTGGCATAAGATGCATATAACATAGCCGTTATCATTGATTATTTTGTTTCTAATCAGCCTGAGATTGAAGAGTGTTATAATCTTGCTCCGGTCGTCAGAAATTTAAGGAATAATACGGACTTATTAAATGCATTTTTTATTGATGCTGAAAATAATTTAGATAAAATTAACTAATATTTTGTAATTGATATATTTTTATAATAATATTTTAGCAACAAGGAACTTTGTATGTCAGAATTAAAAACATTAAAGGAATTATTTGGAGAACGAATTTATAAAATTCCTGATTATCAAAGAGGATATATCTGGGATGATCAGCAATTATCCGATTTTTGGGAAGATTTATCTAACATTAATGATACTCCATACCATTATATGGGTGTATTGTCTTTAAAAGAAAATAATAATAATGAATTTGAAATTATTGATGGGCAACAAAGACTAACTACTTGTATTATATTATTACAATCTATTATCGAATTTGCAGAGAAGAATAATTTTACTAGAAATAATAATAAAATAATTTTTTCCGAATATGAAAGGGACTCCGTTGAAAATATAACAATCAAATATCTTTACGAAAATAATATTGTTACACATAAAAGACGCTATAAATTCCAATATATTTGCGACAGAGAAAGTTCTCTTTATTTTAACCATATAATATTAAATGAACCGAATGCACCTGAACTCCAAAAGACTTTATATACCAACAAACTAGAGAATGCAAAATTATTTTTTGAAAAAAACTTGAGCAATTTATACGATAAAGAGAAAGAAAATGGAATTAAAGAAGTTTATTCCCTGTTGGTAAATAAATTAAAATTTAATGAATTTATTATAGAAAAAGATTTTGATACAAATGTAGCCTTTGAATCAATGAATAACAGGGGGAAGCAATTATCAACACTAGAATTACTGAAAAATAGACTATTATTTTTAGCATCTATTATTTCTGATAATAAAAATGATATTAATGAAACTAAAACAGCAATAGTAGAAGCTTGGGCTGAAATATACAAACAACTTGGGAAAAATAGAAATGATAATAAAGAATTATTAGATGATGATTTCTTAAAGACTCATTGGATATTTTATTGGGGATATTCTAGGCAAAAAGGGAATGATTTTGCAGAATTTTTATTGAAAAAGAAATTTGTTAGAAAAAAAGTATATGACAGCATAGAAGAAAATGAACAAATAGTAGAATCTGATTACACAGAAACAGATGATGAAGAACTTTATAATAATGATACAAACTCTAATAATCTTACCCTGAGTGTGATAAATAATTATGTAAAAAGTCTGGAAGGAAGTGCTTGTTATTGGGTAGACTCATTTTTCCCGAAAACAGCATCACGATACAAGAATAAACAAGATATAGTTGAATTGCTAGATAAGTTTAATAGAATTAATGCTGGGACACATTTCCGACCATTGATAACGGTGGCATTACAAAAATATGAAGAATATAATCTAACAAAAGATATTTTAATTAAACTTCTTCAAACAATTGAAAGATTTGTTTTCATTGTTTTTGCATTAAATCATTTCAGAAGAAATAGTTACGATGCAAAATTTTATAATTATTCAAAAGATTTATATCATGGATACAACAATGTTACTGTAGAAAAAATAATTGAGGATATGAATAATATTCTTGAACACGATTGCCTAGCGCAAGATGGAACCATAAAAGCTGATTTTATGGAATATATTCAAAATAAATTTGAAAATAGTGATGGATATTACGCTTGGGATAAAATTAGATATTTCTTGTATGAATATGAAATGTCATTAACGGAAGATAAAATAAGAAATCCTAGGGTTACTCCTGAAATATTATTAAAGGATAAGGATAAAACAATTGAGCATGTTTATCCACAAACAGATACTGATGATTATTGGGTAAAAAGATTTGGGGATTTATATGAAGAGCATAAACAATGTTATAAAAATGCAATAGGAAATCTTTTATTGTTGTCTCAGCCAATAAATTCGGCACTACAAAATGATTCATTTGATGAAAAGAAAAAAGCAAAATTATCAGAAGATGGTAAAACGACATTAAGGACAGGATATAATGAAGGTTCTTATAGTGAACAAGAAATTGCAAAAGAACCAGAATGGAATTCTCAAGCAATTATAAATCGCAGTAAAAAATTAATAGAATTTATGGAAAATCACTGGGATATTAAATTTAATAAACATTGCAAAGAAATACTAATTAATCCCATATTAGCATTACCTTCAATAGAAGAGTGATAAAACGTTGTTCAAAAAGTGTTCAACCGGTCGATTAAGATGGGGTAAATGTAATTTATATATAAAACCTCATTTGAATACATTTAAAACCGTAAAAAAACGATTTTAAAATTTTAATCATCGTAAGTTATTCCCAAAATTTTCTCTTCAATTTCTCTTATGACTTCAGGAGATAAACCTTCAGGTTTTGTTGCTTCCGGCATGGTTTTCTCACTTGTTACTTTGTCCTCGTAGATTTTTACATTCTTAAGCATAGTCATAATTTTGGTTACAGCATACATTCTGGCAGGTTCAACCTTTTCTCCGTTATTCATATCTGTCATAATTGAATCTAAAAGTGATCTGCCGAAGTTATACAAATCTTCGTGAAAAGTCGTATTGGATTTTATATATTCTGAGCGTTTTTCATCCCATTTATCTGCCGCTTTCCAGCGGCGAAGAGTTCTTTCGTTTACATTTAACTTTTGTGCAATATTTTCTAATGTCATAAATTTTTCAATATATAATTTTGCGGCAGAGTCCGCCAATAGCTGTTTCTTCATATAAATCTCCTTATTTTATTCTGTATTTAAGTTTTGCTTCGGTATAAATTTTATCGAGTGGGTTATAATTACCCTTATCTAAACTTTCAATTAAATCCTTATATATTTTGACAAAATTTCCTAATCCGTAATATCCTATTGATTTTTGAATATAAGTCAGCGGAATATTTTGTTTTAGACACAAATTTACAAAATTATGCTGTAAATCGCTTGGGTGAAGCTTGATTATTCCAAGATGTGCAGATAAACCTCTTAATACAACATTTTCTATATATTGCTGAGGATATTTAGGTGAATCGAATTTGAATACAAAATCAGTCAATTCCGGTTTCATTTTTTCAAATTTCTTTTTCAAAATATTTGAAATGCTGTTATCAATCTTCAGCTTTCTTATAGTCGAACCACATCTATTCATAACAAGACGATTTTCAAACAGAAAATATTTCAAGAATATTGTGTTTTCTTCAAAATTTATTCTATCCCAAGTTAAACCTAATATTTCAGGGATACTTGCTCCTGTAGATAGAGTTAGATAAATTACAGGATAAGCTGATGGGTATTTTTTATAGCAGAGATATAATAAATCAACAATTTCTTCATCGGATAAAATATTCATATCTACGCAATAAACATTTTTTCTGGTGCTATCTCTTGATACAAGGCTATTTGTTTGCGGACAGACGGTTTTTATAATTGATTTTAATAATGTAATATAAATATTTACCGATGTTAATTGGAAACCATTATCAAACATATTTTGCTTATATTTTGCAACGATTTTTGTCGTTATTTCTCTTATTGTCAAATTGTCAAAATACGGTTTTAACTGGTTTTTATAATTTGTTTTATCGTGCATTAATCTTTCAAGTTTATTTTCCATTTTTAAATGTTTTAAATATATGTATGCCGCTTTCTCAAATTTCATATCAAGGGGTTCTTTTACTTTTATAACTTCATTTTTTACTTTTGGAGCTTCAATATTATTTCTGAAATATTCAATTTGTTCCTTTGTAAATTCAGCTCTGACCTTCCTGATAAAAGGATTTGCGCCATAAGCATAAGGCTGTTCAATCTTTTGCTCTGCTTGTAATTGTTTTTGTGCTCGATATATTGCTTCTTGCCCTGATAATTTTTCACTTGTTAAATAATATTTTTTGAAACAATTATATATTTCTTCAGGAATAGAATCTGTTATGTGTTTACTATATTTAGGAAGGATTCCTCTGAAACCATATTGACTGTATTTTTGACGAATTCTTGTAAATGTTGATGGTGCTACTCTTGGATAATCTGATGTTTCATTAAACAATTCTACAACTTGCTTTACATTTTTTGTTCCGGTATTGCTAATAATATTCAATAATTCAACATAGGCTTTTACACGATTTTGAGTTTCTTCCCCAAATTTTAGAAAATCCTCATAACCATCTTCTTCCTCTATAACAATTGGTTTAACTTCATGTACTTCTTCAGCATTGTTATTATCAATAATTTCAGATGATTTTTTCGTGTTGAAAAAATATGTATTATTATTTTTCAAAACAACCTGTTGTTTTACCAAATCCGATAAAATTTCCGTTACTTCTTTTTCCTCAAGTTCAGAAACAACAATTAATTCATCAAGATTGAACTTATCCAATCTTCTCGCTGTTTTTATAATTAAATCTCTATTTTTCAATGGTCAATCCTTTCACTTGTTTTACATCAATTTTGTTCAATCCGTTTGTTTTTGCCAAATTCTCAAGTAATGAAATTCCTTTTATAATTTGGCGAAAGCGGTTAGTTCTTTCAAAAAATATTTCTTTAGCCTCATCAGTTATCTTAATTTCTGATAACCCTTCAACAATAACCTCCATATCTTCTTTTGAAAAAGGCTTAAATTCTATGATTTCGGATAGTCTGTCATATAAATGTCTGTATTTCCCAAGTTTTGTTTTGGCTTCTTGCATCCCGATTAATACAACAGGTGCTCCTGTTAAATCGTGAACATCTCGAAGAGTCTCAATAATTTTGTTGCGACTAATCAAATAATCAATTTCATCAATGATTATTACTTGCGGTTTTAACCTTAAATGGGCAATACATTGTTCCATAAGGTTAGCGGTCTTTCTTGATGGGGATTCTCCAAGTTCAAAAACAATTTTTTCCATCAGCCACCTGCTTGTCATTTTATTTTGTGCTCTGACATAAACCGCATCATTTCTCCCTGCCCACCATATGGCAGTTTGAGTTTTACCCAATCCGGGATCACCATATACTAATCCCATTTTTGGAACTTCGCTTGATTTATCTATTAATTTGTCCATTAAATCTACAAAATTTTTGACGTTACGGGTTTTTACAAATAATTTATGCATTTAATACCTCCTTAGAATTCTCATCGCAGTATAATAATTCGTATTCTCCTGTTTTCTTGTATTCTTCAATCCACTCTTGTTCATCTTTTGTAAGCTCTTCTTTTTTGAGTAAATATTCATATTTTTCATATTTGTTTTTAAAAATGCCATTAAAATTTTCTTCATCGGCTTCTTTTTTGATTTCAAATCTCAATTGTTCAATTTCATCAGATTCCTGCTTTTCAGGTAAATTCATAGTTAATAATGGGGTGTGAATCTGAGCACGTTTCAAGTGATTTACAAATTCAGTTTCTGTCCGTTTTTCTAATTGCTTCTTCATTTTTGTTTGTTGTTTTAAATCTTCAATATCTTTGGGAGCTCCCATATAATTTGCTATTGGATTTATAGGTTCTACCCTCTTTGCTTCACAAATAAATTCTCCGCTTAATTTGAAAACCTTTATTGAACTTAAATTGAACAAACTGTATTTAATGATGACATTTTTCTTGTAACCATACAAAGCAGGATCATAATAATCGCTTTTTAAGAATTTTATTCCGTTTCGTTGAATTTTCTTAATTTCACGAACCATCATAAAATCATCTAAAGTTTCGATATTAACACCTTCACCTCTGCCAAAATTAAGAACTTCACCAATTGTTTTCCCTTCTACATGTGGGCAAGGTTGTTCATAATGATATTTTTGCAGCCATGCATCTAAAACTAATATAACTTGTTCTATTGTAGGAATATTTAATTTGAAAAGTTCTTTGTGGAGTTGTTCATTTCTTTTAAGTTGAGCAGGTTTTTTGACAATGCTTGTTCCTGTATATGATGGAAGCATAACTTCAAAACTATCTTGTAATTCCCTGAATAATCTCTCAATAGGTTTTGCTTTCGCATTATATGGTTTAGCATATATCGGTTGAATGCCAAGATTGGTAAATAAACCGGATATTCCATTTTCCATAAAATATTTTGCTTTAAATGCTTTACCGTTATCCTGATAAACAAATCTTGGAACTTTACCAAGATTTATAATCGAATTTCTTAATGCACTTGCAATACACTGCGTATTTTCTTCAAGCATCATTTCAAATCCGACAAATCCACCTGATTTCCAATCTTGGTACGCAACTAATGTTGGTCTAACAGGATTTCCTGTATATGGATTTTTGACGAAAAATGCTAACCTGTGACCATCTCCGACTATAACATCTCCGACTTCAAGTTTAGAAACATCTCTTGTGATATATGGTAGAACCTTATCGTGTAATGCTTTGTTACCCTCACGAGCTTCAACCCAGACATCATAATGTTCAGCCTTATAATTATTTGCAAATCTTCTGTAAGTTAAGTCACAGCATAAATTTGTGAACCCTCGTTGAGCTAATGCCATTTTCGTATATTTTATGGCTTTCCCAATGTTTAATTGATTAGGATGTAAAAGATTTTTTAATAGTTCAGATTGTTCAGCTTCTGTTAGTGTGGTCTTTTTTGTTTTTTCTCCGAATGTATAGTTATTGATTAAACAATGCCAATCGCCATTATATTCTCGAAGTTTTTTGTGCCATTCATAAATTGTGCCGATAGCAACTTTGCCAACCCAAATGAACAATTCTTCGCAAATGCAATTATTATTGTATGCCTCAAGAAAATCTTTACCTGCGACTGTTTTATTCTTCTTTTCGTTTCTAAATTCATCCCATTTTTTAATTAGGTCATATTTTGCAAGAGCTAATTTCTTTTGATCTTCAGGAACAACATAACTGATTGGAACAGGTGCAGTTGATTTTTCTCTACGTTCTGTTACTTTTTTTCTAACACTTTCTTCTAAAGATGTTACTAATATTTCATAAGATTTTGAACTTTTTCTTACAACATACTTGTTTTTAGCGATTGATTTACGAACTGCTCTTTCAGATATACCTTTAATTTCTGCGAGTTCTTTTGTTGTAATCCAGTCTGTATTTAAATTTTGCATGATTTACTCCTTTCACACATTAACTCTCGTTTCCAGAAAAGTGTAGTCAATGTGTCTATATAGAAACATATCGATTTTGACTTTTTCAATATCCATAAATCACTGATTTTGTGATATTGAAAAATCAAAATATTTGTTGTATTTAGAAAATTTTGCAAAAGGAACTAAACGGAACCGAAAATGGTTCCGTTTGTTATATAATGAAGAAAAGGAGCAATAATGGTTAGGGAATTAAAACCGGAACCCGTATGGGCGAAATACATAACAGAAGATAATCTTCCAACAGCTGATTTGAAATTACTCTCTGAAATTATTGGTTTGGAAGCCACAAAGAAATTAATGTTTAATCTTCCGGGATTTAAGTTTTCTATCCATGCTCATTGTAATCAACCATACAAAAAGCAATACATTATTGATAATTATTTAGAATATGCAGGCTATAACAGGTTAGCAAAAGAATGTGATACTACCACGAGATATGTTTATAAAGTGGTTAAAGAACATGTTGAAGGGAAAAAGGATAAAAAATAAATGTACGAAAATTATTTGGCTGAATTAAGAATGGATATGCAATTAACTGATGAATATGCTGAATTTTATAGTACATTTGAAAGGAATGATATTATACTGATTTTATCGACCTTGCATTCTTTTCTTATAAATTTATTCAAATGTATGAATGGTAGATTA
Organism: Candidatus Gastranaerophilales bacterium; assembly: GCA_944325155.1. Taxonomy (GTDB): domain Bacteria; phylum Cyanobacteriota; class Vampirovibrionia; order Gastranaerophilales; family Gastranaerophilaceae; genus Galligastranaerophilus_A. Next base: position 319,771 of record CALUYY010000001.1, on the reverse strand, counting down.
CCAACTAAAAATTGTGTTGCACATTTTTGGGCTGAACCAAGCCGAGAGTTAATAGATACAATCGATAAAATTGAAACTTTGCAACGCAGATTAAAAAATTCCAAATATGCTTTTGAGATTGAAAAATATAATCAAAGTATTATATGTAAATGTAATGAGTTTTTGAGTTCAAGCGGTGGCAGTACAATTCCTGAAAATATGGAAAAAATTGAGCTGTATTACAAGGCTCCAATTTTTATCAAAAGTAATACCGTAAAAATTGAACATCCAAATAACAATAGCGTAAATAATCTAATGCCACTTGGAGAAGGTTCTTATGCTTTAACATATAGGTATCACGATAATTTTTACGACAGAGATTTTGTTGTCAAAAAAGCAAAGAAAAACTTATCAGAAAAAGAATTAAAACGTTTCAAACAAGAATTTGAAATAATGAAAAGTTTGAATTCACCTTACATTGTCGATGTTTATTCTTATAACGATGATGATAATTCGTATATTATGGAGTATATGGATTTTACATTGGATAAATATTTAAGATTAAATAATGACAAAATACCTTCAGGGTTAAGAAAATCTATCTGTTTGCAATTATTAAAAGCGTGTAAATACTTACATGAAAAAGGATATTTGCACAGAGATTTGTCTCCCACAAACGTTTTAATTAAAACCTATGATGACGTATTAGTCGTAAAAATTGCAGATTTTGGTTTAGCGAAGAATCCAACTAATGAATTAACAACTGTTAATACGGAATTTAAAGGTTATTTTAATGATCCAAATTTAAAACTTGAAGGCTTCAATAATTATGCTATGCCTCACGAAATATATGCATTAACAATGCTAATATATTTTATATTAACAGGAAAAACAAATACCTCAAAAATTGATAATGTGAAATTAAAGCGATTTGTACAAAAGGGGCTTGGAAATAAGGCTAATCGATATAAATCTGTTGATGAACTATGCGAAGCTTTCAAAAATATTTAGGTTCCGTTAGAGTTCCGCAAAAAGTTCCGTTAAGGTTCCGTTTTGTAACAGAAAAATAATCTTTTCTGGAACCTGTGTTACTATTTTAGAACAAAAGTCCTATGTTTGTCATTGGCTATTACCTTACGAAAATAAGACTTTACGGCATATCGGCATATAAATTTTGACTTTTGCCGGACTTAAAATTGATGGAAATCGGGCATACCGGACTTTTCTGGAACCCTGAATTTGCATAAAGAACCTTTGAGTTCAGGGGCTTTGAGCCAAGTTCCCCTTTTCTGTATTGTCCTGTTTCTTTACAATTGCTTTGAAATGTCCGGCCATTGCAACCGTTTAAAGGCTTATTAATAAAAGAGTTTTTTTTGTCCGGGCAGGAATTTATAAAGCAAAAGCCCTAGCAACTCCACAAATGTGGTACATCGTCTAGGACTATACATATATAATATACACTATTTCAACTAAAGTTTTAACACTGTGCTAAAATATTTAAATCTTATTTAAGACAGATAAATAAACAAAAAAAGGTTTTACATATGGACAAGATTCATAATTTGCTATATAAATACGTACAATCAATTAATGAGTGCAATTTAGAATTTGCAAAAGAAATATGGGACAGCGAAGATTTAATTTCATTTATTCATCCGCTTGGCTATGAACATTCTTTTGAAGAAATTAAAGAACATTTTTATCTCGGCACGATGGATAAATTATTTTCAAAGAGAGATTTAAAAATAAAAAATATTTCAATCAAGTTTTTTGGTAATACTGCCTTTTTAGAATTCAGCCGGGATTTTTATGCCGTTAAAAAGGAAGATGGTGTACAAATCCATACTAAGGGGCGTGAAACGCAGCTTCTTATCTTGCGAAATAATGAATGGAAAATCAGCAATATTCATTATTCTCAAGAGCCGAACTTATAAATTATTCTTACATTTCAATTAAATTAAGCCCGATTTCTTCGCTGAATTTTCTGTTAACTTTGCCTCTTACTTCTTCAATTACTATTTCCGATGTTGCGCTTATTACCGCTTTTACCAGATGTCCGCCGATTGTTTTATTGTCGCTTCCCGCAGCGTTTAGGTGAAGGTGCAGATAAGTATTTTTTTCTTTTCTTGTAATATTTCCGGTTAAACTTGTAATTTCCATATATTCGCTAAAGGTTTTTTCGGAATATTCTTTTGTCTCGGGGTTAAAAAATCCTAAAACACACGATTTTATCGCACCTATTCCGCTTACGACACCGAGTCTTATTTTTTTCTTTTCGGAAATTTCTTTTAGTGTTGACACTATTTCATGATTTTTATCAATTCTTATAAAATATTTGTTTCCGAATTTTTTTATTAAATAACCTTCATTCATATTAATAAACTCCTTTTATATTGTATTATACATCATGTTAGGCTTGTTTAAAAAACGGGAATAAGAAAAAAAGAAGCTTTTGCTTTTGGTTGTGCTGCGATTTTTTGAGGTTTTATGTCTGATTTCGATATTACCCCCGATGCAGATAAGAACATGAAGCCGACAAACTTTATAAACGCCCTGAATGAAATGACGGGTGCGGATGAGCTTGCGGATAAAAAGAAAATGATACTTGAACAGCTTAAATCAATTGAAGTTAAAATCGACGATGAAAAATATCTTGATTTTATAATTAAGACGGATGAAAACGAACATATTTTGCCCCCTAAAACCCAGGCGGAAATTGTTAATGAAATATACGGCTGGGAAGATATTTTATCAGACAGAATGGAAATTGAAGCGGCGCTCAGGAAATTAAATTTTGAATGATTTAATAAACCTGTTTTGTTTGTTTATTGCCGTTTAAAATAACGGCAAACACGCCCGATAAAATAAGAATAATTCCGGTTATTATTTTTAATGTTAGGGGTTCATTAAAAAATATGACCCCGAAAAATACCGCCGTTAAAGGTTCAAGTGCGCCCAAAATTGCCGTTTTAACGGGGCCCGTAAGGCGGATTGCAATTGTTATCGTTTCAAGAGAAATTATGGTGGGAATTATTGACAATAAAATTGCATAAACCCATAAAACGGGCTTATTTAAAATTTGAAGGGTGCTGTGGAATTTTAAATTGTATATATAAACGCTAAGCCCGAATAACATTACATAAAAGCTTAATTTATCCGTTTTAATATGGCGGATTGCTTTTATTTTCTTTGTGCATACAATATAAAGCGCATATAAAAGGGCGGATAATAAAACAATTAAAACCCCCTTTATATTTATTGTTTCTTCGCCATTTCCGTTATACAAAAGAATAATCCCGCCTATTACAAGCAAAATTGCAAGAATTATAATTTTGGGCAATTTTTCTTTAAAAAATAAACGCATAATTAAAGCAACAATCACGGGATATATAAATAAAATCGTGCAGGCAATGCCTGAGGCTATATATCTGAATGCTTCAAATAACGTTAAGGATGAAAAAGAAAAAAACATTGATAAAATAAATAAGGGCAAAATTTCATTTTTAGAGAGTTTAAAATTTGCTTTTTTATAAAATTTAAGCCAGAGCCCGTATATAATAAGCGCAAAAAAATATCTGTAAAATAAAACGGAATTAACCCCGATACCCGCATTAAACAAAGGAAGCGCAAACAAAGGGTTTGTACCGTAGCTTGCCGCTGCAATTATTCCGTTTAGTATGCCGATTGAGTGTCTTTTCATAAAAATCAATCTAAAATAAAAAATTTTTTATTTCAATAAGGTTAAGTCTTTCGGGTGATTTTACCGGTTTAAAAAATAAAAAAGGATAATTTAAAAATTATACAAAATCCTCAAAAACTTTATTCTGTCGGGGTATTTATCCAGTATCGGGTTCAACATATTATTTGTTATGTTGAGCGGATATAAAAATCATTCTCAAATAATTAATATATGCATTTTAGAATTTAATCTTTTGTGCAATTTGCCGAACTTTTTATATCAAAGCGGAACTTAGAAATAAAAACCTTATTAAATCTATTTTTCAGCCTTTGCTCAACTAAACAGCTATTCTGTTGAATGACCGGAGAATAAAACAAATGTCCAAACCGATAAAAGACATAGAAACAATAAATAAAATAAAAGAGATGTATATAAAAAAGAATAAAAAAAGAGATCTTCTTTTATTCCTCCTTGCAATAAATACGGGTCTAAAACTGAACGATTTATTAAACTTAAACGTAAAAGACGTTAAAGAAAAAGAATATATCAAGATAAAACAGGAATTAAACAATAAAGATAAAAACAAAAAACAACAAAAAAACGAAATACCCGTTAATAAAACAATACAAAAATTAATTAAAGAAATAACAAACAAAAGAAAACCGAAAGAACCTCTTTTTATCTCAAACTTCGGAGGAAGATTAGACAGAACTTTAGTATATAAAACATTCAAAGAAATAATAAATGAACTTAACCTTAAAAAAGATGAAAAAAGTTCTTATTCACCGTCTTCATGGAGAAAAACATTCGGATATCATTATTACCAAAAATACAAAGACTTATCATTCTTACAATATCTTTTCTCTCAACAAACAATCAATGAAACAATCAAATACATCGAAATAACCAACCCCTCTCAAACTTTTATTACAAGGGGGATGAATTTATGAAAAGTATAAATGTTTGTTTTGCGTGTGATAAAAATTATATTAAACATACATCCGTAACTGCCGCTTCAATTTTAAAGAACGCAAATGCCGATGATAATTTATCTTTTTATATTATCCATGACGGTTTAGATAAAGAAGATATTTTAAAATTTTACGATTTAAGAAAAATAAAAAATTTTGACTGCAAATTTATTGAGGTAAAGCGGGAAGATTTTTCCGTTTATAAAGATATAAAAATTTTTAAGTATATAACCCCGGCAACTTTATACAGATTAAAAATCCCTTCACTGTTGAATGATATCGATAAAGTCATTTATCTTGATTCCGATATTGTTGTTAACGTTTCTTTAAGGGATTTATTCGAAACCGACATAAAAAAATATTACCTTGCAGGCGTTTTGGATATTACTCCCCAATTTGAAACTTATGTTAATGCGGGAGTTTTATTGTTAAATCTTGAATTAATAAGAAAAGAAGGCAGAGAAGAAAAATTTATTCAATATGCAATTCAAAATAAGAATAAAATTAAACAGGCCGATCAGGAAATTATAAACAATGTTTTAAAAGATAAAGTTAAAATAATTAAAGATAAAAGCTATAATGTTCAATCGGGAATTTTTACCGTCCGTTCTTTCTGGATAAAAAAACCAAAAATTATACATTTTATCGGAAAATATAAACCATGGGGCAAAATTTCTCTTTCTTATTATAAAAGTTATTATTTTAAATATCTTCAATTAACGTCTTATAAATTAAATATATTTGATTATTTTATTCAAAGGTATATTTTTGAATTTTTATCGTATTTAAAATTTATGATAAAAAAGCCTTCTTTTTTCCTTAATTTAAAATTTTACCGCGCCTTTTATAAAACTTATCTTAAAAATGATGAGATAACATCTGATAAAGATGACATTGAAATTTTTATTTTAACTTATAACAGAAAAGAATTTTTAATTGATTCAATAAAAAGCGTTATTAATCAGACAATAAAAAACGTTAAATTAACCGTTGTTGATAACGGAAGCGATTACAACGTATATGAGTTGATTGAAAAATTCAAAAATAAACATAATAACATTCATCTTTTCAGACAAAATAAAAACGTTAAAGTTGAAAAAAATATAAAAACTGCAATAAATTTAGTTAATTCAAAATATGCACTTATTATGCATGATGATGATATATTGCACCCTTGTTTTATTGAGATTATTTTAAAGTTAATAAACAAAGAAGATGATATTGATCTTATTTGCCCCAATACCGTAAATTTTAAAAGCAAAAAAGAGATAAATTTTAAAAATTATAAAAAAATAAATTATCAAATTTTAAATAAAAATAATGCATTATGTAAAAATTTCATAAATAAATTCGGCTCCAATTTTGTTTTTCCGAGCATTGTATACAAAAAAGAAAATATAAAAAATGTCGTTTTTGATGAAAAAATGTCTTTAATGGGGGCAATATCGGATAATTATATAATTGCACAGAGCCTTTGCGGCGGAAAATGTATTTATATAAATAATCCTCTTTATTTTTACAGAGAACATAAAAACCAGGAATCAAAGGTTTTAAAACTTTATAAAAATGAAATTATATCTTTTCTTTTATTTTATAAAAATAAACTGAGCGCCAATTTTTACACGGGATTAGTTTTTGAGGTTTTTTCCTATTACAGGATTATTCAACTCTATAATCATTTTAAATTGCATGACGGAAGTTTGGAAGAATTGGAATTTGATGCTTATAAAAAAGGCGCAATTAATGAGATGATATATATTTTGCTTAAAAACGGAAACGGTTTCTTAAAATTTTTCAATTATTTATTAAAAAAGAAACTGCAAAAACCAAAAGCAAAAAACCGGAGCTTTAATTTAAAAAAGGGGGCCGCATAATGAAAGTTTTAATTTTGGCGGGAGGACTGGGAACAAGATTATCCGAAGAAACAAGGCTGATACCGAAACCCATGGTTGAAATCGGCGGAAAGCCCATATTGTGGCATATTATGAAAATTTATTCTTATTTCGGGTTTAACGATTTTATTATTTTAACGGGGTATAAATCACATGTTATTAAAGATTATTTTGTTAACTATTACAGACAATATTCAGACATTACCGTTGATATGCTGAATAATACCGTTGAAATTCATAAAATGCAGACAGAACCCTGGAGAGTTACCATGCTCTATACGGGTCAAATCACAATGACGGGTTCAAGAATTAAAAAAGCTCAAAAATATCTGAATAATGAGCCCTTTTTATTAACTTACGGCGACGGGGTTGCAGACATTGATATTTTTGAATTAATAAAATGTCATAAAAAAAGCAAAAAATATCTGACCTTAAGCGCAGTGAAACCGTCGGGCAAATTCGGCGCCATAGATATTGATTATGACGGTTCGATTAAAAGTTTTTCCGAAAAACCCAAAGGCGACAATAATATGATAAACGGCGGGTTTATGGTTGTTGAACCCGAAGTATTTAATTTTATTGATGATAAAAGAGATGATGTCGTTTTTGAAAAAGAACCGCTTGAAAATCTTGCAAAAGCGGGGCAATTAAACGCATACAGGCATGAGGGGTTTTGGTATCCGATGGACACCCTGAAGGGAAAAACGGAACTTACGAAAATGTGGGAAGAAAACCGTGCGCCCTGGGCAAAATGGGCGGATAAAAAAGAGGTTTTACATGTTTGAAATTTATAAAAATAAAAAAGTTTTTATAACGGGGCATACGGGCTTTAAGGGCTCATGGCTTTCTTTCTGGCTGAAAACACTCGGGGCGGAAGTTACGGGATATTCGCTTGAACCGAACAGCGAATTTTCAATGTTTAAAGAATTAAATTTGGATAAATTTATTGATAATTCCGTTACCGGAAATATTTTGGATGTTTATAAGCTTGAAAAAACAATATCCGAATTTAAGCCCGATATTGTTTTTCATCTTGCGGCGCAGCCTTTGGTCAGATTATCTTATATTGAACCCCTTTTAACTTATCAAACAAATGTTATCGGCACCCTTAATCTTTTTGAAGCGTCAAGAAAAGCGGGAACAAAAGCGTTTATCAACGTTACAACAGATAAATGCTATGAAAATAAAGAAATAAAAAAAGGTTATGTTGAAGATGATTCTATGGGCGGGTTTGATATGTATTCAAGCTCAAAAGGGTGTGTTGAGATTATGACGTCTTCATACAGGCGCTCTTTTTTAAATTGTGATAATTCAATGCTTTTATCATCCGTCAGAGCGGGAAACGTTATAGGCGGTGGAGATTGGGCGATTGACAGACTGATTCCCGATTGCATAAGGGCAATAAACGATAATAAAAAAATTGTATTAAGAAATCCTTTTTCAATTCGTCCGTGGCAGTTTGTGCTGGAGCCGCTTTCGGGGTATCTGCTTTTGGGGGCAAAGCTTCTTGCGGGAGAGAAAAATTTGGCGCAGGGGTTTAATTTTGGGCCGAATGAGGGAAATGTTTTATCGGTAAAAGATGTTGTTGATTCGGTTATACAAAAATACGGCAAAGGGGAAATTGAAATTAAAAAAGACGACAAATTCCATGAAGCGAATTTATTAATGCTAAATATTGATAAAGCAAAAAAATTATTGGGGTGGAAGCCTGTGTATGATGCGCAAACTGCGATAGAAAAAACGGTTGAATGGTATGTTCATTTTTATAAAAAAGATTTAGATATTTTTGATTTTACGTATCGGCAGATAAAAGAATTTAAGGAGAGCATAAAGTGGATGAAAACTTGCGCAATAAAGTAAAAGAAGCCGCAAAAGAATATTTTGGGGCGGTTTCGATTCAAAATAGGCAAAAGAAATATATCCCCGTGTCGGGAAAATTTCTTGATTGGAATGATTTATCTTATATGATTGATGCCACGCTTGATATGTGGCTTACATCGGGCAGATTTAACAAAGAGTTTGAAGAAAAATTAGCTAAATATTTAAATGTTAAATATGCCCTAAGTACAAATTCGGGTTCAAGCGCAAATTTGCTTGCATTGTCCGCTTTAACGTCTCCTAAATTAAAAGAAAAGGCGCTTAAAAAAGGCGATGAGGTTATAACCGTTGCGGCAGGGTTTCCGACCACAATAAATCCGATTTTTCAAAACAGGCTTATCCCTGTTTTTGTTGATGTTGAAATTGGAAGCTATAATATTTCGATAGAAAAAATTGAAGAAGCAATTTCTAAAAAAACGAAAGCAATTTTTATAGCACATACCTTAGGGTATCCTTTTGATTTGGATAATGTTTTAAATTTGGCAAAAAAATATAATTTATGGGTTATTGAAGATTCCTGCGATGCATTGGGAGCGGAATACAAAGGGCAAAAAACGGGTAGTTTTGGCGATATAGGAACATTCAGTTTTTATCCCGCACACCATATAACAATGGGGGAAGGGGGTGCCGTTGTTACAAACAACCCGGAATTGCATAAAATTTTGCTTTCATTCAGGGATTGGGGCAGAGATTGTATTTGTCCGCCCGGGGTTGATAATGTTTGCAAAAAAAGATTTTCAAGGCAATTCGGGAATCTTCCTTTCGGATATGACCATAAATATACATATTCAAATATAGGATACAATTTAAAAATTACGGATTGGCAGGCGGCGCTCGGCGTTTCACAGCTTGATAAAATTGAAGATTTTATTGAAAAAAGAACAAAAAATGCCGAATTTTTATATTCAAGGCTTCAAAAATTAAATGAGTTTTTAATTCTGCCCGAAATTGAAGATAATGTTAAGCCTTCATGGTTCGGGTTTTTGATATCGGTTAAAAAGAATGCTCCTTTTACAAAAAATGAACTTGTTCAATATCTGGAAAATAACGGCATAGGAACAAGACAATTATTTGCGGGAAATATTTTAAGACAGCCGATGATAACGGAAAACGACGTTGATTTCAGAATAGGAAATTCAAAAATTATAAATTCAAAAGAATTGAATGATAAATACTATAATCTTCTTTCAAATACCGAATTTATAATGAATTCAACTTTTTGGACAGGAGTTTATCCGATGCTTAATGAAGAAGATATGATAAAAATATCGGATACAATCGCCGAATTTTGCGATATGAAAGCGAAAACATTATGCAAATAAAAGTAAGCGATTATATTATTAAATTCTTAATTCAAAAACAAATAAAAACAATATTCGGGTATCCGGGCGGTGTCGTTTGCCACCTGATTGATTCTGTAAGAAAATTCGACGATAAGATTTCAATAAAATTAAATTACCATGAGCAGGCTTCATCGTTTGCGGCGTGCTCTTATGCGCTTGCAAGCGGCAATATGGGAGCCGTTATTGCAACATCCGGCCCGGGGGCATTAAATCTTGTAACCGGAATTGCAAACGCATGGTTTGATTCAATACCCGTTATTTTCATAACGGGGCAGGTTGATACATATATACAAAAAGGAAAATTGAAAATAAGACAATCCGGGTTTCAGGAAACCGATATTGTACAAATCGTAAAACCGATAACAAAATATGCGGTTAAAATTGATAAAGCGGATAATATAAAATATGAACTTGAAAAAGCGTATAACCTTGCACTTAACGGAAGAAAGGGACCCGTTTTAATTGATGTTCCCGCAGATATACAAAGAGCTTTTATCGATGAAGAAAATTTAAAAGGATATAAAATAAAAGAAATAAAAAAAGATTTTAGCGCTAAAAATGTATTTAAGCTTTTAAATAATGCGAAAAGACCGATAATTTTAGCGGGAGCTGGAGCTAAGGATAAAAGTTCAAAAAAATTATTGAATAAATTTATTGAAAAATGGCAAATACCTTTTGTTACAAGCATGAGCGCATTTGATATTTTTGAATATGATAACCCCTTTAATTTAGGATTTATCGGTACTAACGGACACAGATACGCAAATATTTCTTTAGCTAAAGCCGATTTAATTTTATCTTTGGGAAACAGGCTTGATATAAAACAAACCGGCAATAAAAGAAATATTATTCCCGAATACAAAACACTTATAAGAGTTGAAATCGATAAGGAAGAACTTAAACATAAGCTTTTAAAAAACGAAACCGGAATCAATATTGATGTTAAAGAATTTTTGGAAAAAATGCTTGAATTTAAACCCGATTTTATCAAAAGAGATAAGAATTGGAATTTGATTACAGGAAAAATAAAAAGCTGTCTGGAATTTAAAAACGATACGGAAGAAGCGCATATTTTCTTAAGAAAAATAAGCGCTTTTGCACCCAAGGATTTTCAATATACGCTGGATGTCGGGCAAAATGAAGTTTGGGCGGCACAAGCGCTTGAAATTAAAAAAGGGCAAAATGTCTTTATGTCTGCGGGGCTGGGTGCCATGGGGTATTCTCTTCCCGCTTCAATAGGCGTTTACGAGGCACTAAAAAAGCCAGTTATTATGATATCCGGCGACGGCGGTATGCAGATGAATTTGCAGGAGCTTGAATATATATCAAAAAATAATGTACCAGTTTTAATGATTGTCTTGAATAACAGGGCTCTTGGCATGATAAGGCATTTTCAAGAGAAAAATTTTAATTCAAATTTTTATTTAACAACGAAAGATACGGGATATTATGCCCCCGATTTTGAAAAAATCGCTTTTTCATACGGTATTGAATATAAAAAAATTGTAAATAAAGAACAAATTGACGGAACTATTTTTGAGATTAAAAAACCAAAGCTGGTCGAAATTTTATTGAGGGAAAACACCTGTCTTATTCCTAACTTTGGAAAAGAGATTTTGTATAAACAAGAACCTTTAATGGATGAGAACAGCTTTATAGAATTAATGAAATTATAAAAAGGGTAAAATAATGCAGATAAAATTGCTTGATTGTACGTTAAGAGACGGCGGATACATAAATAATTGGGAATTTGGCGAAGGTGTAATTGATGATATTTCAAATAAATTATCAAATGCAGGCATCGATATTATTGAATTAGGATTTATTAAGGATGAACCTTACGATAAGAAAAGGTGTGTTTTTTCGGATATTTGCCGAACACAAGAATTTATTAAAGATAAAAATAAATTGTATGCCGTTATGGCGGAAGTTGTAAATCCTTTGCCTTTGGATAAATTGGAACCATACAGGGAGGGGCTGCCCCAGATTATAAGAGTGATTGTTTGGAAAAAAATGTTAAAAGAAGGGTTTGAATATTGCAGGGGTATTGTTCAAAAAGGGTACAGGCTTTGTGTTCAGCCGGCAAGGGTCAGTCAATATGATGATATAGAATTTGTTGATATGATAAAAACCTTCAGCGAACTAAATCCGATGGCAATATATATTGTTGACAGCTGGGGAACAATGTATAAAGAAGATCTTGTCCATTATTTAAAATTGGCAGACGAAAATTTAAAAGAAGGAATTTTAATCGGCTATCACGGGCATAATAATCTGATGCAGGCGTTTGATACGGCAGAGGCCTTTATAAAAGCAAATTCAAAAAGAGATTTGATTATAGATTCAAGTGTATACGGCATGGGAAGAGGGGCAGGGAATTTAAATACGGAGGTTATTGCAAAATTTTTAAATGAGAATTGCGGTAAATCTTATAAAGTTGAACCGTTAATTCAGATTTTTGATAAATATTTATCCGATATTTATAAAAAAGAAAAGTGGGGGTATTCAATTCCTTATTTTATAAGCGCAAAATATAACGCTAACCCTGATTTTGCAAGATATTACAAAAAATCTGGAGTTTCGGATGAAATTATTGAAAAATGTATTAAAGCAATTCCAAAGGAAGAAAGAATAATTTTTTCGGAAACAACGGCGCTAAATACCCTTTATAAAATAAGAAAAGAAACGTATAAATTTTGTATAATTGTTCCGACGTGTAACAGAATAAATGCGGTTCGCTATTGGCTTGATAATAAAGCAAAAGAATTTTTTGAATACGGAATTGATTTAATTTTTCTTGACAGCAGTGATAACGACGATACAAAAAATATTATAGAAAAATACAAATTTCAAAATGTTTTTTATGAAAAATATGATAATAAACAAACTTATCCGAATGACTTGGATGAAAAAGTTGTATATTCTCTTAAATCGACATCGGATAAATATAATATTATCTGGCCTTGCAGGGACAGAAGCTTTCCCGTTATAAAAAACGTGTATAAAAATATTATAAAAGCATTTGAAAATAAAAAAGATTTTATTGTTGTTTATCCTCATCAAACCGAAGAAACAAAGGTCATAGAAAAAAATTATGACAGCTGCATAGAGCTTGCATATAAAATGTTTGGAGAAATGACTTCTTTAGGGTCTATTATTTATTCTTCCGGTTTTGCAAAAAGACTTGTATATAATCAGCCCGTAAAAAGGGGAATTAATTTAGGCTTATGGGGCCCGATTTCTGTTTTTCATGAAATTGTAAACGGATTCAGCGCTTTTTATATCAAGACTGAAGCATTTGAATATATGCCTTACAGCGCTTCATTTTGGATGAAAAATAAAAGCGCATTTAATTTGTGGGTAAAATCCTGGCCTTTGATGGTTGAAAATTTGCCTGATGAATATAATTCAATCAAGTATGATATTTTAACGTTTAAAAATTGGACACTGTCCCCTTTTAATCCCACATTATTGCTTTATTATCGTCTATACGGTGATTTTATTCCTTTTGATGTTTTAAAAAATCGCAGGATTATTAATAAAATGTTAAAAGGGCGCTTTTACAGAATGTTTTTTATATCTCTTTTCCCGAATTTTGTAATTAAATCAGCTTTGGAAAATAAAAATAAAACAATAAAAAAAATTTTCTTTTTGCCGGTTAAAATCGGAGATATAATATACGGCATTTTTGATAACAAATACGATTACGGCGGAAAAAAATTAAGCTGTCAAAAAGATATCATAAATTATGAATCCAAGACTAATTGTTTTAAAAATACCGAAAATATTGAATCGGTCTGTCTTATTGATAATAAAAAAAGTATAGATAACCCCTTAATAACGGTTTTTATTCCTTGTTACAAAAGATATGACTATTTTATTCAAGCCGTTGAAAGCGTTTTAAATCAAGAACCCGTTGATTTTAAATGGGATATAACCGTAGTGGATAATGAGCGTTATGACGGCACGCCTAATAAGATACAAAAATATATTGAAAAACTAAATAATAAACGAATTACATATTACAGAAACAAAGAAACGCTTGAAGTTGCGGATAATTTTAACCGCGGCATTTTACTTTCAAGAGCGCCATGGGTAATGATGTTGCATGATGATGATTTACTTGTTTCAAATGCATTATACAAAATGGGCAAAGCTGTTGAATTTTTACTTTCAAAAAAGGGAAAACCTCTTGGTGCCGTTTGTGCATCAGGGTATCAATTTAAATATGACCCAAATAATATTGAAGCAAGTAATGAACTTGTAAAAAAAATGAATAAATTATTCTCGCAAAAGCCCATGTCTTATAAATTTTATAAACAAACGCATTTTTCTCCGCTTTTTACGGGGCACATCGGAGGATCTGCTCCCACAAACGGTTCAACATACAATAGAGAGGCGCTAATCAGTATCGGGGGCTTTAATTCAAAACATGGTATAATGGCAGATTTGATTGCAAATTATTGTTTGGAAAATAATTATTCCGTTTATTTGACATCTGAACCGTACGGGCTGTATCGCTGGGGCGAAAACCAATCAACAGAATACAAAACTTCATATCAAATTATTGAAAACGGGTATTTATTTAGAGAATATTTGTTTTCTAAAAATATATTTACCAGACTTTGGGGAATATTGTTTCGCAGATTTTTGCACCGCTATTTTTTGGAGAATGTTATAAATATGCGAAAAACGGCAAGCAATGAGTACCTTCTTGCTGCCGATTACGCTTCCATATATAACAAAAAGCCGCAGGGTCTTATTTTTAAATTGTGGCGACGGCTTGTGCCCAAAACTTATAACAAGGTTAAATATATAAAATCTAAAATTTTATCTTTTGAAGCTGAAAAATATTTTAAAAATAAGGAACAAAATATATGCAAACAATATCAAAAAAATTAAGAAAAACTGCTTTATATCTTTCTTATAAATGTAAAGACGGGAATTTGCAAAGCGTGTTTTCATGTCTTGAAATTATTTGGGTTCTGTACGATAAAATCATGAATTGGTCCCGCAAAAAGGCAAATGATGAAAACAGAGATTATTTTATTATTTCAAAAGGGCAGGCAACCCTTGCGTTGTATCCCGTTTTAATTGAAAAAGGATTTTTCGATTTTAAAGATGTGGCAAATAATATAGGAAAGTTTGACAGCCGATATTGTATTCAAACGGATTTAACCAAATTTGAAGGCGGAATTGAAAATAATGCGGGTTCTCTGGGTCATGGGCTTCCTTTCGGGGCGGGAACGGCATATGCAAAGAAAATTAAAAACCTTAAATCAAATATTTTTGTTTTATGCGGGGATGGCGAATTTATGGAAGGCACAATGTGGGAAGCGTGTCTTTTTGCCTCATCAAATAAGCTTGATAACCTTTTTGTCATAATTGATGACAACAATTCCGCAGGCTCAATGGTTAATATGTTCGATATGAAACAAAAACTGGAAGCATTTAATTTTGATGTAAGAAAAGTTGACGGACATAATGAATTTGAGCTTGAAAAAGTGTTTTGTGAATTAAAGCTTTTAAAAAACGGAAAACCAAAAGCGGTTATTGCAAAGACCATAAGGGGATTCGGGTCTGAAACGATGATGAAAAACGATATCTGGTTTCATAAAAGCCCGGATAAATTTGAACTTGAGCAATTGACAAGAGAGGTGGAAGCTTTATGAGAAGAGCCTTTTTAAACAGAGTAAACGAAATGATTGAAAAAGAAAAAGATACCGTATTTTTTACCGTTGATATCGGGATGTGGGCAATAAAAGAATCAATGGAAAAATATCCGGAAAGGTGCAAGAATGTCGGTATTTTTGAAGACGGCATGATGTCGATTGCGGCAGGCATGGCAAAAGCGGGGCTTATTCCCGTCATTTTCGGTATTCAGCCTTATTTAATCGAAAGAGCATTAGAGCAAATTAAATTAGATTTAGCTTATCAGAAATTCGGAGCAAATATTATAGGAACGGGCGCTTCAATTGATTATTCAAAATACGGCTATTCTCATTACTGTCCGGAAGATTTGCATATAATAAAAGCAATACCGGGGTGCGAGTTTATAGCCCCGGGGACCAAAAAACAGTTTTTGCAATTGTTTAATCAGACGTATAGAAATAACCATCCGACGTTTTTTAGAATATCGGATTATCCGAATAAAATTTATGACCCCGATGTTGAATTTAATAAGGCGGTTGTTATAAAAGAAGGCAAAACGGCAACCGTAATTGCGGTTTCCGTTATGCTTGATAATGTAATGGAAGCATGCAAAGATAAAGATGTAACGGTTCTATATTATACAACGCTTGAACCTTTTGATTATCAAACGCTTTCAAAATATTACAACGAAGGAAACATTCTTGTTGTATCGCCCCAATTTGAAGGAAGTCTCACTTTTGACGTTGTAAAAGCATTTGAGGGAAAACCCGTTAACATTCGGGAAGTTTCTTTTAAAAGAGAAATATTTAGAAACTACGGCACTTGTG
The DNA here is from genome assembly GCA_944325155.1 of Candidatus Gastranaerophilales bacterium. Lineage (GTDB taxonomy): Bacteria > Cyanobacteriota > Vampirovibrionia > Gastranaerophilales > Gastranaerophilaceae > Galligastranaerophilus_A. Next base: position 303,550 of record CALUYY010000001.1, on the reverse strand, counting down.
AAGAAAAAATGAATTATTACGGACTTACAAAAGAAAACATAAGATTAAAGCTTGATAAATTAACGGAAACTAAAAATGGAATCATTTGCAGGTAAAAATGTTTTAATAACGGGAGCAACATCGGGAATCGGAGAAAAAACGGCAAAACTATTTGCCAAAAACGGTGCAAAAGTAATTCTTGTCGGAAGAAATTATAAAAAAGGCATTGAAATTGAAGAAGAAATAAACAATGCAGGCGGTGTTTCTTTTTTTATTCAGTGTGATATTTCCGATGAAAATCGGGTTAAAGATATGATTTTTGCGGCTGTTAAAAAATATAAAAAAATAGATATTTTGTTTAATAATGCAGGCATAATGCCTGAATCCGCCGAAATTGAAAACGTTTCCCTTAAAGAGTGGCAAAAAACTTTTGACATTAATTTATCGGGTTTATTTTTAGTTACGAAATATTTAAAGCCATATTTATTAAGAGAAAAAGGAGTCATTATAAATAACGCTTCAATTGCGGGGCTTCATTCTTATGTTACCGGAAGAAGTTATGCATATAGTGCAAGCAAGGCTGCAGTTATACAGTTTTCACGCCAAATTGCAAAGAATTATGCACCTGACGGTATCAGGGTCAATTGTGTTGCCCCCGGAATTATTGATACACCTATTTTGGGTAACAGAGACAGAAATTTATATGCAATAAGAGTTCCTCTCGGACGACTCGGGACAGATGAAGATGTTGCAAAAGCCGTATTATTTTTAGCATCTGATGACTCTTTCTATATTACCGGTGCGGTTTTACCGATTGACGGAGGTGTTTCTTTATAAAATAAGGCAATTTTTTTATTGAATTTGTTTTTATTAATGCATAGCACGATTTTGCCATGTTAAACGGAGAGAAAAGAGGAATATGAACCAATATGTAATTAAAAGCGGCGATAATCTTTGGAATATCGTTAAGACAAATTATAAAGACCACGCAAAAACAAATGCGGATATTTTAAATATCGTAAATAAGCTTGCGGAAGTTAACGAACTTGATGACCCTAATTTAATTTATGCGGGCGAAACCTTAAATCTGCCTTCATATGATTCTATTTTTGATACGGCAGCAGTGCAAACGGATACTGCGGATGCCGATGATGAGACTGATGTTCAAAGAGATTTATACGCCGAATTATTTGATTGGACAAAAACTTCTTATGACGATGTTACAAACGGAGAAGACCCCGATATGTATGATTTTGTTGAATCTGATATTCCGTATACGGATGAAGAATTTACGGAACCCTGGATGGAAGGTGCCGCAAATTTAGCAGAATCAAATATTGAAGCGTCAGATACCGTTGATGATAACGGGGCAATCAATTATCAGGAATTTATAAACCAAGAGGTCGGAAATTATGAAGAAACATTTGGCGAAAGCCCGTTTCAACTTGACGATAACGGCGAGATAATAGACATGCTTCAGGATAATTTCGGTGCGCTTGATTTGGATAAAAGCTCCGAAATTGAAAAAGATGAATTATCCGCATATTATGCCGCAATGGATACAATGGACTCAACAGACGGAACGGCAGACGGCAAACTTCAATTTGCTGCCTTTTCAAATACGGATTTAACAAGCGAAGAATTTCAAAGCAGATATCAAGCCGCAGGAGAGCTTTTTGGCGCTGATTTCAGCGATGAAGAATAAAATTTAAAATAAAAATGAACAAAATTCTCCTAAAATCGTTATAACAATATAGTGATAACAGGAGAGTTTTTTATGAAAAGATTTTTGGTTTTAGGTTTAGCAATTTTAATTGCTTCAAGTTCCGCTGTTTATGCAAAAGAAAATGTGCCCGCATTTGATAAAAATGCGCCCGTTTTAATCAGCATGAAAAAGCCCGACAGGCATTTTGACAGACACGATAAAAAACGTCCCGAAATCAAACATCATCAAGATAAAGGCCGTTTTGACAAAAAAGATGACAGACGCCCTGACATTAAGCGCCATAACCAAGACAAAGGCAGATTTGATAAAAGGGGTGACCACCGTAAAGACATAAAGCGCCCCGACAGAAAACATCAAAATTTCAACAAGAAAAATGACCGCCACCACGATTTTAAAAAAGGAAATAACGGAAACCACTACGGACAACATAAAAATAAATCAAAAGGCAAAAAAAGATAACGATTAATTATTAATTAAAAATAAAAGAGGCAAAATCAAAATGCCTCTTTTATTTTTTGCGGTTTATGCCGCCTTTTCATTTTCAAATAATGTCGGCCAATCTTTTTTAAATTGATTATTACCTTTTTCATATTCGCCGCAATCAAAATATTCGATTTTGGTTGCATATTTCATAAGTTCTTCTCGCGTAACGGTAACTTCAATGCTTGAATCCCAAGGGTTTACAATGGTTACATAGTCGCCGTTAACCGATTTTATACTCCACATATGACCCGATTCGCCGCTTGTTAATATAACATCGTTTCCGTGTATGTCTTTTATTATGACGTTGCCTTCGTGTCCTTCTTCGCCGAAAAATGATATACAAGCGCTTATATCGCCGTTGCTTTCGATTTCATCAAGTGCATCTTCAAGCTTATTTCTGTATCCGGGGAATTTGCTCATTATTTTATCCTGCGGATTGCCGTATCGCGGATGTACTCCGTTTTTCTTGCTGTCAGGTTTTTCGCCTGTCAGAACATATATTAAATCTTCAAAATACCCGCCGTTTAATGCGTTATCTGATGTGTCGCCGTCGGTTAATCGGGGCGCAAAGGGGGAAAGCTCTATATTTCCTTTTTCAATATCTTCCAATAATTTTTGTACCGCAAGTTCCATTAATAAAACATCGTCATCGCCAGTTGAATATTCGCCGCTCTCTCTTGCCGCTTCAAGTTCTTGTTCGGTGATTGTATATGACACGTTAAGCCCTTTAAAGTTTACCGTATATGTTCCGTTGCCCGTGTATTCAATTGCATCTTTAATTATTTCTCTTCCGCCTTCTGTATAGCTCAGGCTGTTTAATCCCGCAAGCAGCCAGCAGTCGCCTATGCCTCCCTGCTGCGAGTCATCAATATTTTCATCAATATCAAAAGAGTCTTCCGTATTGTCTTTTCTAAATCTGTCCAGGATTTCCCGTATGGTTTCATCGCTTGAAATCCCTATTGCAATTCGCTGATAATCTATTTTGTCAATTTCATCATCAAAGTTGACATCGTATAATTCGTCGTAGTCTCTTTTATTGTCAATTATTTCCCTGACTTTTGCAATGTCATCGATTGTATATTTCCTCTCCGTATTGCTTTTTACAGTGTCATCGGATATCGTTTTTTCTTCCCGATTTACATTTGTTGTTATGCCAAGTAATTTTTGAATGTTTTCAAGCTCAGGCATGTTTTTCTCTTTCTCTCTTATATAAAAAGTATATATATATTATATATAACAATTCTAAGATAAGATTATTGATAAATTGTACGGTTAAATATTACAAAAACGTTACAAGCCTGTTGCCGACTTTGTTATTTTTATGTATTTTTGCCAAAAAGCCGTTAAATCTTTTTAAAAATCAAACTCGTATTTATGCCGCCGAAGGCAAAGTTGTTTGACATAATTATATCCGTCTTAATTTCTCTCGCCTCATCTTTTATATAATCAAGTTTTCCGCAGTTTTCATCAACGTTTTCAAGATTTAAAGTCGGGAAATATAAATTATCGTTCATCATATTAATTGATAAAATTGCTTCAATCGCACCGCAGGCGCCTAATGTGTGTCCCGTATAGCTTTTTAGGGAGCTAATCGGCACTTTTCTTTTAAAAACGTTTTCCGTTGCCAGAGTTTCCGCTATATCACCATGGATTGTCGCCGTGCCGTGGGCGTTAACATAACCTATATCGTCGGGCGAAATTTGTGCATCTTTAATTGCAAGCTCAAGGGCTTTTCCCATAGTTTCTTTATTCGGGTTTGTTATATGACAGCCGTCCGTTGATGTGCCGAAACCTATAACTTCCGCATAAATTTTAGCGTTTCTTTTTTTTGCATGTTCATATTCTTCCAAAATCAAAGTTCCGGCGCCCTCGCCCAAAACAAGCCCGTCCCTTTCTTTATCAAACGGGCGGGGGGATAATTCGGGAGTATTATTTTTAAGGCTTGTTGCATAAAGGGTGTCAAAAATTGCAATGTGCGACGGATGAAGTTCTTCCGCACCGCCCGCAATCATAACCGTTTGATATCCGTTTTTAATCGCTTCGTATGCATATCCTATTCCCATTGACCCTGACGTACAGGCGGTTGAAGCCGGGATAAGCCTTCCCTTTAATTTAAAATACAGTGAAATATTAACGGTTGTTGTCTGGGGCATCATTTTGACATAAGAGCCTGAATTTACGCACCTTACCTTTTTTTCAACCTGCATTGTATAAAAATCGATAATAGAACATAATGACCCCGATGACGAGCCGTATGAAACTCCCGTTTGACCGTTTGTTATAATTTCATCATTAATAAGCCCCGAATCAATCAAAGCTTCTTCAGCGCTTGAAACGGCTAAAATTGAAACCTTTCCCATTGTTCTTGTAATTTTTCTTGTAAAATGTTCAGGGATTATAAAGTCTTTAACGGGTGCCGCCAGCCTTGTGTTCATATTTTCAAATTCATCCAAGACATTCCAGTATTCAACACAATTTTCATATTTTTTTAAATTTGAATATGCAATATCTATATTGCACCCCAACGGGCTTTTAAGCGCCATTCCCGTTATAACGACTCTTTTCATTAAATTAAGCCTCCGTTAACGGAAATAGTCTGGCATGTGATATATGAAGCATCATTTGATAAAAGATAGTTTATAAGGCTTGCAACTTCTTTTGAAGTTCCCGGTCTTTTCATCGGTATTAATTTTTTTACTTCATCAAAGGGGATGTCTTTTATCATATCCGTTTCGATTACTCCGGGTGCTACGCAATTTACCGTTATTCCTCTTTTTGCAAGTTCCAGCCCCAAAGATTTAACGGCGCCCATTATTCCCGCTTTTGAGGCGGAATAGTTTGTCTGGCCCCTGTTTCCTTTTATGCCGGAAATTGATGACAGGGCAACAATTCTTCCTTTAACCCTTTGTTCAATCATGGGCATTACAATCGGTTTTAAGACATTATAAAATCCGCCCAGATTTGTATTTATAACATCATCCCACTCGTTATCTTCCATAATCGGGAAAATGTTATCTTTTGCAATTCCCGCATTTAAAATAACACCGTAATAAACGCCGTTATCTTTTATGTCGTTTTCAATTTTTTCTTTTGTTTCTTTTCTTTCTTTAATATCAAATTGAAGCAGTCTTGCTTTTCTTCCGAGCGCTTCAATTTCTTTTTTAACTTCAAGCGCTGCTTTTTCGTTTTTATTGTAATTCAAAACGATGTCATATCCGCTTTTTGCAAGATAAAGCGCCGTTTCTTTTCCTATCCCGCGGCTTGCGCCCGTAATTAAAACAGTCTTATCCATACATCCTCAATAAATCAACATTATCGTCTTTAGGCTGATATACATTTACAACAGCTTTTTGACATTCCTTACCATTATTATAGATAAAACACTCAAACGAAACAAGTTCATCGTCCATAAAGAGCTCTTTTATTTCAATTTCGTATACTTCATTTTTTTTAAAATAATTAATACCGCTTTTAAAATTTCTTGTGCCAAGCAAAAATCCCGCCTTCGGTCTTTTTTTGCCGTTTTTATAAAATGCATAACACCCTATTGTCTGAGCCATAAATTCAATTCCCGCCAAATGGTCAATGCCGTTTAGCGTTTTATCATAAAAAATTTTATTTTCATCAATTTTGACTTTTGTTTTTGCCGATAACTTTTCAAGGTCGACATTGATTAATTCATCAATTAAAATCATCGGTTTTTTATGAGGGAGTATTTCATCAAGCAAAAAATTATCTTCCATATTTTTATCTCCCGAAAATAATCGAAGCGTTTGTGCCGCCAAAGCCTATGGCATTATTCATCACGTAATTTATATTTTCTTTTTTATCGCCTTTTTTTACAAGGTTAATTAAAGGCAGATTGTCATCATAAATATTATCAAATTTATGAGGCAACAGGAAATTATTTTTATTTACTTTTTTATCAAGCAAGCTTAAGCAAAAAGCCGATTCAATCGCCGATGACGCACCGAGAGCGTGCCCTGTCAGCCCTTTTGTCGAACTTAATTTAATGTTATTTTGAAAAACTTTTTTTATTGCGTTTGCTTCCGCCAAATCATTTGAGATTGTTCCCGTTCCGTGGAGATTAATATAATCTATTTTATCGGGGGTTAAATCCGCAAGATTCAATGCCAAATTCATTGCTCTTGCGGCTTCATATCCGCAAGGGTCCGGGGTTGAAAAATGATATGCATCCGTTGTTTCTCCAAAACCTTTTATTATAAAAGAATCATCGCATTTTTCTTTTTCCAAAATAAATAAAGCCGCACCTTCCGATAAATTAATACCGTTTCTGTTTTTGGAAAACGGAATTGCTTTTTTATCGGATAACAATTCAAGCGAATTAAAACCGTATGAGGGCATATAAGATAATGCATCCGCTCCGCCCGTTATTGCGCAATCCATAATTCCTTTATTTATTAAATTAACCGCTTCAATTAAAGCTTTAATGCCGGATGTGCAGGCGCTTGAAGTTCCGAGATAAATTCCTTTTAAATTAAGATAATTTTTTAAAAAACCTGCGGGGTTTGAGATTTCCGTATGAAAAATATTATTTGAAATTTCAAATTCGTTAATGCCCGAGTTTGTTGTTCCTATAATAATGCCGATTTTTCTTTTGTCATATTTTTGAATAATTTCTTTTATTTTATCTTCAATTTGAAAAAGGCAGTGTAATAAAAGTCTGTTACATCTTAAATTATATCTTTCATCTTTTATATAAGGGAGTTTTGTATTTACGGTTCCAAAATAAAGTGAAGAGCCTTTTATTATATCTTCTCTTTTTTTTAAAAACCCGTCATTTAAATTGATAAGGTTTTTAAAAATTTCTTCGATATTATCTCCGATATTACAAATACAGGAATATCCGTTTATAAATATATTTTCCATTTTAGTTTTTTATATATGATAAAATTTATAATAAAATCAATATTACCATAAATTAAATCAGGATATATAAAAGTTGGAATTCGGCTCGGAAAAATTTTTTTATACGGAAACCACAGATATTGACTTATCTTTTTTAAATCCGATGGTAAAAAGAAGATTGTCCAATGTCGATAAAATAACTTTGTTTTTATTAAATAAATGCAATATTGACAATAAAGGCATAAAAATTGTATATGCCTCCCGTTTCGGGGAATTGGAGAGGCTTATAAAATTAATAAATCAATATAAAAACGATAACGAAGTTTCGCCGAATAATTTCGGCTCTTCCGTTCATAATTCTCCAATCGGGCAATTTTGTCTTTTAAATCAAATAAAATCCGGATATACTTCAATTGCATCCGAAGAAGACACTTTTATATCGGGGCTTATTTATTCGATTTCGCTTTTAGATAAGAATAATGTTTTATATTGTTATTCCGATGTTTTTGAAGATAAAGTTCAAGGATTTTCAATGTTTTTATCAAACAAGAAAAATCAATTCAAATTATACGAAGGAGATTTTATAAAGGATGACAGCAAAGATGATTTTAAAAATTTTATCAAATTTTTAAACGGCGATGTTGAATTTATAAGTAAATCAGGGCTTTTTAAAATTGTAAGGAATGTTGTATGAAAAAGATTTTAAGAAGTTTTATCGTTTTATTTTTATTTTTATTTTTCGGTTTTGGCGCATTGATTCTTAATTTTATTATTTTTCCTTTAATTAATTTATTCAATTCAAAAGAAAAAAGAATTAATATTTGTTCAAAAATCATTCATAAAAGCTGGGGGTATTTTGTTAAGCTGATTCTTTTATGCAAAATTATAAAAATTAATTTTGACGGATTTAAAAAAAATGAAAACTTAAAAGGAAAAATTATTGTTGCAAATCACCCGACATATATTGATATTTTAATTTTAATTGCCAAACTGGATAATACGTTATGTGTCGCAAAGAAAGAATTAAAGAAAAACTTTTTTATGGCAAATATCGTAAAATCCTGTTATATCGTAAATGATGAGGATAACGAAGAATTCATTTTAAATGCAAAATCAATATTAAACAGCGGGTATAATTTGATTATTTTCCCCTCGGGCACAAGAACGGAAAACGGAAAAGAAATAAAGCTTCATAAGGGCGCTTCTAACCTTGCGCTCAAGTGCGGCAGGGATATTGTTCCGATTGTTATAAACTGCTCCAGAAAGTTTCTTGCCAAAGAACAAAAGATATATGATGCCGGAGATAAACCGATTGAATTTAACATAAAAATTAATGAAACAATTAAAATCAATGAAATTGACGCTAATTTAACCGATATTCAAAAAAGAAACAGAATAAACGAGATTATTAAAAAAAGAATAACGCCCGTTTATTAAAAATTGACTTTATCAAAAGCTTAGGATATAAAATTAAATAGAGGAATTAAAGAATTGTAAGGAAGCATAAAGTGGTATCAGCGGCACTTGAAGAAGAAATAAAAGAACTTATTATAAATTCTTTGGAATTAGAAGATATTACAAAAGACGATATTAAAACGGATGAACCCTTGTTTGACGAAGGGCTGGGGCTTGATTCGGTTGATGCGCTGGAGCTTGGCATGGCGGTTAAAAAGAAATATAATATTACTTTAAGCCAAGATAAAGAAGAAAACAAAAAATATTTTTATTCGGTTAAAACGATTGCAGAATTTATTGAAAGCAGAAAATAAGGTATGGTAATGGCGGAAAAATATACAAAAGAACAAATTTTAGATGAACTTACAAACATATTATCCGAAGATTTTGAAATTGAAAAATCAAAAATAACACCATCTTCAAATCTTTTTGAGGATTTGGAATTTGACAGTATAGATGCCGTCGATTTGGCTGTCAGATTGCAGGATTTTACCAAACAAAAAATTTCACCCGATAATTTTAAACAGATAAGAACGGTTGAAGACGTTGCGGATGCTGTTTATGAATTATTGCAAAATAAATAATGAAAAAGATTTTTAAAAAATACGGGTTTATTTTTTCAACTCTTTTTACCTTTTTTATTATTGCCCTTTTTTATTTTACGGGCTTAAGAGCGCTTAAAATATATCCCGTTGTTGTTAATTTTTTGTTTTTCATAATCTTTTTTTCATCTCTTTTTGCAGATGAAACCGTTATTCAAAAATTTGCAAAAATAAACGAAGGCGGAATTTTAACGGAAAAAATCAAAAATTATACAAAAAAACTTACATATCTTTGGTGTATTTTTCTTTTCTTTCAGCTTTTAATTTCAATTATAACCTGTTTTTTGGATGATAAAATCTGGATAATATATAACGGGTTTATCTCTTATATTTTGCTCGGGAGTTTTTTTACGATAGAATATACGATAAGAATTATCCTGAAAAGAAAAAAGATTTTATAAATGAATTTTTTTGAAATTTTTAATGACGAAAAATTTTATACTACCCCCATAATAAAAGACGGAGAAAATATATATTCTTTATCGGATATAAGAAAATTTGTTTTTCCTTTGTATAAAAATTTAACCGAAAATGCGACAAACAATGTTTTAATTAACACGGATAACATTTTTGATTTTTTTATTTTTTTAATTGCTTCAATTTATGCCGATAAAGAAATTTATATAGCCGACAATAAAAGAATTTCTTTAATGTCAGACATTAAATATATTGAATTAAAAAAGCTGTCACGGGAGAAAAAAGAAGGGGAAATCAGCCCGCATATTAACCTTGATAAAATTTACATAAATCTTTTTACGTCAGGCACAACGGGTGTTCCGAAAAAAATACAAAAAAGCGTTTCAAACATTTTATATGAAGCAAAAGATATATACGAAGAATGTATAAAAGCTTTTTTTGCAAAAAAAGCATATATTCAATCAACAAGTGTTATTTACCATATGTTTGATTTGACCGTGCATATTTTTCTTGTTCTATATAATCCTCTATATCTTGCATTGAGTGCAAAAAGAGTGAATTATCCCGAAGATATCAAAGATGAAATTTTAATTTCAACGCCTTCTTTTCTGGATAAAATTAAAAAATATTCAATCATCCCCGATAAAAATTTAAAAGTTATCTTGTCTGCGGGCGATAAATTAAATAAAGAAACTTTTTCATACATTGAAAATTCGGGCGTTAAAGTTTTTGATATATACGGCTGCAGTGAATTCGGGGTTATAGGATATAAGGATGATTTTAACAATGATTATATGAAAACTTTTAATTCGGTCAGACTTATAAAAAAAGGTAAAAGCGTTTATATAAAATCGCCTTATTTTATAAACAATGAAGATATTTTATCGGACGATACGGAAATTAAAGACGAAAGACATTTTATATTAAAAAAAAGAACGGATAGAATTTTAAAAATTCAGGAAAAAAGAATAAGCGCTTCCGAAATTGAAGGTTTAATTCTAAAATCGGGGTTTGTTGATGATGTATATTGTTTTAAATTTGAAGATAAACTTGCCTGCCTGCTTGTTTTAAATAAAAAAGGCGAAGAAATTTATTTAAAGAAGGGAAAAATTAATTTAGTCAAAATTTTGAAAGCGGATGTTTTAAAAAATTCCGAAATTGCGCCTCAAAAATGGCGGGTTTTACACGAAATTATAAAAACGGAAACGGGAAAAATTTCAAAAGACAAAATTGAAGAATTATTTAATATTAACCTTACTTTTCCTTATATAAAAAATATCAAAAAAGAAAGCGATTATGCAAAAATAGAACTTATTTTTCCTTATTTTGCAAACTTTTTCAAGGGTCATTTTGAAAATATGCCGATTTTACCCGGGGTTGTCCAATTATATTTTGCAAAATTTTATATTAAAAATCTGTTTGATTTGGAACTTGATTTTGCATCCGCAAAAAAAATCAAATTTTCCCGAATTATAAAGCCCGATATTATAATTGAGCTTGAAATGAAAAAGAAGGATGATGAAATAATATACGTTTATAAAAAAGATGATATTATTTATTCATCGGGAGCTTTTTATATAAAGCGGGAGTCTGATTTATGAAAAAAATTACAGCCGAATATAATATAAAAGTTCAATTTTATGACCTTGACCCTATGTATGTCGTGTGGCACGGAAATTATATAAAATTTCTTGAGGCCGCAAGGTGTGATTTATTGCAAAAAATCGGATATACATACGATGATATGAAAAACGGCGGATCTGTTTATCCCGTTGCAAAAATGGATATGAAATTTATAAAATCCGCCTCGTTTGACTCCGAATTAAAAATAGTGTCAACGATAGAATCAATTGAACCTTCGCTTAATATCAGCTATGAAATTTATGATATAAAAACAAACGAAAAAATCTTTAAAGCAAAAACAATGCAGATAAGAGTTGATATAAAAACCGGAAAAACGATTTATGAGGCGCCGGAGAGATTTGTTAAAAAAATTGAGGAGTATAAAATATGAAAATTTTAAGTTTTCTTTTAATATTTTTTATTTCTCTTCCTTCGTTTGCATCGGATTTATTTTCAAACAAGACAAGTGCAAAATATGTTATTGAAAATGCGCCTTCTTTTGAAAATGCAATATGCACTTTTTCGCAAAATAAATTTATGAAAAAATCGGAAATATCTTTAATATCGGGCGGTGATTTTGAATTTATGAAAGATAAAGGCGTTATTTTTAAAACAACATATCCCATTCAATCAGATTCTTATTATACGTCCGATTCAAATAAAAATGCGGCTTCAATTATAAAATCGGTGGCAAATAAAGACTATTCGTTCCTTGAAAAAAATTTTGACATTTATTATCTAAAAGAAGAAAATTCGACAAACTGGACACTCGGCTTTAAACCGAAAAAGGGGTCAAAGATTGAAGATAATCTTTTAAGCATACAAATATTCGGTAATACAAAAGATGATAAAGGTATAATATCAAAAATGATAATTGATACGGATAATGTTAAAAACGAAATGAATTTCAGCGGGTGCAGATGAAAAATAAATTAATTGTTTTTTCAAGATATATATTAATTTTTGTTTTTATCTTTTTATCTTTGTATGTTTTTTTAAATCCCAAAAAAACGGAAACAAACCTTTTAAGGGCAATAATTCCTTCAGATAATAAAGAAAATGATATTCTCGTTGAACTGTCAAAAAAATATTCTTCAAACTTTAATGTTACCTTTGAAGCGGATGACAGATATATTATAAAAAAAGTGTCGGATGAATTTTTATCTTCATTGGATAAAAAAGTCTTTGTGAATGACAGCTTTAATATTAATGCCCTCGGGGCTTTTTTGGATATATATAAAAAACACCATAATTATCTTTTATCAAATGAAACAAGGTTTGATATAAAAAATAATGATTTTAAAAATATTTCAAATAAAGCATTATACAGGCTCTATCAACCCTTGGGGCTTAATTTTGTTTCAATAGAAGAAGATCCCTTTTTATTGTTTGATGATTATTTAATGTCTTTGCAAAATTATAATTTATCTGGCGAAAAAGAATACGAAGGAAAATTTTATAAGTATTATCAATTAAAAGTAAACGATGAAATTGCGCTCTCGCCCGTTCTTTTAAATAAAGAAATTTCAAAACTGATTAAAATTAAAGATGAATTAATAAAAAATAACAAAAATGTTCAGATTTATTTAACGGGAACCCCCGTTCATACTTATTATGCAAGTTCAAAATCAATGAACGAGATTAATATAATCTGTGTTTTATCTTCATTATTTATAATTTTTATTGCAAGATTTTATTTTAAATCTTATAAAATTTTGGTTCCTATTGCCCTTAGCCTTATATTCGGGACATTATCGGGGTATTATTTATGTTCTTTAATTTTTAATTCCATACATATTTTAACTTTTGTCTTTTCGACAACTTTAATAGGGATTTGCGTTGATTATTCGCTTCATTTTTTTGCGGGCGGACTAAACATTGAAAAAATCTTTAAAAGTCTTACGGTTGGTATGTTAACAACAATATCCGCTTTTTTAATACTTTTATTTTCAAAAATAGAATTATTGGCGCAAATTGCAATTTTTACATCCGCAGGGTTAATTTTTGTTTATTTGTTTGTCATTTTATTTCATCCCCTGATTTCAAAAATGCTTAATTTAAAAACTTTTGATGTATTTGATATTGATAAATTAAACATTATAAAATTAAACAAAATAACAAAAAAAATAATCATTATCTTAATTGTTTTTGTTTCAATTTCCGGTGTATTAAAAATTAAATTTTCAGACGATATCTCAAATATGTATATACCCGATAAAGAATTATTAAAAGCGGAAAAAATTTATTCTATGGTATCTGATAATAATATAAATACCAAATTTATCCCCGTAAAAGGAAAAAACCTTCAGGAGATTTTGGAAAACGAAGAAAAAATAACGGATAATTTGCCGGATGATGAATTTTATTCAATATCAAAATTTTTGCCTTCAATTAAAAAACAGAGAGAAAATTTTAATTTAAGAAAAATTTTATATAAAAATGAGCTTAAAAATTATGCAACGTTTTTAAACGATAATTATAAAAATGAGCTTTTGAATTTAATCGACGATAAAAATTATCTGTCTGCGGACGAATTGAAAATTTTAAAAGACGGTTTTATTTTTGATGATAATACGTCCGTTATTGTTTTAAAAAATGCGGATATTTCAAAAATCAAAAACCAAAAAATTATTGATTTAAAAGAAGATATTTCAAATTTTGTCAAAAATTGCAGAATAAATTGTCTTAAGCTTATAATACCGATTTTATCCGTTTTGTTTTTGGTATTGAGCGTTATATACGGAATAAAAGGTTCAATAAAAATTATTTTCCCTTCTTTTTTGGGCGGGCTTTTTGCTCTCGGTATTTTAGGGATTTTTAATATTGAAGTTAATATGTTTCATATACTTTCTTTGTTTTTAATTATGGGATTCAGCCTTGATTATTCCGTTTTCAGATATAATAATAAAGAAAATTCAAAGGAAATGTATGCTTCGGTTTTAATTTCCTGTATGACAAGCGTTTTTTCATTTTTACTGCTTTCAATGACAAGTTTTAAACTGATAAGTTCTTTGGGGTTTATTCTTTCCGTCGGGCTTATGAGTTCTTATATATTCAGCATTTTATTGATAGAAAAATATGAAAAATAAAAAAGACTGGTATTATGTTAAAGAAAAATCTGCGGGCGAGGTTCGCCTTATGCTCTCATACTTTGTATACAAAATTTTCGGTAAAATTGCGCTGAATATAATTGCTTTTTTTGTTTCGTTTTTTACGTTTGTTTTTTCATCCGATGTAAGAATGTTTTCCAAAAATAATCTTAAAGTGATTTATGAATATTCAAACAAAAAAACGCCGAAGCCGAATTTTATAAATTCTTATAAAAATGTCTTAAATTATGCACTTTCGCTTGCGGATAAAATTGAAGCGTTCAGAGGAAAATTAAGCGCTGAAAAATTTGAATTTGAAGATATAAAAGAAAAAGAAATTTTTTTCAACGACATAAAAGAAAACAAAGGTATTTTTTTAATAACATCTCATATCGGAAATTCGGAGATTTTAAGAAGTTTTGTATCTAATCCCGACAGCGGTTTTAAAAGCCCCAAAGTAAACGTTTTTATGAAAAAAGACCAATGCAGAATTTTTAACTCTTTTTTAAATAAAATAAAATTGAAAACATCCGATATTGAAATTTTTGATACGGATGATATTTCGGTTGATGACGCCATAAATATTGATGAGAAGATGAATAAAGGCGAAATTGTCATAATGGCGGGGGACAGGATTTCAAACGAACAAAAAAAATCAAAAATTATTTTTTTGAATAAAGAAATTTATCTTCCCTCGGGTGTTTTTGAATTTGCAAGAATTTTGGATAAAACAACTTATTTTATTTCCGCCGTTAAAAAAAGAGGAAAATATAAAATTTATCTTAAAAAGTTAATTCAATTAGAATCTTTGGATAAAAAAAGAAAAATTGAATTTATGCAAAAAGAATATCTTTCATTTTTGGAAAAGCTTATTTTAATTGCGCCGGAACAATTTTACCATTTTTATGATTTTTTTAATTAATCTTCCATAATGACGGTTATCAGCTGACCTTTGCTTGTAAAGGCTGCTTTTATACTTTGTTGTTCACCATGGTTATATTGCGCAATAAATCTTTTTCCCGCCTGTTTGCTGTCGGATTTTATTGTATAAGGGTTTGTTTTATAAATCGTGTTAAATAAATCCCGTATTAATTCTTTTGATTTATCGGAATACAAATCAATATTTTTATTAAGAACAAATCTTTCAATTATTCTTAATTTGGCGTGAATGTCAAGATTTGGTATTTTATTTGAATTTAAGCTCCAAACATTTGAATTAATAAATTCGGCAAATTCATCCGGTATTCTTTTTGCCATCAGTGAGGCATATTCTTCGTAATCAAATTTTTCGCCGAGTTTGAAAACTTCGGGTGCAACATTTAAGAATGACAAAAGTTTTTGATATGAGCCCGGGCTTTTATATGTAACTTTTGCAATTTCTTCAGCTATCCCGTATTTGGAATATTTAGAGGGTTCATTTTTAAATGTTTCGTTCAGTCCGTAAAGAAAGTTTCCTTCTTGTGAATTTGTTAACTTTTGAATAAGCATTAAAAATTCAATATGCCCTATCGGCTTATCGCCGCCGAAAAGCTCCAATTGAGCCGAATTTATGTTTGAATTGTCAATCGGAATTTCAATTCCTCTTTTTTTAAGCAGCTCTTTTAATTTTAAAAGTCTTTCTCTGTATTCGTTTAAATCCGCCAATGAAGAATATTTTTTTAAGTGGCTTATTATATTCCCGGCTTCGCCGTTTTTGTCTTTATATTTTTTAAGAATATTATCAAGTCCTTTTGGCGATTGAATATTCATATCAAGAATTATCCCGGTCAAATCGCATAAATTAATTTTATCTCCCCAAGCGGCAAGAAAGTTCCCCCAATTTGCTTTTTGGTTTTTTAAAAAGCTTGAAGCGGATAATTTTTCAAAATAATTCTTTCTTTCTTTTATATCGGGTTCTTTGTTCAGTGCGTCTAAAAATCTTAAACATAAAGCTCTTTGTTCTTTGCTTTCCTCTGACCCGTCCAATTTAATTTCATTATTTAAAACAAAGTCCGCCGCCGCTTTTTTATTCGGAAAATATCCGCTTATTTTGCGGAATTCGGCTTCTTTTTGTTTGTAATCGGATTCGTCTTTTATATCGAATGTGTTTATTCTGTTTAGTATATCACCGGTATTATCCGGGTTTTCAGTTATTAAATCTTTATATCTGCGGTAAATTTCAAAGGGGCTGAGACCAATCAGGTAAATATTTTCCGTCTGTTTTAAAAATTTTTCAATATCATATCGTATAAGTTCAAATTCTTCTTTTTCGGCTTCAAGTTCACGGATTTGCGCCTTTGAAATTTCTTTTTCATCCGCAAACAAAAATAAATCCATAAAATTTCTTATTTCTTTTGCGGCAGGTTTTTCCTGTTTCTTTTCTTGTTTTTTATTTTTTGTCTTTTTGCTTCCCGTTTCGGTTAAAAGTGTATATTTTTGCATAAAGGCGGCATCGCTTGAAAGTTTTGTTTTTTCAATAAAATTTATTGCCGTGAATATTCCGTTTGCTATCGGCTCTTCATTGTTTATGTCCGTCAGATATCCTATATATAAAAGCTCTTTATATTTTGAATAAAAACTTTCGGCTTCTTCTTTTGAACAATTTTTCGCCTGTCTGATTCCGCTTATTATTTCCGGTTTATCGATTATAGTGTCAATAAGATTGACGTCTTTTGCAATTGACGGTCTTGTAAGTTTGTTTAGTTCATCGGGATTAATTCCGCATTCGCTTATGGTTGCAAAAAAATCAATTTTGTCTTCAATGTCAGAAAAATCAACAAGATTTTTTAACTGCTCTTTTGTTTTATCGGAAATTTTGTTTTGTGCAATTGCCGTTTTTATAATATCTTTAAAATTTAAAAGGCTTTCTTTTGAACTTTTTTCATAGAGATAGTCAATTATATCTCTTGCATACATATAAACTTTTTTGGAATCAAGCCCTTTAAATTCGGGATCGGATGAAATTATTTCATCTATAAGCCTTATTTTATCCGGGTATGTTTCTTTTACATAATCAATTGCATCAATTAAATCGCCCGAGCTTTCAAATCCGTTAAAGCTTTCTTTTATGTGGGAATATTCTTTTTTAAATTCTTTTTCGCTTTCGATTCCTATTGATTTTAAAAACGAAGGATATGAATTGATGTCATCTTTATCTTTGTATTCTTCTTCTTCGCTTCTGTTATATAAAAACAAAAGCATTTCGGGATATAGGCTTAAATCTTTTTTATTGTTTAATCTGCCGTATATTTCAACCGCTTCCATTGATTTGTTTTTAAAATTGGGATAATTTTTAACGGCGTCATTATAAATATTAAGAAAAACGGGCATTTGCCCCAAAAGCGTAATGCCTGCATTATTCAAAGTTTCAGCCGTTAATTCGGGGTTTGTAAAACCTTCTATTCCGTATATGAAGCTTTTTATTTTGTAAGCTCTGTTTTGCGGATGTTTGATTAAATTTCTGTTTTTTTCAAGCGCCTGAAATAAAATTTTCATATCCGTTTCGCAGGCAAGATAGTCAATATGGCTTGTAATTTTATTTATAACGCTTGCATATGAACTTAAACAGCTGTCAAAAATTTCCGATAAAATGCCGAAAATGTCATTTTCATTTTTGTTTGCCATGCCAAATGAAGGCGAATTATTGCTTTTTATAAATTCGTCTTTTGTTGGTGTGTATTCAAGAGAGCTGCCTGTTTTAACGTTACTTTGCCGCTTATTTTCGTTTATTTTTGGGGTAAAATAATTAAAATTTATTTTCATTTTTAAATTCTTTCAATTTTATAAAACTCCTGAAATATTTTTTTTACTCAATATTATGTATTTTGTTCTCTTTTCTTGATTATTCTTAAAAAAATTGCTAATATGAAGTTTGTTAAATCTGATTGATTATAGTGTTACAATAAGTTGATTTTGAGGAATTAATAATTTATGAATACAGCTAAATTTTTTGCGGTAGAAATTGTAGATAAAGTTTCAAGAATGGCAATGCTGATTTTTGCGGGGATAATTTTGGGCTCCGTATTGGCGGTTGCTTTTTATAATTTGATTTTGCAAAGTTTCGGTTGGACATTGATTTTAATTGTCTTATATTGCGTTGCATTTTCAATATATGTTTCTTTTACAAACGCTAAAAGAAAAGTTTCCCAGGTTGAAATTTTTAAAGATCATCTGGCTTTTGTATTTAAAAAGAAAAATGAAATTTCATCCCGTGCGATTGTAAATTATAATGACATTAAGTCTTATAAAATTTCACCGTTGACGGATGCCAAAAATTTAAAAAAAGAAAATCCCGATAAAAATAAATATTCTTTAAGGGTGTTCGGATTTAAAACAACAATAGAAAAAAATGACGGTCAGATATTGGAATTTCAAGACAGTTATTCTGACGGAGTTTTAATGTATTCACCGGCGTATGTGTACAGAATGCTTGATGTTAAAAGATATATCCCCGAATTTCCGCTGGAACTTGTTAATTTTGATTCCAAAAAAGATGTTGAAGATTTTGATAAGCAGTTTGAATATTACACTGAAAACGAAAATAATCTTCCTTTATTTAAAAATAAAAGATATTGTCTTTGCTTATTAAAATATACCGTTATATTTGCCGTTATTGCGCTTTTAATCGGCTGTGCAATTGCATATATCCTGTATTATGATCTTAAAGACACTCAAACCGCACTGACAATGCTTTGGACGGTTTTGGGCATAATTGTTGCAATCGTAATTCCTATGTATATGTTTGCGTTTACAACAACCGTTTTTGGCGGCAAATTTAATAAATATGCAAGGAACGTAATTAAAACCATTATCAAAGAATAGTTATATAATTGTTTTATGTTCTTTGCTTTTTTGGCGCTTTTAATAAGAATTGTTTCGAATCCCGTTGCAAATTTTTATCAAAAATCGGCATCGGGATTTGAGTCGTCAATAACGGTAAATCTTTATTCAAGCCTTTTTATGGCTTTATTCTTTTTGCCTTTCTTGTTTTTTGTTAATTGGTCTTTATATAACCTTGAATTTTATCTTCTTGTTTGTCTTTCGGGATTATTATGTTTTTTGGGGACAATATGCCTCATAAAGGCTCTTTCTGTCGGTGAGATGTCGGTTTTGGGGCCTCTTAATTCTTATAAATCGGTAATCGGACTTTTGGGTGCATATTTTATTTTGGGCGAAACCCCTTCAATTAAGGCTTTAATCGGATTTCTTTTAATTGTTTGCGCAAGCTTTTTATTTATTGAAAATGAAGGTAAATTTTCAATAAATAAATCTGTCTTTTTAAGGCTTTTAGCGCTCTTATTTTCGGGTATGGAGGCTGTTATATTAAAAAAAATAATTTTATTATCATCGCCTTTTATATCTTTTATCTTATGGTGTTGTATAGGGTTTATTTTTTCTTTTATATTTGCGGCTTTTACTAAAAAACTTAAGCTTCATTCAAAAGATACTTTAAAAAAATGTTTTATAATCGCCGTTTTACTTTGTTTAATGCAGTATTCGACAAATATTGTTTTTAAATATTTTGAAGTCGGGCTTTCTTTATCTTTGTTTCAATTGTCAAGCGTTGTTTCATTGTTTTTGGGGTTTAAATTCCTGAATGAAAAAGGGATTATAAAGAAAATAACAGGTACCGTTATTATGATATCGGGCTCATCTTTAATTTTGATATAAAAAAGGCTCTTAGTTTAAGAGCCTTTTTTATATTATTTTAATGTGAATTTTATTCCTCATTCCATGAATAAAGTTTTCTTAATTCTTTTCCGACCGCTTCAAGCTGGTGTTCCGCTTTTAATCTTCTTGTTGCGATAAAATGCGGTCTTCCGGATTTGTTTTCGGCTATCCATTTTTGAGCAAAAGTACCGTCTTGAATTTCGGATAAGATTTTTTTCATTTCTTTTTTGGTTTCATCGGTAATTATTCTTTTTCCGGTTTCATAATCGCCGAATTCTGCGGTGTCTGAAATTGAATAGCGCATTTTTGAAAAACCGCCCTGATAAATAAGGTCTACTATTAATTTCATTTCATGGATACATTCAAAATATGCGTTTTCGGGAGAATAACCTGCTTCAACCAATGTTTCAAAGCCTGCCTGCATTAAAGCGGTTACGCCGCCGCATAAAACTGCCTGTTCGCCAAAAAGGTCGGTTTCGGTTTCAACTCTGAATGTTGTTTCTAAGACGCCTGCTCTTGCACCGCCGATACCTGCAGCATAAGCAAGTCCGATTTCAAGAGCTTTGCCCGTTGCGTCTTGTTGAACGGCTATTAAACAGGGAACGCCTTTTCCTTCGACATATTCGCTTCTTACCGTGTGTCCGGGACCTTTTGGCGCAATCATTATAACGTTAACATCTTTCGGGGGAACGATTTGCGCAAAATGGATGTTAAATCCGTGTGCAAAAGCAAGCGTTTTACCCGATGTTAAATTTGGCGCAATTTCCGTTTTATAAACATCCGCCTGTTTTTCATCTGGAAGGAGAATCATAATAACATCTGCCTGTTTTGTGGCTTCGGCAACGGTTGCAACTTTAAGCCCTTTTTCCTCCGCTTTTTTCCATGATTTTGACCCTTCGTATAAGCCGACTATTACATTGACTCCGCTTTCATGAAGGTTTAGGGCATGTGCGTGCCCCTGGCTTCCGTATCCGATAATTGCTACGGTTTTATCTTTTAATAAACCTAAATTGCAATCTTGTGCATAATAAATTTTTGGCATGGTGTACACTCCTTTTTAAGATATAATTTTTTTATAAGTTTAAATCTTAATATTGTATTAGTCAACCGATTTTAAACCATCGGATATGTTATTTGGAGATATTTTATGAATAATTTAACGGATACGGAAGGCATTTTAAATAATCTGGGTGCAATTGCCGTTTTTAAAAACATATTCAATGACAACATAATTTCAAAATTTTTATTATTTTTAGATTCCATAAACCAAAACCCCGAGATTTCAGAAACGGTTGAAAATTATGCTGATTTTATCTCGGAACTTTATCAATCGGAATTCATGGGTGATTGGTCAAGTTATATAAGAAATTTTGTTTTGACGGATGAAAACGTTGTTTCTATTAATTGTGCAAAAAATAATACCGATAAAATCCCGGATTATATTATGGGTGCTTTTGAATATGAACTTCGGATTTTAAGCGATGTTGCAAGCGTCAGCTTTGAAGATGTGAGAGAAATTTTAAACATTAAATATCCCTCAAATTCCGCTTTAATTAATTCGCTTCCCGTTTTTGACTCTTATAAACTTTTATTTACCAAAGATCAGATTCAATCAAGTTATAAACAGGAAGGATACGGCGTTATTTCAAAATATTATACATTTAAATTTGACGGCAATTTAAATGTTGTTCCCGTTAAAAATCCGGATAACGTTAAGTTTTCGGACCTTAAACTCTATGAATATCAAAAAGAAATTCTAAAAACAAATACAATATCTTTTATTAAAGGCAATCCTTCAAATAATATTCTTCTATACGGCGACAGAGGCTGCGGAAAATCTTCCAGTATAAAAGCTCTGGTAAATGAGTATCATCATATGGGGCTTAAAGTTATTCAGGCATATAAAAACAATCTGGATAAACTTGAAAAACTGGAAGAATATTTATCAGGATTTCCTTCAAAATTTATTATTTTTATAGATGACCTTGTTTTTGATGAAAACGACCCCGAGTTTGCTTCAGCCAAGGCGATTTTGGAAGGGTCATTATCAAAACATCCCGATAACGTTTTGATTTATGCAACCACAAACAGAAGGCACCTTGTAAAAGAAACGTTTTCTTCAAGGGAAGGAAACGAGGTTCATCTGAATGATACAATGGATGAAGCAGCGTCATTATCGGACAGATTCGGCATAACAATAACGTTTTCCTCGCCAGATAAAAATAAATATCTTGAAATTGTTAAGCAATTAAAGGATGAAATGAATAATAAGGCGGATGAAGAAACTTTATTTAAAGAAGCGGAAGCTTTTGCAATTCTTAAAGGCACAAGATGTCCCAGAGTCGCAAGACAGTTTCTTTATGACTTTGCTTCAAAACAATAGTGCTTGAAGTCTCAGGTTTTTTTATTATAATTAGTGTATAAATATTTGCGGAGAAAAAATTATGAATTTTAATTTAGCGGCACTTGAAGACGGAACAATTGTTTTAATGGTCGGTTTTTGCATAGTATTTTTGTTTTTATCAATCATGATTTTTGCAATGAACATTGCAAAAAACGTAATTAATTACATTAATAAGATTTGTCCGGTTGTTGCAAAAGAAATTGCTCCTTCCAAAAAACCGGTTCAAAATGAAGATGAAGAAATTGCAGCGGCGCTTGCGGCAGCCATTTTAAAACAAAACTATCAATAAAAATCCACAAAGTTTTTTTAAAAAATGCCTCTTAAAATAAGGGGCATTTTTTGTTACATTAGTTAATATTTTTATTTTCGGGTGGCAATTTTCGCTGCATAAAACTTTTAGTTTATATATAGATTTTTAATCGGAAAAGGAAGTATTACGTTTATGTTTTTTGGAATGTATCCAAGTAAATATATTGCAGGCACGCCGTTTGGCGTCTCTAATGCTCCTTTTTTTATGACTGGGAATCACCCTTCCGCAATTCTAAGGGCTAATTATAATTATTTTGCAACGGGAAATAACTCCGTTCAAACTCAAATACCCGTTCAAATGACGGCAGCAACGGTTCCCGCTAATATAAACACTGCGCAAAATAATGTTTCAATTCCAATCAATAATCAAATTCAAAATGACAGATTTATACCCAACGACTTGCAATCGCAGGTAAATAATCTTCAAAACGCTTTAAATAACGCAAAAAACGAACAAGGTTTAATCGGAAAAACAATAGATAATATTAAAGGAACATTCGGTATAGGTATAAATTCCAAAAAATGCCAATCATATATTGAAGCTCTGAAATCTGGGCAGACAACTTATGAAGAAGCATATAACAACATTTTAAAATATCAATCGAAACAAAAAAATGGCGTCAATATCGCAGCGGGTATAATTTCAGGTACTCTTGCGGCTGCCGCAACGGGCTTTAAACCCGCCACGGGTTCAAAACTCAAACAGGTATTAATGGCGGCAACCGTGGGCGCCGCAGCAAAAGCCGGCATTAAAACAACTGAGCGCGGGACAAATAATGTCCAAAACGATGCACTTAATCCGGCATTAATTGCAAAAGACGGTCTTTCGGGCGCACTTGACGGCGCAGTTTCAGCTTCCGTTATCGGTATCGGAAAAGAAGCGGTATTGGGCGCTTCAACCAAAAAAGAAGCAATAAAACAAGGCGTAATTGCAGGCGCTAAAGGCGGCGCAATTTCAGGCGGCGTTATCGGTGCGGGAGATTATACAATTGATTGTGCGTTTGGCGAACAAAAATTTGAAGCCGATAATTTAATTACAAATGCAGCATACGGTGCGGGTCTCGGTGCGGTTACGGGCGGCGTTACCGGCGGTATTGTTGCAGGCAAAAACTTTAATAAAGGTGAAATTCCGGTTAATCCTAAAGGCAATAATCCTTTAGACGACGGTCCGGACGGTAAAATAAAACCCGAAGGTTCTTTAAAAACAGATGATATAACACCGAAAGACACCAAAGATACTCCCGTTATTACACCGGATGATACCAAATTAACACCTGAAGAAATTTCACCTGAAGCTCTGCCTCAATTTGACCCTTATAAAAAAGGACAAAGTGCGGATGATTATATAACGGAGCAAATCAGTGCACAAATGAAAAAAGATGCGGCGTCTAAAAAACCCGTAGGACTATTGGGCGACGGTTCAACAAAGGCGGCTGAACCCGATATTGAAGTTTTAACTCCCGATGAGATTATAATGTCAAATGAAACTGCAAATAAAGGTGTAAAAACGGCTGAACCCAAAGACATAATTGATGTTGATTATATTGAAATTAAAGATGCAATACCTGATGGTAAGGCTGAGCCGTTATTATCAGGCGGAAGCTCTCCGCAAATTGAACCTCCGGTAAAACCGCAGGCTGAAGCTAAAATTGATCCTCTTAAAGATAATTTTTCAAAAACGATATCCGGTATTAAAAAGGGAACTTCAATAGATTCAACTTCCGATGATATTGTTAAACAGAATGCTTCAAGAGTTATAGCAGGTAAAAAATCGGGCATTTTGGCAAAAATCAAAGGAATTTTTACTAAAGAGTAATTAATAAAAAATAAGATTAATGCTAAAATAAAATTGTTATTTTATTTTAGGATTTTTTATGGGAAAAAATATCGGGGTTTTATCCTGCCAATTTGAACCTTATATAGGAAACAGGGATAAAAATTTAGAAAAAGTTGATGAATTAATAGGACAATACGGGGATAAAAACATAGACCTTGTTTTGGTTCCGGAGTTTTTTACAACAGGCATTCCAAAAGACGGATTTATTCCGGAAGAAGAAAAAACTTCTTACACGCTTGATTTTATGAAAAATCTTGCAAAAAAATACAAAACAAATATCTGCTGCGGTTCAATAATTGAAAAAGAATACGATAAACTCTATAACACAACTTATTTTATTGACAGGTCGGGTGATGTAACCGGAAAATACAGAAAAATCCATCTTTTTTCTTATTTTGGCGGAAATGAACACTTATCAATTACAAAAGGGGATAAAATCGTTGTTGTCGAGGCGGATTTCGGGGTTGTGGGACTAAGCCTTTGTTTTGATATAAGATTTCCTCTTTTATACAATAAATTGATTAAAGCGGGCGCCGAAATTATAGTCTGCCCCAATGCCTGGTGTATTCCAAAGAAGATGAATGGTGAATTAACTTTGAAACAAGAAGAAATAAAAGCTTTTACAATTGCAAGAGCAAGCGAAAACCTTGTATATTTTATAACATCATCGCTCTCCGGTTCAATCGGCTCGGGGCTTTTGGGTGCGGGATACAGTTCAATTGTTTCTCCGAGGGCTGAAATTTTAGCCGAAGCAAATGAACTAAATCAGGCAATATATTCTGAAATTGATTTATCAACGGTAAGAAAATTTAAAAAAGAATTTCCCGTATATAAAATCGATTAATTCAAAAAGTCGTTTATTGTTTTAATCAAAGTTTGAATGTCATAGGGTTTTGGAAGATAAAAATCCGCACCGTGGGAGAGGATTGTTTTTTTATCCAATATGGCTGTTGAAAAGATGATTTTCGGCATTTTTTTATTTTGCACATTATAATGTTTTTTTGCTTCTTCAAGCGCCGATATCCCTTCCTGTTCGCTGTCATAGCCCCAATCCAGTATGATTAAATCGGGTTCGTATTCTTTAATTGTTTCAATAAAGCCGTTATAATTTTTGCAAATTTTTGTGTGGTATCCGTTTATTGTGCAGCTTGTTTCGATTAAAAGCCCGAGAGCCTCGTCATTTTCCATAATAAGGATTTTATTGTGCTTATTTTTGTCAACTTTTCCGTACAGTTTCGGGCGGTCTATAATATATGTTGATTTTTCCTGATTTTTAGCGATTTTTACAAGGTTAAACAAAGATTGTATAATTTCATGTTCGTTTTTGTATCTTGTCGAATCATATTCAATAACGGCTTCCGATAATTTCATTAACGAAACCTTTTTTTCTTCTTTTGTGTTTGAAGAAAACATTATAAAATTGTTATTAAAATCAAATTCGGAATAAAACCTTTTTATTACGTTATCAAACGCAAAGGCAAGAAACTCTGCCAATTTTTCCGCTTTATAGGGGTTTGTAAAAATTATAAATTCGTTTTGTGAATAGTGTCCTATGGTATCTTCCTTAATTAGAGCCGACGTTATAATTGCCCCCATTGTCTGCAAAACTTTTTCGGTTGCAATTTCTCCGTAAATTTCTCTGTAATAATTGATTTTATCTATTACAACAAGAATCAGCGCAACGTTTTGCCCTTTTTCCATAATTTGTTTTATTGTTTTTCTTGTTAATTTTTCGTTTAAAAAGCCCGTTAGAGGGTTTGTTAAACTTTCGATATGACGTCTTATATGGGCGTTTAATCTTGCCTGAAATTCTCTGTTTGGCATTGATTCCGATAAAAAATCATCTGCGCCCGCATCTAAAAGCTCCAGTTTATCTGAAATTTCCGCCGATTTTGAAATTGCAATTACGGTTGGTCTGAAATTATAAGTTAAAATTCTTACCTGTTTAATAAAATCTTTAATATTTTCTTCAACAGTGTCTGAAATTAATATAAATTCAAATTCTTTGTTTCTTATTTTTCCGATTGCATCGGACAGGTTATTTACCATAACGGTATCTGCGTTTAAGATTTTCAGAATTTTTTTATATTTAACGGCAAGCTCGCGTCTTTTGCTTATTATAAGAACGGAAGGACTATACATAGGAACATCCTTTCTTTGTTTTTGTGAATTCTTCAATAGCAAAAACGGGAAGTTCAATTATAAATTCGCAAAAAGGAATTTTATCGTTTGAAGAATTTATATAAATATTGCCGTTCATTTTATCTATGAGCATTTTAACAATATATAAGCCAAGCCCCGAGCCTTGAGTTTTCGAGGTCAGATAAGAATCAATTCTGTAAAATTTTTCAAAAACGGCATTTTGTTCTTTTTTATCAATATATGAGCCGTAATTTTTAATGGAGATTATGTTTTTTTTATCTTTTGTGTAAGTTTTGATTTCGATGTCGTTTGAATTTATTGAATATTTGGATGCATTATCGAGAAGATTTACAAAAACCTGTTCAAGCTTATCGTTATCCGTCATTGAATATAAATTATTTTCAAAATTCGTTATATATTTTTTATCTTTATAATTTATTTTTACGACATCAATTGATTTTTGAAGAATGGAATTTATGTCTGTTTTTTTAAAAACGAGATTATTGTACGCTTTGTCGGAATCTGCCGCAGTGAGCGCATTTTCAACAAGGTTTATAAGTCTTTGGGATTGCTCGTAGATAATTTGTAAAAATTTTTTCTTTTGCTCGTCGGTCAAATTATCGTATGAGTCGATTATTGTTTTTGAAAATCCTTTAATGCTTGTTAAAGGTGTTCTTATCTCATGGGATATTGTTGATAAAAATTCTTTTGTTCTGTCCATAAATTTAATTATAGCGCTTTCTTTTTTATTATTTCAAATATGGTATTCAGGCGGTCTTTATTATTTATATAAAGATATCCGATTAAAACTTCAAATGCGGTTGCAAGCCTGTGAATTTTCGGGTTATGTTTTTTTGCAATCGTCAGAGGAAGATTTCTTCCTCTTTTTATTAATTCTTTTTCATCTTCCGTTAAATTTTCATCCAGAAGATTAATCAAATTTGCCTGAAACGGTGCATTTACATATTTAATTGTTAAATTATGCATATCTTTTTGATTTTTTGTTAAATCAATTACATAAAGCCTTATAAAGACTTCATAAACGGCATCTCCCAAATGCGCAAAGTGTTTAAGGTTATATTTTTCCATAAACTAAATTTTAGCATAAATTTTTTGTAACATTGCTTAACAAAATCTAAAAATGTGTAAATTATAAGGAAAAAAATAACTTTATTTTTATATAGGATGGAAAATTTATTTTTCGGAGTTAAATTATGAGCATTAACAATGTTTCAATGGTTTCGGACGCACTTAAGTACGTAAACGGAATGGAAGTAAAACCGCAGGAAACAAATATTGTAAATGATGTTAAAGAGTCTGTTTTCAATCCTTTCAGTATACTGTTCGGCGGCGTGGAAGTTTCGGGCGCTCTTAAAGATACTTTTCAGGTTTCTAAATTAAAAGAGCTGCCTTCTGCCATTAAAGCAACCGGAACGGTTGAAATGGGTGAAACCATTGCAGGCAAAGCTTTAAGGTCGACAAAATTAAGCGAACAATTATCGGCTGCATATAAACAAACGGAAACTCTTGCAAACGCAAAAGCCGCCAAAAAAGCGGCAAAAGCAGCAGAATCGGCAGGTAAGACAGGCGTTTTTGCAAGTATAAAAAATGCATTTTCAACGGCTAAAAACGCAGTAACGGGTGCGGCAAAATCAGCGGCAACGGCAATAGGAAAAACTGCCCCGGGAAGTGCCGTTAAAAGTGTTCTTACAAAATTCGGGCAAACGACGGCAGGCACGGCTTTAAAAAGTGCGGGCTCAAAAGTCGGCACAATGATAAAAGGCACGGGCGCTGTCGGTATGATGGCACTTGAAGGAATTGTAGGTTTTGTAACCGAAGTTATTCCCGCTTTTCAGATGGGAGGAATTGATTCGGGTGTAAAACAGCTCGGTAAAACCGCCGTTAAAACGGCAGGGTCGGGTCTCGGCTGGGCCGCAGGTTCAACGGTGGGCACCGCCATAGGGTCTGCAATCGGTTCAATATTCCCCGGTGTCGGCACGGTAATCGGCGGAGCCGTCGGTAAATTCCTGGGCGGCATCATAGGTTCGGTTGTCGGCGGCGGTATCGGCAAGAAAATTGCGGGGCAATCTGAAGTAGAAAAACTTCAAAACGAACAATTTGAAACGGCAGCCGCTCAGGTAACGCAGGATAATGCCGCAATGAGCGAATTAAATACACTTGTATTGCAGCAGGTTCAAACGGAAATTGCAAACGGAACGGCGGATGAAGATACGGAATTAATGGCTCAATATATAAATCAGGGTGCATTTAATACAAACGGATATGCAACAACTCCTTTTACATCGGCAACGGTGCAGCCGGCAACAACCGCAACAAATACTACGGCAAATACGCCGACAAATGTTCCCAATCAACAGACAAATTATAATTACTGGAATGAAGTTGCCCAAAAAGCAGCCCAGGGCGACACAAGCATTTACAATATATCCGATGAAAGACTGCAGGAATTATTTAATACTCCTTCAAACCAAAGCGCAACAACGCAAAGCACAAACGGCTTAAACACAACCGAAGATTCGGGCACGGTAAATTATTTTGCAACGGCATAACAAAATAACATTTTAATCACCGGTTAGTTTATAAAAAGCGGGTTTCTTAAAAACTTTAAGAGATCCGCTTTATTGCATAATGCTTCTAAGTGCCATCAGATTTTCATACGGAACGCCAGCTTCCGACAATTCTTCGGCCGACAGACCGAATAATGTGATTAAATTTGATACCGTGTTTGATTCTTTTATAACAGACCTTTTTATAATATCCGAAACTCTTGATACGGCAGATTCTCTTGTCATATAAAGATTAGAATTGGTCTTATGTAATATACGTTTTTTAGCCTTACCCATTTCAAATTTAAGTATTAAAAAAAATCGGGCTAAAGTAAATCATATATATCTTATTGTAAAAAGTTTTTTAAGTTATTGACATTGTGATTTAATTTGCCCAATACCATGACTTTGACCCTTTTATAAATTGTAAAGGGTTTGTAAAAAATTATTTTAAAAAGTAACAATAAATTTTTATTTTTGTACTTTATAATAGTGTGAAGGTGTAATTTTAAGGCAATTATGGAAACAAATTTTAACAGCGTAAATACATATACGGCTTCTCAAAAAGCTTCCGTTTTGAGTGAAAATAAGCCTGAAGAAAAAAAACCTTTAAAAAAAGAGAAAAAAGAAAAAGATATATATAATGATTCGCCTTTAAGAAAACTGGGATTTTTGGATGAATACGGCGAAGCGCTCCGCCCGATTTTATCCGCCTCAAAAAATCCCGTTGTAAAAAACCTTCCCAATTTGGCATATATCCCCGCAAGCGCTTATATGCTCGCCGATGTCATAGATAAATATCAAAAAGGCGAAGACGGCACGGGCGAAAAACCGAGCGTTAAAATGGGCGTCAGACAGGCAATGTATCAGGGATTGGTAAGCATTGCGGCACCGGTTGCGGTTGTAAAAGGCGTTCATAAATTAACGGATAAATTTGCGGGAAGGATTTCGGGCAAGATTCCGGGCATTATAAAAGATAAAGCTTCAAGCGCATTTAAGACGATTAATAAAAATAAAACGATAAATAAATTCTTATCAAAAGCAGGCATGCCGGCAAAAGTTGCAGGCGCATTAATCTCAATTGCCGCAATTTCAACTCTTTCAAAACCGATTGATTTTGCTGCGGATAAATTGTTTAAATTTGTCGTTGACCCTTTAATGGGCATAAATAAAAAAGAAGATAAATAATTTATTCCCCTAAAAGAGCGGTTAATTCTTTTTGGAAGGGGGAGATTTTTGCAAGTTTTTTAATTGCTTTCGGAATGTTTTCAATTGCATAATCTATTTCATCTTCCGTTGTAAAACGGCTTAAAGAAAATCTTATGCTGCCATGGAGTGAAGTAAAGGGAGTATGCATTGCTCTTAAAACGTGGCTTGGCTCCAAGCTTCCCGATGTACACGCAGAACCCGAGCTTGCGCATATATTAAGTTCGTCAAAATGCAATAATATAAGCTCTCCTTCAATATATTCAAAACCGATGTTTGTTGTGTTGGGAACTCTTTTAGAGGTTCTTGAATTTAATTTTGCATTTTTTACGTTTGACAAAATGCCTTCTTCAAGTTTATCTCTTAATCTTTTTACTTCTTTATTTTCAAATTCAAGCGCATTTTGGGCAAGTTCGGCAGCTTTTTTCAAACCGACAATATAGGGAACATTTTCCGTTCCCGCCCTTAAGGCTTTTTCCTGATGACCGCCCACAATAAGCGGGTTAATTCTTGTTCCGTTTTTAATATAGAGTGCGCCTATGCCTTTCGGGGCATGGAATTTATGTCCCGATATTCCCATTAAATCAACTTTTGTGTTCTTAACATCCAGTTTGATTTTTCCTGCCGCCTGAACGGCATCAACAAAAAAGTATGTATCTTTATTTATTGATTTAACGATTTCGGAAGCTTCTTCATAAGGATAAATTGCGCCCGTTTCATTGTTTGCCGCCATAATTGAAACAAGAACGGTATCATTTGTTACTTTTTGTTTTAATTCTTCAAGGTTTAATTCGCCGTTATTGTCAACCGTTATATAATCCGTTTTATATCCTTCTTTTTCAAGCTCTTTATACAGGTTTAAAACGCAAGGATGTTCGACTTTTGTTGTTATAATGTGTTTTTTATTTTTGTTTGCGCTTAAAATTCCTCTTATTGCCATATTGGCGGATTCGGTGCCGCAAGAGGTGAAATAGATTTCATCTTTTTTATTTGCACCGAAAAATTCACACAAAGTTTTTCTTGATTCTTCAATGGCATCGTGCGATGTGTGCGCCATTTTGTATATGCTTGAAGGGTTTCCGTATTTATCGCAGAAATAAGGAATCATCTCTTCCAGGACTTTGGGGTCCGTTTTTGTTGTTGCGTTGTTATCAAGATAAATTGTATCCATTTTTATGCCTCGATTACGGTTATGTCTTTGTCTACAAGTTCTTTTAATTTTGCTTCGATAAAGTTTTTGATTGTTGAATTTGCGCTCGGACATCCGCTGCATGTTCCTTTTAATCTGACGTAAACGGTTTTATCTTTAATGTCGATTAATTCTATTCCGCCTCTGTCTTTTAAAAGTTCCGGTGCAATTTTTTCTTCAAGAACCTGATTTACTTTAAGCGAAAATTGAAAAGGCGTTAATTCTTTCGGTTCTTCTTTTTTGCCTATTATTGAATCTATTATGTTTTGTATATTTTCTCTGCACCTTCCGCATGCGCCGCCTGCGTATGTTAAATCGGTTATTTCTTTAACAGTTTTTGCGCCCTGTTCAATTGCTTCTCTGATTGATTTTTCGGTTACGCCGAAACAGTTGCAGATAATTTTATCCAAACCTTTATTATCCGCTTCGTATCCGTAGTAGTTTTTAAGGGCATCTTCAAGCGCTTCTCTTCCCATAACGGAGCAGTGGGTTTTTTCGGGCGGAAGCCCGCCTAATTTTTCGATTATATCTTTGTTTGTTATTTTTTTAACTTCTTCCAGAGGTTTTCCTATAATCATTTCAGTCAGCATGCTTGAAGCGGCAACGGCAGATCCGCATCCGAACGTTTGAAATTTGGCGTCCGTTACTATTCCGTTATCGATTTTTAAATAAAGCTTTAACTGGTCGCCGCATGAAATTGCGCCCGCTTCGCCTATGGCATCGGCATTTTCGATTGAACCGACGTTTTTAGGATTTTTATAGTGTTCTTTAACCGTTTCAGAATATTCCCACATAATCTCATTCCTTTATTCCAAAAAAAATTATAAATCAAAAATACAACTTGTATATGGTGTTAATTAAAGGGTGATGGATAATAATTATTATATGATGGAAAAATACACGAAAAATTCCCTTTTGGGACAATTGGAACAAAACGGAATAATAAATG
Source organism: Candidatus Gastranaerophilales bacterium (assembly GCA_944325155.1). Classification (GTDB taxonomy): domain Bacteria; phylum Cyanobacteriota; class Vampirovibrionia; order Gastranaerophilales; family Gastranaerophilaceae; genus Galligastranaerophilus_A. Next base: position 271,055 of record CALUYY010000001.1, on the reverse strand, counting down.
AAAATAATACGGAAGTAGAACCTTTGCCGTTCGGTATTTTAAGCAAGGGCTTAGAAACTTCGCCTTTCGGTTCGGACGAAGAAGAAACGGAAACAAAAGAAGATATAAAAGATAAAAAAATCATAAAAAAAAGATTAAATGATTTAGATAATAATATTTTTCAAGACACAAATTTTATAAACATAAATGATGAAGAATTAAGCAAAGAAGAAAAAATCAAAAAAATAAAAGCGTTAATTAAAAAGCTGGATGAAAAAATTTTCATGCTGGAAGATTCGGATGATGAAATTTTGCTTAAAAAATTAAATGACGAAAAAGAAATTTTAACGGATGCGCTAAAACTTTTGGACGATGAAGAAGATAATATTTCAAACCCCATTAAACAAAACGCAAACGTTGCGATTGAAAAAATTGCAAAAGGGGTTCATCTGTATGAAAGAATTAAAAAAATCGAAAATTTTATTTTTAAATTCTGCCCAGTTTTATATAAAAGCTTTCTTGTAAGAAAAGCCTTAAATAAGCTTATTATGCTGAATGAAAACGCAAGAGAACTAATGCTTAAAAAAATCCCTTACGGTGAATCGGAATTGAGATATTCCGACTTTATCGCTTATTTAAGCTGTGCAAACGTAATTCATGCAAAACTGACAAAAAAAATATAAAAAATTAAATAATTTTATGCAGCTTTTGACCGTCTTTTGAATTTGAATCGATAAAACGTCTTAAGGAGCGTGTTCTTGTAACTCCCTGATTTTGTCTGCTTAATGCCTGAATGTATAGGTCATTTATTCTGCTTGCAATATATGCATGAGAATTGTCTGAATTGCCGCGCCCCGTTGTAATGGCGCTGAAACCTATATTTGAGTTGTTGACCGGATTTATTCTCGGCATTTTATTCCTTCACTTTTCTAAATGGTAAATTTTCTTAATTTTAAGGAGTTTTTTCATTGTATCTAAAAATCGTGAAAAGTCAAAATTTACATTTTGTTACTTTAATGTTACAAAAATTTTACATAATTTACCCGATTTAACGACAGCGTTTGTTTGGTTTATAATTTCATCATTATGATGATAAAAGAATATTTTGAAGAAGTTGTAAAAGACGCAATTTTAAAGGCTGTCAAAGATAATAAATTCAACAATCTCAATAACGTTGAACTGAATTTTATGTGCGAAACACCAAAAAACACCGAATTCGGCGATTATGCGATTAACGTTTCAATGTTATCAAGATATCTAAAAAAAGCTCCGAATATAATAGCTGAAACCGTAAAAGAATATATAACGCCCGATTCTTTTGAAGTTAACGTTATAAACGGGTTTATCAATTTTAAATTGAATGAAAAATTTTTATTTAAAATATTAAATGAAATTCTTGATAAAAAAGAAGATTTTGCAAAAATCGATTTAGGCAAAGGTAAAAAAGTCAATATCGAATACGTAAGCGCAAATCCCACCGGACCTTTCCATATAGGTCATGGAAGATGGGCGGCAATCGGCTCGGCTCTGGCTGAAATTATGAAATATACAGGCTATGATGTTTTTCAGGAATTTTATATAAATGATGCGGGCGCTCAAATTCAAAGGCTTGCAAAGTCTTTGGAAAACAGAGTAAAAGAACAAAAAGGCGAAAATGTCGTTTGGGATGATGATTTATATAAAGGTGATTATTTAATTCCCGTTGCAAAAAAATATATTGAAGATAACAGAGGGCAAAGTTATGCCGATTTTGCAAAAGAAGAAATGCTTAATTTGCAAAAAGAACTGTTAAAAAAATTCAGAACGGATTTTGATTTATTTTTCTCCGAGACTTCTTTATATAAAGATAACGAGGTTGATTCCTGTGTTAAACAATTAAAGGAAGCCGGAAAATTATACGAAAAAGACGGCGCCGTTTGGTTCAGATCAACCGATTATACGGATTCTCAAGACAGGGTCTTAAAAAAATCGGACGGAACCAATACTTATTTAACTGCGGATATTGCTTATCATAAAAATAAATTAGACAGAGGCTTTGACCTTTTAATAAATATCTGGGGCGCAGACCACCACGGATATATTCCGAGAATGAAAGCGGCAATTGACGCATTAGGGTATGACAGCAATAAATTGGAAGTTTTGCTCGGACAATTGGTTAATATAATTGAAAACGGCGAAGCGGTCAGAATGGGCAAAAGAAAAAAAATGGTTACGCTTGACGAGCTTGTTGATGAAGTCGGCGTTGACGGCACAAGATATTGGATGTTGATGAGATCAATTGATACTACCCTGGATTTTGACGTTGAGCTTGCAAAAACGAAAAATGACCAAAACCCCGTATTTTATGTTCAATATGCCCATGCAAGATGTTGTTCGATTTTAAGAAAGGCAACGATTGAAAAAATTGATACCGAAACCAAAGAAAAACTCCCCTCATATTTAACGGAAGATGAATTAAAACAACTTTTAGACGAGCATAAAATTACAAAGCTTTATGATAAAAATGACACGCAGGCAAATAATTCCACAAAAAGAATAATATTAAAGCTTGAAGAATTTAAAAGCACGATTGAAGCCGCTTCAAGATTAAGAGCGCCTTATATGCTGTGTAAATATGCGCAGGAGCTTGCACAGGAGCTGCATCATTTTTATAATTTCACAAGGGTTTTATCCGATGATATCGAAATGACAAAAATGAGACTTTTAATTGTAAGTGCGGTTAAAATTGTTCTTTGTCAGACTCTGAAACTGATAAGGGTTGATGCGCCCGAGAAAATGTAGACAAATAAAAATAAAAAACCGGTTGATTTTAAAATTTGTCTATGGTAATTTATCTATCGGTTGGTGTTAGCCGACCGCAACGAAGTAACAGGGGCTATTAGCTCAGGTGGCTAGAGCGCACCCCTGATAAGGGTGAGGTCCTTGGTTCGAGTCCAAGATGGCCCAAATAAAAAAGACAAGTTTTATACTTGTCTTTTTTATTATCTAAATTTTTATACAGCCCCTCACCCTTATCAAAAGGGTGAGATAAATTTGCGATACCGCATAAAGGGATAAATCCCCTTAGGGTTCAAAGTCCAATGATGGTCAAAATAAAAAACAAGTCTTATACTTGTCTTTTTTATTATCTAAATAACACCCCTCACCCTTATCAAAAGGGTGAGATAAATTTGCGATACCGCATAAAGGGATAAATCCCCTTAGGGTTCAAAGTCCAATGATGGTCAAAATAAAAAACAAGTCTTATACTTGTCTTTTTTATTATTCAAATTTTTTTAAATATAAAAATGAACAATTTTATAACTTGCTCGTTATATTTATATAGCAGAATATTTTTTTATTTTTATTTGAAAGAAAGAGTCAAACATGAAAAAAACAGTCTCATTGTTAATTTTAGGGCTTTTTGTTGCCGTATTTTCCTACTCGCCCGTTTCGGCGGAAAAACGGCCGTAAAAGGCGGAGCATGGAATTCAAAACGCACCGATTGCAGAACCGAATGCTGCAATGAAGGCAGAAGCCCTAACTTTGGATATGATAATGTCGGCTTCAGAATAATAAGAGAAAAATAAAATATTAGTGCCAAAAAGTTGAAATACTTTTTGGCACTATGTTTTTTATACTTATAATAAGCTGTTTACTTTTATGAATACGAAACAAATTTGTTTTAATTAAATATGCTCTCTATTGATGCACGGACAGAAATTCCGTTATAAACGTCATATTGTTTTCCGTCTTTTATTATAACCTGTTTTGTCTTGTCACATGCAAACGGGTCTGAAACTTCTTTTACTCTGTATTCTTCTCCGTCAATCGTAACAACTTCTTCATATGTCGGCATAATTGAAAAAACACTGTTATCGACTTTCTTTTCCACTTTATAAGTTTCGCCGTCCACAGTTACTTTTTTATCGGCTTGTCCCGCAATTGAATTTGCAGATAACCCCGATACCGATTTTTCGGGCACAAAGCTTGTTCCCCCGTTAATTGAATTCAGCATATAAACTCCTTCTTTAAATAACCTATGTATTTATAAAGAATTTTTTAAAAAAATAATTGTCTTGTTTACGGCTTATTTTTTTATCTTGTAACAATTATTTACTTCTCCGGAAGGTATCTTAAAATTACTCTCAAAATTCCGTTTTCTTCTTTTTTACCCGCAACTTCATACTTTGCGCATCTTGGCATAACGGCTTCTCTTAAATGAAAAGGATTTTTTGAAATTTTTGAACCCGAAGGAAGTAAAATTTCCATAAATACACTTGTTTCATCGCCTTTTCCGTCGCAACGGGTTGCATACCCCAAAGCCGTATCTTTGGATTTTGTAATAAAAGAATAGCCGTTATCGGGTACTACAACATCGCCTATTTTTGCCTTTCTTAAAATTTGTGCGCATTCGTTATTATTGCCCATTGTTCCTCTGTAAAATTTTTTGGGAAAAATGTTCGGAATAAGCTTTTTAAATTCTTTGTCCGTTTTCTCTATTATCGCCAAAACGTCTTGATATCTGTGTTCCATTCCTTTGGGAACACCTTCTTTACCGTTTTTGGAAATTCCTCTTATTACAAAAGAATCGCTTGTGGCCGACAGATCCCCTTTTCTGTGTGCGGTTGTAATAACACGTCCCACCGTATTATTAACGATTGTATTTTTTGCTTTCAATGCAATATTTTGTATATTCATCTTTCCTGTCCTTCTTTTTTATAAAAACAATCCGAATATAAAAAATGACAATTTATTAATTTATTTGCCATTTTTTTAAGCAAAAATGTAGAATAAAAATAAAAAAGGATTTTATTAATGTTGGCTTTTATTACTTTTCTTGTTACAATCGGGCTTGTTATTGCGGCCGTTGCTTTTTCAAACTCTATTTCCGAGCTTTTCGAATTTAAAAGAACGGCATCTTTAAGATTTGAAAATACGGAAAGATTGCTTAATTCGCTGAGGCGTGAAATTTCAAACATTAAAGAATTAATCGGCGGGACAAATACTGATAATATTCAAAAAGAAAAAAATCAGGATATAAAATCGCAAGAAAAAGATATCCTTGAACTTATCGAAGATACAAAAGAAATTAAGCGTGAAATAAAAAAAAATATTGAGGCGCCAAAAACCCCCATACCTCATAATGATGAACCCCGGGTTCAAAGCGTGTCCAATAGTGAAATAAAAAAAGAAATAAATGAAGAAATAAAACAAGAAAAGAATGAAACGGTTTATAAAAGTTATCTTGATTTGGATGAACAAAAAACTCCAAAACTAAAAAAGACAATTGAAAAACAAGGCTTTGACCAGTTTATGTTCGGAAATGTCTTTAATATTATAGGTACTATTGCAATGGTCATTGCGGCATTTATATTTTTCAGAATGCTTGCTCCGTATATTCATCTGACACCCCAAATAAAAGTTTTTATGGGGTATTTGGTAGGTATATTATCCTGTGTCGGCGCCGTTGTTCAATATAAGAATCCTAAAATGGATAAATTTGCAAGTTTTCTTATGGGAACAGGATTTGCGGTTTTATTTATTACGACTTTTTGTGCGGTTATTCTTTTTAATTTGTTTAATTTAATTGCCACATCTTTTATTGTTCTTGCAATGTTTTTGGCGGCATACATTATTGCTTCAAAATATAAATCAACGGTTACCGTCATAGTTGCGCTTGCCGCAGCCTATTTAAATCCGATTTTTATAAAAGGGTATAACGTTGAGCATAATATTTTATACGGTTATTTGATTCTCGTTAACCTTATTTCAATTATTTTTGTGTTTGTAAACCCCAAAAAAATTGCAATAAATTATGTTAACCTTTTAATTTCCGCAATCTATTCTTTTTATCTTTTGTCTTTGGGAAAGGTTTCTCCTTATTTTCCGATTGCTCTTTGGTTTTTATACATCGTGCATGATTTGACATTATGCCTTAAAGATTCCGAATTTAAAAAGGACAATTTTATTTTAAATATCGTAAATTACGGTGTTTTTACGTTAAGCACGCTTATTTCAATGCAGGGTAAAAGCTACCTTGTATCGGCATGCGCCGTTTTATCAATCGGTATTGCTTATCTTTTGTGTTCGTGTTTGATATTATCTTTTTCCAAAAATGTCGAAAACAGACATATTTATAACCACGGCGCAATTTTATCGATTTTAATCGCAACATATCTGTTTTTTATAGAAAACCGCGAATATATCGTAATGACATGGGCTGTGGAAGCGTTTGTCATTGCTTTAATATATAACTCAACAAAAATCAGCTATCTTCAAAAATGGGCAATGACTGCTTTATTTATGTCAACGGCAGGCATTTTCTTTGTAAGAAACCTTTTTGTTGTTTCTGATTTGGCCGAATATATTCCTTTTGTCAATTTTAAAGCCGTTATGTTTTTAACCGTTGTTTTGGTTGCTTTTTTGATTTCAAAACTGTGGAAAGATGAATTTAAAAACTCGGCGCTTGCGGCCAAATTTATCTATATTACTCTTATATATCTTTTTATGGGCATAGAATTAAATCTTGCCATTTTAAAATCAAAAGCGGATGTTTTGGATACAAATTCAATTTCTTACCTTAGAACCTTTACGAATACCATTATGCTTTCCGTGTATTCCGTTCAATTCCAAAGAAGTTCAAATGCGCTTAAGGTTCCTTTTTTTGGCGTGGTTTCGTATGGCGCTTTGATTTTAAGTTTAATGGGTCTTTTTCACCTTACGCTTACAATGCCCGAACAATTATATATTCCCGCATTTAATATAAGAACTTTTGCATACATGTTTGCAATTGCTTCGGCGCTTGTATTTAAATATTATAACAGAGAGCTCCCTTTTGATTTCCTTGCGCTTCTTTTGGGGCTTTTCTTTTTTACATCCGAAGGGTTCGGCATAACAAAGCATTATCATTTACAATCAAGCGCAATTGTTACCGTATTTTGGATTTTGTATTCGGGTGTGATTTCAATAGCCGGTTTGTTTACAAAAATTAAAATTTTGAAATATTTCGGCGCATTTGTTATTTTTCTTTCCGTTTTAAAAATAATATTTGTTGACCTTGTCGGCGTTGATCCCATGCTTAAACTTTCCGCTTATGTCATACTGGGTGTAATTTCAATGTTTGTATCTTACATTTATTCAAAGTATCTTAAAAATTAAAGGGAGATGATTATGTTTAATAAAAATGTTCTATGGGATTTTACGTATGGAGTTTATATAGTATCTTCTTTTGATGAAAAAAGACCGACAGGCTGTATTGCAAATTCCGTAGCGCAGGTTACAAATACAAAAATTATGGCAAGCATTAACCATTCCAACTATACAAATTCGGTTATAAAGAAAAGCGGATATTTTGCAATTTCTATTTTATCCGAAAAATCGGATCCGAATTTAATATCTGTTTTCGGTTTTACTTCGGGTGAGAATAAAAATAAATTTGACGGGATTAAATATGAAATTAAAGATAATCTCCCCGTTGTAAGTGATTCAATCGGATATATTATTTTAAAAACAACTGATATTATTGAGCTTGATACGCACAGTGTTTTTATAGGGGAAATTGTATCAGGGGATATTATTAAAGACGGAATTCCAATGACATATAAGTATTACCATGATGTCATAAAAGGAAGAGCCCCGAAAAATGCGCCTACTTATATTGAAGAAGAAGCTAAAAAAGGTATTATTCAATACAGATGTAAAATATGCGGATATATATATAACGGAGACATTGAAAAAGAACCGCCCAATTATATCTGCCCCGTATGCAAACAGCCAAAGAGCGCGTTTGAAAAAATTACTCTTGCTTAAGCGTAATTGTCTTCAAGCCATGAGGTTTGCTCAACAAGCTCGTTATCGACAAGAGAAAAATCAAAGTTTCCGAAATTTTCAACCAGCTCTTTTGTTGAAACTTTTACTTCTTCCGTTGTATCCCACGGGTTTACAAGAGTAAGCCCCGTATTATCCATTGATTTTACCGCATAAGCATGGTCATCGTCCAATGATGCAAAACCGTCCGATACGCCCAGAGTTGCGGAACAGTCGTCTTGATATTTATTGTAATAATTTAAAAGATTTGCCATTTCATCAGGGTCATCGCCGTATGCGTATCCCGTCATTTTATCGGTAAATAATTCATATAAATAATATGCGCTTCCGCCCGTGATGCCTTCAAGAGTTTCAACGGGTATGTCGCCTTCGGCTACCAGTTTTTCCATTGCAAGCTCAATTAAAAGCATATCGTCATCGCCCGTTGAATATTTGCTGTTGCTTAAGCCCATTCCGTTTGAGAGGGTATCTTTATTAAATGAATTTAATTCATTTTCGGTTATTGTATAAGACTTATCAACCCCTTTAAAATAAACATTATAGCTTCCGTCAGGGTTTTTTGATATGGCATCTTTTATAAGCTCTTGCCCTTTATCATCATAAGAGAGGGATAAAATTCCGGATATAAGCCAGCAGTCGCCTTCCTGACCCTGAAAAACGGCTTCGTCAATTTGTCCGTTTACGCCTTTATTTTCGTCGTAAAACAATCCGTAGGTCATCTCCGAATAACCTGCCTGCTGTTTTTTTATGCTCTCGTCGCCTAATAATCTTATTTGCCTTGAGCTGATGCTATTTATTGCATCCATAATTTTCCCTTATAGACTCCTATAAGTAAATAAAGTTTTTTTAAAGGAAAATGTTGCTACTAAATTTAAAAATGTTAAAAATAATTACGGCTTAATTATTGATTTAGACATTCTTTCTTGCCTTGAGGCGCTTAAAATGTTCCTTAATTTCATAATTGCCTGTGCGTGTAATTGGCAAACTCTTGATTCGGATACATTTATTGCTTCGCCGATTTCTTTTAAGGTCATATTTTCGTGGTAGTAAAATACAAGAAGCATTCTTTCTCTTTCGGGAAGCCTTTTCAGTGCTTTTTCAAGTTCTTTTTTTGCGTCTTTTTTTTCTGCCGCTTCTTCGGGGCGTTCGCTTTTAACGTCTTCTATCGTATCTATAATTTCAACCGACTCATCGCCTAAGTTCTTTTTATCGTAAAGTGAATCAATGCTTGTATCCTGCGCCAGAATTTCATCCACTTTTTCTTTTTCAATGCCCAGTTTGGCGCCGACTTCAGCTGAAGTCGGCATTCTGTTTAATTCAATTTTTAATTCCGATATTGTATCTTTAACTTCTTTTATTTTTTTTCTTATTGTTCTTGGCAGCCAGTCATTTGCTCTTATTTTATCTATAATTGACCCTCTTATTCTCATAAGAGCGTATGTTTCAAATTTTGCTCCGCGCTCGGGCGAATATTTTTCAACCGCATCAATTAAACCTTCAACACCGTAGCTTGCAATGTCTTCATAAGAAAAACTCGGAGGCAGATTAACTTTAATACGTCCTATAACATATCTTGTAAGATAGATATATTGGACAATGAGCTTATCTCTTACCGCTTTATTGTTTTTGTCCGCCAGATATGTTTTCCATAATTCGGCAAGTTCTTCGTCAGATATACGGGCAACCTTTTTGAAGGAATCCGTTTCAAAATTCTCGCTCATTAATATTTAATTTCCCCAAAGTCTTAATATTTGTTAACAATTTTATTGTACATTCGGGGAGATGTTTTGACGTCATATAATCGTATGAAATGCTCTGTATATCTAGTCTTTATGGTGTAATAAATTTTATTCTTCAATTATTTCATATAACAAGGGCGCTTCATTAACAGAAACATTGCCGTTCGGGATTTTTAGAACTTTTGCTTTAAGTGTTTTTACTTTGTATTCAATTGTTATTATGTCGCCTTCTTTTAATTGTTTTGCGGGTTTTGCGGGGTTATCGTTTACAAAAACTCTTGCCATATCGCAAACCTCGTTTGCAACGGTTCTTCTTTTTATAATTCTTGAAACTTTTAAGAATTTATCAAGTCTCATATAATTTCTATCCTGTAATCGGGATGATTTTTTAATTTTTCTTCAATTTCATCAAAAGAAATCAAACCTTCCTGCGCACCGAATACCTCAACAACGGAGGCTGAATTAACGGAAGCCGCTTTAATTGCTTTTTCTATATCATTGTTGTATTTTTCCATTGCCGCAACAAAAGTTGAGCTGAAAGCGTCGCCTGCGCCAAGTGTTGAAGTTACTTTTGCAGGAAATTCGGGCGCTTTATAATAATTTTTGCCGTCGTACGCAATTGCGCCGTTTTTACCGTCCGTGATAATTATTATGGCGTCATTATCTTTTCTTAAAATTTTAAACATTTCAACCATATCGGGGTGAATTTTTTCTTTTGAGAAAAATTCCGTTTTTGTATCCGGGCGGACGGAGATTTTAGTCAGCATACTTGCTTCTTCTTTGTTTAAAATAAAAATGTTGCTTGCATCTATTATTTTTTTAAAATAAACTTCACCCTTTTTAATTGCGGTTGTGCCTGCGTTAATTGCAAGTTTTATATTGTTTTCTTCCGCAAATTCGGCAATTTTATCAAGAAGTCTGTTGCTTTCACCCGATAGAGGCGCAACGTAAATCCATTTTGTGTTTTTTAAATTTTCAAAATTTATATCTTCTTTCTTTATTCTTGCGTTTTCGCCTCTGTGCGCAAGAACGGTTCTGTCTCCCTGAAAGCTCACAAGTATAATTGAGAAACCCGTTAAACCGGAAGGAGATTTAATTATGTTTGATGTATCTATTCCTTCATTTTCCAGCTTTTTTTCTATAACGGGCGCCGTTTCGTCGCAGCCGAGTTTTATAACGGCGGATGTATTAAATCCGAGGTTTTGAAAATTTATTGCCGTGTTAACCGCGCCGCCGCCCAGATTTCTTGAAAAATCGGTTATATCAATTTTACTTCCGTAAGGAAACGACATATAATCACTTTTTTTTGTTTTGGATGAAACCGAAACAATATTGGCATCGTCCGATTCAACAAAAACATCCAAAGTGGCGGAACCTATTGTAATAACATCAAACATAACATCTTAACCTTTTAAACTCTCAAATTTTATTATAATATAAAAGTTCAAGGGGATTAAAATGTTTCTAAAAAAAATTTCTCTTAAAAATTTCAGAAATTATGATGTGCTTGATTTTGAGTTTAAAAAGAATAAAACTCTTTTTACGGGAAAAAACGCACAGGGGAAAACCAATCTTCTTGAAGCCGTTTATTATTTGTCAAGCCTTGATTCAAACAGAATAAAAAAAGATATTGAGCTTGTTAAATTTAATTCGGATTTTTCTTCTATATCTGCCGTTGTTGATAAAGATAACGTTGAAATTGATTTGGATATTTTAATTAATCCTCCCAAAAATAAAATTTTAAAAGTTAACGGTATTAAAAAAAATAAACACAAAGACTTTATAAGAGTTTTATCGGTTGTGAATTTTGCCGCTTCGGATTTAATGCTCCTTCGCGGTGAACCCAATGACAGAAGAAAATGGCTTGATTTGGCAATTTGCCAGATATACCCGCAGTATTTGGATAAGCTTTCAAAATATAATAAAATCCGCCTTCAAAAAGCAAACTATTTGAATAATTTCAATATAAAAGATGATATGCTTGATGTTTTTAATTCGCAGCTTGCAATTGCTTCATCGAACATTGTTTATTTAAGAATGAAATTCATTGAAGAAATTAAAAAAATTGCGCTTGATAAACATAAAAATATATCAAGAAACGAAGAAATAAACATAAAATATGAATCCGACATTATAAAAGAAATTATTCCTTTATCCGATATGACGGAAATTTTTTCAAATGCTTTAAATGAAAACAAACAAAAAGAAATAATGAGACAAACCTGTCTTATCGGTCCGCACAGAGACGATATATGTTTTGAAATTAATAATCTTGACGCAAGAAGATATGCTTCTCAGGGGCAGCAAAGAACGCTTGTTCTTGCCCTGAAGCTGTCCGAGCTTGATATAATATCGGATAAAACGGGAGATAATCCCGTATTATTATTGGATGATGTTTTGGCGGAGCTTGATGATATAAGACAGAATTACCTTTTAAATTCCATAAAACCCGATGTGCAAACAATTATTACAAGCGTTGATACTTTATTTTTCGATGAAAAATTCTTATATGATGTTGATATTATAAATATTAACGGCGGGAAAATAGTAAAATAAAAGCCCGGAAATTTCCGGGCTTTTATTTGTTTCACATTTCACAAAGGGTTATTTATTTTCTTCAACTTCAAGCTGATTTTCATCATCTTCTTTGTTGTCTTTAAAATCAACTTTAATTGATTCATTCAATTTATCCAATTCTTTGCCGACTTCGGTTGCCGATTCTTCCTGTTCGTCTTTTTCGGTGTGTCTTTCGGCACCTCTTAGAGCGCTTGTTCTTGCGGCGTCGATATATAAGCCTGATTTACCGTCTGCGCCGTACATTTCAACGAAATCATCATAATCCATTGTAAGTTCAAAGCTGCTTTCGTTTGCTTCGGCTTCTTTTTTAAGATCTTCAAGAGCGTCAATCACGCCTGATATAATTTCGCTTGCGGCCGCCGCATCATCGTTGTACCATTCATCAAATGCTTCATTGAATTCTTCATCGGAAATGGTAGAGAATATTTGCGCCGTGTCGTTTTCGGCAACCTGACCGTAGAAGGTTTCAAGGTTTGATTCGGTGTTCAGCGTTTCTTTGGCTTGAATTTCTTTGCCGTCTTTTGTAATCGTGAATTGGTTAATTACGTTTGAGCCGTTGATATCCGAGTAGTTTTCATTGACGTTATCCTGACCGTTTATGTTGCCCGAATTTTTAATTTCGGTAAGATCAATTTCCGTGATACCAGCCATTGCCGCACTTGTATACGTTATATCAAAATCAACCGTATTTGTATAATCGAGTCCGAATTTGTAGTTATCAACATCCTGGGCGCTGTCTACCGATTCGATTTGATTATTTGACATTAAAATCAGGTTATCAAGGGCAGTATTACCGTTTTCATCAACGTCTTGATTGTTGATTATACCGTCATTATTGTAGTCATACGCCAATAATTCCGATATGCCGTCAGCAGAGCCCATAAGGTCGTTATTTTCGCCGTTTTCAAAATCAAATGTGCCGTCATTATTTCTGTCATTAATAAATGTATATGTTTTATTTCCGTCCTGAAATACTATAGGGTCGCAATGTGCCCTTTCGGTTTCAATCGTTCCGTTGTCGCCCGGTGTTGAACCGACATTCCAGTAGTCAAGAATTTTATCTGCCATATCTTTGTATAATGTGCCCGATTCTGCCGTATCTTCGGGGATTTGGTAGTTTCTTTCGTTTGATTGTGATTGCAGATTATATTCTAAGCCTGAATTGGGGAATGCTTTTACCATTACATACATTGCTTCTTTAAATGTGAAGCCTGCATTATACATTGTATCCAATGCTTCAAGCCCGTGGTCTTTCAGATTTTGAAGCGCATCAGGGTCAACTTCGCTTGCCCGTGTTTGATTTCCGCTTAAAGCAAGTTCGTTTAACTTGTCATACGTTCCTTTGTCGCCCGTGTTATTGGGAATTCTGTAACTTATGGTGCCGTCTGCGCTTACGCTTCTTGTAATACCAACATTCCAGGTTTCAGATACAAAGGTTAAAATTTCATCGGGAGTTGCGCCCAAATTTTGCAATTCTTCAAGCATATTTTCGCCGTTTACCCTTTGTTCAAGGTTTTGCAGCTGCGGGCTTTTTGAATATGTTGCATACCATGTGGCATTATGCCCCGTGCCTTCATTTTTTTGTGCGTATGCTGCCATGGCATTATCGATTGCCGTTTGTTGCTCGGGGGTTCTTCCGCCTGCGGCGCCTTCAAGACCTGCGCCGGGGTTAGGGTTATCAAGATCGCCTTCTTCGCCTGCGGGGACCCGGGGTGCAAAGTTTGCAAGAATTTCGTTTGCAACATCCGCTTTTGCGCCTGAATATATCGGAACTTTTGCATCCATATCATCGTTTGCATAAGCACCTTTGATTGTATCGCTCATATTATCTTTTGTTTTTGTCAAAAGATTAATTGTTGCATTTGTGCTGTTTAATTTGCCTTCGATATCTTTTGCTTCGCTTAAATAGCCTTCAATTTGCCCCATAATGGGAGAAACGCTGTCTTTAATGCGATCATATTCGGCATAAAGGTTTTTAATCGTTCCCATATTCATGCCCGCAATGCCGTTTATTCTTTTCTTAAATGCCTGATTATAGCATTCTTCAAAGCTGTCGGGGTTGGGGTCATGTCTGTATGAATCAATGGCATCATATGCCGCCTGTTTTGCTTCAAGTTTAATTTGCTGCTGGTATTCAGCGGTTTTTTTGCCGATTTCGGCTATAATATCCGTCATCTCGTCTGCTTTGTCATCAACTTTTAATTCGCGCTCTTCGATTTCTTTTTCAAGTTCCTCTGCCTGTTTTTTCAATGTGGAAATCATTGCTTCAAGGTTGTCGATTTGTGCCTGAATTTCTTCCTGCCCCTGTTCGCCTGCGTTAAAATAACTTGTGTCCGCAAAGAGGTCTTCAAGCTCGTCTCTTGAATAAGTTACTCCGTTGTTTACGGTATTTTGTGCGATGTTTTGTACCAGAGCTTCAATGTTTGAATTGATGGCTGTCATATTTTCTTTTCCTTTTCGTTAGTTCATAATTATTTTATCGGCATAATGACCGATTTTCTTTACGGCATTTTTCGTTTTATTTACAACTTGTTACATAATAAAAAAGCCCTCTTATTAAAGAGGGCTTTTATTTAAGTATGACACTTTTTATTTATCTTTGTCTTCATCTTCAATTTTCAGTTCTGCGTTGTCATCAGCTTCTTTTTTATCTGTTTTGTCAACGACGACTTTAATTGATTCATTTAATTTATCCAGTTCTTTGCCGACTTCGGTTGCCGATTCTTCCTGTTCGTCTTTTGCGGTATGTCTTTCGGCGCCTCTTAGAGCACTTGTTCTTGCGGCATCAATGTATTCGCCGGATTTACCGTCAGCTCCGAACATTTCATAGAATTCATCCTTGCTCATGCCAAGACCGATTGTTTCTTCGTATAAATCTGCCTGTTCTTTGAGGTTTTCAAGGTTATCAATCATACCGTCCAGTTGTTCGCCTAAGTTTGCAAAGTCTTCATTGTACCAGGTGTTAAATGCGTCATTGATTTCGCCGTCTGTTAATTGAGAGTATATTGCCGCCGTGTTATTGTCTGCAACCTGACCGTAGAAGATTTCAAGGTTTTCTTCGGTATTCAGCGATTCTCTTGCATTAACGGTTGTTCCGTCATTCATTGTTATCGTAAAGTCGTTTATAATGCTTGAGCCGTTGATATCTTCAAAGTTTTCGCCGACGTTATCGTATGTTCTTGTCGAGTCGCCCACCTGTTCGCCGGTACCTGTTGTATTTGTTCCGAGAAGGTGCGAAAGATTGATTTCTTTAATGCCTAAATCAGCTGCGCTCGTATAGGTTACATCAAAGTCAACGGAGTTTGTATAAGGATCTTTTCCTTTGTAGTTTTCGCCTGTCTTATAACCGTCAACATCATCGCTGTTTCCGACGGATTCAATCTGATTATTTGACATTAAGACTAAGTTCTTGAGCGCATCGCCTCTTATGATACCGTCTTCATCTGCGTATTGGAGAAGTTCCTGTATACCGTTTTGTGAGCCTAACAGGTCGTTGTTTTCACCGTTTTCATAATCAAATGTACCGTCGCCGTTTCTGTCTGTTATGAAGGTGTATGTAACATTACCCATTTGGAAAGTAATAGGGTCGTATCTTTTGGGTTCGTCGCCGCCTGACGGGTCGCCTATTTTATCGTTTGTGCCGCCCACGTTCCAGTAATCAAGGATTTGTGTTCCTATTGTTTCGTATAAGCTGCCGCTTGCTTCGGTATCCGCTACTTTGCCGTAGTTTCTTTCTTCGCCTTGTGCATTAATATCATATGAAATACCTGCATTCGGGAAAGCTTTTGTTAAAGTATACATTGCTTCTTTAAACGTAAAGCCTGCGTTATACATTTTGGTTAAGACACCGTCTTGTTCAACCGCTTTTTTCAATTCAAGCATTTGTGCCTGGCTTACATCCGCTGCGGTTTTATCTTTTGCACCCGATTTAATCAGGTTTGTTAATTCGGAATATGCGGATTCACTGCACCATGCGTCAGACGAGTGGCCTAAAGGAATGCTCCAATTGTTTCCTTTTTTGCTGATACCTACATCCCAGTTTGATGAAACAAATGTCATAATTTCATCAATATTCATGCCGGTTGATTGCAATTCGCCAATCATACCGTCTGCAATAAGGTTTCTTAAATTCATTAATTCTGGGTTTTGCTGGGCTGAATATTTATCGCCCGATGTATAATTTGCATCACCTTTTGCCGCAACGAATTTATCTTTTACTTCCTGTTGTTTGGCAGGGTCTGCCGCTGCGGTAGTTGCACCAAGATTGTCGGTTTCTTCTTCGTATCTTGAAGAATACGTGCCTAAGATTTCGTTTGCAACTTCAGCTTTTGCGCCCGAGAATACGGGGATTTTATTATCCATATCATCGTTTTCGTAAGCGCCTTTGATTGTATCGCTCATATTATCTCTTGTTTTTGTCAAAAGATTAATTGTAGCATTTGTATTATCAAGTTTTGTATCTATGCCTTTTGCTTCATCCAGAAATCCTTCAATTGTATCCGAGATTCCTTTGATGTCATCTTTAATTGCATCATATTCATCATACAGGTTGCTGATTGCGCTCATATTAATGCCCGCAATGCCTGTAATTCTTTTCTTAAATGCTTGTTCGTAGCAGTTTTCAAAGCTGTCGGGGTTAGGGTCATGTCTGTATGAATCAATAGCATCATATGCTGCCTGCTTTGCTTCAATTTTAACCTGCTGCTGGTATTCGGCCGTTCTTTTACCGATTTCACCTACGATATCGGCTAATTCTTCGCCTTTTTTATTTGCGCTTAATTCGCTGTCATCAATTTTTTCCTGCAACTCATCAGCTTCAGCCTGAAGTGCAGCTATGGATTTTTCAAGTTTATCAATTTGTTTCTGTATTTCTTCTTGTCCCTTTTCGCCTGCGTTAAAATACGCATCATCAAAAAGATCTTCAAGCTCTGCGCGGCTTGCTTCAATTGCGCCTTCAGCATTCATGTAGTTTTCAACGTTATTATTCAAAGATGAAATCTGCTTTGGCGTGTTGTTAACGGCTGTCATACTTTTTTCCTTTCTTATGTTAGTTCATATATGTAAACTCAATCGTCATAAAACGGTATAAACTTTAGGCTGCAAACGTTAAAATTTACAATTGTTAACATTGCTTAAATGTTTATTTTGAAAACGTTTTAAGGGGTATCCTCTTTTTTTGTGTATTCCTGTTCAAAAAGTTTTAAAAATTCATCAATATTATCTTCGCTGAATTTTTCGCCTATTGCATCTGCCGCATCATCATACCAGGCGTTATCTTCAGAGTTAACTTTAATTCTTTCTCTTTGAGCGGGGTTTTCACCGATGCCTTTATACGGGCTGTTGTAGTTTACAATATCCATCCGTGGCATTCTCCTTTATTGTTTCCATTATTTTTATCGGAGTTTTTTCAGCCGTTCTTTAGTTCTTTTAACATGGGGTTAATATTTTGTTACAAAAGAATTACTCTTTTTTAAAAACATAAAAGATTGTATCTTCGTCATTGCCCGTTTTCTTCAGAAAAACATCCGCCTTATAAATTATTTTTTTATCGGGAATAAAATTATTTTCAATAAAATATAAATCGTTAACAAAACAAATTTTTCCCATAGCATAATTATTTGCATACATTGTTTTGCACAGTTTGTTTTTATTTAAAATTTCCGCAGTATCTTTTATTGTTGAAATTTTTTGGGAAGAATTTTCAATTATAAGATAATCATAGTTTTTAAAAACGGTATTTTTATCAAGGGTTAAAAAATCAATTTTGCAGTTGTTTTCAAGGTCAAGATGTTTTATTGTATATCCCATAAAACTGTCGTTAAAATAAAAACCGAGCCTTTTATTATTGCCGCATAAGGGCTTTATTTCATCTTTAAGATAAGTTTGTTTTTTGCTTATAAGATAAAAGTCATATCTTACATCACGGATGTTATCGAGTAAATTTTTGTCAAAAAGATGATTTTTCAGATTTATAAAAGGTCTTTGAACTAAAAATAAAGGTGTATGAATTAAATAAAAAAGTGCAATTATAACAATGATTTTTTTATAAATTTTACCGTCGTAAAAAAGAGTTAAAGAGGGGATTAAAAGGCATATATAGCTTATAAAAAATCTTATTGAAGTCGGAAAATAAATAATTGTTGAAGATAACAGAATAAATTGAAAAATAAAAATTAAAGAAAATCTTTTTAAATTTTTATTTAATAAGCTTTTTATAAAACAAGGCAACAGCACTATAAACCCTAAAATTCCAAGCCCCGTTATTTGTTCCGATAATGAAGCGTTCAGTTTCGGAATTTCGCCGTTAGAATTCAAAAGAATATCCAAATGCAGAAAATTAAATAAATTTCGGACCATTGTTTCATACAGCCACGACAAAAGATAAAATAAAGAAAGCGAAGAAAAATCAAAAATATAGAGAAAATGTTTTATAAGATTTGAAATAACACCGAAAAGCCCGCCTTTTAATTTATGTTCGTTTATAATGACGGAAGAACCAAGCATATTCCCGTAATTAACAAAATTCAGTACATAGTTATAACTTGAAAAAACAACAAAGTTTAATATTAAAAACAAAAAGAACTTTATAAAACCCTTAATATCATTTCTTAATTCAACCAAATAATAAATAATTAAAGGAACACTTCCTATAACTCCCGTACTTTTTGTACCGAATGAAATTGCAAGACAAAGAGAAGAAAAATATAACAAATTAATTTTTCTCTCTCTTTTATATTCCAAAAACAAATACAAAGATAAACAAAATAAACTTCCTATAACCAAATCGGTCTGGGTGCTTGATATCTGGCTTATAACCCCGGCAAACGAAGAAAATATTAATATTGCCCATATTCTTTTATTAAAATCAATATTAATTATCTCCATTATCTTAAACGATGAAATAATCAAAACAAAATATGAAAAATATTCCAATAACCCTAAAATACAATCATTCTTCCCTAAGCTCAAAACCCATGTATAAAAAATCTCCGAATTAACCGGCATACAATGACATCTTATATCAGCCGTTTCAAAATGATGTATAAACCCTTCTTTTGTCCAAAACAATGCGCGAAGCGCATGATAAGAAACGGCGTCCGCTTCATTCGGCGGGCTTATTGTGCATAAGATTAAACTTATGATAAGCATAAAAATAAGTGCAATTGATAAAATTAAAAGCGATTTGTCTTTTTTATACGATTCTTTTAAATTTGATATAAAACCCGTAAAATCAATTTTTAATAACGGTTTATTCTTTTTAATCCATATAAAATGACAAATAAGAAATTCAATTAAAGTTAAAATTAAAATATTTTCACCGCTTATTCCTTTAAACAAAGATAAAATCTCAACGTTTAAAATTACAAAACCGAAGAATATTAAGAAGAAATATATTCCCCTTTTAAAAATCGAACTTATATAAAAACTTATTAATCCCGTCAAAAGTGAAACAAAAATAAGCATTATTTTCTCCAGAGAATAAAATCTTTAACGGTTTCATTTTCTCTTTCTTTTAAATAATCGGGAAAAACCGCTTCAATTTCTTTTTCTTTTTTAAAGCCGATATCGTTTATATAGTTTCCGTTTATAAAACAAAATGCGCTTATTGCGTTTTCTATATTATTTGAATTGATTAAAACGGGATTTCTTTTGCTATCCATTGCTTCATATCTGCAAATTGCCTTATATGATGATGTATACGGGTTTTTAATATCATCTTTGTTAATTGCTTCAATTTTTTGTGCGGTATTTTTTTGAGTAACCAAAATGTCATATTCTTCCAAATTATACTCATTTATATGAAGAAGATTCAGGGTATCAATCGTGCAGTCGTTATTTAATTCAAGATATTTTGTGCTGTATAGCATATAGCCGTTTGAAGCAAAAATTGCAATTTTATTATTATTTCTGCAATAAGGTTCTATGTTTTTTTTCATTGTATACGCTTCATTAAAGCTGGGATAGAATTTGTAGTTTAAATCACGCATATTATCCTGAATTAATTTGATGTCGGGCGTTTTTTTAAATTCTTCTTTCAGGTGATAATACGGTCTTTGGGATAAAAACATTGAAGCGTATCCCATATAAAACATCGTAAAAAGTATGTATAAAAATTTAAGCGGATTCATTTTTTTATAATAAGTTAAACTCAAAATCGGAATTGCAACCGACACAAAAGAAACGATAAAACGAATGCTGTATATCATATAAGCAACGGCAAAACTTAAAACAAGAATTTGCGCCCAGAATATAATTGAAAATATTCTTAAATCTTTTTTAAAAAATCCTATTATGCTTGCCGGCAAAAACGCCAAAAACCCCAAAACCCCGAAACCCAAGATTTGCTCTGTCATGCTTATATTTGTATAAGTTAAGCCGACGTTTTCGCCGAGTCCTTTTTTAATGCCGAAAAGCATAAGGGTATAATCCTGTGCGGATAAAAGATATTTATTTATATAAAAACCGATTGTAAAGCCCGCAAAATCAAAGAATTGGAAAATATATCTTATAAAATTTGCAATTATTGCCTTAAAACCGCCCCAGAACCCGTGGCCTATAAGAGCGGAATTGCCGCCAAGCATATTCCCGTAATTAACAAAATTCAGTACATAGTTATAACTTGAAAAAACAACAAAGTTTAATATTAAAAACAAAAAGAACTTTATAAAACCCTTAATATCATTTCTTAATTCAACCAAATAATAAATAATTAAAGGAACACTTCCTATAACTCCCGTACTTTTTGTACCGAATGAAATTGCAAGACAAAGAGAAGAAAAATATAACAAATTAATTTTTCTCTCTCTTTTATATTCCAAAAACAAATACAAAGATAAACAAAATAAACTTCCTATAACCAAATCGGTCTGGGTGCTTGATATCTGGCTTATAACCCCGGCAAACGAAGAAAATATTAATATTGCCCATATTCTTTTATTAAAATCAATATTAATTATCTCCATTATCTTAAACGATGAAATAATCAAAACAAAATATGAAAAATATTCCAATAACCCTAAAATACAATCATTCTTCCCTAAGCTCAAAACCCATGTATAAAAAATCTCCGAATTAACCGGCATACAATGACATCTTATATCAGCCGTTTCAAAATGATGTATAAACCCTTCTTTTGTCCAAAACAATGCGCGAAGCGCATGATAAGAAACGGCGTCCGCTTCATTCGGCGGGCTTATTGTGCATAAGATTAAACTTATGATAAGCATAAAAATAAGTGCAATTGATAAAATTAAAAGCGATTTGTCTTTTTTATACGATTCTTTTAAATTTGATATAAAACCCGTAAAATCAATTTTTAATAACGGTTTATTCTTTTTAATCCATATAAAATGACAAATAAGAAATTCAATTAAAGTTAAAATTAAAATATTTTCACCGCTTATTCCTTTAAACAAAGATAAAATCTCAACGTTTAAAATTACAAAACCGAAGAATATCAAGAAGAAATATATTCCCCTTTTAAAAATCGAACTTATATAAAAACTTATTAATCCCGTTAAAATTGAAGCCGCAACTAACATTATTTCACCCACACTTCCGTTGATTGATGTTTGATACCGTTTTTATGGGGAATGATATACCTAAATTCGTTTGTTTTTTTAAAGCCAAGATTTTTT
Organism: Candidatus Gastranaerophilales bacterium; assembly: GCA_944325155.1. GTDB lineage: Bacteria > Cyanobacteriota > Vampirovibrionia > Gastranaerophilales > Gastranaerophilaceae > Galligastranaerophilus_A. The sequence goes on along the minus strand of CALUYY010000001.1, from coordinate 249,313 downwards.
ATATAATTTTTATTGATTATACAGCTTGCACTTATTGCTTTTTCAAGCCCCTTGCTGCTTTTCGGTGCCCTTTTTGAAATTATATAAGTGCAATTTGCTTTGTTTGAATTTATAAGAGGGTTTTTAATATCGTTTTTGTTTATTACATCGGTGTTTTGTATTCCTTCTTTTTCAAAAACGAGCGCTTTATATTTTTGAAGCTCATAATTTTCAATATGAAGCATGTTTAATGTATCTATTTTGCAGTTATTATTTAATTCCAGATATTTTGCATTGTATACGAGGGCGGGCGGGGTCATAAAAATGCCTATTTTGTTATCGTTTTTACAATAAGTAAGAACGGAATTTTTATATGCGCCCGATTCCGTTACAAGAAGCGGACCGTAAAATTTATATTGAAATTCTCTTATTTTGTTTTGAACGTCTTTTAAATTTTTATTCTCAATTAAAATTCTTGAAAGATATATAAAAGGTCTTGACGGGGTATAAAGCGAGATGTAGCCCGTAAAAAATACCGCATAAATTATAAATATAAATTTTAAAATATTCATTTTATTTGTATAACTTAGCGCAAGCAGCGGAAAAGCAATTGATACAAAAGCAACAAGATATCTTATCCCGAATGATGTATAGAGCATAACCGAAGATAAAATTATAAACTGCGCCCAGAATATAATTGAAAAAATTCTTAAATCTTTTTTGAAAAACCCGATAACAGAACACGGTAGAAATATAATTAAACCCAAAATTCCAAAACCGCTTGTCTGTTCATTTATATAGATATTGATTTTTTCCTGCGGGTCAATATCGCCTAAATCATAAGGTATTTTTAAAATATCAAAAATAAAATTTCTTACGTTTAAAATAAAATCATTTAAGAAATTTCCGATATTAAGCCCCGTGAAATCAAAAAATTGTACGATATATTTTATAAATACGGCAATAAATGTTTTAATCGTGCCGTATCTTTTGTTATACATAATAAATGCGCTGCTTGAGAAGGGGTTATTAAAATCAATAATATTTAAAATGTAGGCATAGCTTGCAAAAATTATTGAATTTAATATTAAAAAGAAAAAGAACCTTAAAAAATCTTTTTTTAGCAGAAACAAAAACCATATAAAAACGGGGATTGATGCCATAAGCCCCGTTGTTTTCGTTCCGAAAGACATTGCATAACAAAGAGATGAAAAGAAAAGAAGCGAAATTTTATTTTCTTTTTTATATTCCAAAATAAGATATATTCCGCATAAAATAAGCGCTCCTACGGTTAAATCGGTCTGAGTGCTTGAAATTTGTATCATTATTGCGGGGAATGAAGAAAATATTAATATTGCCCATATTCTTTTATTAAAATCAATATTAATAATTTCCATTATCTTATAGCCTGAAATTATTAAAAGAAAATAAGAAAAAAACTGTAAAAGCCCAAAGCCCGTGTCTTTATTTGTCAGTGCCAGAAGCCAGACATAAAAAGTTTCGGAATTAAAGGGCATACAAAGGTTTCTGACATCCGGAGTTTCAAAGTGGTGTATATAACCGTCTTTCAGCCAAAAAAGAGCCCTTAGCGCATGATAGCCCTGGGCATCCGTTTCGGATACCGGGGTGAACAGTGATAATAAAAATGCGCTTAAAATTAAAATTAAAAATGAAATTATAAGAGGAATAAATGTTTTATCTTTAATTAACGATTCTTTCAGCCGAATAAAAAATTCTTTTATTTTAACCTTTAATAACGGTTTATTCTTTTTAATCCATATAAAATGGCAAATAAGAAATTCAATTAAAGTTAAAATTAAAATATTTTCACCGTTTATTTCTTTAAACAAAGATAAAATTTCAACGTTTAAAATAATAATTCCGAAAAAAACCAAAAAAAGGTATACGCCTTTATTAAAAATCGAACTTATATAATAACTTATAATTGCGCTTAAAAGAGTGCACACAAAAAGCAATTATTCTTCCCCCAGGCTTAAAACCGCCATGAACGCTTCCTGCGGAATTTCAACTCTTCCGACCGATTTCATGCGCTTTTTACCTTTCTTTTGTTTTTCCAACAGTTTTCTTTTACGGGTAATATCCCCGCCGTAACACTTATCCAATACGTTTTTTCTCATTGCTTTAATTGTTGTTCTTGCAATTACCCTGCCGCCGATTGCAGCCTGAATTGCAACTTCAAACATTTGTCTCGGGATTATTTCTTTTAATTTTGTTGCAAGCTTTTGTCCTATGTTATATGCGGAATCTTTGTGGCATATAACGGAAAGCGCATCTACGGGTTCTCCCGCCAAAAGTATATCCATTTTAACAAGGTCTGATTTTTTATATGAATGAAATTCATAGTCGAGACTTGCATATCCTTTTGTTCTTGATTTTAACTGGTCGTAAAAATCGGTTATAACTTCGGATAAAGGAATATGATATTCAAGATTAACCCTTGTTTTATCGAGATATTGCATATTTATAAAATCGCCCCTTTTGGATTCGCATAAATCCATTAAAGCACCCACGTATTCATTCGGCGTAAACAGGTTAACTCTTACATAGGGTTCTTCAATATATTCTCTGTATTGCGGTTCGGGCAAATTCGACGGGTTATCGATTTCAACCATTGTGCCGTCCGTTTTATAAACTTTATATATAACGCTCGGCGCCGTTGTAATAAGGTTTAGATTATATTCTCTCTCAAGCCTTTCCTGCGCAATTTCCATATGGAGCATACCGAGAAAGCCGCACCTGAAACCAAATCCGAGAGCAGATGAGGTTTCGGGTTCAAAAGTTATGCTTGAATCATTAAGCTTTAATTTTTCAAGGGCGTCTTTTAAGTCGTGGTACTGGTCGTTATCAACCGGATACAGCCCCGAAAAAACCATCGGTTTTGCTTCTTTATATCCTTCAAGAGGTTCATCGGCGGGGTTATCCGCATTTGTTATTGTATCTCCCACAAACCTTGTAATTTCTTTAATTGAACCTGCAAAATATCCTACTTCGCCCGTTTTTAATTCTTTAACGGGATTTCTCAAGGGGTTTAAAAAACCGAGTTCAACAACTTCAAATTTTTTGCCGGTTGCCATGAATTTAATGTTGTCTCCCAGTTTAATTGCCCCGTCCATAACCTTAAAAAAGCAGATGGTACCCAAATATTGGTCATAGGCGCTGTCAAAAACAAGTGCTCTTAACGGTTTATTCGATGTATCAACAGGCGGCGGAATATATTTCACGATTGCTTCCAAAACCTCGTCAATTCCCGTTCCTTCTTTTGCGCTGACGGGAATTGCATAACTTGCATCAATCCCCAATACTTCTTCAATTTCTTTTTTAACTCTTTCAACATCTGCAGACGGCAGGTCAATTTTATTTATAACGGGGATAATTTCTAAATTCTGCTCCATTGCAAGATAAACGTTTGCAAGAGTCTGCGCTTCAACACCCTGTGTGGCGTCAACTATTAATAATGCTCCTTCGCAGGCGGCCAATGACCTTGAAACTTCATACGAAAAATCCACATGCCCCGGCGTGTCGATTAAATTTAAAATGTAGTCTTTGCCGTCATGTGCTCTGTAATTCATTTTTGCGGCATTTAATTTAATCGTAATGCCGCGTTCACGCTCAATATCCATGGTATCAAGCAGCTGGTCCTGCATATCCCTTTTGTCTATCGTGCCTGTTTTTTCAAGCAGCCTGTCCGCCAAAGTGGATTTACCATGGTCAATATGCGCAATAATACTGAAATTTCTTATATTTTCAATATACTTCATAAGAAAAGTATATTATAAAAATATTATTTCAGTATTAGTTTGCATTCAATTTTTCTTCAAGCTGAACTTTTCTCATTTTTGCATTGAAATCGTTAACAGCGGAACTTTTCCCTAACGTAAAGCTTGCAAGCGCACTGTATCTGATTGCGCTGTTTTGATCCTTTCCTATCGGGTTTGTTTGAGCCGCCGTTGAAACGTATCCGGGAACTGCGCTTTGTTCAGCGGTTTTTGCTTCAAAAGCTTTGTTGATGACCGGTTGTTCAAATGCTCTTGAGGTTAATACAAAACCTGATTTTACTAAACTCTCTGTTGACATTCTTTCCTCGTTGTTTGGTTGTTTATTTTATCTCTCATATATATAAAAACGATATATCTAAAAAAAGTGCTTTTTTGATTAATAAAATGTAAACAAATGTAAAGAACGTTTATTAAGCATTGTTATTTTATTTTTTGATAAAACCCCGATTTCTTTGTATAATGGTTTTAATATTTTTTTAGGATATTAGTTTTGAATCAGCCTGCAAAAATTTCGGATATTTTAAACGATGCGGTTTTTGACACCGCAAATTATAAAAATTCAATTAAAAAAGCGGTTGCTTTCGGGTTTTGGAAAAATGCGGCAGGGTTAAAATTTGCTTCATTTTCAACTCCTTATGACATTAAGGGAAAAACCCTTTTTGTCGCCGTTAAAAATCCCCAAGTCATGCAGGAATTATTGTTTTATAAAAGGGAAGTAATTTTGAAGCTGAAAGATTATTTTCTTCCTTTGGATATGGAAATTGAAGATATAAGGTTTGATTATAAAATTTGGTCAAGAATTACACAGAATAATAAAATCGAGGGCGATGAATCGATGTATTATTTTGAGGATGATGAAATAAATGAAGTTGAATTAAATAATTTTGAAAAAGAAGAAATTTCAAAAGTTACAAATTCAATTAATAAATTATCTTTTCTTGATGAAAAATTAAAAATGAAATATGAAAAAAATATTATAAATTCTCTTAAGGCAAAAAAAATAAGAGGTTTAAAAGGAGTATAAAAAGTGGCGGATAAAGAAAATAAAGTTTTATCTTTTGACAAAAAACAAAGACACGAAAGAAAAGAACCCGAAAATATAGAATATTGCAGTTTTTGTAAACGCCCGAACACCGAAGTTCCCAAAATGGTTAAAGGTCCCGATGTTAATATTTGCTCCGAATGCACGCTTATTGCCGTTCAATACCTTATTTTGCAAGACGGCGTTTTATCAAAAGAGGCTCAAAAAATCCTTGATTTATTCTGGGGGATGAAAAAATAAATGAGCCTGAATAAATTTGAACTTAAGGCTCTTGTTTTTAAAATTATCGATAAAATAAGAAACTTAAAAGCGGTTGATGAAAAAATTCTGGTTGAAACCTTAGATAAATTAAAATCAATTAAAGATGCCGATTTTGAATTTATCTCAAGGCTTTTAATAAAAGAAATTAACCCCGATAATCAAAAAGCGGGAACCGCTTTATTTTATATGGCAGATTATCTTTCGCCCGAAACCACGAGAGATTTTGTTTTAAGCGAATTAAATTCAATAAGGGTATCGGATAATAAAAAAATATTTTTAATTAATATGCTCTCCGCTTCGGGGATTAAAATTCCGCCTGAGGAATTAAATGTATATTTAAATAATCCGGATGAAGCCATTAATTTTGAAACATCAAGATTTTTGGAGGGTGCCAAAATTGACCCCGACCAGCAGATAGACTTTTTGGATTTTTATTTTTCATCGGGCGATTTTGAAAAAAAAGAACTTATTAATTCCATAATAAATGATTTTTCGGGCGACAAACTCATAAATGTTTTATCCCCTCTTGTTTTATCCATGGATGATATTGAAAGTTTAACTTATTGTCTTGACATTATGGAAAAAAGTTCTTCCATGATGTGTGTAAAACCGCTGATGTATCTTTCAAATTTCAGAAATGCGCCGAAAATTTCAAAGCGTGCCGCAAAAATTTTAAGAAAAATGGAGATGAAAGGGATTTACACTAAAGATAAATATTTTGAATTTTATAAAAACCTTTTAATTGATTTTGAAGAACCGCTGTTCAGGGTTTCTTTCCCCGACGGAAATTCCAATTTTTCAATGGTAATTTCAAGAAAAAATAAAAACGACGGCTATTATGTTTTATTTATTGCGCTTAATATGACGTTAGGGCCTTTTTCTTGTTTCGGGTTTTCATCTTTGTCAAAAACAGAATATGAAACCGTATTAAAAAGATTTTTCGGTGATTTCAGGCAGATTACTTTAAATAATGATGAAGCGAAAAGAATTTTATCCGACCTTACCTTAAAAAGAATTTTGTTAAATAAAATTATTCCTTATGAATTTTATTGCTGGGAAAAAATAACAGATGATATAAAACCCGTTGATGAGCCGTTAGGAGATCTTTTGGTTAAGGGGTTGTCGGCTCATAAATTAACGGAATCTGAAAAGAAAATGATATATAATTCGCCTTTTGTCGAGAACTGGTTTTACAGATATTCAAACAGCCATTCCGCATTTTCTTTGCTTATTGATGAAATTGCCTTATTTGATAAAAATAATATAGATAAAATTGAAGAACTTATTGAAGCATATTCAAAAGACGACGGCATAATTGCAAATTTAAGATTAAGGCTTTTATATCTTTCTTATTTTCTAAAATCGGGTAAATATGAAGATTTGGCGGATATTTTTTATTCATTGTCAGAAGATAATAATGATATGATTGAATTTGCCAAAAATGTATTAAAAAGAAGCATATATGAGTATGTTCTTGTTTTAAGGCTTCCTAAATCCGACAATAAAGGAATTTTTACCAGAGTTACAAAAAACAAGCCTGTTTTTGATCCGAAGCCTTTTATTGAATATATTGAGAAAAACTGGGTTGAATAAATGGAAATAAAAAGAAGAGTTTTAGGGCTTGATATCGGAGATAAAAGAATAGGCGTTGCACTTAGCGATCCTTTTTGGCTTTTTGCGTCCGGCGTCTGCACGATTGAAAGACAAAATGACAAAAAAGCGCTTGATGAAATTGAAAAATACTGTAAAATGTACGATATAGAAAAAATCGTTGTCGGGCTTCCTTATAATATGGACGGTTCAATAGGCCCGCAGGCGCAAAAGACTGTTCAATTTATCGAAAAATTATCTTCAAGTTATGAGATAATATATAAAGATGAAAGATTAACCTCTTTTGAAGCCGAAGAAATTTTAAAAAAAGAAAAGAAAAAATATACAAAAAATAAAGGCCTTGTTGATATGAAGGCGGCATGTTTAATTTTACAATCATATTTAGGAGAACAAAATGACAAATAACGACGAATTGCAAATTATAAAAACCGTGGGCGAAAACGGTGAAGAGGTTGAATTAAAACTTCTCGATATAATAAATGTTAACGGTACGGATTATGCGCTTTTATTGCCCGCTGATGAAGAAGCCGATGAAGAAGCGGAAGTTGTTCTTATGCGATTAATTAAAGAAGGCGATGAGTATCTTTTTGAAACAATTGATGATGACGATGAATTTAATGAAATTGCAAAAATTTTATCCGAAGAGGACGAAAACGAAGAAGAAGAATAAAAATCAACCCAATCTTTGATAAGCCGCTTTTGTAATTTTTTGAATTAATTCTCTTGCGCCGTAGTCATTGTGCGGGCGTTTTACCATTGTAACGAGGATAAATTTTTTGCCTGCGGGAGAATAAATTATACCCGCATCTCCGAGCATTTTTCCTATGTCGCCGGTTTTGTGCATTAAAACGGCATTATTTGGTAATTGCGATTTTATTAATGTTCTGTTTTCAACATGGCTCATATATTGTTTAATATCTGCGCTTGAAGCCAAAGAAAGAAAATCTCTGTTATCAATGTTATAGAGCATTGTTGCAATGTCTTTGGGGGTTGTAGTGTTTGTTCCTTTAAGATCGGGAAGCCAGGATGTCATTTGTGTTTTTGAAAAGCCCCACTGTCTTAAGGATGAATTCAGCCCGTTAATTCCGCCGATTTGTTCTATAAGCATATTTGTTGCCGAATTGTCGGATTTTGTAATCATAATGTTTGCAAGATAATCTATTGTATAATCGACATTTGCATTTTTGTATTGCAGGTTTCCCGAGCCTTCGGTTCTGTGGGTTTCTTTAAATGTTATTTTATTTTTTGTATCAATCGGGGAATATCCTTCTTTTTCAAGCGTTTCGGAGCGGTTAAAAAGCTCAAGTAAAACCGGGATTTTAATAATGCTTGCGGCGGGGAAAACTTCATCCGCATTGATTTCAACGGTTTTGCCCGAGGAATAATCATATATATAAACTCCCGCATGGAGATTTTTGTATTGATTTATGATGTATAAAATATCATTTTTGAGACCGTACAATTCGCCCGATGAATTAATTTTGTTTATAACGGTTTTATCTTGATTTATTGCGCCGTCAAGCAAATTTTCACCCATAAGATTTAAATTTGTCATATAGTTTAGTGTGGGCGTTATAACCTGTTTTGTATCAAGGTTTAAGTATTTATTATTTAATCTGTTTATATAAACGGGTTCTATAAAACTTTTTATGTTGCTTGAACAGGCAAAATAAAACAGGCCCGACCAGATGCAAAGCGCAAGAATGACGGAAACAAAAGATTTTTTCTTTTTTGAATTTTTTAATTTGTATCTTTTTTTATAAGGATAATAAACAGAGCTTGTTATACCTTTCGGCATGGTAACGGCTTCTGAATTTGTCTTATAATTTTTTATTGTCCTTGTGCCTGATTTGCTCATACTATAAATATAGCAAACTTTTATTTTAATGGCTTCCATGTAAAAATATTTTAAATCGTTTAGATGATATAGAAACCTTAACTAATCGCATAAAATATGCTATACTTTTTTCCATGATAAGAATTTTAACCGTATTGATAATATTTTTTGCCTCTTTTGCGCCCGTATTTGCGCTTGATACCGTGCAGACCAAGGATGCAACTTATGAAGGCAAAATTTTTTCATATACGGACGGTGTTATTCAAATTAAGCAAAAAGGTATTGAATATTCTCTTAAACGTGAAAAAAACGCCGAATTTTACGGAGATTATATCAGATATAAAACACGTCCTTTTATCGGCGAGATTGTAAGTACAAATTGCAGACTCGTTTTTGTAGATTTGTTTGATGTTATCTTTGAAACTCCTTCCAAAACAAGGGTTAAAATTCACAGATACAGAGTTAAAGATATTGTAATTAATGCCTATTAGGAGAAAAATATGAACATTGTTATTTATTCAAACGATAAAAATACAAAACTGATTGAAACCTTATCTTCATTGGATGAATTTGATATAAGATATGAAAGCCCCGACAATATTCAAAATTATAAAGAAATTAATGCGGGTGTTATGGTTTTTGATATACCGGTTGATAAAATTAAAGAAGTTTGTGCGGTTACAAAATTTGATGCATCAATACTGGCGGTCGTGGATGAAATTCCCGATGTTACCATAAGAGCAATTTCGCACGATTTTATTAAAAAACCCGTTGATGATAAAGAATTAATTGCAAGGGTTGAAGCTTTATCAAAAGCCGTTATATACAAACATTCGCTCTCAAAAGTTTCAATAACGGATGAATTAACGGGCTTATATAACAGAAAATATCTCCATGCAAGGCTTGATGCCGAAATTTCCCGTGCAAAAAGATACGGAACCGATCTTTCCTGTCTTTTAATCGACATTGACTTCTTTAAAACCGTTAACGACATGTACGGGTATGATTGGGGCGATGTTTTATTGAAAAAAGTGGCCGAGATGTTATCTGCCTTAATAAGAAAAGAAGACATTTTAACAAGATACGGCGATGAAGAATTTTTATTAATTCTTCCCAATACTTCGGAACAGCAGGCATTTATCTTTGCGGAACGTTTCAGAAAAGATATCGAAAAAATGGAATTTATTCCCGCTAACGAAGAAGAGCGCCACCCGATTACAATATCGGGCGGTATTTCAAGCTATCCTTTCCTTGAAAATGTTGAAGAAAACTCAAATACAATCATAAGATACGCTGAACATGCGCTCTATAACGCAAAACAAAGCGGTAAAAACCAGATTGTCCAATTTTCAAGAATCAACTTAGGTTTCTAAAATGCCCGCAAAAAGAATAATTCCCTGTCTTGATGTTAAAGACGGACAAACCGTAAAAGGCGTAAATTTTGAAAACCTTAAATATGCGGGCGATTGCATTGAACTTGCAAAAAAATATTCCGATTCGGGCGCCGATGAACTTGTTTTTCTTGATATAACGGCAACAAATGAAAAAAGAAAAACGGTAGTCGAACTTGTAGATAAGGTCGGAAAAAATATTTTTATACCGTTTACGGTGGGCGGCGGAATATCTGATATTGATGATATAAGGTGCATTTTAAAATACGGCGCCGATAAAGTTTCAATTAATTCTTCGGCGGTTAAAAACCCGGGTTTAATTTCCGATTGCGCTGAATATTTCGGCTCTCAATGTATAGTTTGTGCAATTGATGCAAAAAGAGTCGACGGTGATTATTATGTTTTTATAAATGCGGGCAAAGTTAATTCCGGACTAAAACTTCTTGATTGGGCAAAGACCGTCGAAATAAAAGGGGCTGGCGAGATTTTGCTTACAAGCATGGATTATGACGGAACAAAAGCGGGTTTTGATATTGATATGTTAAATCTTGTGTCTAATGCCGTAAATATCCCCGTTATTGCATCGGGGGGAGCCGGGCCAAAGATAAATCATTTTGTTGATGTTTTTAAAAAAACAAATGTTGATGCGGCGCTTGCGGCTTCTATTTTTCATTATGACCTTCTTAGCATGTATGATTTAAAGGAAGGATTAAAAAAAGAAGGAATTGAAACAAGAAGATTGGTAAAATAAAAGCTCCGAAATTTCGGAGCTTTTTTATATTCAGTAAAGTTGTATTTAATCGGTTTAGGGTTATTATTAGCTGAAGTACTGGAATGTTCTTTCGATGTTTGATTGAATGATTGAATCGACTGATTCCATTTCCTGTTCGACTGCTTTTTTCTGTGTTTCGATTTGGTTTAATTTGTTTTCAAGACGTGTATCAAGCGTGTTTACTTTTGCCATTGCGGTGTTATATTTTGCTTGTGCTGCCGCGTCGTCTTCGGTGTAGTATCTTGATGACACTTCGCTTAATGATTCGGGAGATTTTTGGTCAAAATACATTTTTTCGCCGTCAAGCGTGTATAAATCCGATGTTTTGTAGGCTGCTTCGCCTTCTTCAATTTCTTCTGTCGTATTTTGAATTAACAGTTGGTATGCTCCGTTTTGAAGTCCTGCCTGAAGTACGTTGTTAACGCCGTTTGAGTTCAATGCTCTTACAATTTCGTTATCCGCTCCGCCTGTCAGAGGAGTCATATTGTTGCTGCCGTCTACCGAATAGTATTCTTGTGTCCAGCCGTTGCTGCCCTCATCCCAAACAGCTTTTGCCGCAACAATGGGGTTTCCGTTTGCGTCTGCGATAAGTACCATTTTACCTTCGCCGCCCATAGGAGCCATTGCGTTTGCAAGTGTTTCAAGGGTCATTGTTTCCTGGCTGGTTGAGCCGTCAGCGGTTGTAACCCTTGTTACATAAATTGTGTTACTTGTTGCATCGGAATATTCCTGTGCAATCGTTTCTTGTTCCTGCGCCAAGAGTAAACGTTCCTGTTCAACCTTTTGCGCAGCAAATTCAAGTGCGTCGTTCTTCGCCGTGAGCAATAATAGTCTTGCCTGTGATGCTGCTAAACCCATTTTATACCACCTTTACTGTTAGTTGAAATTCTCTTTAGATACCTTACTTTTATATAAACAATATAAATATATATAAAATGCATATATTATATATATTGTTACATTTCTTTACAGTGTTTGGTACCTCTTTAAATTTCTTTTTTTTGTGTACTTTTCAAGGATTTGTTTCAAATTTTAACCTGAACTCATCCTTTACGTTTTTTTTATCGGTAAAAATGGAAAAAAACTTTAATTTATTAAAATTAAACTTAATATTTTGTTACATTATTAACAATTTGATTGCAAAAAGGGATAATTTAAAAAACTTTTAATTTGAATTATAATTGCTTTATAAATTTTTATGAGGATAATATGACAAATAAAAAACGTATAGCAATTACGGTTTTATGTATTATAGGTTTAATTTTAAGTATTGATTTGGTTTATATTTATATAAAAACAAATTTTATAGCCGATGCCCCCAAAAGTTTTTGTTCAATTAACTCTTTTATTGACTGCGACGGCGTTGCACAAACTCCCAAGGCGTTTTTCTCAGGCGTTCCTCTTGCAATTTGGGGCGTTATTTTATATTGTTTGTTTTTGTTTTTGAATTTTGTCGATAAAATAAGAGAAAAAATTAATTTTCCTCTTTTGAATGTTTTTAAAAATCCTTCCTCCTACATTGCAACAATCGGACTTATATCTTTTATAATTTCCGTTTCGCTTGCATGTGTTTCAATTTTTCAGATACAAAAAATTTGTATTTTATGTTTTGCAACTTATTTTATCAATTTATTTATTGCGCTTGTTGCCGTAAAAAAAGATTTTTTTATAACCGATGTTAAAAATACCGTTCTTGATTTTATATCGGGCGCAAAACAGTATACGACTTTATTTCTTTTTGTTTTAATTATTCTTTTTTTAACGTTGGGGTATTTTCAAAGATCGTTAATTTTAGCTCCCAATTTAAAGATGATGAAATCAATCGAACAATTCAGCAAATTAAAAACAAATATTTATGCAATTGAAGGAAATACTCTCGGAAACCCCGATGGAGACGTCAGCATTTATGTTTACGGCGATTTTATGTGCCCTTTTTGCAGGGTTATGAACATAATGCTTCATAAGCTTGTAATTGACGATAAAAATGTTGCGGTATACCATGTTAATTTTCCGCTGGACAGCGCCTGCAATCCTTCCGTTGTAAGAAAAATCCACCCGGGCGGATGTATTTTATCAAAGTATGCGCTTGCGGCGCAAAATCAGGGGAATTATTGGGGCATGGTAAGCCTTATATATAACAATCTTCCGAAAGATGAAAAACGGCTTTTAAAATTAAGCGAAACCATAGGGCTTGATTCCGATAAATTATACATTGACGCCCACTCAAAACAAATTGATGAAGTTCTTGAAAATCAGGTATACAGGGGCTTAGGCTATAAAATAATGGGAACGCCCACAATTATAATAGATAATATACCGCATTCAGAGATAATGCCTTATTACAGATTAAAAGAACTTGTTAAGCAATCAAGAAAGCGTAAGATAAAAAATGCCCGAGAATAAAATTTTGGTTCATGCCTGCTGCGGGGTTTGTTTTTCATATCCTTTAATTTTACTTAAAAATGCCGGATTTGAACCCGTTGTTTACTATATTAACGATAACATATATCCCGAAGATGAATTTATAAGAAGATTTAATGAGCTTGAAAAATATTGCAACGTAAACAATGTTCAATTAATTAAAGAAGAATACAATCATAAAGATTATCTTGAATTTGTAAAAGGACTTGAAGAAGAGCCGGAAAAAGGAAAAAGATGCCATAAGTGTTTTTATTACAGGCTTGAAAAAACTGCCAAAAAAGCTCTTGAATTAAAAATTGATAAAATGACGACCACATTAAGCGTTTCGCCGCATAAAGTTTCAAAAGATATTTTTGAGTTTGGCAATATGGCTTCAAAAAAATATAACATAGAATTTTTGGAATTTGACTTTAAGAAAAAAGACGGATACAAAATGTCATGTAAAATTGCGTATGATTTTGGAATGTATCGTCAAAATTACTGCGGGTGCGAATTTTCAATTCGTTAAAAAAGTTGTATTATTGTAATTTTGTGATATTCTTAAATTTGTTAAAGGCAATAGCAAAAAAATTTTTTGACATGTTTTTAACAAATACACAAATTAGAGATAAATAAGAGATTTCACCACGACAAAAGAGATTATAATTTAATTTTTATTCCATGCGATATTTTGCATTGAATAAAGTTCAAAAACCTTTATTTTTTCATACTACAATTTTCTTTTCGTTACGACGCTTAAAAAACTTTAGGCGTCTTTTCTTTATTTGATAAATTTAAAAAGCGGGGAATTATAAACTCAATAATTTTTTAATAACTCTTTTTCTGTCGTCCGATTTAAAAACATAATTTCCGCAAACAAAACAATTTGCGCCCAAATCTTTGCATATTTTTGCCGTTTTATCGTTTATTCCGCCGTCGACCTGAATAATTAAGCCTTCGTGTTTATATTTTTTAATTTCGGCTATTTTTTGCGCACATTTCGGCATAAAAATCTGCCCCGAAAAGCCCGGTTCAACCGTCATAACCAGAACCATATCAACTTTATCGATATATGGAATAACTTCTTTAACGGGGGTTTTCGGTTTAATTGAAATGCCCGCTTTCAGACCCGCTTCTTTTATTAAATCAATGCATTTGCAGGCTTTTGCTCTTGCCGCTTCAAGATGAAAGGTTATAATGTCTGAGCCTGCCTGAATAAAATCGGGTATATATTTTTCCGGATTTTCAATCATAAGATGGACATCAAGAACTTCTTTCGTTATTTTTCTTAAAGATTTTACAACCGGCGCTCCTATTGTAATATTAGGGACAAAATGTCCGTCCATAACATCAATATGAATCCATTTTGCGCCCGACAATACAACGCTTTTTATTTCGTCTTCAAGATTTGCAAAATCGGCGGATAATATTGAGGGTGAAACTATAATATCAGACATCTTCTTTTTCCAATTGTTCCTTTAATTTTATATATGCTTTTTTTGCGGCTTCAAATTCCGCCTCTTTTTTTGTTGCGGCTTGAGCTTTATCTATAAATTTATCTTCATAATATACGCCCACCGTAAACATTTTTTTATGCGCCGGCCCCTGTTCTTCAAGCATTATATATTCAGGGAGATTATGGTTATATTTTTGGGTTAATTCCTGAAGTTTTGCTTTAGGGTTTGAGATTTCAATGTTTAATAATTCGTTTTTAAAATTATCAATTAAAAATTCTTTTGCTTTTATATAGCCTTTATCTTTATATTCAAGATAAATTGCGCCCAAAAATGCTTCAAAAGCACAGGCAAGGATTGAATCTTTATATTTTCCTTCTTCGCCTTCGCATTTTCCCGTTAAAATCATTTTAGAAAAGCCGATTTTTTTTGCAAGTTCGGCTATTGTCTTATCCGCAACGATAATTGCCCTCTGTTCGGTCAGAGCGCCTTCCATTTTGTTTTCGTATGTATTATAGAGCATATCGCTTATTATGAGCTTTAAAACGGCATCTCCCAAAAATTCGAGTCTTTCATAGCTTCCTTTTCTTGTTTCGTTATTGTCGCAGGCGTATGATGTATGACAAAAGGCACGGTTTAAAAGCTCCATATCTTTAAATTTAAGATTATATGAAGATATGAACTCTTTTAAAATTTTTTTTCTTTCCTTAGATACCAACATCAATTAAGCTCTTTATATATATAAAAAAGTCGTTTATAAAGTTGTTTCCGTGTGTAAAGTTAATAAAATAATAGTATGCTGCGGGAAGCGCAAAAATATAGCTGTCCGTTCTGTCTAAAAAGCCGCCGTGTCCGGGGAGAATATTGCTTGAATCTTTTACGCCCGCATCTCTTTTAATCAAAGACTCCGACAAATCGCCCAATTGCGCCGCAACCGTAATTAAAAGCCCTCCCGTAACACATTCAAAAAACGTTAATTTGGTGTATAAAACACCGAGCATTGAAACCAAAATTGCCGCCAAACCGCCATAGAGCGCTCCTTCAATTGTTTTTTTCGGGCTTATAACGGATGAGAGCTTATGTTTTCCGTATCTTGAACCGAAAAAGTATGCGGCGGTGTCCGTTACAAGTATGCATAAAAATACAAACATTGTAAGAAAGAAGCCTTCGGAGGGCTCATAAATAAGAATATTTTTTGAAGTTATATCGATTTCAATCTGCCTTATCAGCATAATATGACAGGGTAAAAGCGCCCCGTATACAAACCCTAATTCCGTTGTTGCAACATTTGCAATGTATGGCTGGCGCCCCATAAATAAAACGATTAAAAATGAAGCAACTGTTCCCAAAACAAGAACCGCAGGGATTAAATCAAGCCTGTTTATTGCAATAATAAAGCATAAAAGAATCCCTACCGCACCCATAACCGAAAAACTCGGGTGGAACCCTTTCATTCTTAAAATGTGGACATATTCTTTTGAGGCAACCAGAATCACCGTCAATAAAAGCCCGAGCAAAAACATTCCGCCAAAGAATATACAGGTTAATGCTATCAGAGAGATAACAACACCCGTTATAAATCTTTTGGCTCTGTTTTGCTTTTGAATATCCTCCATTTATACGGTCATAACCTCTTTATCTTTTTCGGCTACCGTATCATCAACGATTTTTATATATTTATCGGTTAATTTTTGAATTTTATCCTGTCCGTCTTTAACGGCGTCTTCGGGCATATTGTCCGCTTTTTCGGCTTTTTTAAGATCATCTGCCATATCACGGCGTACGTTTCTTATTGCGATTTTTGAATTTTCACCCATTGATTTAACGTCTTTCGTTAAAGCTTTTCTTCTTTCTTCGGTTAACGGCGGAAAAGCAAGCCTTATAACAAGACCGTCAGAGTTCGGCGTGATGCCGAGTTCGGCTTTAATTATCGCCTTTTCGACTTCTTTTAAGATTGATTTATCAAAAGGTGCAATAACAAGCGTTGTGCCGTCTTGAACGGTTACCTGCGATAATTGTCTTAAAGGAGTAATTGCTCCGTAATAATCAACCGTTACTTTATCCAAAATTAAAGGATTTGCACGCCCCGTTCTGATTGTTGCCAAATCTTTTTTTAATTGGTGGATACATTTTTCCATTTTATCCGTACCGTTTTTTAAAATTTCATCTATCGACATTTTTATTCTCCTACGTATGTTCCTAAATTTTCGCCTTTTAAAATTTTTATTATCCCGTCTTTTTCATCAAAATTAAAGACAATAATGGGTATATTGTTTTGTTTGCATAATGAACAGCTTGTTGTATCCATTACTTTTAAATTTTTAACAATGATATCATCATAGCTTAATTTATCGAATTTTTTGGCATCGGGGTTTGTTTTGGGGTCGTCATCATAAACTCCGTCCACGCCGTTTTTTGCCATAAGCATAACTTCAGCACCGATTTCGGCTGCTCTTAGTGCGGCAGCGGTGTCTGTCGTAAAGAAGGGGTTGCCTGTTCCCGCCGCAAAAATTACCACCCTGTTTTTTTCCAGGTGTCTTATTGCTTTAAATCTTATATAAGGTTCTGCGATTTTATTCATTGTAATTGCGGATTGAACCCTGCATGAAACACCGATTTTTCTTAATTCCGATTGAAGCGCAATTGCGTTCATAACGGTTGCAAGCATTCCGACATAATCGCCCGATGCCTGATCCATTCCGAGTTTTTTAGAATTTTTCATGCCTCTGAATATGTTTCCGCCGCCGACAACCACCGCAATTTGAACGCCCGTATCGTGTGCTTTTTTGATTTCGTTTGCTATCATCTCAACGGGAACGGGGTCAATGCCGAATTCCTGACTTCCAAGAAGGGCTTCTCCGCTGATTTTCAGCAATATTTTTTTGTATTTTAAGTCCATTGTTAAATTCTTTATTAAAATCTTTATGTTAATTATACTAAAAAATCCGTATATTGTATAATATTTATTATGAATTTAGGCACAAAAAACTTAAATAACTTAACAGATAAAGATTTTAAGCTTCAAAATGAAGCGGCAGAGTCCATAATCAATAACCGTGATATCAAATCTTTTGAAATACTTGTTCAAAAAGAAGATTATATTTTTGATTTTATTAAAGAAAAAATAAAAAGAAATCTTATCCGTGCGGTTAACAAAGATAACGTATTAAACCTTTTTTGTTTTTTAAAAATTTATTCAAGCGAGTTTGAAGAGTTTATTATTAATTCGTTTGTTAATTTTTCAAATGATGAAATATTGAATAAAATGCTTGAAATTATAAAATCAGGCTCAAATGAAGAAAAAACGTATGCGGTTAATTATTTTATCAAAACCGATAATTTGAACGTTTTGAATTTTGTCAGAAAATTTGTTTCTTCTCCTTTTGAATTTTTGAAAATTTCATCAATTAATTATCTTAAACATTTTGATATTAAAGATGAATATAATAATGCGGTTAATATATTAAACTCTTCAGATGATGAATTTGAAAAATTCGAGGCGGCCGAATTTTTATGTTTATTCGGCGATAAAAATGCGTTTGATGATATTTATAAATATTTTTTAAATACGCCCGCAAAAGACGTTTTTTCACAGAATATTCTTCTTTTGAAAAATTTTGAGGAATTAATTTCAAATAAGGAAGATGATAAAGTTTTAAATATTTATTCGACCCTTTTGAAAAATTTTCCCGACAGCGTTCTTTTTAGCGAAATTTCTTATTATTTAAGCGAAGGTGTTTTTGACTTTTTAATTGAATCCGATGAAAATTATTCCGTAATTTTAAATTATATTCTTCTTGATAAAATAAACCTCATTTTGTCTGACGATGCATATAAAATCGATTTAGACAAAAATGACATTATTGAAGCAGAGAAATATAAAGATATTTTGGATAGTCTGCTGTCTGCATTTGATAAAAAAGAAATAATTTTAAATGCATTTGGGTCTTTGAATAAAGATGAAATATTATTTGCGCTAAATCTTATATTTTTTGATGATGACATAATAAATTCAATAATAAATTTAGCGGATAAAACAAATGATGAAGAAATTATTTTAAATTCAATATATTCTCTTAAAAAAATTAATGCTTTGAATAACGGCTTTATTGATTCAATTTTATCCAAAATTAATAATGAAACAATAAAAGCGGAAATTATAAGTCTTAAAGATTAATTATTTTCTTTTTCTTTTTCTTTTGAGCCCGCTTTTTCGGGTTTATCTTTAAGCTTTATAAAGTATGTTGAATTTTGCCACTTCAAATCAACATATTCGATTTTTTCTTTTGAAGCCTTTGTTCCCGCAATAATGGTCGGTATTCTTTTTATTCTTTCGCTCAAGCTCTCGTCGATTTTTCCTATGCTGAGCATTATATCTTCAAGCTTAATATAAACATCGTCCTGCTTTCTTAAGTCAAGATAAATGACTTTTTGTTTTGAATATGCTTCAATTGTTTTAATAAGTATTAAAAGTTCATTAACTCTTTTTTTATCCCAATTTTCATAATTGTCGTTATTTAATCCGTAGCTTAAAATTTTTGTTGTTTTGTATCTGGTCGGAATCGGCATATATTCTCTGTCTATATAGTGTCCGTCCTCCGTTACGGCGGCAATCGGAGCCGATTCATCGTTCGGGGCGATTATAAACACAGGTGTTCTTTCTTCCACAAAAACAATCAGCCTTGCGGGGAACCAAAAACGTCTTATATAAGCTTTTTTAACCGACTGCAGATGAGAGAGGCTCTCTTCCATTTGTTTTGTTGAAAATTTAAATATTTGCTCATCAGGTGCATTTTCTCTTCTTATTATGTCTGCAATTTTATATGACGGGGTTATTAAATTACCTTCGATTTTAACCGTACCCGGGTTAAAATCCATTATATCTTTCGGGTTTATATACCACATATTAAGATTTAAAATCCAATATGAAAAATAACATAACAAGACTATTAAAGAAACTCTTAAAAACATTCTTATATATCTGATGCGCTTTTTTGCGTTTGCAACTTTGCGCTTCATTTTTATAATGTCAGCTTTTCTTTTATAGTATCTTCTTGTGGTGGTTTCGCTCATTATTTTTCAATCAATGCCGTATTTAAAATTAACTGAACAAGATTATTGTAATCAATCCCCATTGCTTTTGATTGTGCGGGCAGGTCGGATAAATCCGTCATTCCCGGATTTGTATTGATTTCCAGGATGTAGGGGATATTATTATATATTAAAAAATCAACTCTTGAAACACCGCTGCATTCAAGCGCCCTGTGGGCGTTTATTGCCATGTCTTGAATTTGTTTTGTAAGTTTTTCATCAAAACTTGCGGGCAGAATAAATTCGGTTAAACCTTTTGTATATTTTGCTTCAAAATCATACCATTCGGTTTTTGTTCTGAATTCCAAAACCGGTGTTGCAAAAGTTTCTTTGTTTTTAACATCTTCTAAAACCCCGACCGTTGCGCTTATTCCTTTTAAAAATTCTTCTATCAAAACTTTGTTGTCGGATTTATATGCAATATCAAGCGCATCTTTTAATTCTTCTTTTTTTGAAACTTTGCTCATTCCGATGCTTGAACCTTCTTTTGCGGGTTTTACCATAAGAGGGTAATTAAGCCCTTTTGTTTTTTCATAAAAATCTTCGCCTTTATTTATACAGACTGATTTTATTATGTTTAAGCCGTTTTCTTTTAAAACGTTTTTAGTTGTTTCTTTATCCATGCAAATTGCGCTTGATTTAACATTGCAGCCCGTATATTTTATGCCCATAATCTCTAACAGCCCCTGAATACATCCGTCTTCTCCGAAGCGTCCGTGAAGAGTGTTATAGCAGATTTCAATTTCATTTTCTTCAAGCTTTTTATATACTTTTTTATCAACATCGATTAAAATCGAATTTTTGTATCCCAATTCCAAAAGTGCATTAAGTACGTTTTTTCCGCTTCTTAAAGATACTTCTCTCTCATTTGACATTCCGCCGCACAGAACGGCAATTTTAGTGTTTTTATCGATTAAACCCGAGTAAGATTTTTCCATAGTTCCGTTTCTTCCTTATCATCCCCTATATATACAATTTCGGGGCTTAATTTTATATTAAATTTTTCAATTACTCTTTTTTGCATTTCTCTCATTAATTTTAAATAATCAAGGCTTGTTGCTTTGTTGAAATTAATTATAAAGTTTGCATGTTTGTAATAAACCATAGCGCCGCCAATCGGACAGCTTTTTAAATTGCATTCATCCAATAATTGTCCTGCGGATTTATTTGAATCAAGCGGATTTTTAAAGACGCAGCCGATGTTGGGGTCTTTTAATGTCGGTTGAATGTCTTTTCTTTTGTTTATGTTTTCATCCATCAGGTTCTTAATTGATTCGTAAGAGTCTGCTTTTATTAGTTCAAACTTGGCGGATAAAAGAAAATACCTTTCCTGATTTTTTAATTTTGAATTTCTGTATGAAAAATTCATATCTTCTTTTGTAAAGGTTTTTATCGTATCTTCGGCCGAATCGTATACTTCGGCGCTTACAAAATAATCGGAAATCGCCTGTCCGTTTGCGCCGGCGTTCATACAAACCGCACCGCCCAAGCTTGCGGGGAGTGCTGTTAAAAATTCAAATCCGTGGAGTTTTAATTCAAGTGCCATTTCCGAAATTTTGCTGACGGGAACTCCCGCTTCAACAACAAAAACAGGCGGTTCAATATCAACTTTGTTTAAATGTTTTACAACAATAACGGGTCTTTTGATTCCTTTTGAAGACAGTAAAATGTTTGAGCCGCCCCCTATTACAAGCGGATTATCCAAATTGGCAAGAAGAAGCGTAAATTCGTTTAAAGTGGAAGGAAAATATACGTCATCCGCAATTGATTCTATCCTTAACGTGTTATAGGGTGATAAATTGCATTCTGTTTTATGTTCGATTTCACGGTTTGTCATAATACCCCCTTAAAATATATCCCGCTTTTGTTACGTCGCCGGCTCCGATTGTTAAAATATAATCGTTATTTTTAATATATTTTGAAATTTCTTTTGCCGCATCATCCATATTGCCTTTTATGTATTTTGCACATTTATGCTTAATTGTATCATTGAAGGTTTTTGAATTATATTCTTCGTTAAATTTATCTCCCGCAGGATATGTATCAAGTATAAACAATTCATCGGCAAGTTCAAACGAATTTAAAAAATCATTCCAAAGAGCTTTTAATCTTGTATATCTGTGAGGTTGAAAAATTGCAACAATGTTATTTGACGTTCTTTTTCTCGCATTTTTTAACAATGCTTTAATTTCCGTCGGATGGTGCGCATAATCGTCAATGATTGTAACATAATCATTTTTTAAGACGGTTTCGTATCTTCTTTTCATTCCTTTAAAAGAGTACAGATAAGGTTTAATTTCTTTTAAATTAAACCCTTTTTCATTTAAAACCGATAAAACGGATAATGCGTTTGAAACATTGTGGGCGCCCGTTAACAGCGTTTTAAAATTGTCTTTATAAATTCCTTTTATATATAAATCAAAAGAATTGTATTCGGAATTTAAAATTATATTATCCGCATAATAATCCGCATTTTTATCTTTGATTGAATAAGTTATTACATTTTTGTTTTTAATTTCATTCAAAAAAGTTTGACATCCGGAGTCATCAAGGTTTATAAAAATTTCGGCTTCGGGTTTCAAGTTGTTTATAAACGTTTTAAACGTATTTATTAAATCATCTTCGCCTTTTTTGTAAAAATCGAAATGATCAGCTTCAAGATTGTTTATAACGATATAATCGGGCGAATATTTAACGATGGTGCCGTCCGATTCATCCAATTCCGCTATAAAAATTTCGCTTTCTTTGTATGCGTTTGCGTTTGTTTCAAGCTCTTGTATAATACCCCCTGCGGCGTATGCGGGATGAGCATTTAATTTTTCAAGAATATATGAACATAATCCCGTCATTGTTGTTTTTCCGTGGGTGCCGGAAAAACCGACAAAACATTCATAATTATCCGATATTAATTTTAAAATGTCCGAGCGGTGATACAGAGGAAGATTTAATTCTTTTGCTCTTATAAGTTCGACATTATCTTCTTTTATTGCGCTTGATAAAACAATTATCATATTTTCTTTTATAACGTTTTTATCGTGTCCTATATTAATTTTCACGCCTAAATTTTCAAGCTCTTTTGTATATTTGCTCTCTTTTATATCGGACCCTGAAACATCATATCCTTTGATTTTAAGGATTTTTGCAAGCGCACTTTGCCCCACGCCCCCTATTGCGATGAAGTGATAGCTTTTAGTTTTATTGTTTTCCATTTTTATGCCATCTCCAGAGAATTTTCAGATGCCACGCCGTGCTGTGTTTTGCCCCAGTCCATTGTTCTTCCGGTAAAGATTATTTTAAACACGATAAACATAACAATCGGGAACCATATCGTAATAAAATAGATTGATGTAACAATTGCCTGATATATGGCTTTAAATGTTGTATAGTGGCTGTATTTTCTAAAACTGTATATTAATCCCGATGTAAAAAATAATCCCGTTGCGACTAACAATGCCATGGATGATAAGATATAGTTTTCATGGCCTTTTATAAAATGGAACGCCTGAATTATAATTTCCGCCACAATCCACACCGGAAGCAAAAATTCGCTTATGTATGCGATTAAATCAAAGCCTACCCTTAAAGACATATCTCTTGTGAATAAAACATCCCAGATGTATTCAAGATATCTTCTGATGCTGCCTTCCGTCCAGCGCCTTCTTTGGCGTATGAGGGCGGGAAATGTTACAACCCCTTCTTCATAAACACAAGCGTCCTGCACAAAGCGGATGTCCCAGCCTTTTATATGGAGCCTTGTCGACATATCCAAATCATCCGTTATTGTTTCATTGTTCCAGCCGCCGATATCAATAAGCGCCTGTTTTTTTATAAGTTCGCCGTTTCCTCTCAATTCAACGGCGCCTTTAACGGCGTCTCTTCCTATTTGAAGGTGTGTGTCCATAACGTATTCGTTATACTGGCATGCGGTTAGGAAATTTTGGTTTGCGTTAATTATTATTTTTCTTGCCTGAACGGCGCCTACGTCTTTGTCTTCAAATTTAACCAAAAGTTTTTTTATAAAATCGGGTTTAATTTTGGCGTCTGCGTCAAACACAAGATATGCTTCCCCTTTTGCAATTTTAACCGCATCGTTTAAGACTGCGGATTTGCCGGGGTAGGCGTTATTGTCTCTTATTAAGGTTTTTACTTTATTGTATTTTTTTTCAAGCTCCGATATGACTTCTTTTGTATTATCGGTTGAACGGTCGTCTATTATTATGATTTCATAATTTTTATAATCAACATCAAGAATGTTTTCTATCGTATCTTTAATAACGCAAGCCTCATTATGACAGGGAATCAGTATGCTTATAAAGGGTGCGAATTTTTCGTTGTATACAAGCGGGCTTTTTCTTAATTTTCTTCTCTGGTGTTTTACCGCAATATACATATAAACCATATACAATGACATAAAAAGTATAAGGAAAATAATTGCCCATATTGTATTAAAGTAGTTTTGAAATATTATCAGAAATGCAAGAAGAAAGCATAAGATAAATAATAGCGTTATTCTGTCTTTCATAACTCCCCGATTAAATCATAATAATTTAATATAGAGATTTTAGCATAAATATCAAATATAATAGGCTTTTATTAAAGTTTTTTACAAAAAATAAATTCAAATATCCTCTTTTTGAAGGATGAAAAATAATATTCAGACAGGCTAAACTGATAATGTTAAGGTGGGCGTGAATAGTATGGTTAAAGAAGTATCTTCGGGTGCGGAAGTTTTTGTTCCGCAGACAAACGGCAATATTTCGGATTCCTTGATTAAAAACTGGACACTGCAGGCTCTTGAATGTTACGGCATAAACTGCGATTGTTCAAAATGTTCGATAAATAAAACCAAATATTCATTTGTATGTCAAATGCCAAAAGTTATAAAAGAACTGTTAAGACAAAATATTAAACCTGATTTATCCGTGCTTGAAAATAGCGGCTTTGCACTATAAATACCGTTAAAATATGTTCTCCTTTCATTTATGTAACACCAAAAATTAAAGGCTTGAAATTTTTCAAGCCTTTTTTATTTTATCTTGTTTTTTCAAAAAATATTTTCAGTGCATCATTTTCGCCCGACGGAATAACAATTTCATCTTTTATAAGCGATTCGTCTTCTTCTTTGTTCATTGCTTTTAAATTCTGCATAAACGTCATTTTATTCATAACGGTCAGAACAAGAAAAATAATGACGGATGATAATGCAACGCCAAGCATTGCAAATAAAAATTTCTTTATCGTGAATTTAAGTTCGTTATTTGTATCTTGAACAACCTGATTTTTTAATTCTTTGTTTGCATTGGGCGTCATTACCTTAATATCTTCAACATGAGGTGTTTTAACCTCTTTTGTTGAATTTTGGATTGCTTCATCAATACTGAGATCGATTTCGCTTTCATTATTTATTGCATAAGCCGGGTGTGAATTTGATTCAACGGACAAAGGCGCCAAAATTAAAGCTAAAGATAAAAATATTATCCTTATTTTATTCATCCGCTTTTGCCGCCTTTCTTGCCGAAGGTTTTCTTGTTCTTTTTTTGGGTTTTTCTTCTTTTTGTTCAACGGAGTCTGTTTGAACTTTTTCTTCGGTATTTTGTTCTTTTAATTCATTTGTCTTTTGTTCTTTTTTACCCGCTTTTTTTGCTTTTCTTGAAACTCTCTGCGGTTTTTTGTTTTCTTCTTTTGTATCTTGAATTTCAGGTGTTTTGGTTTCAATTTCCGCATTTATTTCAGGTTTTAAGGGTTCTATGTTGTTATTATTTTCAATATTTTCCGTATTTTCCTGCATAATTAGGTTCATAACTTCCTGAACCTCGGGAGCAAGTTCTCCTTGTTCCTGTTTTTTATTATCCTGTTTAAAGTTGTTATTTTTATTAAATTCTTTTTTATCGTTTTTATTTTTGTTGAATTTCTGGAAGTTATTATTTTTCTGGCTGTTATTATTGTTGTTATTATTTTGATTAAACGGACCTTTGATTTTATTGATTTTTGCTCTTTGTTCGCCTGTTTGCAGGCTTGACATAAATTTTAAATCTTCGATTATAAAGCCCTGCCCCTGGCATTTGTCGCATTTTTTGGTAAAGATTTCCGAAATGCTCTGACCTTGTCTGTGCCTTGTTAATTCGACAAGTCCCAAATCGGATAATTGTCCGATTTGCGGTTTTGCTTTATCTTTTTCAAGTGCGAGTTCAAAATATTCCAAAAGTTTTAATTTATCTTCTCTGGTTGCCATATCGATAAAATCAACTACAATCATACCGCCTATATTTCTTAATTTTAATTGTCTTGCAATTTCATCCGCAGCCTGGAGGTTTGTTTTTAATATGGTTTCCGCCTGGGATCCGGAGCTTGTGAATTTACCCGAGTTGACATCGATTACGGTCAAGGCTTCCGTTTGCTGGATAAACAAATATCCGCCCAAAGGAAGGTTAACTTTTGTTTGAAGTGCGTTTTGAATTTCTTTGCTGACTCCTTCCGCCACAAGCAAAGGGTCATTGCCCTTATGCATCGTAACTTTTACTTTCATATTCCAATGCTGGAGCAGCTGGGTTGTTCTATGCAGTGCAAATGAAGTATCAACTATAATTTCATCGGTTTCTTCGCTGCATGCTTCTCTTATTACTTTATATAAAAGGTCCTGATCTCTGTATAAAAGACAGGGAGGATTTGAAGTGTCCGCTGCGGTTACGATTGAATTCCATTTTTCAAGAAGCATTTCCATATCTTCCTGAATTTCGGCATCCGACTGGCCTTCCGCTTCCGTTCTTACGATAACGCCTACGCCAACGGGTTTTAATAAACTTACGATTGATTTTAATCTTGCTCTTTCTTTACCCGATACTATTTTTCTTGAAACGTTAATTCCCGTTTCATCCGGCAAAAGGACAAGAAATCTTCCGGGGAGGCTTAAAGAGGTTGTAACTCTCGGACCTTTATGACCCGTGGGTTCTTTTACAACCTGAACGATTAATTTTTGTTTAGGTTTAACTTTTTCATTTAAAGGTCCTTTTCCCATAATGTCATCGGTATGGATAAAACCCATTTTATCGGGCATACCGACATCAACAAAGGCTGCTTCAATGCTCGGAAGAACGTTATCGACAACGGACAGATAAACATCTCCCAATAAAACATCGCCTTTGGTAATAAAAAATTCGGAGACTTTATTGTCCTCCATTACGGCAGCTATGCTGTCGCGTTCCGAAATTACGATTTTGTTTGTCATCTTTAAATCCTTTACGATAGATTTTTTAAAATTCGCTTCATAACTATCCTTAAATAAAAAGGATTTTGCGAAATATTAAAAATAATGTGTGTATACTTTATTTAAGCTATTTTTATTTGTGACTTACGCACCAAAAATCAGCTCAAAATAATTTTACTACATAATATTGATTTTTAAAATACCCAACAATATGTATACTAAACAATTTTGTATATAAACGTAAACATTTATTACAGAATTTGCATAGTATATTTTTTTGTGTAATAATCCATAGTGTTAATAGTCTAACCATTCCTTTCTTGACTTATGCGGTTTTGAGTTTTCAGACCGCATTTTTATTTGTAAGAAATGTTAATTATTAGCGAACTGAAGCATTTGTATATAAAATATAAATTATGAGAATTTTAGGAATTGACCCGGGGATTCAAATTACGGGGTATTCAATATTGGATTGTACGGGCGATAATTATAAAGTGGTTGCCTCGGGAAGCATTCAGACGGATAAATCCAAAGGAATGCAGGGAAGGCTCCATGAGATTTTTCATGACGTTATGAACTTATGCAAAATGTATTCACCCGACAGTGCCTCAATTGAAGAAGTTTTCTTTTTTAAAAACCAAAAAACGATAATTCCCGTTGTTCAGGCAAGAGGAGTTATTTTGGCGGCTCTTCAGGAAATGGGGGTTCAATCGAGCGAATATACCCCGCTTGTCATTAAACAGGTCATAACGGGCCATGGCAGAGCCACAAAAGATGAAGTAAGGGATATGGTTAAAAGATTTGTTGAAATAAATAAAAATACAAAACTTGATGATACGGTTGACGCCATTGCGATTGCAATCTGCCATGCAAGAAATATAAATACGGGGATTAATTAAAATGTACAGTATTGAATTAAAATATTTTAAGCTGAGTGCGGTTTATTGTTTGATTTTGGGTGCAATTTCAGCCCTAATTTCATTAATTCCTTTTTTTATGCCGGTTATTTCATTGTTATTTATCCCGTTTTTGGGGGTTATCATTCCTTTTATTTTACTGATTAAAAAAGACGGGTTTTATACGGATGAAAATAAAGCTTATGCGATATTGGGGGCGTTTGGCGGATTTTGTCTTTGTATTTCATATTTAATTGTTTTTTCGCCTCTTGTTTTATTAATTCATTTAGTTAATAAAAATTATTATGCATACGGGATACAATTCCTTCATCCCTTTCTGGCGGTTTTATTTTTTGTTATGATTGCGGTCGTATATTCTTCGGCAAATTCTGTCGTCGGATTAATTATCGGTTTTATATATAAATATTTAAAAGGAAAAACAAATGCTTGAAGAAAAAACAATCGAATGGGTCAGTGAAGGGGATTTCGGGTATTGCTTAACGGTTGATCAAACTTTAATACCTTATGAATATAAAAAAGTAAAAATAAATTCAACGGAAGGTGTTTATAATTCAATTAAAACCATGATTGTAAGGGGCGCTCCAGCAATCGGGATTATGGGTGCGCACGGGTGCTCGATTGCGGCTTATGAATTAAAAAATGAAGATAACTTTATCGAAAAATTATATAAAAAATTTGATTATATAAATTCTTCGCGTCCGACGGCGGTTAATTTATCCTGGGCGATAAAATCCCAGATTGAAGTTGTTGAAAAAAACAAAGATAAAACGCCTTTAATAATTTATGATGAACTTGTTAAAAATGCGGTAAAGCTTGAAAATGAAGATATTATAATAAATAAAAAAATAGGCGATTTCGGCGCAAGCCTCGTACCAAAAGGGGCGGGCATTTTAACCCACTGTAATGCGGGGGCTTTGGCTACCGTCGGATACGGAACGGCGCTGGGTGTTATAAGATCGGCTTTCAAAAACGATAAAACAATAAAAGTTTTTGCCGATGAAACAAGGCCGAGGGGTCAGGGTGCAAAAATTACAACGTATGAGCTTTTAAGGGATAAAATTCCAACCACGCTGATAACGGACGGCATGTGTTCTTATTTTATGAAAAAAGGCATGATAGATTTTGTCGTAACCGGTGCGGACAGAATTGCTTCAAACGGCGACAGCGCAAATAAAATCGGAACTTCAACAATTGCAATTGCCGCCCGTTATTATAACATTCCTTTTTATATCGCAGCGCCCAAATCCACAATTGATATGAGTATAAAATCAGGCGATGATATCGTTATTGAATTAAGAGATGAAAACGAAGTTAAAATCGTAAACGGAAAACCAATCTGCCCGATGGAGGTTAATGTTATAAACCCTTCTTTTGATGTTACCGACAACGGATTGATTAAGGGAATAATAACGGAGTATGGCGTTTTCAGACCCGATGAATTAAAAGATGTGTTTTCTTAATCAAATCTTAATTTGTAAATATGAATACTCCATAATAAAATTATTTAAACAATAAATTTAAGGATAATAAAAATTATATGTGCGGAATAGTAGGGTATGTCGGATATCAAAATGCGGTCGATATTTTAATTGACGGGCTTAAACATCTTGAATACAGAGGATATGATTCATCGGGCGTTGCGCTTATGGCGGATGGTAAGATAAATGTTTATAAGGCGCAGGGCAAACTGCAAAATTTAATTGATGAATTAAAGACAAAAAGCGATTCCGATATTAAATCAAATATGGGAATAGGACATATAAGATGGGCAACCCACGGGCTTCCAAACCAAATTAACGCACACCCCCAAACCTGTAATTGCGGCGGATTAACTCTTGTTCATAACGGAATAATAGAAAATTATGCAAGTTTAAAAACCGAGCTTGAAAAAGAAGGGTGCAAGTTTAAATCTCAAACGGATACGGAAGTTGCGGCACACTTAATTGCAAGAGAATATGATAAAACAAAAGACCTGGTTCTTGCCGTAAATAATGCCGTTAAACAATTAAAAGGCGCATGGGCATTTTGCGTAATGCACAAAAACGAACCCGATAATATTGTTGCAACAAGAAAAAACGCTCCGCTTTTAATCGGGGTCGGGGAAAACGAGAATTTTTTGGCGTCTGATATCCCCGCTATTATTAAATATACAAAAAAAGCGATTTATTTAAACGATGGGCAGATTGCAAGAATTTCAAAAAACAATATTGAAATTTTTAATCCGGATTTGAGTATAGCGGATAATAAAGTCGAATTTCTTCCCTTTGAGCCGCTTGCGTTATCTAAAATGGGATATAAGCATTTTATGCTTAAAGAAATCCATGAACAGCCCGATGTTGTCAGAAATATTCTTCAGGATAAAATTTTTGATGAAATATCCGATATTAAATTAAAAGACGTTAAACTTACAAAAGAAGAAATTAAAAATATAAAAAGAATTCAAATAATAGCCTGCGGAACAAGCCTTCATGCCGGCTTGGTCGGAAAATACGTACTGGAAGAAATAACGGGAATTCCCGTTGATGTTGAAGCGTCAAGCGAATATATTTACAGAAGCACAATAGCCGATAAAAACACTCTTGTAATAGGTATCTCTCAATCGGGTGAAACCGCAGATACCATAACCGCTATAAAGCAGGTCAAAAAAAAGGGAGCGCATGTTTTAATCATTACAAACAGAAACGAAAGCATGCTTGCAAGGTTATCAAATAGTCTGCTCCATGTTAATGCGGGAATTGAAGTTTCGGTTGCCGCTACAAAATCTTATATTGCACAATTAATTTCAATTTATCTTCTTGCGATTTTTATGGCGCAAACACTTGATATTAAAACCGATTTAATCAAAGATATTAAACATGAGCTTCTTATTCTTCCTTCAAAACTGGAAGCAATTTTAAGCAACTGTTCTTTGATAAGGGAGGTTGCAAAAAAATATTCAAGCTATAAGAATTTTATTTTTATTGCAAGGGGAATAAATTATCCGACGGCTCTTGAAGGTGCGCTTAAATTAAAAGAAATAAGTTATATTAATGCAACGGGATACCCCGCAGGCGAATTAAAACACGGGCCCATTGCAATGCTTGATGAAACAATGCCCGTTTTGGCAATTTTAAATGAAGGTATTGTTTATGATAAAGTTATGTCCAATTGCGAAGAAGCATACGCAAGGCAGGCAAAATTAATCGGCGTTGCAAACCATATTGATGACAAACATAAAAAACTTTTTGACGATTATATTTTAATACCGGACATTAAAGATATAGTATCACCTGCGCTAAATGTTACCGTTTTGCAGCTTTTAGCTTATTATATAGCCGAATATTTGGGAAAAGACGTTGACCAGCCGAGAAACCTTGCAAAATCGGTTACGGTTGAATAAAATTATTTTTTGCCGAAAAAATTAATTATTTTATTCAATAACCCTTCGTCTTCAACTTCTGGCTCCATATATTTTTCGCTGTTTTTATCGGATGATTGTATTTCTTTTCCGAATTTTTCCGCCATCATTATATCGCCTTCTTTATAATAGAAGTCCGCTAAAATACTTTTTGCGGTTTCATCTCCGTCAAGGTCATAAACCTTATGCCAGTAATCAATTGCCGTATATTTTTCTTTGTTTTGTTCGTATAATTTTGCAAGCTCAATTAAAACATCTTTGTTTTTTTGATTGAGCGAATATGCATGGGAAAATTCAACAAGCGCATCATCAAACTTGTTTAGTGCTTTATTCATATATCCCCAGTTATACGCTGCCATAAACGGGTCGTTTTTTTCTTCGTAGCATAATGCTCTCATCTGGAAACTTAAAGGATTAGGACCCATAATTGATGTATATTTATCTATGTTTTCAAATGAAGAGTCAAAATCTTTAATGTTATAGAAATATTGCGCCAAAAGAAGATAATAAACAGCTTTTTGCTCTTTTTCCAAAACATCGGGATTAAATTTATCCAGAATTTTTTTTGCTTCGTCATTTTTTTCATCCTGAAGCAGAATTTTGATTTTTAAAACTTCATCGCTTACAACTTTAAGCGCATTGTCATAATCGCCCAAATCGAGATATAATTTTGCCAGAATGTCATTAAAGTTTGCCTTTGAGCCGAATGTTTCATCGCCTTTTTTTGCAATATTAATTGCGGATTCAAGCGCTTTTTCTTTAACGTATAAATCAATAAGCTCCACATAGCTTTGAATATGAGTATTATCAATTTCTATTATTTTTGAAAATTCATCAATTGCTTTTAGGGGCTTATTTGTTACTTTATATAATCTTGCAAGTTTTTCTCTTGCTTCAATATTTGACGCATCAATATTTAAAGCTTTTTTGCAATCGTTTATGCCGTATTCCAATTTGCCGTTTACGATATTATAGTTTGCTCTTGTAAGATAATATTTTAATTTGTCCGTTTCCTGATATAAATCCATTAAAGCGCTTAAGGCAGCCTCGTCATTCGGAACGGTTTCAAGAATTTTATTATATAATTCTGCCGCTTTTTTATGTTCGCCTTCTGCCATAAGTTCGGATGCTTTAGTGTGGAGCGTATTTATATCCATTTTTGTTTCCTTATAAATATAGTTTTGAAAATTCTTCGCTTTTTATAAAATCTCTTTTTTTAATTAATTCTGAAACGTATTTATTATCATATTTTACTTTTATATGTTCAAATAAATATTGCCCGTTAGAATCAATCGTAATTAAAAGATATACGGGCATTTTATCCTTTGTCATCGAACGCCCGACGCTTCCTGCGTTAACAACGGTTTTTCCCGAATTTAAACTGTATCCGCAGGGGATATGGGTATGGCCGCATAAAATTATTTCGGCGGGGCTTTTTTCAACCATCTCTTCGACTTTTTCAATTTTCATGTCGGGAAAAATGTTTTCATCCTGTCTTCTTGGCGAACCGTGGACAAGATGAATTTTAATTCCTTTTATGTCGATGATTTCTTCTTTTTCTAAATTATTAAGAAGCTTCTTTTCATTATCCGATATTACCTTTACGTCCAAACTAAGCGCACCTGCCATAAGCGGGTTTTTTACATTCATTTCGTTGAATAAATTTTCGCTGAAATCAACGATTAATTTGTCCGTGTTTCCCTGAATGATTTTAAAATCGTCTTTAAGTTCTTTTTTTAATTCAAAGAGTTTGTTAATTGTATAACAGGGGTCATATCCGCCCATTGCAATGTCGCCCAGACAAAATATTTTATTTGCACCTCTTTGTTTAATGTCATCCAAAACATTATCAAGGGCAAGTTTATTCCCGTGTATATCGGATATTACAGCAATTTTCATGCTACAATGATATAACATAAAATTAAGGTTTGCAAATTATGGAAAAAATTCAAATTAAAATAGGGGATGTAAAAATAGGGGCGGGGGCGCCGGTCAGCGTTCAATCCATGACAACAACGCCGACCGATGATGTCAAAAAAACGGTAAATCAGATAAAAGAACTTCAAAATGCGGGGTGCGAAATTGTAAGGCTTGCCGTTTTAAATAGAAATTGTGCGGAAGCGCTTAAAGAAATAAAACAAAAAACGGATATCCCCCTTGTTGCAGACATTCATTTTGACTTCAGGCTTGCAATAACCGCAATTGATTCGGGAATTGACGCTCTAAGGCTAAACCCGGGCAATATAGGCGGTAAAGCGCATGTCAGAGAGGTTGTAAAAAAGGCTAAAAAAAATAATATTCCGATAAGAATAGGAATAAACGGCGGATCGCTGGAAAAATATTTATATTCAAATAACGATTTATCACTTTCGGATAAAATGGTAAAAAGCGCACTTGATCATATTAAAATTTTAGAAGATAACGATTTTAACTTAATAAAAGTTTCGCTTAAATCTTCAAATGTTATGAGTATGATTGAAGCTTACAGAAAAATTCATAAACTTATCCCCTATCCTCTTCATCTCGGCGTTACCGAAGCGGGCACTTTAAGGGGAGGTATTATAAAATCTTCAATCGGAATAGGGGCTTTGTTATCGGAAGGTATCGGAGATACAATAAGAGTTTCTTTAACCGAAAACCCGATTGAAGAAGTAAAAGCCGGATTTGATATTTTAAGGGCGCTTGATTTAAGAAAAAAGGGCGTTAATTTTGTATCTTGCCCCACATGCGGAAGATGTAAAATTAATTTAATCGAACTTGCGCATAAAGTTGAAGAAAGGTTTAAAAACCTTGATAAACCCGTAACGATTGCAACAATGGGGTGCCCCGTGAACGGACCCAACGAAGCAAAAGACGCGGATTACGGTATAGCCGGAGCCATCGGCGAAGGATATATCTTTAAAAAAGGCGAACTTGTTAAAAAAGTTAAAGAAGAAAATCTTTTAGATGAGTTTGAGAAGCTTATATATTCGGATTTAAATTAAAAATTACTTCATATAGTTGGTTTAAAACAAAAAGACATATATAATAATATTAATGTATAAATAAAAGGACCCGAAATTATGAAAAAAACAGCTTTGCTACTTGCTTTAATGTTCGTTTGTCCGATGAGTTTTGCATATGTTGAAGAATTTACATCATCCGATAATGCGTCATTGCAAGGCAAGGGATATTCCCAGGCTGCCCTTCAGCTTGTAGAAACAGCCAGAATGAAAACGCAGGGTGCCGAAAAAGACTATGTCCCTTTTTATTCAAGACAGTTTTATTCCAAAAATCCTCTTGTAAAATGGTATCAGGTTGCAAAAAGATATCTTGATCCCGCTCAGGATGAAGAAGTTTTCGGCATGAGAGAAATATATTATTCAAATACCTGGTTTGAATTATCCCCCAATTATCTTGAATGGAAAACTCCAAACGATAAATATAACAGACTTAAAGAAAGAGATTTAAAAAGACTTGAAGTTGCGGGAAAAACCGTCAAAGGAAGCGGAGGCATAGAAGCGGCCGTCGATGAAACAATGCCTGCAGGCCCCGAGTATGACGACGGGTTTATATTTGAAGAAGAAGAATTAATGGAAGATTTATAATTCAGTGGCAAAATAATTCATTATGTGCGCAATTAATAATAAATTGCGCACTTTGTTTTTGTTTTGTATAATTTTTTGGTAAGTATTTTATGAGGTTAATTAAACAGTTCCTATGAAAATGAGTAAATTATTTGTGCAGACCTTAAGAGATTTTCCTCAGGATGCAGATGCAATGAGCCATAAGCTTTTGGTCAGGGCAGGCTACATTAAAAAAATCGCAAACGGAATTTATTCTTATCTTCCCTTAATGCAAAGAGTTTTAAAAAAGGTTGAACAAATAACAAGAGAGGAATTAAACAAAGCAGGCGCTCAGGAATTATTAATGCCTTTTGTACAGCCTGCCGAACTATGGCAGAAATCGGGCAGATGGGGCGCATACGGAAAAGAGCTTTTAAGAATGAAAGACAGGCATGATGTTGAACTTTGCCTCGGACCCACTCATGAAGAAGTTATAACATATATTGCAGACGGCATTTTAACCTCATACAGACAACTGCCCGTTAATTTATACCAGTTTCAGTTAAAATTCAGAGATGAAATCCGCCCGAGATTCGGTCTTTTAAGAGGCAGAGAATTTATAATGAAAGACGGATACAGCTTCCATACTTCGCAAAAAAGCCTTGAAGAAGAATATGAAAATATGGCAAAAGCTTATAAAAGAATTTTTGAAAGGTGCGGGCTTGATACAAAAATGGTTCAATCCGATTCGGGTGCCATCGGCGGAAAAGTAAGCCATGAATTTATGGTTTTAACAAAAACGCAAACGGGCGAAGATGACGTTTTTTATTGTCAAAACTGCGATTACAGCGCAAATTCAAACCATGCGGTTTCAATTTTAGATGATGAAATTACAACAACAGCCTTTAATAAAGAAGAAGAAATCCACACCCCCAATGTTAAAACAATTAAAGATTTGGCGGAATTTTTAAACGTTAAAGAAAATAATATTTTAAAATCCGTTATGTATATCGTTGATTCAAAACCTGTTATGGTAATGATAAGAGGTGATAAAGAGGTTGAAGAAACAAAACTTTTAAATGTAACAGGCGGATTGGAGATAAGAAAAGCAACAGACGATGAAGTTTTAGAGTATACGGGTATGGAACCCGGGTATATGTCATATTCGGGATTGGAAAATAAAATTAAAATTATATTCGATAAATCCGCAAAAGGAATGAAAAACTTTATAATCGGTGCAAATAAGCCCGAATATCATATAAAAGGCGTTAACTTTAAGGGGGATATCAATTTTGTTGATGTATCCCTTGTTAAAGAAGGGGAATTGTGCCCCGTTTGCAATAAGCCTTTATTTGTTACAAGAGGAATTGAGGTCGGAAACATTTTCCAGTTGGGAACAAAATATTCTGAACCCATGAAAGCTTATTATACCGATGAAAACGGGCAAAATAAACCATATATTATGGGCTGCTACGGTATAGGAATTACAAGAACGGCTGCCTCTGCCATTGAAAAACACCATGATGAATTCGGTATAATCTGGCCGCTTGCGATTGCGCCTTATCATTGTGTTGTTGTTCCGGTTAATATTCAAGATGAGCTTCAAAAAGAAGTTGCGCTTAAAATTTATAACGAACTGCAAAATAAAGGCGTTGAAGTTGTTTTGGATGACAGAGAAGACAGAGCGGGCGTTAAATTTAAAGATGCGGATTTAATCGGTTTTCCTTTCAGAATTACCGCCGGAAAAACCGTACAAGACGGACTTATTGAATTCAAGACAAGACAAACCGGTGAAGTTGTAACAATGACGCCGGATGAAGCCGTTAATAAAGTTGTTGAAGAGGTTAATAAATTAAAAGGATAAATAAGAATTGAATCAGATTGATTTCAGTTTAAACATTGCACATTTGTATCCCGATTTGTTAAATATATACGGAGATTTCGGCAATATTCTTGCCTTTAAAAACAGATGTCTTTGGAGAGGGATTGAAATAAACGTTGAAGAAATTAAAGCCGGGCACAGAATTAACCCCGATGAATTTGATTTTTATTTTATCGGAGGCGGACAGGATATTGAGCAATATATGGCGTCTGAGGAATTATTAAAAAATAAAGAAAGACTGAAAAAGGCAGCGGAAAATAATGTTCCGATGCTTGCAATTTGCGGCGGGTATCAGCTGTTCGGGCATTATTACCGAATTTCAAAAGAAAAAAACCTTGATGGCATTTCAATTTTAGACTGTTATACAACGGCGGGAAATAAAAGGTTAATAGGAAATATCTCGGGCGTTTGTTCTTATTTAACAAAAGATGATGTCGATAATACGGTTGTGGGGTTTGAAAACCACAGCGGGCTGACATATATAAAAGGCGACACAAAACCCTTTTTAAAAGTCATAAAGGGTTTTGGAAACAACGGAAAAGATAAAACCGAAGGCGCAAGATATAAAAACGTTTTCGGGACATATCTCCACGGGCCTCTTCTTCCGAAAAACCCCGTTTTTTGCGATTATTTAATTTCTCTTGCCCTTAAAAGAAAATATAAATGCAATATTCCGCTTGTTGAATTAGCGGATACGGTTGAAGAAAAAGCGCATGAAGCCTGCTTAAAAATAGCGGGAAAATAATTTAATTAAATTTCATCTTCATCAATGTAGCTGTCGTCAAATTCTTCAACCTGCGTTACGCTGAAGGGTGCATAATCTTTTCTTTTGCACATTAAATTTGCAACGAAAGATATCGGGAAAGTTTCGACAAAAACTTTATATTCAAGATTTAAAGTGTTATAAACCGTAATTGCGTTTCCGACATAAACTTCGCTTTCCGCTATTGCAACAATTGAATTATTCATGTTTTCATCGGTTTGAATTGAGGGATAGCTTGCCATGTTGGATTTAATTTCTTCAAGTTTATAATTTATCGTGTTTTCAAGTTCAAGTTTTTCCCATGCGTTATTTATCGAATCCGTTATATTTATTGACTGGTCGCATAATGTATCTATTTCGTTTATTTCTCTTTGAAATTCACTCATATGGTTTCTTAAATTTCCGAGCACGCTTTTTAATTTGAAATATCTTATATTAAGCGTTTCATTCAGTTTTTTATATGCTTCAAGCAGATTTTTTTCTTTTTGGTTTATTGTATTTAAAATCATAAAAAAGCCTATTATAAGACCTATTATTATGCCCAGTATAATTTGAAACCGTAAACTCATAATTTCTCCTTAGTATATATTATAAGCTTATATGTATATTATAAAATTACATCGTTTATTTGAATTATAAAATGTTTTTGAGGCGCTTGCTTTATTTTTTTTTTTTTGTTATTTTTCTTTTGAACCTATAAAAGGCGGAATATAAATGTCTGAAATTTCTGTAATTATACCCGTTTATAACTCGGAAAAATATCTTAAAAAATGTCTTGATTCGCTTTTGAACCAGACGTTTAAAAATTTTGAAATAATTTGCGTAAATGACGGTTCCGTTGACAATTCGCTTAAGATTTTAGAAGAATATAAATTAAAAGACAATAGAATTGTTTTAATCAATTCAAAAAATGAAGGACCGGGCTCTGCCAGAAATAAAGCGCTTGACGTTGCAAAAGGCCGTTATATTATTTTTGTCGATTCGGATGATTGGGTTGATGAAAAATGTTTGGAGATTTTTTATACTAATGCAAATATAACCAATGCCGATATAACTGAATGTCAACTCTGCACCTTTTTTGAAGATACTTCGGTTTATAAGTACAAAGATGAATTAAGAAAATTGAAAAAAATAATAAAACACAAAAATTTATACAAAATATCCAAGGATAATATGCGTCCCGCATTGTTTAATTGCGGCTTCAGGGTTGTTTGGAAAAAAATGTACAAAAGAGAATTGTTTGATGGTTTAAGATTTAAAAATTATTTGTTTGCGGAAGACAGCCTTGTATCTCTTGAAGCTTGTTTTAAATCAAAAATATTTTCATTTATTCCCGACCATCTATATTATTACAGATTAAGACAAGGGTCGGTTTCCCATGATGTTTCCGATACTTCCATGCAAATATTTTCAGTCTATGATGATACCGTAAAAATTTTAAATAAGTATAGTGTGTATAATTTATATTTTGAGCAGTTGCAAAAAATGTTTTTAACTTTGTTTTCGGAAACTTATTCCAGAGTACCCGACAGTTTAAAAGATGAGTATAAAAATAAGGTAAGTGCCATTTTTACAAATAAGTATTATAAAAAATTTTCAGATCATATAACCGGCAAAAAAGACATACGGCAAAACTTTTTAAGGTGTATATTTTCCGTTACAAACGTTTGTTCCGATGACGGGTCTAAATTCAGAAAAAGAATTGTTATTTTGGGCAGGCAATTTATATTATAAAATTTTTCTCAAATTAAAAATTATTTTATCAAGATGTTTGATTGTGTCTTTGTTCGGGCGTTCAAGCAAAAGATTTATATTTTTTTCAAAATCGCAGGGTAAAATTTTGCAGTTTGCTTTTGCATATTCCGTCAATCTTTTTTCGCCGGGGTGTAAAAGTTCGTTTTTTGCAAAAATGATATCAAAATAACTTGCAAGAAAAGCGGAAATTCTGTGGTTTATGCTTGTATAATCTTTTCTTTTAACCGCTTTTTCAATCTGGTCGTAATATGAAGCAAAAGGCTTATCACATAAAAGCATAAGATTTCTTTTTATGATGTTATTTTTTAAATTTTCAGGATAAGCGGAAGCTATAAGAGTTTTTAATTCTTTTATGTATCCCGTTTCATCATATTTTATTTCAAGATTTTTTAGTGTATATAAAAATGCGGTTGTGTATCCGTTAGAGGGAATGTGTTTTATCCAAACATCATTTACGATTGATGTAAACCAATTTATATTAAAATACATTAAATCGATTTGTTTTTTTATTTTGTCATAATAAAATTCATCGCCTTGGCCAAAATATTCACAGCCCGTTTCATATTTTGACGAGATATCTTTAATAAAGTTATATCTGAATTCAAGCGGTATATCTTTTTTGACAAATATATAAATATCAATATCCGAATTTATATCGGATGTTTTTGCGGCATAAGACCCGCCGACTGCAATTCCGGATACATCATCAAGCATTGAAAATTTTTTTATTAATTCATCCATTATTTTTCCTTTAGTTATTTTTTATTATATATTTTCTTTTCTCTTTGGTTCAAGTTGTTTCTTGTTTGGTATATTTTATTGTGGTAGAATTTTTTTGCAGATATAAAATTTAATATTTTTATCGGGGGGGGATGTTGTTTTTTGGTATTGAAGAAACTACACCAAGCCATATTGCGCTTAGAATTTTTGGTATCAGGCTTAATCTTTTAAGGACTGAAATTAAACTTGAAAGAAAAGAGTTAAATAAATATTATCATTCTTTTTCATCCGCCTTGGAAATTCCCCCCGCAAAAGGTTCAATCAGACTTATACAGCTAGCAAACGCCGGCTTTTTAAAAGAGTTTGAAGAATTTTTAAATAAATATAATTTAAAATATTGGATTGATTTCGGCACATTATTGGGTGCAATAAGACATAAAGGCTTTATCCCGTGGGATGATGACCTTGATATTGCAATGCTGAGAGACGATTATGAAAAATTAATCGATATTTTTAAAAATAACGATTTATCAAATTTGAATTTTCAATTGGTTTTTGAAAACAACAAAAGAAATAAGTGCTACGTAAAAATCAAGTGTACAAATTCCAAAAACCTTTTTATAGATATATTTCCTTATGATTTGTATCATTCAAAAACAAATGATGAGGATAAAAAAGTTTTATCGTCCAAAATATCGGAAATTACAAAAAAGAAACCCTTAATTCCTTATAAAAGTGTTGAAGATATTAAAAACCGCTTTTCTTTTCTTACCAAAAACGTAATTTCTGATAATAAAACAGCCGATATAAAAGATGAGCCTTCAATTTTTATGGGAATTGATTTTCCGCATAAATGGCAAAATAAAGTTTATGATTTTGAAGATATTTTTCCTTTAGCTGAAATTCAATTTGAAAATAAAACTTTCTTTGCGCCCAATAAGCCCGAAAAAGTTTTAAAAAGTATTTATAAGGATTATATGAATATTCCGGATGATGCGTATCCGAGACATTCAAACTATCTGAACATTAATGACGAAGAAAAGCAATTGCTTGAAGGATATATAAAATGAAAAGAGTTATAACATACGGCACATTTGATGTATTGCACTTCGGGCATGTTAACCTTTTAAGGCGCGCAAAAGCACTAGGGGATTATTTAATTGTTGCTCTTTCAAGCGATGAATTTAATTTAATTAAAAATAAAAAATCATATTATACGTATGAACAAAGAAAAAGCATAATTGAAGCTTGCAGGTATGTCGATCTTGTCATACCGGAGGACAATTGGGAGCAAAAAACCGACGACATCAAAAAATATCAGATTGATGTTTTTGTTATGGGCGATGATTGGAAGGGAAAATTTGATTTTCTGAAAGATTACTGCGAAGTTGTTTATTTGCCGAGAACCCCCGATGTTTCGTCAACAATGACAAAAGAATACTTAAATTCGGATCGGAACAAATAATGTTTAATGAAATTAAAATATTTCTCAAAAGGATTTTTTCAATAAACATTTTTGATAACCATCTTGTTATCTATTTATTCTTTATCAGAATAAGATTAAGATTAAAAACGCCTTATGTTGATTTAACCCTGAATGAATACGGACTAAATAAATCTCAAAGAGATACAAAAATTACCGTATCTTTAACAAGCTACCCCAAAAGAATTAACAATGTTTCAAAAACGATAACAACTGTTTTAAAGCAGACCCTAAAACCCGATAACGTTGTTTTATGGCTTTCTTACGAACAATTTAAGGATAAAGAAGATAATCTTCCCGACGATTTAATTAATTTAAAACAATACGGGCTTACAATTAAATGGTGCAAAGATATTAAATCGTATAAAAAATTAATTCCCGCTTTGGTTGAATATCGCGGAGATATTATTATAACGGTTGATGATGATATTTATTATCCTTTTGATTTGGTTGAAAATTTATATTTTTCTTATCTTAAAGACAAAAAATCAATCCATGCAAACAGAATAAAAAGATTAAAGCTTATAAAAGGAAAAATAAAAGCCGAAAACTCCGCTAAATTATACGCAATAAAATATGATAAACCTTCTTATCTGAATAAAATAACCGGCTGCGGAGGGGTTTTATATCCTCCCGATTGTTTTTCGGATTTGGTATTCAGAGATGATATTTTTATGAAATTAATTCCGACACAGGATGATGTCTGGTTTTGGGCGATGGCGGTTTTAAACGGATATAAAATTGAACAGGTGCAGGGGTTTGATATTTCGCTTATTCCCGTTGACGGAAGCCAGAAAACGGGATTAAGCAAAATAAACAGAAAATCTTCATCGGGCATGAATTCATTAGATGCGGTTATAAAAATTCTTGAATACTTCCCCGAAATTAAAGAAAAATTAAAAGAAGAATAAAAAACCGCTTTTAACGTTAAAAGCGGTTTTATCAATTTAAAAATTTTATTTCAGATTATCTTTAAAGAATTTTTCAATTTTATCAAAAGGAATTTTTTCCAAATTGTCATACAAATCAACGTGGTTTGCGCCTTCTACAATATAGAGTTCTTTATTTTTTCCTTTTAGTTTTTTGAATGCGTCTTCGCTGAAATAACGGCTGTGGGCTTTTTCGCCGTGAATCATCAAAACGGCGTTTCTTATTTCGCTGCTGTATGCCAAAATCGGCATATTTATTAAAGACAGAGCAGATGTTGCGTTCCAGCCGCCGTTTGAACCGATTGAGCGGGGGTGGAAACCTCTTTTTGTTTTATAGTATCCGACATAATCTTTTACGAATTGGGGTTCATCGCCAGTTAATTTGTCGGGAAGTCCGGGGGATTTTTTATATGTGCCCGATTTAAAATCTTCAGTCCTTTGTTTATTTAATTGCTCTTTTAATTCATATCTTTGGTTTTCATCCATGGAATCAAAATAGCCTTTGGCACTGACACGTGTCATATCATACATTGTAACGGTTACGGTGCCTTTTATTCTTGTATCGATTGCCGCCGCATTCAGCCCGAAGCCCGCAAAGCCGCATATGCCTATAATTCCGATTTTATCCGGGTCGGCTTCATCCAAATTTGAAAGATAATCAACCGCCGCCGAAAAATCTTCCGTATTTATATCGGGAGATGCAACGTCTCTCGGGTTTCCTTTGCTCTCTCCCGTATATGAAGGGTCAAATGCAAGAGCGATAAACCCTCTTTCTGCCATAGCCTGCGCATAGCGCCCCGAAACCTGTTCTTTAACTGCGCCAAAAGGTCCGGATACCGCAATTGCGGGAAGTTTTTCTTTTGATTTATTTTTCGGCAAGTATAAATCGCCCGCCAATTCAATACCGAATCTGTTTTTAAAATGAACCTTTTTAACATCAACAAGCTCGCTTTTTTCAAAAGTTTTATCCCATGATTTTGCCTCCGTCATAATTGCACCTCCTATAACAATTAAACCGACTAAAAATGAAATAATAAGTTTTTTTAGCATTGATACCTCTTTTTATACATTTTTTCCTTTTTCGTAAGCTTCAATTAAAATTTCTTTACGGTTTTGAATGTCGTTGGGGTTTTCAAGCCCGAAACCTTTTATTATTCCTTTTAATGTTGTTTTATCAAAACAATCTATCCAGCCCTGAAGCCCTTTTATGCAGCCGTCGCCCGAATAATCGCCCGTGTCTGCCGCCGTCATAATTAAATAAATATCTCTGAAATTATATTTATCCGCAAAGAGGGGGTTTGTTCTGTCTATTAAGGTTTTCATCTGCCCTGACATTTCATAATAATAAATCGGCGTTGCCCAAACAATTACATCCGATGTTTTCATTTTTTCGATAATTTCTTTGACATCATCATTGATAACGCATTTTAATGTTTTTTGGCAGACAAGGCACCCTTTGCAGAAGTTTGTTTTTTTATCGTTAAGATAAATAATTTCCGTTTCGTTTCCGCTTTCTTTTGCCCCTTTTTCAAATTCTTTTAAAATTTGGTTTGAATTGCCGTTTAGTCTGGGGCTTGTTCCGATTAACAATACTTTTTTTGTCATTTTTTAATCCTCATATTTTCTTTTAATTTCTTTTATTTGTCTGCAAGGTGAACCGATTGCAATAACGTTTTCGGGAATATTTTTTACAACAAGGCTTTTTGCTCCTATGACCGAATTATCCCCTATGGTAACGCCGGGTAAAATTGTGGTGTCGGAGCCTATCCAGACATTGTTTCCGATTTTAACGGGTTTAGGGTACATATTTGCTCTTTTATCAGGGTCAATATCATGGTTTAAGGTT
The DNA here is from genome assembly GCA_944325155.1 of Candidatus Gastranaerophilales bacterium. GTDB lineage: Bacteria > Cyanobacteriota > Vampirovibrionia > Gastranaerophilales > Gastranaerophilaceae > Galligastranaerophilus_A. The sequence continues at coordinate 205,237 of CALUYY010000001.1, read as the reverse complement.
GCAATCGTAACATTGTGTCCGATAAGGCAATTATCGCCGATTATTATTCCGCCCTGGTCCTGAAATTTACAGCAGGAATTTATAAAAACATTTTTCCCTAACGTTATATTGATTCCGCAGTCGGTATAAAAAGGGGGAAAAAGCCTGAATGATTCATCGACTTTTTTATTTGTCAACTTTGAAAATAATTCGACAAGCTCTTTTTGGGTATGGTATTTATTATTGATTTCCGTTGTAATTTTTCTTGCTTCATCACTTAAATTATGAAATTCTAAAAAAATTTCGCTTCCAAGTTCAATATAGCTTGCATTTTTCATATATTCCAAAAATTCTTTTTTATCCATATTTACACCTTTGACATAAAATGTTCGTTTATACAGTTTAGAATTGTGTTTGCGTATTCGTTATGCATATTATAGAAAATGTGGCTTGCGCCTTCAATTTCAATAACAAGATTTTTTTCGGGGTGTTTGGTCCACGAATTAAGAGTTTGCATAAAGCCTTTCGGGCTATTGCCCGTTACGGAGTCTTTTGAACCTATTAAGAAAGTGCCGAAGGGCTTTATGTTATACAACGACTTTGTTTCCCCCATTTTGGATATGACGGGGCAATTTTTAAGATTATCGGCATTATAAAAGCCTATAACCGTTTTTGCCGTCATCGGGGAAAAACCGCCGAACATAAAAGGCAAAATATCATCGCCCCTTCCTTCTTTCGTCCATTTTTTTGCAAGCTCAAAACATTTATCGATGTTGGGCATAATATTCCACCAGTGCATAATATCAACGGGCGATGAGATTATAAAGTAGTCAATAAAATCATCTTTTGTATTTCCGAGATAATTAATTATTTTGTTTGAGCCTAAAGAGTGCCCCGCTAAGATTATTCTTTTAAAATTCATTTTTTCTTTTACGAATTTAACATAGCTTTCAACATCTTCATAAACCATATTAAAGTTATCGTTAAAAGTGCCCTGATGGCTTTGTTTTTTAATCGAATAATCGGTATATGCAAAGCATGAAAATGAATCGGATGTGTGGGCTATGATGCATGTTATTCCGTTTTTTTCCAATAAAAGCCCCGTCTTATATAAAAGCTCGTTTTGAAAAACGTTTGAACAAATGCCCGTTATCATAATAAGGCAGGTGTCGTTTTTATCATCTCCGAAGATTGCGCCTTTCAGTTCAAGCCATCTTTTTGTTATAACGTTTAAAATTTCCATTATTGTTTTTCCTTTATTTTTGTTTTTATTTTGAAAATCAAATAATCAAGACAATCTATTTGTTTTTGAAATTTATGCAAAGAGTTAAGAAGATTTTTTCTGTGAAATTCAAGAAGTTTGATTTCTTTTTTGATATCGCCCTTTATTTCTTCTTTTATGATTTGCTGAATAAAATCGTTTTTGCAGTTTGCGTCTTTCAGATTATTAATTAAATCTTCAAAATTTTTGTCCATAGTTTTATTATTTACGCTTTTTAAAAAATAGCAAATACTTATATTGTATGTTAAAATATGCTTATTGGGCATAAATAAGGAATAAAAATGGAGATAAGAGTTTTAAAATATTTTCTTGCCGTTGCAAGAGAAGGAAGCATAACGGGCGCCGCCAATTCATTGCATTTAACCCAGCCCACTTTAACAAGACAGATAAAAGAGCTTGAAGAAGAATTGGGGCACAAGCTTTTTATAAGGGGAAAATATAAGGTTACATTAACCGAAGAAGGCATGATTTTAAGAAACAGGGCGCAGGAAATTGTTGATTTGGAAGAAAAGACAAAAGAAGAATTTAATTCAATGCAAGATTCAATCAAAGGCGACATTTATATAGGCGGAGGCGAAACAAGGGCAATAAAACATATAACGGATATTATCAAACAAATGCAAATTGAGTATCCCGAAATTAAATATCATTTTTATTCGGGCAATGCGGAAGATGTTATTGATAAATTGGATAGAGGTCTGCTTGATTTCGGGGTTTTAATTCAACCGATTGATTTATCAAAATATGAAAGCATAACTTTGCCCGATTTTGATATTTGGGGCGTTATTACAAGATATGATTCGAATTTGGCAAACAGAGAATTTGTTGAATTAAAAGATTTAATAAATGTTCCTATTATTGCTTCCCGCCAGATGTCGAAAAAATATTCAAAGGATTCGGGCTTTTTGGATTGGTTCGGGGATGAATTTGATAATTTAAACATTGTTGCAACGTATAATCTGCTCTATAATGCAGGGATTATGGTTGAATCGGGGATAGGACATGCGGTTTCTTTAAAAGGGCTTATAAATTCTTCAAAAGAAAGCCCTTTAAGATTTATTCCCCTAAAGCCCAAATTGCAGTCGGGGCTTGATATTGTGTGGAAAAAATATCAGATGTTTTCCCCCGCCGCCAAGCTTTTTTTGGAAAGATTGAAAGAGAAATTGTAATTTCATGTTATGATTTTTGTGTGTTTGGAGTTATGTTTTTTTGATGATTTATAAAAAAATAAAAGAAGCAAATAAAAGACAGATTATTCTTTTTGGTGTTATAAAATTTACTTGGCATAAAAAGCAAAAGCCATACAGAATCTTAACTAAAGCAAGAAAATCGGACGCTCTTATTACCTTAAAATGTATAAGAAATTTATTTGAAAAAACCGCTACGGTAGAAACTTTAATTTTGGGCGATTCAACAGCAAGGTACGGTTTTATTGAAGATGATAAAACAATTAACTTCGGTATAGATTCTCAAGACTTGTATTATTCTTCAAAAATTTTAGAAAAATATATAAATCAAATTCCCAATTTAAAGAATATAGTTTTATTTTATCTTCCTTATTCTTCTTCAAATAATCTTTTAAAAAGCAAAACACAAATGTACAGAGCTTCTTATTATGACGCTTTTTTGGATATTCCGTATTCGGATAAGTTATGTGCAATCAGAAACGGTCTTATTGAATTATCAAAGAAGCTTTTAAATATTCATTCTTATTATGATAAAAATTTGGATAAAACTCCAAAAGATGTTATGCACCCAAAAAAGTATACCGACCATAACACCGAAAATATGATTAAAAGATATGTAAATACGGCATTTAAGCTTAGCTTGAATGATAATATGCTTGTTTATTTAAAAAATATTATTGAAAAAACCCTTGATAATAATTTAAATTTATTAATCGTAAATGCACCATACAGGGCGGATGCAAAACATATTTTTGAAAATTTGTGTACAGAAAATTCGGGGAATTTCTTGCTTTTTAAATCTCTTTACGATTTGGTTCAAAAATACGATTCCCGCAAAATAAAAATATACGAAGCTTTTTATGATGACAGCTTTACCTATGATGATTTTTACGACTTTACCCATCTTAATTTAAAAGGTGCAAAGAAACTTACGGGCAAAATTGCCGAACAATTGGGAGAGTTTTATTTATGATTTATGATTGTTTCATTTTTTATAATGAAAATGATTTATTTGAAATCAGGCTTAATATTTTAAAAAATACGGTTGATAAATTTGTCATTATAGAATCAAGAAAAACTCATAAAGGTGCGGAAAAACCGCTTAACTTTGACCTTGAGAGATTCAGGGCGTATAAAGATAAGATAATTTATAAAATTATTGATTTTGAACAAAGACTTGATTTAAAAGAATATGAACTTCCATGGATAAATGAGAATTTGCAGAGAAATTATATATTTGACGCTTTAAGTGAAACGGCGCAAGAAAACGATGTTGTAATTATTTCCGATTGCGATGAGATAATTAATCCGGAGGCGATTATTGAATATAAAAATAATCGTACGGGGATAATGGCGCTTGAACAGAATTTTTACTATTATTACCTTAATATGCAAAACGTAAAAGGGAAATATTGGTATGCACCGAGAATAATGCGCTATAAAGATTTTTTTGACAACAATAACGATAAAGGATTTATTTATAACAGATTTTTAATAAAAGAATTGAACGAGGGCTTAACGCCAAACAAAATAAGAATGAAAACGGATTGTCCAACATTAAGAAACGGCGGATGGCATTTTTCTTTTTTGGGCGGTGCGGATAAGATAATTGAGAAAATTAAAGCATATTCTCATCAGGAATATAATAAACCCTGTTATACCGATAAAAAATATGTTGAAGAAAGTTTATTGAACGGCAAAGATATATTTAACAGAAAAGGTTACAGGTTTTTGCCCGTCAAAATCGATAAAACTTATCCTGAATATGTTTTAGATAACATAGAAAATCTTAAAGATTTGATTTTTGAAATTCCGGACAATAAAAAAATTTTTGTTTCAATTTTAAGTTTTTATTATTCTGTTTTGGATTTTTTATTCAGCAAAAGAAAAGACGGAATCAGGAGAATAATAAAAATTTTAGGTGTTGAGATTAAATATAAAAAATCTAAGAGTTAAAATCTTCATAGCCTCTCTTTTTTCGATAAAGTTTATCGTATGAGGCGTTTAAAATAAAAATCGGAGCCGTAAGAATCGGAGCGGTAAATAATGCGTATACGAGCTCATAGAAGAAATTTTTATAAAGCGGTGTAAGAAGAATTGTTAACTCAATATAGATAATGAGCCAATGTTTGAAACATGATTTTAAAAAGCCTTTTTCTTTGAATATATCTAAAAACGATTTACGGCAGATTGAATAAATGTCCGCTTTATTGTTCATTGAAAGATAAATAAAAGGAAGAAGCGCAAAAACCATTAAACGAATGTAAATAGAACGAATTAAACAACTTATAAGTGCTAATATTATCAGTCCGCCAATATAAAAATAAACATTAAGAAGCGGGGTTATTTTTATCCCTACTCCGAATGCCAGACCCATAATAAAAAAGCTATGATTGGGAGAACAATCATAAATATACAAATAATGCCAAATAAATAACAAACAAGATAAATTGCAGAAAGCGTCATAACTTTATTTTTTATGTTTTTTGTTCTGTTTATATAATATTTAAGCTCAAGAGGTTTTTTAAAATTAATTATATCTTTTGCTACAAGATATAATGCGGGAAGTTTGTTTAAAAATGTCCAAAAATTATATACCGAAGCAAAAACAAGGACATAAAACGAAAATACAAAAAAATTAAAACCGAAAAATTTAAAGTCCGGTGTTTTTGTGCATAATAGCGCCAAAAATAAAAAGACTCATACCAATATTAAGTCAAATGAGCCTTTTAAGATTTTCGGAAGATAATTTGACAAAACGCCGTATGTTAATTTGTAATAAGGCGCACTTGAGATAAAATCCATATCTTTTTCATATTTTTAATATTGCTTGTCTTTTAATTCTTTATATATTTAAATTGTTTTCATTATTGTGTGTATGTTTCGGGCGCAAGAGCAGCATAATTGTATCTTCAAGCGCTTCAAGCCCGTGCGGAATCAGTGCGGGCATTATAATCATTTTGTTTTCGTTCAGGATGTAGTTTTTATCTCCTATCGTAACTTTTGCTTTACCTTTTATGATTTGTGCGACTTCGTCTTTTTTGTCGACATGAAGCGCTCTTTTTGAACCTTTTTTGAATGAAATTAAAGTAAGAGAACTCTGCTCGTTATCAAAAACCGGGAGTTTAACGATTTCATCTTTAAATTCAATATCAGCTAAATTAATTACTTTATCCATACAACTTATAATAAAATTTTATCTGTTATTTTTCAAGTTTTAAATTTAGGAAGCCAAAGAGGAGTATTCTTTTTGTATTCAAGATATTCATCTTTAAAATTTTTTTCAAGTTCTCTTTCTTCAAAAAAATAAAAATAGATGTTATTGATGATAAAAAATATAATCGTCCAAAAAAGAAGCTTAATTTCGCCGAAGAAAAAATATTCGGAAGTTAAAATCATTAAAACCCCCGTTATCATCGGGTTTCTGATATATTTATAAGGTCCTTCTTTAATAAGCTTTTTTGGCGGGTTCCAAGGCGCAAGAGTGCCCTTGCCTTTAAAATTAAACAAAATCATTGTCCAAACGGTTAAAATAAACCCTGAAATTAATAATAAAATTCCGATAACGAAAAAAGCGATTGAAGGCGTCTTATATTGAAAGTGCGAAAAATATAAAATTAGAAAAGGAATAACGATAATCACGTTAAAAGGCAAAATTATCAGTGCTTTCAGCCATTCGAACATAACGGAATTATATATTATATTTTCTTGGCAGGCAAGATTTTGTTAAATTTTAATGGTGAAATTTCGCGCCCGGAGGGATTCGAACCCCCGACCTTTTGGTTCGTAGCCAAACACTCTATCCAACTGAGCTACGGGCGCAAAAAAATATTAAATTTTCAAACCTTTATTAAAAGGGCAAAACCTTTGTAAAATAATTTTATACAATAAAAGCAAATAATCAACTATAACCTTTTTGTGTCTTTGATTATGGATTCGGTGCCGTTGACAATCAAATTCCAAAATTTTGCTTCCTGTTCATTACCAGCTTTTTTGGCAATTTCAGACGCCAGTTTTTTATAATTTAATTCATCGGGTTCAATTTCTATTGCTTCTTTAATATATAGCATGGCATCATTATAGAATTCTCTTCCCATGTTGGAAACTGCCGCCTGTGCATAATATTTCGCTTTTGCGGGGTTTAATTCAAGTGCGGTTTCAATAAAATTAATTGCTTTTGAAAATTCACCTTTTTTATTTAGAATAAGCCCTTTAAAATAATAAGCTTCGGCATTGTTTTTATCCGAATTTAATAATTCATCCAGACAATCAAGCGCATTATCATATTCTTGTTTTCTAAAATATATTCTGGCTTTTGAATTTAAAAAGCTTACGATTTTTCCGAATGAAGAATATTTTTCCATATAATTTTCCGCTTTATCATATTCTTCTTCATCAATTAAAATATCCACATATTCGCAAACCGTATGTATTGAATCGGGATAATTTTCAAGATGTTTTTCATAAAATTCCATTGCTTTTTTATTCAGCTTTAAATCTTTATAAATTGCGCCCAGAGTGTCTAAAAGCGTTAAGTCATCTCTTGAAGGTATATTTGTTTCATATATCTTTTCAAGGTCGTCTTTTGCTTTTATTGTGTTTCCTTTTCTGTATTCTATGACTGCCCTTAAAATGTCTGCCTGAACTTTAACGGGCGAATCGGCGCCTATGAGCGTTAAATTAAATAAAGCATTGTCATAATCTTTTTGTTTTTCAAAAACCCACGCCAATAAAAGATATCTTTTATCTATATAAATTTTATCTTCGCCTTTTTCTATGCATAAAGTAATTGAAGTTTTAATCGTGTTAATTGCTTCATCAAACCAGTTAACATCCATATAAGCTTTTGCAAGTTCGAAATAAAATTCCTGGACAATGCCTTTGCTTAATTTAATTGCTCTGTGCAGGTTATCAATTGCGGGAAAAAATTCTTTTCTTGAAACCTGAATTAATGCTTTATAATAATAACAAAGCGAATCTCTTTTCAGTCTTAAAATGTCATCTATGAGTTTTTCCGCTTCAGGGAAATTGTTTTCGTTGTAATAAATCATCGCAAGGTCAAACTTTGCTTCGGTAAAAGTGGGGTATGAATTTACGACTTTAATTAAAATTTCTTTTTTGCCTTCTTCTTTTAAAAGAGAAATTATATAAAGAATGTTGGGGTCTTCTTTTAAATTTTCTTCAAGTGTTTCATAAATTTCTATAATTTCATCGGCTCTTCCCAACTTTAAAAGAACGCTGAAATATTTAACGTAATCAAGCGGTTTTTTTGAAATTTTGCAGAGTTTTTTTGCAATGTCAAGCGCTTTTTGATATTCTTTTAATTCAAAATGAATTTCATATAATTTGTTAATGCTATGTTCGTGGTTCGGGTCAATTTCCAAAACTTTTTCATATTGTTCAACCGCTCTTACATAATTTTTTAATAAAAGGTGCAAATCGCCGATTTGGGAAATAACTTCAACCGTTGTCGAATCGTCTGTTTCTTCGCCTAAAATTTTATATAAAACTTCAATTGCTTCTTTATAGAGCTTCCTGTTTTTTAATTCAAACGATTCTTTTATATAATTTAAAACTTCGTTTTTATCTTCCATAATATTAAATTATATTGTATCTTTCGGTTTTGTGCAAAATATAAATAATTTGTTAAGTTCTTGCAAGCTTAATTTTCGCATATTATTATAATTTTATTGTTATCAAACGGGAGTTTATCTATGGTTGATGAAGAAAAAATGCGGATAATAAGAGAAGTTTCAAGGCAAAACAGGAAAATAAAGCCCAAACTTTCCAAAAAAACGGCAAATTCTTTTAATCTGCCGGCTTTTGCGCTTCCCGTTATTTATAATTTAATTTATAAAAGAAGGTTTCTTGCGGTTTGTTTTTTGATTTTAACCTGGATTCCGCACTTAACAAATAAAATTATTTCTTCTTCATTTTATCCTCATCTTGTTACAATTGTTACCGTTTTAACCGTTATACTTGCGATATTCTCGGGGCTTACGGGTAACAGCGCCGCATATAATGCAAGAAATTATGATGATGAGGAAGACTTTTTAAAAAGCCAGAAATTCTGGCTTCCGGTTGCAATTGTTTTTATTATCGTTCACATTTTAATTTTGCCCGTTCAAAAAACGGGGCATAATAATACCCGACATATGATGAAATTTGCGGAAGTTAAAGACGAATTAAAACAAATTATTCAAAAAGGTTATAATTCGGGCGACATTTTAGGGATTAACACGGTCGGTGAAGAAAGAGTTCCCCAATATTTTGCCAAATATTCAAACGGCGTGTTTGATGAAGAAAAAAGAATATTAACGCTTCCGACGGGTGAAAAAGTCCAAATTGAAGGATATTTAAGAGAATGCGGCACAAGAAAACAAAATACATACCATGAGCAAAAAACCGCCTGTGCTACGCTTACAATTGATATGAACGGGGATGAAGGCCCGAATGAAAAAATGACGCTGGATGATTTAAACAAAGTAAGAAGCCTTGTTAACCGCTCAACAAGATTAAAAGATGTTTACACGCTTTATGCATACAGCGATGACCTTGCCCCCAAAGCGGGTTCTGTTGAACAATTTGCACTTGAAAGGTTTGAAAAAGAATAAAATATGTTTCAATTTATAAAAAACGGAATCAGTGAATTTAAAGCTTTTGCAATAAAAGGCAATGTTATTGACATGGCGGTCGGTATCATTATAGGTGCCAGTTTTACGGGAGTTGTTAATTCTCTCGTAAATGACATTATAATGCCTCCTTTGGGGTGGGTTTTAGGAAAAGTTGATTTTGCAAACCTTTATTTTACCCTGCCGGCGGCAGACGGAACAATTTATCCTTCGCTTGAAGCCGCAAAAGAAGCAGGGGCTGTTACAATTAATTACGGGGTTTTTATAAACCAGATTATTAATTTTGTAATCGTTGCATTTTCCGCTTTTTTGCTTGTTAAAGCGGTTATGAAATTAAAAACCATTAAAGCAAAAGATGATACAAAAGAAGCGGAAATTGCCACAAAGCAGTGCCCCAGGTGCACTTCAACCATTCCGATTAATGCTACAAAATGTCCGATGTGTACTGCTGACATTTAAAATTTTTGTTTTATAATATAAATATAATTTGCCGATGTAGCTCAGTTGGTAGAGCAACTGATTCGTAATCAGTAGGTCGTGCGTTCAAGTCGCATCATCGGCAAATTGTTTTATTTTTTAATTATTTGTTTATCGACTTTTCACGCAGTTGTTTTTATAAATGTCCTGATTATTGTTTTTTATGCCCTGATTTTATCTTTCAACCTTAATTTTGCTTCTTTGATTGCCGTTTTTTCGTCATGGAAAATGTTTTCTTCGCCGATTTGAGAAATTATATTAAGGCTTTTCAGCTGGTTTAATACCGCTTCATTTTTAATTATCATCATAATTTTAATATGCTGGCTTTTTAATCTTTCTATTATGTCTTCAAGCGCAAAAACCGCCGATATATCCAATAATGAGCTTGATTCATAATTTATGATAAGACATTTTGTGCCGAGCATTTCATCAAACTGGGACACTATTCTTGTTGAAGAACCGAAGAAAAACTGTCCTATAATGTGCACCACTCTTATTTGATAGTGGTAGCTGTCGGTTAATTCTTTTTCGAGATTTAATGTTTCATTATCAATTTTATAAGTCGTATTAATTAAATTTGTTTTGTCCGCAACTCTTTTTGCATATAAAAGCGAAGCCAAGACTATTCCCGCTCCGATTGCAAAAATTAAATTATAAAATACCGTTAAAAGATATACGGCAAATAAAATGTAAATATCGTCTTTGGGCGCATATTTCATAACTTTGACAAGCTTAAGGTCAATTATATCAATTCCTATTTTGATTAATATGCCGGATAGTACGCAAATCGGTATCTTTTCCACAAAATTTGAAAAATTTAATAAAAGAACGATAAGAAATAAAGGACTTATAATTGTGCCAAGCTTTGTTTTTGCCCCCGTTTTAATTGCGGCAACCGTTCTCATTGTTGCGGCGGATCCAGGCATTGAAGAAAACAAAGAACAGGCTATATTTCCCATCCCTTGCGATAATAAAAGTTTTTTAGGGTTTGTTCTTTCATTTGTTAGTGAATCCGCAACCAGAGATGTCAGCATGCTTTCCGATGAACAAACAATTGCAATCGTAAGCGCAAACGGAATAATCTTATATATTAATTCTAAATCTATATAAGGAACATTGAATTGGGGAAAACTGACGCCGATTTTTGAAATGGTTGCAACATCAAAATTAAATTTAATTGAAATATAAGTGCATAATATCAGCGCTATAATTTCAGCCGGGATTATTCTTTTGATTTTTTTCGGAATTATAAATATTGTTAAAATCGTTATTATGCCTAAAACTAAGCAGCTATAATCAACGTTATTTATATTTAAAATAAAGTCTTTAATGCTTGCGATAACGGATGTTTTTGCTTCCATGCCGATAATCGGCGCAAGCTGAAGCAAAATTAAAATTGTGCCGACCCCGTTTGTAAACCCTGATATAACGGGATATGGAACGTATTTAACAATGTCGGGCGCATTGGTTAGAGAAATTATAACCTGAATTATCCCCGCCGTTAAAAAGATAAGCATAATTGCGTTTATATCGTTTGTATAATTGCTGACGCAAGATGCCGCAACAATTGCAACAGGACCTGTCGGACCTGAAATCAGCGGAACTTTCGTTCCCAAAATTCCCGATACAAAACATAAAATAATTGCTCCCCAAAGCCCGGCGCTTGCTCCAAGCCCCGTTGCAACGCCGAATGCAAGCGCCTGCGGAAGCGCAACGATTGCAGAAACAATTCCCCCTAAAATATCGCCTTTAATTGTCGTAAGGCAGCCGGTAAACTTTTTTTTAAAATCCATAGAAAAATCTTACCATAAAAATGTTACCTTATTTTTTGGCATAAATTATTGTAATTAATGCGGGCAAAAATAAAAGCGTAATTAAAACCGAGCTAAAAAGACCGAAGATAATCGAAACCGCAAGGCTTGAAAACATGGGATCGTTTTTAATCCATAAAGGAAACATTCCCGCTATTGTGGTGAGACAGGTTAATAAAACGGGTTTTATTCTTGAAATTGCGGAATTTAAAATTTCATTTTTTGTATAGTCTTTTATCTCCGACATTAAAATTACGCCGTTATTTATGCATATTCCAACCAGACAAATGAACCCCAATAAAGTCATAAAACCGAAATAACTTTTTGTTATAAAAAGCCCCGTTATGCCCCCCGTAATTGAAAGCATTGCACATATAAGAATTATTAAAGGTTTTTTTATCGAATTAAAATAAAATGTCAAAATCAGTAGTATAATTCCTAAAGTCAAAGGTATATTTTCAAAAACGGATTTATTTCCTTTTTTTGATTTTTCAATTTCACCCCCGATTTCATAATTCAGATTTTTAATTTTGTTTAATTCTGGAATTATCTCTTTTATTACTTTATTTGCCGTTGTTGAATTATTTATCCACGCTTGAAGCGTCATTACATAGTTATTGTTTCTTCTTAAAATTTTTGCATATTCATAGTCCGTTTTAAAATTTGCAATTTGATTAACGGGTATTATTTTATCAATTGTTTTTGAATAAATTGTTAAATTATCCAAATCTTCTTTTTTTGTAAGGAAATTTTTCGGTTTTAAAATAACGGGAATTTTAATATCATCCCTATAATATTTGCTTATGATTTTCCCTTCGGTATTTGTATAAATATAATCAAGCAGATATTTTGAATTTAGACCTAAATATTCAATCAGCCCTTCATTAATTTTAACTTCAATTTCAGGTACCATATTGCCCCAGTCGTTTTGTACAAGATAAACTCCTTTAATTTGTTTTAAAATTTCAGATACCCTGTTTGCCAGATTTGATAATTCTTTTTTATCTTTATTAATTACTCTTATTTCAACCGGCGCATCTATCGGCGGACCTTGGGGGATTTTTCTTACAACGGTTTTTATATCGGGCAGAGTTTCATTTATAAAATTTTTTATATCTTCCATATTTTTATCAAGCGTTTTAAAATTTTTTATATTTACAAGAAACATTGCAAAATTTGTTCTTTCCGCTTCGGGCGATGCCGAAAGAACATATCTCGGGGCGCTCAGCCCCGTAAATGATAAAAAATTAAGGATATCTTTATTTTCTAAAAGATATTTTTCTATTTTTTCAACATATTCTTTTGTTTGATTAAAACTTGCATTGTTATTTAAATTAAGCCTTATCTCATAACTTAATCTGTCTGAATCGGGGAAAAAGATTTTTGGCACAAAATTAAAAACAAAAATTGAAATAAGAAAAGTTATTATTCCTGCAGATAAAATTATTTCGGGTTTTTTTGCCGAGAATATTATTTTGTTTTTAAAAAAATCAATAAAACCCGTTTGATTTTTTAATTTTTCATCTTTTAAAAAAACATTTATCAGATAAGGAAGCAGCGCCGTTGAATAAAAATAAGAAAACATAAGTACTATAAAAATTACTTTAAATAAATTGGAAGCATATTCCCCTATTGCACTTTTTGCCAAAAATACCGGCAAAAAAGCCATTGTTGTTATAATGCTTGTAATTAAAAGCGGAATTTGAAACTTATTTACCGTATTTATAATATGATTTTTAAAATTTTCAATATTACTTTCTTTATCATTCAAACATCCTTCAATTATGACAATCGAATTGTCGACAAGAATGCCGAGTGAAATTATTAAAGCGGACAATGAAATTTTATCTAAACCTATATTAAAAACATCCATTATAAAAAATGTTGATAAAACGGTTATAAAAATTATAAATCCGACAATTATGCCCGATTTTATCCCTAAAATCAAATAAACAATTAAAATAACACTTATTATGCTCTCAAATAAAGAAGATGAAAATTTAGCGGTTAATTTTTTAACGTAATCACTTTGAAGAAGGATGATTTCAATATTTATACCGTCATATTTTTCTTTTAATTCTTTTGTTTTTTCTTTTATTTCATCTCCCCAAACTAAAATATTTCCGTCTTTTTTTAAACTTATGCCGATTAAAAGAGCTTCTTTTCCGTTTGATTTTATAAGTTTTGTCTGAGGGGTTTTTATTGTCTTTTTTATGTTAAAAATATTTTTAATTTGAAGAGTTGAATTAAAAGTTTTTATAAAATAATTTTTAATTTCATTTTCGTTTTTTATTTGAAATTCAGGAGAAATTTTTATATTGTTTTTTTCTCCCGAAATTTCGCCGCCGCCAAAGAATGTATTAAAATTTTCAAATTTATTCATTATTTCATCGGGCGTTAATTTTAGATTGTTTATATACGATTCATCAAATTCAACGTATAAAACCTCTTCTTGTGCACCGAAAATTTCAACTTTTCCCGTTTGATTCAGCTTCCGGTATTCGTCTTTTATGTTTTTTGCCATATCATAGAGTTTTTCATAATCAAGGTTTTTATTTTCAATTGCAATTAATGCTCCGAATACATCGCCGTATTCATCGTTAACGATGGGACTTAAGCCTTGTATTATGTCATTTTCGGATAGTTTAACCTTTCTTCTTAATTTGTCCCATATGGGCTGTATTTCTTTATAATATTCAAATAAGTCGGCATAGATGATACTTTTTGAATTTGTAGATTCCATTCTTAAATCTTCAATTTCTTCCATATTTAAAAGACGGTTTTCAATCTGCCTTGTAACATATTTATCTGTCTGGTTTGCATTCAGCCTTTTTGTATCCGTTATTATGCTTGCCGTTCTTATTTTAAAACCGGGGTCTTCATTTCTTTTTAAATTAATATAACTTGTTATTCCGTTTATTATAAAAATAAATACAAGCACAATAAGAAAAATATTGTTTTTTAAAAAGAAATTAGCGGGACCGTTCATTTTTAAGATAAACCTTTGAATTATCGGATAATTTGTTTATTCCTTTTGTTATCAATAAAACATTTTCATCTAACCCTTTTAAAACTTCCGTTTCATCGCCATAAATTTCTCCCGTCATTATTTCTTTTTTAATTGATGTCATATTTTCGGGGTTAAGCAAAAAAACGTATTTTTTATCTTCTTCAACAAAAATTGAGTTAACGGGAATAAAAATTCCTTTTATTTCTTTTTCTTTTAATTTAACATTGACGCTCATTCCGTCCAGAAGCTCAAGGGGGTTATTATCAATTGAAATCGTTACGACATAAGAACCCTGATTTTCGCTTGAGTTAACTTTGCTTTTAACTTTTCCCGAATAAGTTTTGTTTTTAATTGCATCCGTTTGCAGTGTAATAATTTGATTTTTTTTAATTAAATTAATTTTATTTTGCGGGATAAAAATTTTTGCTTCGGATAAACCGTTTTTTTGAAATAAAACAACTTTTTCGCCCGCATTTACATATTCAAGATTATCTTTAAAAGTTTTTATTATTTCCCCGTCATCAGGGGAAATTATTTTTGTGTAGGCTTCTTTTTCTTTTGCTATATTATACGCATCTTTTGCAATTTTTATTTTGTTAATTGCGCTTTTTAAATTTGTTCCCGCCTCTTCCCAGTCGTTATATGAAATTCCTCCCGCATCGTGCAGTTTTGAAATTCTTTCATAATAGCTTTTTATTCTTTTATATTTATTTTTTGTATCTTCAAGTTCAAATTCCGCTTTTGATAAACTATACTCATATTCTTTTGTGTCCAATTTTGCAATTATATCCCCCTTTTTTACTTTTTTTCCTTCGGATACGTAAAAGCCGTTTATAATTCCGCTTAAATTAAAAGAAAGATAAATATCTCCGCCTTTTGAAACATAGCCTTTATATATTGAATTTATAATTTTTGTTTCGGGTTTTACTTTTATGTATTCAACATAAAATTTTTCTTCCGCCGCTTCTTTTGTGCAGGCGGTTATAAAAACAAAAATCACAAATATAATTAAAATTTTTTTCATAAGAAAAAACAATTTTATTTAACCGCTTCAAAATTTTATATTCGTCAAACGGGCAGATTTTAAATTTTTTTTATTTACCCTTTTTGGCAATAACGATAAATAAAAATCTTATTTAAGATTTTTTTGAACATAATTTAAGGAGAAAATTTTTATGAACGAAAACGAAAAAGAATTTTTAAAGTATCTTGCCGTTGCATTAATTTCCGCATTTGCGGGCGGTATAATTTCAGCGCTTGTTATTATGAGCCATCATTCTTTTAAGGTTCAAAAACATATCCATTTTTATCCGCCTAAAAGAATAATTCAAAGAACGGAAAATGATTTTATTAAAATGAATGAAGATTTTGATAAATTCACAAAGAAACTTTTAAAAAAGATAAAACACCCCGAAATTGAGAGCGATTATATTGAAGAAGACTATATAATAATCCCGAGACAGGTTATTGATAATCTTTCAAATAAAAATAACAATATTGAACCCTTTAGGGGTCCCTATCCTCCCAAAAAAAGAGAAAATTGATTTTATTTGCCCTTATAATTTAAGGGCAAATTTTTTATTTCCATTCGGGAAAATAATAAATTGTTATTTTATCTTTTTTGGTTATTTTTGCATGTCCGCCTTTAATAAAATTGGTCAGGCTTCCTGTCGGCGGTAACAATGTAAACGCCCATTTCAGCGGATATACGAGCCATGCTCTGTTATGGCCGTTTTTTAAGTATCTTGCAAGCATTTTGTTTTCTTCAAGATTGGGGTTTTTAAAGTCGTCTATAACGATTGTATAGGGCGTTCCGTTTATTCCGCTTGTAATTATGTTTTCAATTTCGGCATTAATTTTATCATTTCTTTTTAATAAAATTTTCCCGCCCGATACTACGTCATATTTAACCAAAAACGTAATTTTTTCGCCTTCGTATAAGTCTTTGTTTTTGGTTGAAATTTCTTTTTCTATTTCTAATTCAATCGGGATTTTTTTTATCCCCGTATAATCATAAACGGTATGGGTGTATGGTTTTTTTGCATTTTCTTTATCTATCAAATCAATCATAAAATCGTCAATTTTTGCAAAAGCGGGCGTTATTGAAAATAATGCGATTGAAAAAATAATGAACAATTTATTCATAATCCGTTTTGCCTTTATCTTTTGTTTTTATTTTTATTTCAAGTTTTCTTCTGTTTTCAATTGAATTTAAAAGAAAATTTTGATAGTAATAATTGTCGATATAGGCGTTATTTACAAGAAAATAAGGATATTTTGTAAATATATATTCATA
The DNA here is from genome assembly GCA_944325155.1 of Candidatus Gastranaerophilales bacterium. GTDB lineage: Bacteria > Cyanobacteriota > Vampirovibrionia > Gastranaerophilales > Gastranaerophilaceae > Galligastranaerophilus_A. Next base: position 188,563 of record CALUYY010000001.1, on the reverse strand, counting down.
AATAAAAGCAAGTCTTTTTGATGTTAAATTATGAGATGAAATTTTATCCTGTTTCTTTTGCGGGGAAGATTTAGTTATGTATGTAATAAGCCCTAAGGGGTTATAACCGGCTTTTACCATATAATCTACCGCACGTCTGTCTGCAACGAGTTCATATTTTTTCGGAGACATTTTAACCTGAAGTGCGCTTATAATGCCCCCGATTGAGCCGTCATAAGTTTTCATTGAATATGAAACTTCTCTTGCAAGAACCGCTGCAAGTTCATCATCATTTTGGGCATGGATTAAATCTTTGTCATAAATTATAACTTCTCTTTTAACCCAGGTTAACTTTTCTCTTACAAAGCTTCTTTTTTTGTTTAATGAAAACACTATTAATTTATTGAGTTTATTTGCATTTAAAATCTTAAAACCGGTTTCATCAATTGTTTGCTGAAGATTTGCGGTTTTTTGAAAATCCCAGTAGGGTTTATTTTCTTCGGCAAGAATGCTTAATTGGCTTATAAACAGTACCAGACAAATAAATAAGAACTTTTTAATCATTTTTTATACCTCATATTTATAATTGCATAAATTTTGCCATTTGTACATTTTTGATTTTTCGACTATATGAGGGGTTTTACAATTTAATTTGTCTGTATTAAAATACTTTAAGCAATAAGGAGGAAATATCTATGCAAACATACGGTATTGAAAAATTGGGTATTATAGGACCCAAAGCGGTATATCGTAATTTGAGCGTTGCTCAATTAACGGAAGCCGCACTCAGAAGAGAAGAAGGCAAATTAAGCTCAACCGGAGCTTTGGTTGTAACTACCGGAAAATATACCGGACGTTCACCTAAAGACAAATTTATCGTTGATACGGATACTATCCACAACGAAATTGCATGGGGCAAAGTTAACCGCCCTATCAGCCGTGAAAGATTTAACGCAATCAAAGGCAAAATGGCTGCTTACCTTCAAAACAGAGAAGTTTTCATTTTTGACGGATTTGCAGGCGCAGACAAAACTTATACGCAAAAATTCCGTATAATTAACGAACTTGCAAGCCAAAACTTATTTATCCACCAATTATTAATCAGACCCGATGAACAAGAACTTGCTTCATACGGCGAACCCGATTATACAATTCTTTGCGTTCCGGGCTTCAAATGCGACCCCGAAGTTGACGGCGTAAATTCGGAAGCATGCATTGCAATTGACTATGAAGCGCATGAAATTATTATTTGCGGTTCACAATATGCGGGCGAAATCAAAAAATCCGTATTCTCGACAATGAACTACGTTATGACAAAGAAAAACGTACTTCCCATGCACTGCAGTGCAAATATGGACCCCGTTACACATGAAACGGCCGTATTCTTCGGTCTTTCGGGAACGGGTAAAACAACGTTGTCTGCCGATCCTAACAGAAAATTAATCGGCGATGATGAACACGGCTGGTCGCCTGACGGCATTTTCAACTTTGAAGGCGGATGCTATGCAAAATGTATTAACTTATCAAAAGAACATGAACCTGAAATTTATAACGCAATTAAATTCGGTTCTCTCGTTGAAAATGTTATTATGGATGAAAACACAAGAGAATTTGATTTTAACGACGGTTCATTAACCGAAAACACACGTGTGGGATATCCGATTGATTATATCGATAATGCCGAAATTCCTTCAAAAGGCGGCATTCCCAAGGTTGTTATTTTCTTAACGGCTGACGCTTTCGGCGTATTGCCTCCGATTTCAAGATTGGATAAAAACGCTGCAATGTACCACTTTGTAACCGGCTTTACATCTAAACTCGCAGGCACAGAAAGAGGCGTAACCGAACCGCAGCCCACATTCTCGACATTATTCGGCGAACCTTTCATGCCGATGGATGCTTCCGTTTATGCTAAAATGCTCGGTGATAAACTTGAAAAATACGGCACAAAAGTTTATCTCGTTAACACCGGCTGGGCGGGCGGCTCCGCAGCTTCGGGCGCTAAACGTATGAAGCTTGCATATACAAGAGCAATGGTAACCGCTGCTCTTACGGGTGCATTTGATAATGTTGAATTTAAACACCACGATATATTCAATGTTGATTATCCGACATCATGCCCCAATGTTCCGGATGAACAATTGGACGCAAGAGGATTATGGGCAGATAAGAAAGCATACGATGAACAGGCAAATAAACTTGCTCAAATGTTTGCCGATAACTTTGCTTCAAAATATCCCAATATGCCTTCCGACATTGTTAATGCGGGACCTAAACCGGTTGCCGTTGTATAAAACAAATAAGGGACGTATAAATTTAAGCGCTTCTTTTTTAAAGAGGCGCTTATTTTTTATGTATGTTTAACCGGGCTTTTGTTCTATATTATTACAATTGTTTTCGGTGTCGTTTTAGGATAATTTCAGAGTTTTTATGCTATACTCGCCTTTATAAGGGGGTGTTTATGAAAACTATCGGATTAATCGGCGGAATGAGCTTTGAGTCAACCGTTGAATATTATAAAATAATTAACGGTGAAGTAAACAAAAGACTCGGAAATTTGCACAGTGCAAAAATGCTTATTGAAAGCTATGATTTTGATGAAATTGAAAAATTGCAGTCAGCCGAAAATTGGGAAGTTTTAACCGAAATTTTGGTAAAATCCGCTCAAAAACTTGAAAATTCAGGAGCCGATTATATTGCTATTGCAACAAATACTATGCATATAACGGCACCCGATGTTCAAAAGAAAATAAATGTTCCCTTAATTCATATTGCGCAGGCTGCGGGAAATTATATAGTAAAAAACAAAATGCATACCGTTGCTTTGTTTGGAACCGGATATACAATGACAAAATCATTTTATAAAGATAAATTGAAAGAAGATTTTGGCATTAACGTTATTATTCCTGAGGCTTATGAGCGGGAAATTATTAATAAAATTATATATGATGAATTATGTAAAGGGATTATTTCAGATAATTCCCGTCAAAAACTCCTTGATATAATTTTAAAATGCGAGTTATCGGGCGCACAGGCGGTTGTTCTCGGCTGTACGGAGCTTCCAAATATAATTAAAACCGCTTCTATTCCGATTATTAATACAACTAAAATCCATTGTCTTGAAATTGTTGATAAAATTCTCTGCTAAATAAAAATCATCGGATATAAAACCCGATGATTTTTATTAGCGGGAGACGAGGATCGAACTCGCGACATCTTCCTTGGCAAGGAAGCATTCTACCACTGAATTACTCCCGCAAATGTTCTGTTGTTTTTAATCTTACAATGGTGAAACTTTAATTTCAAGTAATTTTTTTAAATTTTTAAAAAATCCCCCGTTTTATTTACGTTTTAATCTTTTTGTAATAGAATGTTTTTGATATTAAGGATTAATTTTAAGGAGACATTATGAGAGATTTTTCACCCCTTCACAAAGAAAGATTAAGCTATAAACCTAAATTGGCAGGCATTTTGTCAAAAGGCATATCAAATGTTTGCGTTAATTTGGGCGAAAATACAACGGCTGTTAAAGATAAAGAAGAAATACAAGAACTTTTTAAAGACGTATACGGCGCTCCCATTGTTTCTTTTTCCGATAACGGCTCAAAATTGAATATGGTTCATAAAAATGTCGGCGTTATTTTATCGGGCGGTCAGGCCCCCGGCGGTCATAACGTTATTGCGGGTTTGTATGACGCTCTTAAAGAAGCCGATAAAAATAATAAACTTTACGGTTTCTTAGGCGGTCCGAGCGGTATTATCGAAGGAAAATATATTGAATTTGACGATGATTATATAAACAAATTCAGAAACACCGGCGGTTTTGACATCATAGGCTCCGGCAGAACAAAGCTTGAAACCGAAGAACAGTTTGAACAAACATTAAATACCTGCAAAAAACTTGATATTAACGCAATTGTTATAATCGGCGGGGATGACTCAAACACAAACGCCTGCATGCTTGCGCAATGGCTAAAAGCCAAAAATACGGGCATTCAGGTAATCGGCTGCCCCAAAACAATTGACGGCGACCTTAAAAATTCTCAAATTGAAATTTCATTCGGTTTTGATACCGCAACAAAAACTTATTCGGAGCTTGTCGGCAACATTGAAAGAGATGCCAATTCCGCTAAAAAATACTGGCACTTTATTAAATTAATGGGAAGATCGGCAACCCATGTGGGCTTGGAAGTTGCTCTTCAAACGCAGCCTAATATAACTTTAATTTCCGAAGAAGTTGAAGCCAAAAAAATGTCATTAAAACAAATTGTTGACTATATAACAGATGTTGTTGTCAAACGTTCAAACGAAGGCAAGAATTTCGGCGTTGCGCTCATCCCCGAAGGATTAATCGAATTTATTCCCGAGATGAAAACAATGATTTCAAATTTGAACGACTTATTGGCGGTTTTAGAAAAAGACAATTCATTTGTTAATGCTTCAAATAATGAAAAATATAAAACCATTACCGAAAAGCTTGATTCAAATAACTCGTCCGTTTTCAATTCGCTTCCCGATTTAATCAAAGCTCAATTATTAATGGACAGAGACCCCCATGGTAATGTTCAGGTTTCAAAAATCGAAACGGAAAAACTTTTAATTGAAATGGTTAAAGCTAACCTTAAAAAATTAAAAGCAGAAGGCAAATATCAGGGCAAATTCTCCGAACAGGCTCATTTCTTCGGTTACGAAGGAAGATGTGCCGCACCTTCCAATTTTGACGCCGATTATTGCTATTCGTTGGGCTATAACGCATTTGCTTTAATTTTGGGCGGTTTCACGGGATATTTATCCTGCATTAAAAATTTAACCGAACCCGCAAACAAATGGATGGCGGGCGGTGTTCCTTTAACCATGATGATGAATATGGAAAAACGCCACGGCAAAATGAAACCCGTTATTCAAAAAGCGCTTGTCGAATTGGACGGACCCGTATTTAAAGCATTTGAAGAAAAAAGGGAGAAATGGGCATTGAACGATTGCTACGTTTTCCCCGGCGCAATTCAATATTTCGGACCCTCGGATGTGTGCGACGTTACCACAATGACGCTTCAGCTTGAACAAAAGAAAGCAGCCCTGACATGCTAAAATGCGGAATAGTCGGGCTACCAAACGTCGGAAAATCAACCCTTTTTAATGCGCTCACTTTGTCCGATAACGCTCAAAGCGCAAATTATCCTTTTTGCACAATTGAGCCGAATGTCGGAGTCGTAAACGTTCCGGATGAGAGGCTTTATGTTTTAAAGCCTCTCGTTAAAACGGATAATGTGATACCTGCTGCCATTCAATTTGTTGATATCGCAGGTCTTGTTAAAGGTGCAAGTAAAGGTGAAGGGCTCGGTAATCAATTTCTTGCAAACATAAGAGAGTGCGATGCCATTATTCAGGTTGTAAGATGTTTTGATGACCCTAATACCATCCATGTGTCCGGAAAAATTGATCCTATTGATGACATCGAAACAATTAACACGGAACTTGCGCTTGCCGATATTCAAACGCTTGAAAACCGTCTGAAAAAAATCACAAAATCCGCAAAATCAGGGGATAAGGAAGCAATTTTAGAAAATCAGGTTATTGAAAAATTAATGCCTTATCTTGAAAAGGGAAGTTTTATAAACGTTAAAGAAAATTTTGACGAAGAAGAACAAAAAGTTTTAAAACATTTCTTTTTGTTGATGACAAAACCCGTCATTTATTGTGCAAACGTTAAAGAAAGCGATTTAAAATCGGGCAATGATTATGTTAACCGGGTTAAAGAATATGCGGACAAACAAGGAGCTCAAACCGTTATGATTTGCGCAGGTATTGAAGCCGAACTTGTCAGCTTGGGAAAAGATGAAGCCGAAAGCTACTTAAAAGAACTCGGTGTTCAAACATCAGGCATTGATAAGATGATAAAATCCGCATACGATTTATTAGACCTGCAAACATATATTACGGCGGGCGAAAAAGAAGTAAGAGCCTGGACGATTAAAAAAGGCACAAAAGCTCCGCAGGCTGCAGGCGTTATTCATACAGACTTTGAAAAAGGCTTTATTAAAGCCGAAGTTGTATCTTATGACGATTTTGTCAATTCTGGCGGCTGGGTTCAGGCAAGAGAAAAAGGGCTTGCAAGGCTTGAAGGCAAAGATTATGTCGTTCAAGACGGCGATATAATGCTTTTCAGATTCAGTTCATAAATTTTAATTTAAAAAATACCGCCCTTAAAAAATCGGGGCGGTATTTTATTATAAACTTTTATTTTCTCCCGCCGTACATTGCTTTTTGGGCAGCCGTGCCGTAGGGTATTGCTTCTTTATCGGTTATCATAATCGTAAACATATCCGTCAGCCTTGAGCCGTCGGGGGTTGAAAATTTATAAGGCGAAGAACATTCCGCTTCAAGACAGTGAGCGTTAGCCGGGTTCGGACCTCTGTCGCCGTTAACATCCACCATTATAAGGCACGGCGGTTTTGTTGTTCCGTCCGGGTTATTATTCAAGCCGTATGAACCGCACCCTCCGCAGGACCCTCCGGGAGATTCACCGCCGTATTGGTTAAAATCACCGCTTTCTGCAAGTGTGCAGACACTAACGGACGGATTTTCATACAAGGGAAAATCTGCCTGTGTTCTTCCTCTTCTGAATTCAAATTTCATACCGTCCGTTGTATAAAATGCCGTATTTCTCCAAGGAGAACCGTCGCCGGGGTATATTATATAATAATCAAGCTCGGCTCTTGAAGTTGTTCTTAAAACGGACATATGCCTGTACATATACCCGAAAAGGTTCGCATTATCATATGGGCTTTCGCCGTCAATTGCTTTTCCCATTGCGATTGCGGAATTCAAAACGGAAACAGCTTTTCTTAAGCCCGTTTTATATTCCATCTGCTGGCTGTTTGAAATAACCGACGGGATTGCAAGCGCCGCAACAACACCGATTATGGCCAGTGTTATTAAAACTTCGGCTAAAGTAAACCCTTTAATTCTTATTTTTCTCATAAATAAACTACCTTTCAAATTCCGCTTTTGCTAAGTTTAGCATACATTAATTTAAAAGGCAAAATACTTATTTCTGGGCACCGTATAAAACTTTTTGCGCGGTAATTCCGTACGGAATTGCTCTGCTTTCGGTTATTAATATCGTAAATAAGTCGCCGACTTTTTTTGTTTCGGGAACAGGAACCTTATATTGATTTTCCATTATACAGCTTGCATTTGTGCAGTTTATGTTTCCGGGGGTCGGTTTTCTGTCTCCGTTAACATCAACCAAAATAGCACAAGGGGGTTTAGTTGTTTTGTCAGGGTTATGCTTTAAACCAAGTGAACCGCACCCTCCGCAATTTTCTCCCGATATGGTAGGGGTACATGCCGTTACTTCGTTTGTTTCATGGAGCGGTAAAAATTCATATGATGCACCCCCGAGTTCAAATTCAAATCGCATACCGTCTGTTGTATAAAATGCCGAATTTGTATTTGCTGTGCCCACGGCTCCGACCGCAGAGGTTGAATACCAAGGGGTTGTTCTTGTTGTTTTCATAACCGACATATGTTTTGTTAAATAGCCGAATAAATTGGCATTATCATACGGTGTTTCTCCTTCAAGCGCAATATTAATCGCAATTGCGGAATTTAATACCGATATTGCTTTCCTTAAGCCTGTTTTATATTCCTGCTGCTGTCCGTTTGAAATAACCGACGGGATTGCAAGTGCCGCAACAACGCCTATTATAGCCAGTGTTATTAAAACTTCCGCCAGAGTAAACCCTTTTTTATTTATTGCCATAAATTCCGACTTCAATATAAATAAATTGTCTAATACAATAAATAGATTGTATCATGCATAGTATAAATTGTAGCTTGTGTATTGTCAACCATATAAAATTTTTCTATGGATAAAAAAGAAATTCTAAAGGAATTCGGTCGTAATTTGAGAGCGGAAAGAAATCGTGCGGGATTATCCCGGGAACAGCTTGCAGAAATAGCGGGTCTTTCATACGGTCAGGTAATAGGTGCCATTGAACGGGGAGAAATTAATACTTCTCTTACCGTTATCGTATCGTTATTAAATGCGCTGAATATTGAATTTTCTTCTCTTTACACATTTAAACGATGAATTATACAAAAATAAGATTATTTTTTTTCGATTTCGGCAAGGGCTTCAGGGCCCGTTAAATTCTCTAAAATTGTTCTTGAAAGGTCATATTTTGCCTTTGCTTTTGTTAAATATTCCTGTGCGTTTCTGTAAAATGTATCCGCTATGATTATTTCTTCTCTTGAACCTTCTTTTTGAACCGTTTCATACATAATTTTTCTTTTTTCAACGTTATCTTCCGCCATTTTATAAAGCTCTTTATTTGAAACATAATCCATATACAAGAAAAGAAGCTTCTTTTGCAGTTCATCAATTTTTCTTACTAATATTACCATATCGGCATCGTTTACTTTGGTAAATTTATAATTTACTTTTTTATCATCGCTTGTAATTGCGCCCACAAGACTTCCGCCTATAAGCGCACCTGCCGCCATATAGGGGTTATCGCTCATTGCCGTTCCCGCAATTGAAGAAAAGCTTGCAACCGGTTTTATTATTTTTTTGATTATTCCTTCATCGGGCTTGTTTTCTTCGGGATTTGATAATTTATAAATTGCATATCTTATTGTTTCGCTTCTTTGAATGGCGCTGTTATATAAAATGCTTAAATCCGATAAAACTTTCCCCGAATCCGCATTCATTTCATCTATGATTTCATCCGATAAATATTTTATGTTTAAATCCATAAAATTGATTGAATCATCTTTATCATCAATTGTTTTAACAACCACTTCATTTTTTTTATTTTCGGCTTTTACTTCTTCATATCGGACCTCGGGCGTGTTTCCCGTGCCGAGCCTTGAAGCATAGGGCATATTAATATTAAGCGTTTCATAAGTTATTGCGGCTGCTTTATTTGCAAATAAAAGGAATGTGAACAATAAAATTATTTTTTTCATTTCTTTTTCACCTCATCGGGAATTTGAAATTTTCTTTTTTCGAAATTAAGGTCCGATTGTTCAATGCCTTGCGTTTTTAATTCATAAACAACAAGATTTAATTCATCAATTGCTTCTTTGCCGGCCAGCCTTTGAAGCATTAAGTAATATCTTTTTGCTTCCTGTTTCAGTTCATATTCTTCCATTAATTTTTCCTGCCAGGCTGCCGAATTAACCGTTATTTCAAGGTTGTCTCCTTTTTTGAGTGCGTCTGAATAATTTTTGTTTTTAAGAAGCATTTGTTCTCTTAAATTTTTAAGACGGATAAGAGAATTTTTATAACAGTAATATGCAATAACAATTTCATCCTGCAAATCTTCAATTAACCCCGCAAGCTCAATTGCTTCGGTATCCGTCAGGGGCGAATTCATTAAAATGTTATTGTTTTTTTTATTTATAAGATTGTTTGCAAGCCTTGCGGTTGCATAGGATGCGGATTGAACGGCATAATTCATCCCCAAAAACGAAGGTAAAATCGAAGCGCCCGATATTATTGCGCTTAAGCTTTTTGCCATCAAAGAAGAATGAATTCTTCTTTGTTCTTCGGGTATTGCAAGCTTTTCTAACGTAAATTTTATAATAGGATTGTTGCTTACCGTTGCGGTCCAGATAATTTCCAAATCTTCTACGTCTTTTTCCTGCTGTTTATTGATTATAATCTGCGCCTGCTCCTGTTCGGTTACAAAAAGGCTGCCTTTAACCTCTTTAACTTCCGGTTTCACCGTTATTTTATCGGGCAAAACGCTCGTATCGATTTCAAACGACAGTGCAGGTAAAATTTGACACAGCAAAGTAAAAAGTATAAATAAACTTCCTAATTCTTTCCTCATATTTACATGTTAACATCAAAATTAATTTAGTACATGTAATCCGATTCTTGATGTTCTTCTTCATCCTGAAGCGAGGATAAGTCGTAACTGTAACTTGAATCAAAATCTTCGGGGAGCTTATCGGTGTCGGGCCAAATTGTGCCTTCGTCAAATCTGCATGCCGATAAATTTTCGCTTAAGGCAAAATCCGAATCTTCAAGATTAGCTTCATTTAAAATACACCCCGCCATATCGGCGTCCTGAAAGTTGCAATAATGAACTTCGCCGTAGCTGAAATCTGCGCCGTAGAGAGTTGTATTTGTAAAATCGCATTCTACAAAACGGCATCTTGTAAAATCACAGCTTGTGAAATCGCTGTCAGCGAAATTAACGTTTGTAAATTGGGTTTCAGAGAATGTTGAACCCGTAAAATCTATATTGTTAAGATTAACATTTGATATTTCATAAGACGTTAATTCAACTTCGCTTAAGTCTATAACGTCTGTTTCTTCGCTTTTTTGAAGCTCAAAATTTCCTTTGTCGTTTAAAATTAAATCTACCCATTTGTCTTTTGACAAGTTTGCCATCTGTTAATCTCCCAATAATCGGTTGTTCTTGTATTTTATTAAATTTAGCGATATATATCAAGCTTTTTTTAATTATTCGCCGATACCGGCGTTCATTGCAAGTATCGTTGCCTGAACTCTGTTTTCAACGCCTATTTTTCTGTAAATATTGTTAAGGTGTGTTTTGACGGTTATTTCTCTTATAAAAAGTTTTTCCGCTATTTGGGAATTTGATTCTCCGATTGAAACGAGTTTTAAAATTTCTTTTTCTCTCTGTGTCAGGGAGTTTATCGATTCTATTTTTTTAACTTCCGCTTTTTTCCAGTTGGAGCGCCTTAAAAGCGCTTCAATTCTTGCAAGAAGATTCGGAAAAACAAACGGCTTTATTATATAATCGTCAGCCCCCTGTTTTAACCCCGATATTTGTTTTATATCATCATCAACGGCAGTCAGCATAATAACCGGAATGTTTTTTAAAATTTTATCGCTTCTTATTGTTTTAAGCGTGCTCCACCCGTCCATAACCGGCATCATAACGTCCAATAAAACAAGATCGTATTTATAATATCCCTCTTTAAGCTCATTCAGACCCGCTTTGCCGTCAGGCATTGTTTCAACTTCATAACCGTACATTGAAAGCATATCGGCTGTCGGGTTCGGGTTATCGTCTATCATTAAAATTTTTTTAATTTCATCCATTATATTAAATTTTCCCTGATAGCTTTAATTGCGGCTTGCGTTCTGTCATCGACTGAAAGCTTTTGAAGAATCGAACACATATGAACTTTGGTTGTATTAATCGAGATATTTAATTTTTTGGCGATTTCGTTGTTTGAGTTGCCGTCTGCAAGTAAAGATAAAACGGAAAGTTCTTTTGAAGTTAAATTATATTTGTTATTTGTTTCATCTTCGTGTTGTTTTATGCCGGTTGTTTTTTTAATGACAATTTTTGCAACGGAAGAATCAAACCAAAGAGAACCTTCCATTACGTCTTTTATAAGTTCAATCAGTTTTTTAGGGTCAATGTCTTTTGAGCAATATGCGTTAATTCCCGCATCCAGACACCCTTCAACTTCTTTTTCTTCGTTATGGGATGTGATAACAATTATTTTGATATCGGGGTAATTTTTTCTTATTTCTTTTGAAGCGGTTACTCCGTCTGTTACCGGAAGCCCCAAATCCATCAAAACAACATCAATTTTATGTTCTTTTAAGATTTTATACGCATTTTGTGCATTTTCCGCTTCAAAAATTTCTCCCGTGAAATCTTCGTCTTTCAGGGAAGTTAAAAGCGCAAAACGGGTCAGCGCATGGTCTTCTGTTATAAGAATATTACACCCTCTCATAATTTTAAAATTATACTTAAAGTTTAGAATTTTTACAAATACTTATTAATTTGCTTTACAACAAAATCGTTTTTTTAGTATGATGTTTTTTAATTGAGGTAATAAAAATGATTGAAATTAAAGACGTTGAACATGTTGCAAAACTTGCAAGGCTGGAATTAACGGAAGAAGAAAAAGTTAAGTTTTCAAAACAATTGGGCGATATTTTAAAATATATGGACCAATTAAATGAGGTTGACACCAAAGGGGTTGAACCTATGAATCATCCGATAGATTTTTCGAATGTTTTAAGGGATGATGTCGTCAAATATGAACTTACCCGGGAGGAATTAATGACAAATGCTCCCGAGGTTGAACAAGATTTCTTTAAAGTCCCTAAAATAAATTAATTTTAGGGACTTTATTTATAAACGTAAACGAATTGAAGGGTTAAATTATATGACAAAATATATTTTTATAACGGGCGGTGTTGTGAGTTCATTGGGAAAAGGAATCGTTGCCGCAAGTTTGGGAAAACTTTTAAGAGCAAGAGGTTTTTCCGTTGCAATTCAAAAATTTGACCCTTATATAAATGTTGACCCGGGGACAATGAGTCCTTTTCAGCACGGCGAAGTTTTCGTTACCGATGACGGAGCGGAAACCGACCTTGATTTGGGGCATTATGAAAGATTTACAAATACTTCGCTTCATCAGATAAATAACGTTACATCGGGAAGCGTTTATCAAACCGTTATTCAAAAAGAAAGAAAAGGCGAATACTTAGGCGCCACGGTGCAGGTTATTCCGCATATTACAAATGAAATTAAAGCAAGGCTTCAGATGGCAACAAAACATTTTAAGCCCGATTTTTTAATAGCGGAAATCGGGGGCACGATAGGCGACATTGAAAGCTTACCTTTTATTGAAGCAATAAGACAATTCAGACTTGAAGAAGGAATCGGAAATTCAATTTCAATCCATGTAACATTATTACCTTATCTTCAAACATCGGGCGAATTAAAAACAAAACCTTCACAGCATAGCGTCTATGTTTTAAGAAGCTACGGCATTCAGCCGGAAGTGTTGGTTTGCAGAACCGCAATTCCAATACATAAAGCGGAAAAAGAAAAAATTGCTCTTTTTTGTTCCGTTCAAAAAGACTGCGTTTTTGAATGCAAGGATATGAAATCTATTTATGAAGTTCCTCTGGCATTGGAAGCGCAGAATATGGCGGGCGTTATTTTAAAACTTTTAAATATGAAAGATAAAAAACCTAATTTGGCTTCATGGGAAAAACTGGTAGATAAAATTAAACACCCAAAAAATACTCTTACCGTTGCGCTTGCCGGAAAATACACCGAATTAAGCGATGCTTATATATCGGTCGTTGAATCCTTAAAACATGCGGGGCTTGAATTTGATTCAAAAGTCAATATCAAATGGCTTGCAACGGAAGAGTGCAGCGATATGAATAAAGCAAAAGAATTTTTATCCGACGTTGATGCTCTTGTTGTTCCGGGGGGATTCGGCGTCAGAGGAATTGAAGGAAAATTAAATGTTATAAGATATGCAAGAGAAAATAATCTTCCTTTTTTAGGGCTTTGTTTGGGGCTTCAGTGCGCCGTAATCGAATATGCAAGAAATGTTGCGGAGCTTGAAGGTGCAAATTCAACGGAGTTTGATGAAAATACAAAATATCCCGTAATTGACCTTATGACTGAACAAAAAAACGTTGCGGGCTACGGCGGAACAATGAGGCTGGGTGCATATCAGTGCCACCTAAAAGAAGGCTCAAAAGCATATAAAGCCTACGGCACAAAAATAATTTCCGAAAGACACCGCCACAGATACGAAGTTAATAATGAGTATAAAAAATTAATCGAAGAAAAAGGGCTTATAATTTCAGGTTCATCCCCCGACGGTCTGCTTGCGGAAATTGTTGAATACCCTAAAAACGATTGGTTTGTTGCCTGCCAGTTCCACCCCGAATTTAAAAGCAGACCCGAATCTTCCCACCCTTTATTTAAAGGGTTGATTAAAGCCGCAATTCAAAGGAAAAAATAATTTTTGACAAAAATAATTATTTAAAGTATTACTATTGTAGTAACTATTATTTGAAGTGCGTATGCAGGAAAAAAATACCGATTATATTAAATGGCTGATATTTTTAGTAAGCGCCGCAGGCGGTTTTTTAGCCATGCTTGATTCCAATACCATAAATGTTGCCCTTTATGAAATTTCAAAAGATTTTAATGCCGATATGAATTCGGTTCAGTGGGTCGTAACAGGCTATATTTTAATATTGACTTCTTTTTTAATGCTTTTCGGCAAATTAAATGATGTTATAAACAGAAGAATTTTATATACATCGGGTTTTTTGATTTTTGCGCTCGGCTCGATTTTAAATATTTTATCTTCCAATCTTTATATGCTTATATTTTGCAGATTGGTTCAATCTCTGGGGGCTTCAATTTTATTATCAAATAATATAGCAATAATATCTTCCGTTTTCAGGGGTAAAAAACGTGCAAAAGCAATAGGTTTTTCTTCCGCCATGATGGCATTGGCAGGCATGACGGGTCCTTCTTTGGGCGGGTTTTTAATGCATTATTTCGGCTGGAGAGGTGTTTTTATTCCGGGTGTTATAATTGCTCTTATCGGCGCTTATTTATCAAACAAAATAATTCCTTCCGTTATACATAAAGAAAAATTCCGATTTGATTATTTGGGTATGGTTTTATTATTCATATCAACTTTTTGCCTTCTTTTGATTATTTCAAAAGGACACGGTCTGGGATTTTTTTCAATTAAGGTTTTAATTTTATTTCTAATTTTTGTTCTTTTCGGATTTTTATTTTATTTAAGAGAAAAAAGAATAAATTTTCCCGTTGTTGATTTTGAATTATTTAAAACAAAAATTTTTTTATTCGGTAATTTTGCAATGACAATTTCATATTTTGCATTATTTTCAAATGCGGTTATGTTTCCTTATTATGCGCAGGTTATAATGAAGGCAACTCCTTTAAAAACCGCCCTTTTGATGCTTCCTTTTTCTTTTTGTTTCATGTTTGCCGCACTTTTTAACGGTAAATTGTCAAATAAATATGCAAGCGGGCTTTTGATGACAACGGGTGCGGGGTTTATTGTTTTAGGGCTTCTTTTGTTTTCAACGGCCGGTTACGGTGATGACATATTTAAAATTATTTTATCCCAAATGCTTATGGGAACGGGAAGCGGAATATATCAGCCAAGCGCAAATATTACCGTTATGAATTCGGCTCCGGTTAATGAAACGGGTATGGCATCGGGGATTTTGGCATTGTTTAGAAATCTGGGAATGCTGCTTGGGATTATGATTTCTTTATGTATATTTGATGTCAGAAAATTAATGTATTTAACTCTTCATTTCGGCGGGATTAATTCTTTTATTTTTGCATACAGGGATGTTTTAATTCTGGGAGCGTTTTTTGCCGTTATATGCCTTTTGCTTTCATACAGGACGTATAAAGAAAAAATTAAAAATCCTTAAAAAAATTATTATGTTTGAAGTATAATAGTCTGGTTAAAATTATTAGTTATGAGGTAGATTTCTTATATGTTAGAGAGTGAATATTATCCTGTTAAAATCGAAGATAAGTGGGTTAAGTTTTGGGATGAAAATAAAACTTATAAAACTTTGGATGACTCACCAAAAGAAAAATATTATGCACTTTCAATGTTTCCTTATCCTTCGGGGAAACTTCATATGGGACATGTAAGAAACTATACCATAACCGATGTTATTGCAAGATTTAAAAGGGCAAAAGGATATAACGTTTTACACCCTATGGGCTGGGATTCTTTCGGAATGCCCGCCGAAAATGCCGCAATCCAGCACGGCGCAAACCCGAGGGAATGGACATATTCCAATATGGATTATATGAAATACCAGCTTAAAAAACTGGGGCTTTCTGTTGACTGGGACAGGGAAGTTGCAACCTGCAAGGAAGATTATTATAAATGGACGCAGTGGCTGTTTATACAGCTTTATAAAAAAGGACTTGCATATAAAAAGCAGGCACCCGTTAACTGGTGCGAGCATTGTTCGACCGTTCTTGCCAATGAACAGGTAATTGAGGGCAAATGCTGGAGATGCAACAATGAAGTTACAAAGAAAAATTTGTGGCAGTGGTTTTTAAAGATAACGGATTATGCAGAAGTTTTGCTTGATGATTTGGATAAATTAACGGGCTGGGGCGATAACGTTAAAACCATGCAAAAAAACTGGATAGGTAAATCCTACGGTACAATTTTAAAATTTAAAGTAAAAGAAATTGAAGGGCTTGAAATTCCCGTATTTACGACAAGACCGGATACCGCATACGGTATAACTTATCTTGTTGTGGCGCCGGAGTATAAAGATATTGAAAAATTAACAACAAAAGAAAATGAAGAGCCTGTTTTAAAATACAGAGAAAACGCCAAAAAAATGTCTGAAATAGACAGATTGTCAAATGAAAGAATTAAAACGGGCGTGCCTTTGGGAACGCATATTATAAATCCGTTTACGGGAAGAATATGCCCCATCTGGGCTGCGGATTATGCCATTGTCGATTACGGAACGGGTGCGGTTATGGCAGTGCCGGCGCATGATGAAAGAGATTATGATTTTGCAAAAAAATATAATCTCCCGATTATCCAGGTTATTGACGGTGAAAATTATTCTCCCGATTGTGCCTATATTGACCCCGGGGTTCTTGTAAATTCGGGTGAATTTAACGGAATAAATAATGAAGAAGCCAAAAAATTAATTACAAAGTATGCCGAAGATAAGGGATTCGGCTATTCAAAAGTTCAATTCAGGTTAAGGGACTGGCTTATTTCAAGGCAAAGATACTGGGGTGCGCCGATTCCAGTTGTATATTGTGAAAAATGCGGATGTGTGCCGGTGCCCGATAATCAATTGCCCGTTAAATTGCCTGTTGATGTTGACTTTTCGGTGCAGGGAAAATCTCCCATTTTAACAAGCAAAACGTTCATTGATACAAAATGCCCGATTTGCGGCGGCGATGCCAAAAGAGAAACGGATACCATGGATACTTTTATTTGTTCAAGCTGGTATTATATGAGATATTCAGATGCAAGAAACGATAAAGAAGCGTTTAATAAAAAACTTGTAAATAAATGGCTCCCCGTTGATCAATATGTCGGCGGAATTGAACATGCGATATTGCACCTTTTGTATTCAAGGTTCTTTACAAAAGCATTAAAAGATATAGGGTTATTGGATTTTGACGAACCTTTCAAAAATCTTTTAACGCAGGGTATGGTTTTAAAAGACGGTTCAAAAATGTCAAAATCAAAAGGAAATACGGTTGATCCCGATGAAATCTTTAAAACATACGGGGCTGATACGGCAAGATTATTTATAATTTCGGATTCTCCCCCGGCAAGAGATTTTGACTGGTCCGATGCGGGCGTTGAAGGATGTTATAAATTTTTATGCAGAGTATACAGACTTTATTCAAAATATCAGGATAAAATAAAATTAAATTATGTTATTCCGGATAATCCCGATAAAAAATCAGCCGATTTAATAAGAGAAGTTCATATTGCAATTAAAAAAATAACATCGGATATTGAAAACGAATTTCAATTTAATACGGTCGTATCAAAATACAGAGAACTTACAAATTCCATATACGAATATATAAGAGACGAAAAAGACATTAATTATGACGTATTAAGCTTTGCTTTAATCGTGCTTTTAAAATTAATTTCTCCCGTTGTTGTTTTTATGTCCGAAGAAATTTATCAAACAATAGGAGGTTCAGGCTCCATTCATAATCTTGACTGGCCAAAATTTGATGAAGAAAAGACAAAACAAAATAATATTACTCTTATAGTTCAAATTAACGGAAAAATAAGAGATAAAATCGAAACAACATCAGGACAGACAAACGATGAATTATCGAAGCTTGCTCTTGAAAGCGATAAAGTTAAACAATTTATGGGGGATATGAAGGTTATAAAAACGATAGTCGTTCCCGATAAAATAGTAAACATTGTTGCAAAATAAAAATTTGAGGCTTCTTTTTTATTTAAAAGAAGCCTCATTTATTATTGAATATAATTTATCGATTTCATCTTTTGTAATTGACGGGTTAAGAGAAACTCTTATTCTCTCCAGACCTTTTTTTACGGTCGGATATCTTATGGGAAGAATATAAAAACCTTCTTTAATTAATTTATTTGATAATTCCAACGCAAGCTTACTGTCTCCGGTTAAAACGGGGATTATATAGCTTGTCCCCAAAATGTTTAAATTCTTAAATTTTTGATGGGTATAATTTGTTATATCAAATAATTTATTTTGCAATTTGTCTTTATCTAATATGTAATTATCGATAACATAATTCGTAAATTGAACCGAAATTTCGGGAAGAGCGGTTGAGAATATAAAAGAGCGGGCGTAATTTATAAGATAATCGATTAAAATTTTATTTCCGGCGGCAAATGCCCCGTATGAGCCGATTGCTTTTCCAAAGGTTCCCATAATTAAATCGACTTCATTAATCAAATTCGATTCAAAAACGTATCCCCTTCCTTTTCCGTAAACTCCGAACGTGTGGGCTTCATCTGCGATTAAAAAAGAATCATGTTTATTTTTTAGTTCAACAAGCTTTTTAATATCCGAAAAATCGCCGTCCATGCTAAAAAGAGTTTCCGTTGAAATTATTGAATTTTTATAATTTTTTCTGTATTTTACAAGCTTTTCTTCTAAGTTTTGATAATCAAGATGATTAAAAGGAATTAATTTCGCACCGGATAATTTTATTCCGTCAATTATGCTTGCATGGTTTAATTTATCAATAAAGACAACGTCATCTTTATTTAAAAGCGAAGAATAAATCCCGACATTTGCGTGGTAGCCGGAGTTAAAAAGAAGTGAACTTTCTTTATTTAAAATTGTTTTTAATTTTTCTTCAAGCTCGTTATAAATTTTATTTGAACCGCTAAGAAGCCTTGCCGAGGGGTTTTGGATTTTTCCTTTGTATGAGGATAAAAAATTATCTTTAATGTTATTATCTATGCTTATTGAAAGATAATCGTTTGATGATAAGTTTAAAAGTTTTTTATTTTCAAAAATGACATATTTTCCGTCTTGAACTATGTTTTTTACGGTTCTTAAATTTGATGTTTGTTTTAATTTATCAAGCTTTTCTTTATAATAATCAAACTTATGCTGATACATTTTCTTTAAACCAGGGTTTTGTCATAAAGGTTATAAGATTATGTTTTTTGCAATATTGTATTAAATCGGCTTTAATTTCTTTAATTAAAATAAATATTGTAATTAAATTGGGAAGCGCCATTGCAAGCATTGTTGCATCGGTAAAGTTTACAACGCTGCTTAAGTTCATTGATGAGCCGATTACGATAAAGCAGCAAAACATTATTTGATAGGATTTGGTTCTTTTAAACCCTTCCCCGAACATATAACTCCAAGCTTTTTGCCCGTAATATGCCCAGGAAATTATGGTTGAAATTGCAAATAAAACAATTACGATTGCAAGAACATACGGGAAGAATGAAAATACGGATGCAAAAGCGGATGATGTTAATTCAACACCCGTCATACCCGTTGTATATTCTTTGTATTGTTCGGTTATAACGATAACAAGAGCGGTCATTGAACATATAACTGCCGTTACGAAAAAGGGTTCAATCAAAGATACAAAACCCTGTGAAACCGGTTCTTTTGTTTTGACTGCTGCATATGCAATAGGTGCTGAGCCTGAGCCTGCTTCATTTGACTGGATTGATCTTCTCATACTCATAACGATTGTTCCTATTACGCCGCCCGCAACGGATTCGGGAACAAAAGCCTCTTTTATTATCGTCATAAAACAATCCGGTATATTTTGGAAATTAACAAGGATTATAATTAAAGCAGATAAAATATAAAGTCCGCACATTGCAGGCACAACTTTTGAAGTTACGTTTGCTATGCTTTTAATCCCGCCTACGATTGTAAGCCCGACAAGAATTGCGACAATAAGCCCGAATATCCAGGCATGGTACTCAAAAAAACTGTTTTCGCCGCCGGTTATGCTTATAACCTGTCTTGTTGCCTGATTAATTTGAAGCATGCAGCCGCCGCCAAGGGCACCCGGGACGCACATAATTGCAAAAAACATTGCCATCGGCTGACCGAGCCACCTTAAGCCTTTTCTTGTAAGCCCGTGTGCTATATAAAACATAGGCCCGCCCGAAACGGAGCCGTCTGCGTTAAATCTTCTGTATTTAAGAGCAAGTGTTACTTCGCAGAATTTTAGCGCCATTGCAAAAACCGCACCCACGCACATCCAAAACATTGCCCCCGGGCCTCCGACCGATATTGCAATTGCAACACCCGCTATGCTGCCTAAACCGACCGTTCCTGACAGTGCCGTTGCAAGAGCGCCCAAAGATGACACTTCGCCGTCTTTATCATTGTATGATTCATTAAATTCCGGTTTTCTTCCGAATATTTGTTTCAGGGAATGTTTAAAACCCCAGATACTTATTCCTCTTAAATAAAATGTGCAGAAAATACTTGCTATGATTAACAACAAAATTAAAACGGGGACTTTTTGATTGCATATGTTAATTGATAAAAATACAACGTTTGAAAATGCGTCAGAAAACGGTGCAAAATATTTATCAATTTGTTCGTCAATGCTCATTGCAAAAGCGCTTTGCATTGCCGCGCAAAAAATCGTCATCACTGCCATTAGACGAGTCAGCATAAAGTCTTTTCCTCTCTTTGCTATTCGTTTTGGATAAATCGCTAAAAGGCGCTTAATTTAACGGAATTATTAAAACCTGTCCGATTTGAATTGTTGTTGCGTCTTTTATGTTGTTAAGCTTCATTATCTCTTCAATCTTATTTAAATCATACTTGCCGTAAAATCTGTATGCAATGTCATCCAATGTGTCGCCCGCTTTAACGGTATATTTTTCTTCCAGCGCCATTTCGGCATGTGCAGCGGTTTCATTAGTGTTTGAAGGAACGATTGCAACCTGTGTCTGCGGATCTTCCATTTTATAAATCCGATTGTCAATGTCATCCGCAGTTGTAGTGTTATATGAAGCTAGCGCTACAATTGCCGCAATGCCGAGGGCAAACAAAAGCCCTAAAACAAAACCGATGCCTGTATATACAACGGGACCTTTGTTTTTTGATTTTGTTTGTACGTTTTTTTCAAAATCTCTCCATAATACATCAAGCTCCGGCTTTTTTTGAAAATTCATGTAATGATTAACGTTTGAAATTCCGCTTCCGTAGGTTTGCGGTCTTACGTTTTCTATCATGGACATTTTTTCTTTTGAAAGATTTGATCTGTGAAGTGTGGAGCTTTTCATTATTTTACCTGTAGTCCCTTTCCTTATGTTAATACTAATTCAAATGAGGGATTAAGGCAAGAATTGTAACTTTTGTCATTAAGAAATATTACATATGTCTTTTTTACCCTTTAATATATTCTTTTGCGCAGTCTATCATTTTATCCAGCATATTTTTATTTTTTTCAACGTCAAACCCGCCTTTTTGAAGATAATCGGTAAATATATTTTTCCATAATTCAAAGAAATCTTCATCGGGGATATTTAATATATCTTTTATTTGTTTTAATTCAAAATAATCTATCGAAACGGGTTCTTTACCTCTTAATGTGTCTACGATTTTTAAGCGCTTTTTTCTTTCAAACTGCTTTAAAAAATCGGTTATTGTCATATTGTTGTTTTTAATATACTCTTTTATTTTTTCAAGGTTCTTGTTATAAGGTATCGGGTCTTGTTCTATTACGTATTCTTCAAAATCTTCCGGCATTATATCCATAACCGTTGCAATGCGCTCGATTGTGGTTGACCTTGTTGAAAAGGGGATGTTGTCGTCTATTAAATTGTAAACGTAAGAAAGAGTTACTCCTATCATTTGCGCAAAGTCTTTTTTATGAAGATTGTTTTTTTCCAAAAACTCGCTTACTTTCTTCGAACTTTTTTTATTTGTGTCTTTTATGTCGATATTATTCATTTTTTTGCTCCAAAATTATTTTATTTTAGAACTTAACCTTTAGATGATTATTTTTTAATCATCTCGTAAACCCTCTAACAGAATAATTTGTATTATAATTAAAATTAAAATATGTTCAGGATTTTATAAAATGAAAGCATTAATAGGTTTGGGAAACGCTGAAGCCAAATATATAAAAACAAGACATAATACCGGCTTTATGGTTATCGATAAAATTTTGGAAGAAAAAAATCTTAAATTATGCGATAAATTTAAGTCTTTTTTTGTTAAAGACAATGACACATTATATCTTCTTCCGAAAACCTATATGAATTTATCGGGGCTTGCGGTTATTGAATTAATGAATTTTTATAAACTTGATATCAGGGATATTTTAGTTATATATGATGATATTTCACTTCCTCTGGGCACTTTAAGGTTTAGAAACGAAGGGTCTGACGGCGGACACAACGGGATAAAATCGGTTATTAAAGAAACGGGTTCAAACAAATTTTCAAGATTAAAAATAGGAATAGGTCCCCAGCCGAAAGGAATTCCTTCAGAAAATTTCGTTTTGCAAAATTTTTCAATGTCTGAAGAAAAAGAACTTCAAAAAGTTTTAAATGTTGCCAAAAATGCCGCTCTTGACTGGCTTATAACCGATTTTGCAACTTTACAGAATTTATATAACAAAAATCATATTTAACAATTTTTACTTTTTTTAATATGTAAGTATAATCAATAGTATGCGTAATTTTTTAATTGTATTGGCATTTCTTGTTATATTAGTTAATGCGGCGCAAGCTGCCGATAATTCTTTTGTTCTTGATACTCCGCCCAATGTATCATATAAAGCGGAGAACTTAATTAAAAAGGGATATTCAAGCGAGCTTGCAAAAAATTCTTCAACAACCTATGAAACACCCAAAAAAGAAAATCCGATTGTAAGTTTTTTTAAAAAACTTTTTAAAAGAGAAGACAAAATAAAAGCGCAGTTTGATTCGGATACAAGAGGGTATACGGGCACACTTCCGAATTTAAATTCCGAATTTCAATATAAAAGACCGAAAACTGCCTCCGGTAATGATCAAAGACAAAGTGCGGAAGAATTTTTCCCCGAAGAATTTAAGCAGTCGGAGCTTGAAGATCCTTTATTTTTGGATGTTATCTTAAATAAAGAAAAGCCTTCTCCTTATGTCGGTGACATGCTCAGGGTAATGAAATTTCTGGAAACTTTCAGACAAGTTATAGTATCTCATCAGCCGGTTCAAAAATTTAACGCTAACGTTAATGTTTTAGACTTACATACAAAAAGAATAGAAAAACTTTATGCAAATAAACCCGAAGGGATGAGCCCTTCATACTGGCTTTTATTGGATTTAACCTATAAAGCAAAAGTTTTGGGAAATTTGAAATTTGATGCAAATTATTATTCAAAATTTTCCCCCGTTACGGGAACCAAATATGACCCTGTTAATTTAATTGAAGAAGACAATAAATTGTTGCAAGATTTGGATAAAACGGTTTTTGCAATAAGACAGTTAAATAATTAGTCTTTTTTATATTGCCTTTATTTCCGATTAAAAAAATAAATCTAAAGTTTATTCTTTTTTATTATGAAAAAAAGAGTATTATGTTTAAGTTTATTTTTGATTATTTCTCCCGTGTTTGCAGAAAATTTAATTGCGGAAGAAAAAAATTTATCATTAAATATAAAAGATATTCAACAAAATTGTACGTATAATGCCGCAAGTTTCGGCTACGGCGTAAACAGGGGCGGATACAGAAGATTTTCAAGACCTTACAGGATGTTTCGACAAGGGTTTATGACGGGGTTCAGCCCCCCTGTATATAATTATTATAATATGCCATACAGGGGTTATACGGGCGGATATTATAATTCTTATCGTCCGTACGGTTATACGACATCTTATTATTCAGGGTATAGTCCTTATGTTTATAATGAAAGCTTAATTACAAAAGTAAAAAGATTTTTTAATAAGGATGATGATAATGAATATTATTTTAAAAATGATATTCCGAAAAATAATCCTTATATTCAGGGGGTTTATAATCCGAATAACAATAAAAAATCAATCGATTTATTCTCAAACGGAAGCAATGCTTCCATGGGGTCTTATCAAGACGGCATGGGCTTGGAGCATTCAAGCTCATCCGGGGGCGGTGCAAGTGTTACGATTATAGATTAAAAGCGGGTTTAAGATTAAGCCCGCTTTTTATTTGTTCTTTCTTTATGTGCTTTAGTGAAATGTATTATAATTGAATTTGTTGTGTTTGAGCCATAATGTCAGAATATGCCTGATTTACTTCGTCTTCCGTCATTATATTATAGTCTTCAAGATAATATTCTCTGCCTGTTTGAGTGTTTACCGTAGCCATAGGGGTTGATTGATAAGCTATGCTTTGAGTGATATCTTCGGTTGTGTCCGCTGCGTTTTGTGAAGCTATTGTAACACCCGTTCTGAATACGTTTCCGCTTTGAGGCATTCCGTTATAAGGATTTACTTGTGCATTGTGTACGAATGTATCAACTTTTGTTGCGTTTCTGCTTGTTGTAACTTCTACCGTTTTTCCGTCATCAAGAACTTTGTATCTTACGCCGTCTTTTTTGCCTGTGCCTCTGTTAACTTTATCAATACTTTTGGTTTCTTTTGTTACCACTCTGTCGGCTCCGTTTTCATTTGCCATATATTGAGTAGATTTATTGCCTTTTAATTCGTATGAATAAGTTGTTGTTCCGTCTGTCGTTGTTTTGCTTACTTTGTATGTTTTATCTCCGACTTGTAATTCACCGCCGTTATTTTTGATTGCTTTATCAATTTGGTCTGCGGTTACTTTGTTTTTGCCCGAGCTTAATTTTTTGGCTGCTGCGTCGCCCGTTAAGTTTTCGCCTCGTTTACCCGTTAATTTATCGAGTTTTTCCTGACCTTTGTTTTTCACCGTTGTTGCCGCTTTAACCATATTTGCGCCCGTATCATGTGCCGTTTGTTTTAATACGGTGCCCGCTTTTTGAAGTGTTGTACCCGTTGCACTGTTCCATGCCGTACCGTAATAGTTGCCCGTTAATGTATTGGCTGCGCTTCCGAGTTTGCCCGTAACGCCTGTTCCGCTCTTGAATGAATTTGATACGTTTTTAGCTATGCCTGATACGTTTTGTCTTAATGAGTTGCTTGCTGCATTTGCAACACCTGCATTTTGTGCAACCGCACCGACAGAAGCCTTAAGACCCACGGCAGACAGACCTGTGGTTAATGCACCCGAACCGATTGATTCAAATGCCGCTTTTGCTTCGGCATCGGTTGTTGCGCTTGCTGCTGCCGATATACCCTGTGCAACACCGCTTACACCCTTAACAACGCCTGCCGTACATAAGCCTGCCGCAATAACGGGACCGACGCCCGGGATAAAGCATGCTGCTGCGGTTCCTATTGTTTTTAATGTATTTCCGAGGCTGAAGTTTCCGTTTTCGTCAAAGAACATTCCTTTGACACCGTTAACCAAGCCTTTAACTGCGCCTGAAATTGCGCTTCCTATTGATTCAAAAAATCCTAATTTTCCGTCATCTTTTCCGTCCGTACAAGCTGAAGGATCTGCGGATTGATTAAAGACCGATACATTTTGCACCGTGCTTGAATCAATTGTTCCGTTTGCCATCATTGCTTGCAGTTGGTCGTAGGTGTACGTATTACTTTGTGTTTGAATAGTATTTACGTAGCTCATTTGTTTCTCCTCGTTATTTTTCTCTCTTGTTAAATATATAAAGTTTATATCTTTTTTATTATTGCTTTTTTTGTTAACTTTACTTTTACAATTGTTAACAAATTATTCTTCATCGGGTTGAATATTGCCAGTTAGTATTCCAAATCCCGCTGCTTTACCCGAAGCTGCTTTAAAGCCGTTCAGTTCGCCGAATCTTTTTGCAATTGCGTTTGAATCTTTTATTGTTGTAGTTGATGCGGTTTTTGAAGAGGGGTCATATTTAATTGTTGTTCCGTCTTCAAGTGTAAATTCTCCGCCTTCTTTAAATTCTTTTATTGAAACGCCTTGTTCCTGAAGTTCTTTTCTGTGGGCATTGTATGCTTCTCTTGCGTTTTTATTCATTGTCGTTGTTTGTTTTACGATTTTTTCGCTTCCCGTTTGGGTTGTTACTTTAAATTTATTGTCGCCCAGAGCTTTAACTTTTGTTGTTCCGATTTCTCTTATTTCGCCTTTTGCCATGCCGTCAACGCCTGCTTTGATATCATCCGCAAGGTCATTAAAGCCCAATTCTTTTGTTTCGGTTTTTGGAGCCGATGCGTATGATGTTTCAACTTTGTTATTTTGTGTTGTGTATGAGTATTGTTTTCCTTCGGTTCCTTGTTTTTGAACATAGGTTCTTTGCGTTGTTCTTCCCGTTTGTTGAGTATAATATGTTGAGCCGTCATCTGCGATTTGCTCCGTTACTTTTCCTTTTTTAACGAGTTTTTGCAATTTTTTATCGCTTATTGTTCCCGATTTTTTGGTTAATTTATCTTTTACGCTTGTTAATTTTTCGCCTGCCGCTTTCGGTACATTTAAAATGTTATCAAGTGTGCCCGATGCTCCTTTTTGAATTGCGCCTGTCCAGCTTTCGCCTTTATAATAGTTAGTTATGCTTTTTCCGGTATTTTTTACGGCATTAACAAGTTTGTTGCCTGAACCTGATGTTAATTTTGCAACGCCTGCATTATTTGCAATTGCTTTGGCGCTTGCTTTTGCACCGACGACGGATAAGCCCGTTTGAAGTGCTCCGCCGCCCACTTGTCTGAAGGCTGCTTTTGCTTCGGCGTCGGTTTCCGCCGTTGCTGCTTTTGCTATTCCCTGTACGGTATTTGCGGCACCCGATACTGCGCCTGCGGCACATAATGTGCCTGCTATAACGGGTCCTACCCCCGGGATAAAACATGCAGCGCCCAATACTGCGGTTTTTAATGTATTACCGAGGCTGAAATTGCCTTCTTTATCAAAAAACATTCCTTTAATTCCGTTTACGAGTCCTTCAAATGCGCCTTTTGCCGTATTTTCAAGAACTTCGCCCGCACCGAGTTTACCGTCGTCGCTTCCGTCCGTGCAGCGATTATCGTCCGATTCAAACAGTTGAATATCTTTTATTTCGTTTGCCTGCGTCTGTAAATCTTTATTGTAAATATAGGCGTTATTTTCGGTTGAAATGGAATTAATTTGAGTCATCTCTAAATCCTCATAATTTTTCTCTCAAATATATAAAGTTTATGTACTTTATATAATTTACAAATTATGAAATTTTCATTTTACAAAACTTAACAATTGTCCAACTTCTCTTATACTAAAATTTATCTATGAATAATATCTTTGAATTTATAAAAGATAAAAATATGTACGGGCAGATAACCTGTATTTCCTTATTTCTCTTTTACTTAACCGGGTTGTTTTCTTTTTATGTTTTAGATTTTAAAATCGTTTTTCTTTTTGTTCTTTTAATTTCAATTTTTTTGGTTTTAATTTTATTTTTTAAAAAATTCGGGAATTTATACAGCCCCCTTTTTCCTTCAATTTTATTTTTATTTTTTATATCGGGGTTTTTAATTGCAAAAATAAATTCGGTTCAATTTGATTCTTTTTCTAACATTGATTATCTTAAAGATGTTGAATTAACGGGATATGTTGATAATATTCCGCAATTTTCATCAAAGAAAAATTCTTATAAATTTCCGTTTAAAGTAATAAACGCTAAGTATGAAGATATTAATTATGAAGTTATAAATACAACGGTTCTTGCAAATGTCATAAAATCCGATGATATAAATTTATCCGTCGGCGATAAGGTTAAGTTAAGAGGAATTTTAACTCTTCCGAATACATCAAAAAATCCGGGTCAGTTTAATTACAGAGAATTTTTAAAAAGAAAAGGAATTTTAAAAACATTTTATGTAAATAATTATATTCCGATAATTATTAAAACACCTTCAATTGCTGACATTAAGGAATCAAAATTAAAAGATAAAATCTATTTAATTAAAAATTATATTGTAAGAGTTTTGAATGATTTAAGGCAAAGCTCAATTAATAAACATTCCGGGTATATAAAATCGCCCAATTTGGAAATACTGGGCGGAATAGTTTTCGGGGATGATGCGGTCAATCCGCCCGATAACATAAAAGACAGCTTTATAAATTCGGGGCTTCTTCATCTGTTATCGGCTTCGGGTCTAAATGTTGCCTTAATTTTATCTTTATGGTTTTTTGTAATTTATTTTTTAAATATTCCATACAGATTAAAAATAGCGTCAGGAGTTTTGATTGTTTTTATATATGCCCTTATGACGGGTTTTCCGCCCTCAATTGTAAGAGCTTCAGTTATGCTTTGTTTGATTTTGTTCGGCAAATTAATATACAGAAGCGCCGATAACATTTCTTTAATTTTTGCGGCGGGGTTATTGATTTTAATTTTTAAACCGGTATATGCCGTTGACGTCGGGTTTCAATTGTCTTTTCTTGTTACCCTGGGGCTTATAATTTGTGTTCCTTGCGTTAACTATATTTTAAAACCGTATGATAAAAAATATTTAAAAAAGATAAAGGATTATCCTAAAATAATAAAAACAATTCTTTTGTTTTTTATTCCGACTTCTTTAGCCTGTATATTTTTTGTTCCTTTAATTGCCCAACTTTGGGCAGGACCGCTGCAAGCGTATTATTTTAATACTTTTTCAACATACAGTCTTTTTGCAAATGTTATGGTTGTTCCTTTTATCGGGATAATAAGTTTTTTGGGATTTATCGGTTCATTTATTGCGTTTATTCCGTATATTAATAATTTTATTTTACCTTTTGTCGATTTGGTTTTGAATTTTTTAATTCAGATTTTACTTAATATTTCAAATTATTTTTCACAGCTTTCTTATTCAATAATAAAAGTTAAAAGCCCCGATATTTTCTTTATTATTTTGTTTTATATTTTTGTTATTTTCTTATTTATTTCGCTTAAATATCTTTTTAAAAAGAAAATTTTAAATATTTTGACTCTTTTTTTCTTTATTTTATCTTTTTTCTTTCTTGTTGATTTTAAAAACAATAACAGCGAGGTTATATTTTTCAGCGTCGGGAATGCGGATAACATTTTAATTAAAACAAAAGATAATAAATTTATTATGATTGATACGGGAAGATTTGTTTATAACGGATATTCAACTGCAAAAACCGTAACTTTAGAATATTTATACGATAACAATATTAAAAAATTGGATACCCTGATTGTTACCCATTATGATTCCGATCATTCCGGCGGTTTGATTGATATTTTAAATGAAATTAAAGTTGAGAATTTAATAATACCGAAGCTTGAATGCTCTTCGTTAAGCAATTGCACGATTAAAGAATATATTGAAAAGAATAATATTAAATATTCTCTTCCTTTGAATTTTCAAACAATCGAATACAACGGCGTTAAAATTACGAATTTCGTACCGAATATAAATTCTAAATCAAGAAACGATTCATCAACCGTGAGTCTTGTTGATTTTGGAGAGTATAAATTTTTATTTTCGGCTGATGTTTCAAAATATGCTCTTAATTCAATAATAAATTATCTTCCTAAAAATATATATCTTCTAAAAGCCGCACACCACGGCGCCGATGATACCGTTGATGAATTTTTGATAAAATATTTAAACCCTGAAATATCTCTTTTGTCAACTGGCAAAAACCCTTACGGACACCCGTCTTTAAAAACGGTTGATATTCTGGATGATTATTCAAAAGTTTTATCGACAGATAATCTTGGCGCAATTAAATTTGTTATAACAAATGACAGAGTTAAAATTTTTCGCTATGACGGAAATAAAAGAAAATTTTTAAGAATTTAATTTGCAGATTAATTTGTAAGCGCAGAATTTGCAGTTGTTTTCATCGGGGTTGGGGTTAAAATTCAAATCTTTTATATTTTTAATTGCAAAATCAATTTTTTCTTTAATTTCTTCATTATTTGTTAAATCTTTTTCGGGTGTTGATGAATTGCATCCTTCTTCAAAGAAAATTAGAGAGGTTTCTTCAACCTTTTTATCGGGGTTCAGCGTTTCATATAAGAATTTATAAAATCTTAACTGGTTATAATATTCTTCATCCGGTTTAACTTTTTTATATGAACCCGTTTTAAAATCAAAAATGTGGATTTTGCCTTCATTATCGGTTGAAATTCTGTCTATAAAACCTTTTAATATTGCACCTTTATAATTTGTCTCCATTTTATATTCGGTTGATATAATATAATTCGGGTTTGATTCAATAAATTTATCATAGTTTTTATTTATTGAATTTATCCCCCTTTTAATTAATTCTTCTTTTTTATCAAATGAGCTAAATTCAAAAGTATCCATCGTATTTTTAAAGATTTCAATCATTCTTTCTTTATTGTCCCAGGAACCTTTTTTAACCGCTTCTTTTGTCATAAGGTCAATTGAACGGTGAATTGAAGAACCGTAGGATAAAATGTCTTTATCTTCAACAAAAACGGGCACTTTTAAAATATCAGAATAAAAATAAGACAAGGGGCAGTTTAGGTATTTATTCAATGAAGTCTGGCTTATTATAATTTCATTTGTTCTTTTTATAAGTTCGTTTTTATAATCGTCATTATCAAATTTGACTTCAATATTTTTTATAAGTTCATTAATTTTTATGTTTTCATCAATTTCAAAAATTTTATTTTCTATAAGATTATTTGATTTCGGGAACATATTTGCGATATATTTTGTTGCGGTCTGGGATTTGCCTTCAATTGTATTTGAATAGCTTAAATAAAGCGCAAATTTTGCCCTTGTGATTCCGACAAACAGCAGCCTTAAAATTTCTGCGTCTTTATTTTCTTCTTTATCTTCGCTGAATAACGATTTTTTAATCGGTAAATCCAATTCGCCTCTTTGATTCATTCCTTTTTCAAACATTTTTGAAGTTAATTCGGGCATAAAAACGTATTCAAATTCTCTTCCTTTTGAACCGTGGTATGTTAAAAGCTGAATTGAATCGTTTTGGTAATTGTTTTTTTGAAGCTCGATTTTTATATTTTGGGCATAGTATGTATCCAGATGATTTATAAAATCATCAAGCATTGACGCTTTATGTATCAAAGAAAATGATTTTGCCTCATCGATTAATCTTTGAATTGCCGATATATTTTCAAATTTTTCTTCCGTGCCGGAAAAATATTTTAAAATTCCCGTTTTTGTAATTGTTTCATATATAAAAGGAATTAAGGGGGTGTATGATTTTTTGCTTTTCAGCTCATTATAAGTATTTATAAAATCTTTTATTTTGTTATCGTCTTTAAATGTTGTATTAATGTTATCGGTTATGATTTTATACCAGTTGTCGTTTGATTTTCTTGTTAAAATCAAAAGATTTGCAATTGTTTCATCTTTGATTTTAAAAGGTCCGTTTGATAAAAGCGCAAAAAGTTTATCCTGTTCAAGATAAACATTTGATAAAATTTTTAAGTAAAAATAGCAAATTATAAACGAAGGAACATCAAACGCATTTTTTTGTTTTGACAGCTGATAGGGAATATTTTTTTGTTTTAAAAGCCTTGCAAAATTTTCAAGCGAATCGTTCTTTCTTGTAATAATTGCAATTTCAGACAATTTGGCGCCGTTTTTAATTAAAGATTCGATTTTTTCTATGATATCGTTTTGTTCTTGAAGAGTTTCCGTGTATACGTTAAATTTAATTTTTCTTTCTTTTGCAATTATTTTTTCATTTTTTGCGATTAATTTTTTTTCAATATTAAAATCAGGGTTATTTGCAAGTCTTAATTTATCGGCTTCAATTAAATTTTGTGCAAAATCAAGAATGGTTTGGGTCGATCTTCTGTTTTCTTCAAGAGAAATTATTTTTGTATTTTTATACACGCTTAAAAAGTCTGATAAATTCGTACATCTTGCGCCCTGAAAAGAATAAATTATCTGGTCATCATCACCCACAACAAAAATGTTGTCGTGTCCCGCACCTTTTAAAATATTAAATATAAGCCCGTTTTGCACTTTACTTGTGTCTTGATATTCATCTACAAGGACGTATTTATAATTTTTGGACACTTCAATTAAAAACCTTTCATCGGTTTCCATTTTGTCCAGAACAAAATTTATCATATCCGAATAATCTATCAGATTGTTTTCGTTTAATTTTCTTTTATAAATTTCAAAAATTGAATAAAATTCTTTTGCTTTTCCGATTTTTTTTGCCAGTGTTTCAATGTCTTTATCAAGTGTTTTTGTTGTTTTTCCTTTTTGCTCTTTTTCTTTTTTTTCTAAAATTAATTCATCCAGCTTTAACTGCCATTCGGGCATATTTTCAATGTTTTTGAAATATTCTTCTTTTGTCGTTCTTTCTCTTTTTAGAGTTTCAATGCCCTGAATTATATTTTGGATATAAAAATATTTATTTCCCCATTTGTCTTTTAAAAATTCAATTTTATTTTCTTTTGAATATTCGTCTATACATTCTTTTAAAATAGCCTGTTTTGTGATGTCATCCGCCATTTGAAAGTTATCTATAAGTTCAAATTCAAGAGGGTTTTGCCTTATTATATCCATGCAAAAGCTGTGATACGTTGAAACGTTTACGCCCGATGCGCTCATTCCTATTTTTTCAACAAGCCTTGTTTTCATTTCACTTGAAGCCGCATCGGAAAATGTGAGGCATAAAATGTTTTCGGGGTTTATCCCGACAGACAGCATTTTTTCGACTCTTTTTGTAAGAGTATAGGTTTTCCCCGTCCCCGGGCCCGCAAGAAGCATAACCGGACCTTCTGTTATGTCAATTG
Source organism: Candidatus Gastranaerophilales bacterium (assembly GCA_944325155.1). Classification (GTDB taxonomy): domain Bacteria; phylum Cyanobacteriota; class Vampirovibrionia; order Gastranaerophilales; family Gastranaerophilaceae; genus Galligastranaerophilus_A. The sequence continues at coordinate 156,002 of CALUYY010000001.1, read as the reverse complement.
CTTCCTGCTGCTTTTTATTCGGGCTGAATGTTTCTTTTATAAGATTTTGCATTTATATATTAATTTTTTCCATTAATTCATCATCAATATCAAAGTTTGAATATACGTTTTGAACGTCGTCATGTTCTTCAAGCTTTTCCATTAAAAGAAGAACTTTTTTTGCAATCTCGGGATCGGTTATTTCCGTTGAATTGGACGGAATTCTTGTATTTTCGGCGGTTTTTGCCTTATAGCCGAGCTTTTCCAAACCTTCCGTTGTCATCTGAAGATTATCCGTTGTTGTTACGACTTTAATTTCATCGTCTTCTTCATAGACATCTTTCGGTTCAAATTCAAGGCTGGCTTCAAGGATTTCATCAAGCTCGATAACTTTCGGCTTTTCTTTTTTATTTTCAGGCTCAATTACTTTATCAAAAGTGATAACTCCGACAGGCTCGAATATCCAGCCTACACAGCCGTCTGCACCCAAGTTGCCGCCGAATTTAGTAAAATAGCTTCTTATATCGCCTGCGGTTCTGTTTCTGTTATCGGTTGCAGCTTCGATAAATACGGCAACTCCGCCTGCGCCGTAGCCTTCGTACGTTAATTCTTCAAAATTATCTCCGCCTTGTCCGCCCGCACCTTTTTCAATTGCACGTTTAATATTGTCGTTTGGAAGCCCGCCCGCTTTTGCTTTATCAATTGCGGTTCTTAAGCGGAAATTGCCTGCGGGGTCGCCCCCGCCCATTTTGGCTGCTATTATAATTTCTCTTGAAAATTTTGCAAAATTTGCGCCCCTGATTGCGTCGGTTTTTGCTTTTTTATGTTTAATATTTGCCCATTTGGAATGTCCTGACATGTTTTTATTTCCTTTTTTCTTTTAGATAATATAATTAAATCATGGATAATATTGACGGGCAACAGACAGAAAAAATCGACGGCATTGATTTTGTAAGGCATTTAATAACCGAATGCCGTTATGATGATGCGTTTGAGATGCTGGGGCGCATGGAAGAGGAAGCCCCGGATAATTATGAAATAAATTATGAACTTGCAAGACTGCAATTTGAAACGGGCGATTATTACAGTGCAATTGCAAACTATGAGGAAGTGTTATCCCATCATCAAAGCCCCGTTATTTTCTATAATCTCGGCTGTGCCTATGAGGCAAACGATGAACCCGATAAGGCTATTTCCGCACATTTAAAAGCCGTTACAATGAATGAAAAATTTCCATATTCCTATAAAAAGCTCGGTATGCTTTTTATGTCAAGAGGCGACATGGAAAGCGCAAAAGAATATTTTGAGGATTATATCAAACTGGATGTTGCCGAAGATGAAATTAAGAGCATAAATAATATATTGGATAGAATTAATAAATAAGGATTTTTATGTCTATTGAAATTTATACTTTATCATACTGCCCTTATTGCGCCGCAGCCAAAAGATTTTTTGACGAAAGGGGAATGAAATATACCGAATATCAGCTTGACGGCAATGAATACGAAGAATTTTCAAAGCTTCAAAAAAAATTTAATATTCAAGGCGAAGTTACCGTTCCTCAAATTATTATAAACAATAAGCGAATTGGCGGTTATACCGATATGATGGCTAAATTGGAAGCGGGCGAAAAATTATTTTAAATTTTGTAACGAAAATTGTTTAAATATTTAAGTTTTTTTCAAATTCATCCGTAATAGAAAATATAAGAGATAAACAAGGATGAATTATGCTTAAAAAAAGGCTGCTTCCGATTTCAAACAATTCAGAAAATGTTCTTATGATTATAAACGGCGCAAAAAAACGCCGCCAGCTGGCATATAGTGCCGTAAAAGCGGTTAACTCCGAACTCGGTATTAAACCGAACCTTGTTACCGTTAAATAAAACAACCCCAAAACGCATACCCCTATGCATGCAAAAAAGAGAAAATTAATCATACTAAAATAAACAGATTCTTAAATTTTTAAGAGTCTGTTTATTTATTGCAAAATAAAATCGCCGTGAGGGTCGTTATTGTGGATTAATTTATCTGCCACGTTTTTTTTAAAAAATTCAATAAACTCTTCTTTTTTGGTTTTTGGCGGCGTCTTTTCTTCCGGAGTATTGATTATAACAAGAACTTCATTTTCGCCTGCCATTTTAAGATTATTTCTTGCTATTGATTCAACTTTTTGCATTGAATTAAAGTTTTCGATTTCATTTTTCAGCTGTTTATTTTTAACAAGCGCCTGTTCTTTTAATTCTTTTGATTTTGCAAGCTTATCCGAATAGCTTACAAGCTTACATATATTAAAAAAGGCGCTCCAGCCCATTTGAATAACACAAAAAACAAGCACAAAAGTCATAAAAGTATAGTAAAACTTAACTTTTCTTCTTGATTTTTTTTGCTTTTTTCTGGTTTTATTTTTCAGGCTGTCGCCGTAGATTGTATCTTGATTTTCAAGTGCCATAGTTTGATTTTACCGTTTTCGGACAAAAAATTCAATTTAGTCTTTTATGATGTTTTTAATTTCCGTTATATCGTCGGATAGTTTCTTATCCAGCTGTATATCTTTTTTTAATTTTTCATATGAATATAAAATTGTGGTGTGGTTTTTGTTAAATGCTTCGGCAATTGACGGAAAACTTAAATCAAGAAGTTCCCTTGATAAATAAATCGCAACCTGTCTTGCAAGCTTAATGTCCCCCGTTCTTTGAGTGCTTTTTATGAGTTCGGGCGTTGTATCGTAATATTTTGCACAGGCTTTTATTATTACGTCGGTTGTGATTTTTTTCTTATTTTCCCTGTATCCGAGAATTTCTTTTGCGTTTTTGAGTGTTAAATCCATGCCTTGAATTGAAGCATATGCGCTTACTTTGTTATATGCGCCTTCAAGCTCTCTTATGTTTTTTGAATAATTTTCCGCTAAAAATTTTGCAACATCATCTTCTATCGGATAATTTGATCTTATTGCATGGTGTTTTATAATTTCAATTCTTGTATTTAAATCAGGTTGTTTAATTTCAACGGATAATCCCCATTCGTATCTGCTTTTTAGTCTGTCAGGGGTTTTTTCAAAACTTTCAACGGGTCTGTCGGATGCAAAAATAATTTGTTTTCCCGCATGGAAAAGTGCATCAAAAGTGTTAAAAATTTCTTCTTCCGTTCTTTTTTTGCCTTCGGCAAACTGGATGTCATCCAATAATAAAACGTCTATATTTCTGTATTGATCTCTGAATTTTTTCATTTCGGAATATGAATCGTTTCCTTTTCTGCATGAATCTACCAGCTGGTTTGTAAATTCTTCCGTTTTTGCATATTTTATTTTCAGTTTCGGGAAATTTTTTAAAATTTCATGACCTATTGCCTGCATTAAATGCGTTTTCCCCAAACCGACGGATCCTGTTATAAATAAAGGGTTAAATTTTTGTCCGGGCGCTTTTGATACCAATTTTGCAGCATCGTATGCAACTTTTGAATTTTCCCCCTTAACAAAATTTTCAAACGTATATTTTAAATTAAGTGCGCAAAATGACTGCATTTGTTTTAAATTTTCAATCTGCTCCTGCATCAGGCTTATTTTTTCATCCGAGTGCTTCTTTTTTTTTGGAGCTTTTTTAACATCCGTCGGCACAAAAACAATTTCAACGGGAAGCCCCGACGGTATTATTTCGTCTATTGCTTCCTGAATTTGGGGGAGAAATTTCTGGTTAAGGTGTGCAACGCCGAATGCCTGATTTGATTTTAAGACGAATTTATCTTTTTTATATTGTTCTTCGCCTTCTTTTACGGGCTCTAAAGGTGTAATCCAGGGCTGAAAAGTTGATGAGGCAATTTTTTTCTTTAATATTTCAAGTGCTTCATCCCATACTTTTTTTGAATCAAATTTCAGCTCATTTGTTTCCATAATACACCAAATTAAAATGTGCCATTCCCTACTTTTAACAATTTTACTATAAACAATGATTGTAGTAATATTAAATTAAATTTTGTTAATAGAGCCTTTTATTTTGAGAATTAGATGAATTTTATAAACCACTCTTATTTATTTGACTTATTCAGAAATGTTTATGCGGACATTTCATATAAATCTTTTTTAAATAAAACAGGCTCTGCCATTATTCCTTTAAGATATTTTCTTGAAGTAACGTACCGCTGTAATTTAAACTGTCCTTATTGTTATATAGGGCATGAAAGAAAAAAAGACGAACTGTCTTATGACGAATGGATAAGATTTATATCTCAAATCCCACGATATGCTTTTATTACTCTTGTCGGCGGAGAACCTTTCATAAGGGATGATTTTATTCAAATTATGGAATTTGCTTCAAAGAGAGTATTCGGCAAAGTTAACGTTGTTTCAAACGGCACAATGCTTAATGAAAAAACAATTGATTCAATAATAAAATCAAGAATTATTTTGTTAAGCGTTTCATTGGACGGATGGGGAAATACGCATGATATAAACAGAAATAAAGACGGTATTTTCGATAAAATTATTTCAAATCTTGAAATTGTGAATAAAAAAAGAAAAAATCACCCTACAATGGTTGATATTAAAACAATAGTGTTAAAAAATAATCTTGAGGATATTTATAAATTATATGAATATTGCACAAGAGAGGGATTTGAGTTTTTGTCGGTGTCATTTTTGAGAAATAACAATCTTAAGCAAAATGCGATATTAAAAGATTCGTTCGAGCCGGTATTTTATGAGCCGAGATATGATATTGACCCGTATTTTGATATTGAACATTTTCTCGACGTATATAAAAGAATTTGTTCTTTAAGCAGGAAATCAAAAACAAGAATAAGGTTTTCTCCCAAATTTGAAGGCGGCGGATATATAAAAGAAGCAAAAAGAATTAAAGATTTTTTTGCACCCGAAAATAAGGAAGACTTAAAAAGGCACCCGTCTGAAATTTATTATCCGTGCAAATATCCTTATTCAAATATGATGATTAACCCTTCGGGTGATGTTTACCCCTGCCTTTCTTTTAAAATCGGAAATATAAAAGAGATGAGCATAAAAGAGCTTTTTAATCTTCCCAAATATAAATGTTTCAGAAAAAACTTAAAATATTCAAAAAGTTTTTCTTCATGCCAGATGTGCTGCGACTTGAAAGTTAAGGATAAAAAATAATGAAATTAAAAAACTTATTTTTAATATTGATTTTGGCAATTTTAATCCAGCTGCCCTCAAATGCCGCCGATTATATATATAAAAAGCTTGATTCGGGGCAAAATGTTATTATATATGAGATGAAAGATAACCCGATTGTAACAATTAACACCTGGGTTAAAACCGGTTCAATCAACGAAAACGATTCTAATTCGGGTGCGGCGCATTTTCTTGAACATTTATTTTTTAAAGGGTCAAAAAATGTTCCTTCGGGCGATTTTGATAAACTTCTTGAATCAAAAGGCGCTCTTACCAATGCCGCAACAAGCAAAGACTACACCCAGTTTTATATAACAATTCCTTCCAAAGATTTTGACCTTGCATTAAAACTTCATTCGGATATGCTTTTAAATCCTCTGGTGCCGAGAAAAGAACTTGAAAAAGAAAGAAACGTAGTCCTTGAAGAAATTCAAAGAGGTTTGGATAACCCTTCAAACATTTTATACAATAACCTTTTTAATTTGATTTATTCATCAAACAATAATAACCACCCGTACAGGCGCCCTGTTATCGGTTCAAAAGACGTTATATCAAAAATTTCAAGAGAAGAAATTCTGGATTTTTATAATCGCTGGTATATCCCGTCAAACATGATAACAATCGTATCGGGCGATGTTGATTCCAAAGAAGCTCTTGAAAAAATAACGGAAGCTTTTAAATCTGATATAAAACAACAGGATAAACCAAAATACCCCGTTATTAACGAAATAACGGCGCCTTTAAGGAAAAACGAAACCAAAAACGTTGCACAGGGGTATATGGCGATAGCTTTCAGAGCGCCTAAATTTATCGACACAAAAGACGCTTATGCGCTTGATATTTTATCCGTTATTTTGGGGCAGTCATCAAGCAGTATATTAAATAACGAATTAAAAGAGAAAAAACAGCTTGTAAATTCAATTTCAACTTCATATTCCCAATATCTTGACGACGGGCTTTTTATAATTTCCGCAACATTTGAGCCTGAAAAAATTTCTCTTGTCGAAAAAGAAATATATGATGTTATCGATAATTTAAAAAAAGGAGCAATAACAAAAGACGAGCTTCAAAAAGCAAAAAATATGATTAAAACATCTACTCTCTATTCAAGAGAATCTGCCGCAAACATTGCAAACGAGTTAGGGTTTTTTACTTTATATTTCAATACTCCCAAAATGTATGACAATTACTTAAAAAGAATAAATTCGGTAACGATAAAAGATGTTGAGCATGTTTTAAATAAATATATAGATAAACAAAAATCCGCAACTTCAACCGTTATGCCGGATGAATACGTTGAAATTTCCCATATTCAACGTGCGGTAAAAATTTTCCCCGAAAGCGCCAAAGTTTTGGAACAAACGGAAGGTGAAAAAAAATATCTTCTTGATAACGGCGCCGTTTTAATAGTAAAGAAAAATGACCAAAACCAAATTATTGCAATTGATATAAATGCAAAAGGCGGAGCTTTTCTTGAAGAAAAAACGGGAAGTGCTTATTTGGCTTCCGTTTCAGCCAAAAAAGGAACAAAATCGTTCAGCTATGACGAATTAAACAGGCTTCTTGACGAGAACGGAATTTATCTCGGGCTCGGGGCCGGGTCTGATAATTTTAAAGTTTCAATGCAGTTAACAAAAGATAAACTCGATTTAGGGTTTATGATTTTGGATGAAGTTATTAATTATCCCGTTTTTTCCAAAACCGAAATAGATAAAGCAAGAAAAAATTATAAAGATTATGTCAATGCCCTAAAAGACAGACCCCTGAACCTTGCGCTTGATGAATTTACGGGCATTGCATATAAAGGTTATCCTTATTCAAACAACAATCAAACAACCGTTAAATTAATCGATGAAGTAACAAGAGATGATATCACCAAATTTTATAATAACGTTTTTGACTCTAAAAATCTTGTTATAACGGTTATGGGCGATGTCAACGAAGGAAATTTGATAAAAGAATTCAATAAACTTTTTGAAGATAAAGGTGCAAAAAAAGTTGAAATTAAAGAATTTAAAAAAGAATCATATATCCCAAGCGAACCCTGTACAAAAAGAATTCAAAACGACGGTAAAGAAACAAGCTGGATTATTATAGGGTATAAAACAGTTCCAATATACGACATTAAAGAAATTGCAACTCTAAGAGTAATTGATTCCCTGTTGGGTTCAGGCATGAGTTCAAGAATGTTTCAATCATTAAGAGAAAACAAAGGTCTTGCATATCAGGTCGGAACGCAAATTAACCAATATGCAAATGACGGAGCGTTTTTCGCTTATATAGGAACCAACAATAAAAACGAACAACAGGCAAAAGAAGGAATGCTTGCCGAATTTTTGAGGCTTAAAACCGAATTTGTACCTAAAAAAGAACTGGATGAAGCAAAAGAAAAACTTTTGGGCAATATGGTAATTGCGCTTGAAACAAATATGCAAAGAGCCGAATTTTTATCCAGATATTCTTCATACGGGTTTGATTTGGAATTTTTAAACAAACTCAAAGAAGAAATTAAAAACGTAAATCAAAGCGATATATTATCTTTTGCAAATAAATATTTTGAAAAGCCTTATATTGAAGTAATAGTCGGAAAATAATTTTTTCATCCGTTTATATGTTTTACTTTTTTTACTTAATCATTAAACTAAATATGGTTGAACGTTAAGGGAAAAAGTTATGAGTTTACGATATAACAGCGGCAATTCGCTTTTTACTATGGCAATTACGGGTCTAAGGTCCCACTATTATTACCTTATGCAGGGTGTAGACGGTTCGGGGTTATCATTGGAAAATATTATTAATCCCTCTGAAGATGCCAAAAATTCAATGTATATGAACTACAACTTTTCCGCTTATATGGCAAGCAACTTTTCCAAAATGGATATGGACGGCGACGGCGTATTGTCCGAAAACGATTTAACAAAATATACGGCGCAGATGTGCACAATGGGTTTAACTTATAACCAGCTTGCACAATTGTGCACCCAATACGGTTCGACAAGTTCTTTGTATCAAACCGTTCTTGATAATTTTAACGAAATCGACGCTAACGGCGACGGCAGAGTAACCAACGCAGAAATAAGAGGATACGGCGTAGAAAAAGAAGCCGAACAGGTCAAGGAGAAATATCCGAAATATGACCTTAAAGGAATGTCAATATTCCATGATACTTCCAGCGTAACTAACCAATATGAAACGCAAAGTACTCAGAATTCTTAAATTAATTCTCCATTAAAAAGGGACTTTTAAAAAGTCCAATTTACAACGACCATAAACCTTTTCTTTAAAGGGCGTAATTGTTTTGTGATAAAATTCATTGAACGTTTGCGCTCTTTTTTTATCGTATTCGATTATGATTATTGTATTTTTAAATTTTTCAAGACATAAATTTATTGTTTTTTCGTAATCATCTTCCCATGGCGGGTCAATATAGATTATATCGGGGTTTATTGTTGTTTTTTTGATAAAACTTTGTGCGTTATCCAAAATAATTTTATATTCTCCTTCAACATTTTTAAAATTTTCTTTTATTAATTTAATTGCATATTTATCTTTATCAACCGATATTGTCTTATATCCTCTTGATATTGCTTCTAGGCTCATAATGCCTGAGCCGGAATAAAGGTCAAGAAAAATAAGTCCTTCATTTTTTATAAAATAAGAACCCAATATATTAAATGTGCTTTCTCTTACTTTTGATAACGTGGGCTTAGCGGATTTGGGTATTAATACTTTTCTTCCTTTATATTGCCCGCCTGTAACATACAAAATTTGTCTCCTTATTTTATGATTAATCTATCATGAAAAAAATCGTAATTGTAGGCGGGTGCGCCGCAGGCCCTAAAGCTGCCGCAAAATCAAAAAGACTTAATCCCGATAATATCGTTGAACTGTATACAAAGGAAAATATGGTTTCATATTCCGCATGCGGGCTTCCTTATTTTATCGGCGGAATTGTGCCCAATGTGAATGAACTTATTGTAAGAACGCCTGAAGAATTTAAAAAACAAGGGATTGACGTTTTTCTTAATCATACTTTGAAAAAAATTCTGCCCGATGAAAATAAACTTATATTTAATGATAGTAAGGAAGTTTTTTATGATGAATTGATTTTATGTATCGGCTCAAATCCGATTATACCCGATATAAAAAATAATAAATTAAAAAATATATTTAATTTAAAAGTGATAAATGACGGAATTAATATAAGAAATGCTTCGGTTATTTCAAAATCCGTTTTATTAATAGGTGCCGGCTATATTGCAATTGAACTTATGGAAGCATTTTTAAATAACAATTTAAAAATATATGTTTTGGAAAAAGAAGCTTCAATTATGCCCGTTTTAGATTATGATATGTCAGATATCTTATATAAAAATATTTTAAAGCGCGCAGAAGATAAAATTGAATTTATATTTAAAGATGAAGCAATTGAATTTTTAGGCGATGAAAAATTTGAAGGGGTTATAACAAAAAACGGAAGACAAATAGAAGCCGATTTTTGCGTTATTGCAATAGGGGTCAGACCGAATGTTGATATTATAAAAGATACAGGGATTGAGCTTGGTTTGACGGGTGCAATTAAAACCGATAATAAAATGAGAACCAACTATAAAAACATTTTTGCTGCGGGTGATTGCTCTGAAGATTTTTTTATTCCGACAAAACAATCGGTTTATATGGCGCTTGGCACAATTGCAAATAAGCAGGGAAGAGTTGCCGCAATAAATGCATCGGATGTTAATCAAAACGAAATTTTTGACGGCATATTGGGTTCAAGCGTTACCAAATTTTTTGATTATTCCGTTGCTCTAACGGGTTTAAGCGAAAAAAAGGCGCTTGAATTAAAAAAATATATTAATATTGACCCTGTATCTTCTTTTGTCGAGGAATATGATAAAGCGGGATATATGCCCCATATAGGTACGTTATCGGTTAAGCTTACCGCAGACAAAAGAACGGGCGAAATTTTGGGTGCGCAGGTTTTGGGGAGCGGCAGCGCCGATAAAAGAATAGGGGTTGTTGCATCCGCCCTCAGGGCAAATTTAACGATAAACGAATTTTTGCATTTGGACCTTCCCTATGCTCCGCCTTTTTCTTCGACTATTGACCCTCTTTTAACAGCTGCTTATAAATTAAAAGATATGATTAATTTATGAATAAAATTTCTTTTCTTCTTTTAATTTTAAGAAATGTTCTTTATCTCTGTATTTAAAAACTTTTGCAGGGTTTCCGCCCGCAATTGAATAAGGGGGAATTATCCCGTGGACAACGGCTCCCGCTTGAATTATCGCACCTTCGCCTATTTTTGTTCCGGGAAGCAGGGTTACTCTTGCGCCCAGCCAGCAATATTCTCCGATTTCAACTCCTTTATCTATCCATTTTTCATCAAACGGGATTTTTTCTCCTTCATAGTTATGATTACCCGTTATTGCAAGCAAGTCTTCGCCGATGCTTGTATATTTGCCGATTGAAAAATCCCCCCCCCCAATAACACGGAGGTTTCCCATTGTTGTATTATCATTTATTACGGTATTTTTATTTATATAAACTTTCCCGCCTAATCTTATATTTTTGCCCGAATATTTTGTTCTTCTTTTTATATGGATGTATGAAGTTATATGTCTTAAAAATTGTCTTGCATTATAATTAAATCTGTTTTTCTTGGGTAAAAACGCACAAATTATTTCAACCAACAAATTCCACATAGCTTAGTCCTTTTATACAATTTAAATTAATTTATTAAACTATAACATAATAATATACAGAATTTAAGAATTTTTATTATGAAAGATAATGACAAATTTTTTGGAATTGATGATCCTATTGAATTTCAATTTGATAAAACAAGTGAAGAGAAATATTTAAGAGAGCTTCTTTTAAAATTGCATAACTTGTCATTGATTAAAACAGATTATGATTTTATTTCCGTTTTCTATGAAAGATATATAAATAAACTCCCGCTTGATGCAATTTCCGTTAAGTATAATATTCCGGAAGATAAGCTGGAAGATATGATTTTAGAGATGGTAAGGTTTATAAACAAAGATTAAATCTTTAAATTGCCGGAATAGGGAGATATCTTTGTAAAGTTGATATAATTTTTCATTGTAAGAGGTTGTTTTGCTCTGAAATAAGGTGTGGTTTTACCGTCATAAATTTCGGGCGGCGGGGGAGTTAAGTTTTTTTCTTCCATTATTTTTTTAATAACAACGCTCGATTTATTCCTTAATATAGGGGTTATTATGTTGCTTGAGATAACTCCGCCCGCAATTGCGGCAAGGGTTTTAGCGCCTTCAACCGCTTGCTTGCTGTTTGGGAATTTTTTTTGCGCAATTTTGCTTGCAGCACCCATGATGGGTATTGTAACGGCGGCATAAGTTGCGATGTTAAATGTGCCATCCATTATTTCCTGCGGAACAAGGAATTTTTTTTCTTCTTTTCCTATATCTTTATTTGTAATTAAACCGACGGTTTGCGCCAAAGAAGCCAGCGCCCAGCCTGCGGCAGCAGTTGCAAACAAAAACATACCGTTATTGTCGACACAGCTTCTTAAAAATTTTCCCGTTTTTTCGATTGCCTGTTCTTTTATACCCATATTACACGCCTCCTTTTAAATTATTTTGAGGTGTATTTACGGGGTTTTGCATAATTTTAGGCTCGGGCAATTGAACCTTTGGCTGTGTTTGCGGAATCGAAGGGGTTTTGTCTGTTTTTTCTCCTTCATATTTTTTATTCATTTTATTTGTAAGCCAGTTTGTAACGGGCGCATCAATCAGGAAGTTTGTAAACAGCATAACACCAATTGCAACAATTGTTCCTATGACCGATGCATATTTTTGCGCACCGCCATGGTTTTTGATAAAATCTTTTGATTTTTCGATTGCTTCTTCGCTCGTGCCTTTTGCGGTTAATCGTGCAAGACTGTCCGTTATTGTTTCGTTTTCAAACAGTTTTTCCAAACCCTTCATGCAGCCGCCTCTGACAACGATACCGGTTGCAGTTCCGACCAGACCTTTGGCAAAGCTTCTGTTGGCTGAAATTTTTCTTGTTTCTTTATCAACATCTTTATTGGTCAGGTCAATTAGAGGCTGCATGGTCATTGCCGCAGCGCCGAGCGCCGCACGCTGCTGCCAGCTGTTTATATTGGCTGCACGGGTCAGCATTTTTTGCATGTTTAATCCGCCAAAATTAGGCTGTGTATTCGGACTTACACTTGATACTTTCAAACGATAAACCTTCTTTTATTGTAATCTTCCCAAGTATTTAAGTAAAAACACACTGAAAAATTGCGTTTTTGCCTGTGATAGTATTAACAATTTTTAATATTACAATCATAGTAATTAAATGTCAACACCATTTTTTATGTTATTATTGATTTAAGAAATTTTTAAGGAACTAACCGATGAATCGACCGTTTTTTTATGATATTACATTGAGAGATGGAAATCAAGCCCTGAAAAAGCCATGGCAATTATCAGACAAAAAGATAATTTTTGAAAAATTATTAGACTTGAATGTTCAGGCGGTTGAAGTCGGCTTTCCCGCTTCAAGCGATATGGATTTTGAGGCTTGCAGGGAATTATCGTTAATGGCGCCTTCTAATCTTGTTGTATCCGGGCTTGCAAGATGTGTTAAAAACGATATTATAAGGGCGGTTGAAGCTATAAAAGATGCAAAAATTCCAAGAGTTCATCTTTTTTTAACGCTTTCTCCCTTTCATATGAAATATGTGTTAAATAAAGAACCGCAAGATGTCAGAAAAACGGCAATCGAGGCGGTTAAATTTGCTTATGATGAAATTAAAAAGGTTAATAAAGAAGGGCAGATTCAATTTTCGGTTGAACACTTCGGCGATTGCGGGGAAAATTTGGATTTTGTAATTGATACCTTAAAAGAAATCGTAAAATCGGGCGCCACGACAATTAACCTCCCGAATACGGTTGAAAGAACCCGCCCCAAAACTTTTGTTGATATGATTGAAAGGGTTAGAAATTCTTTGGATAATCATATAACAATTTCCGTTCATAATCATAATGATTTGGGTATGGCAACCGCAACAACGGTTGAGAGTTATTTTTCGGGAGCGGTTCAATTGGAATGCGCCTTAAACGGGCTTGGAGAGCGTGCGGGAAATACCAATTTTTATGAAGTTGCTGTTGCGCTTCATAATTCGGGTGTTGATGTTCCGATTGATTTATCAAAGATTTATGAAACCGCTTTGATTGTATCGCAGATGTCAAAAGTCCCTATCTCTGAAAAAGCACCTTTAATCGGTCCCGATGCACTTGCACACAGATCGGGCATTCATCAGGACGGCGCACTTAAAACCAAAGATATGGAAAAAGGCGCATACAGACCAATTCACCCTTCTTTAATCGGAAGAAAAGATGATGAAAAAATCGGATTTACAAGTCAATCCGGTAAAACCGCAATATTTGAAATCATATCAAAAGCGGGTTATCCGATTACAATTCAAGAAGCCATACGCTTGCAGCCCATAATAAAAGAAGCGGCCGAAAAAGTCGGCGAATTGCCTACGGCGCAAATTATCGATATTTATTTTAACGAAACGTTTAATGTTAAAGGCGATTTTAAATTCATTCATTTCTGCCATATAGATAAAGGCACATTTGAATATGAATTCAGATTTAAAGATAAAGATTATAAATTAAAAGGTACGGGAAACGGGCCTTTGGATGCTTGTGTGGATGCTCTTAAGCAGCTTAATATTAATGTTAAATTATTGCATTATGAACAAAGTGCACTTGATGAAGAAATTAAAGGCTCGGGCGCTACCGCAATGAGCGTTATTCACCTTGAGGATTCTAAAGGAAGAGAAATAATCGGACGTGCGCGCCACGAATCGACGGCAGTTGCAAATGTTCGGGCCATATTTAACGCACTCAATATAATTTCAAAAGAAGAAAATCTTTAGTTATTTTTCGCTTAAAAACCTTTGAACGTTGGTTTCCATTTTTTCTTCGCTTATTTTATAGCCGTTTGGAGTTTTTATAACTTTAAATTCGGCGTTTAATCCTTTTTTGTCTTTAAAGGGAATTCTCATTGATGTTATTTTATATTCATTAGCGCCAATTTTTTCATATTTTTTATTTGTGTAGAAATTTTTATATCTTATCAATTTTGCGGTTTTTCTTCCGAGTTTTAATTCTTTTATATATCTTTTCATCGGAATTGAAACCGTTTGCTTCGTGCCGTCGGGTTTTATTACAACACGCTCTATAACGGCATCTTTTGAATAATGGTCGATAAAATTATTTTTGTATGTGTTGGCTGAATTTATATAGCTGTTAAAAAATTGTTCTATTTCTTTAATTTCTTTGTCGGTTATAGGTGCGCTGTCCGCAAGAGAGGGGCTTATTGCGATAATAAAAAAGCATAAACCCGAAATAATTTTTTTAATCATCTTAAAATCCTTATTTGGTTTTATGCTTTTCAGTTTATTTTAAATTGTTGTTCTTTTAATTACCCGAATTATTCGGACGGTTGATTTAATTTATTCATCAATTGTAAAATCGGGTGTTCCGAACATTCCTTCAATTTCTTCAAGAATTGCGGAAGGTTTTCTTGCCTGATTTTTTTGCTGTGCACGGCGAAGGGCTTCTTTTTCTTTTTCTTCGCTTGCGTTAATCAGGTGATGATAGCCTGTGCCTGCGGGAATTAAGCGGCCTATAATAACGTTTTCTTTTAAGCCTCTTAACATATCCTTTTTGCCTTCGACTGCGGCTTCCGTCAAAATTCTTGTTGTTTCCTGGAAGGAAGCGGCCGAGATAAAGCTTTCCGTATTTAATGAAGCTTTTGTAATACCCAACAGTAAAGCTTCATATGTTGCTTTAATTCCGCCTTCTTCTTCGTTGATTTTAGCGTTTTCCGCTTCAACCGTCTTAAGTTCGACAAGTTCTCCGGGGAGAAGCTTTGTCGTGCCGGAGTCAACGACTTTAACTTTTTTAATCATCTGACGTACGATAACTTCAACGTGTTTATCGGCAATTTCAACGCCTTGTGAGCGGTATACCCTTTGAACTTCATCAACAAGATATTGCTGAGCGGCATTGGCGCCTCTTAATCTGATAACGTCATGCGGGTTTAAGGGACCTGAAGTTAAAGCTTGTCCTTTTGTTATTTTTTGTTTGTCGGAAACGATTATGCTTGATTCAATCGGATATTTAATTTCCGTTCTGCCGTTTTCGTTTACTATGTATAATCTTGCAACGTCGTCTTCGATTTCAATTTCGGCTACGCCGTCTTCTTCGGCAACAATTGCCGAATCTTTCGGTTTTCTTGCTTCAAGAAGTTCTTCAACCCTCGGCAAACCTTGAACGATGTCGCCCGTTTTTTGTCTTTCAAATACGAGTGTTGCAAGAAGATCGCCTCTTAATATAAGTGCGTTATTTTCAACCTGTAACAGTGTGCCGGGGCTTATTAAGTGAGGTCTTCCCATTCTTACCGTTACTGAATTTTTATCAACTTCAATAACTCTTCCGGAGCATTTTGTCGTGTCGCCTTCGGTTGATACAACGGCGTCAAGTTTGACAAAATCGCCGGCTTTAACGGTGGGCTTGCCTTTAATTTGGATAACCTGTTCGTTTTTAGCCGATACAAGAAGAAGCCTTCTTAGGTCTTTATCTGTTTGTTTGATACTTGCGATTGAATCGTCGATTGACAGCACCTGCGTTTTTGTAACGGGGGTTCTGGGTTCTATTATTTGACCGTTTTCAACCAGCAATTCAGTCTGCATTGAAGATAAGCTTCTTGAAGCGTCGTCTTGTTCACGTCTTACGATTAGTGTTTCCAATACGACGATTTTTAATCCGCCGTCTTTATCAAGTTCAACAAGACCTTTTAAGTGGCTTAAATAGCCGTTCATTGATAACACAAGGCTTGTTCTTGTAAGAACGGCGCCGTCCAAGCTTCTTACTCTTGCACCGTCTTTGAATTGCAATTGTGTCAAAGGAACAATTTCAATTGCTTCATCGGTTGTTTCAAATTCGATTGAAACGTCTTTGGGTTCGATTGTGAAGCTTTGAACCGGTCTGATTAAGATTTGAACCTGTTGTTTATCAAGATTATCTTCATCAACGATATCTTCCGCTATATCTTCGTCCAAATCGTCCAATTCAAGCATATCGGAATCATTTTCAACGATTGTAACGATTGAATCAACTTTGGCTTTAATTTTACCCGCAACAACCGTGCCTGCTCTTATAACTTCGTTTTCATCAACTTTTAAGTCGTTGATTGAATCAAGAGTGTATAATTCGCCCGGACGTACGACAACTTCATGGATTATATCGTTAAATTCTTTAATTTCAACGATACCGTCAATGTGGGTGTACAAGTCTTTAACAACTTCGGTTCCCGCTTCAACATAGGTACCTGATTCAACGAGTTTTAATGATGAATCTTTTGAAATCTGGTGAATTTCTTCGGGGATGAATATTACTTCACCGCCTTTTGTAACAACTTGATTTTCGCCGACTTCAATGCCGTTGTATCTGATTTCGCCGGAGCTTGTTACTTTGTGTTCATCATCAATAAGTTCCGCAATTATCATGCCGTTTTCAACGGTTGTGTCAATCGGGCATTTAACGATATATTTTTCATCCGTTGAATTAACGTGCCAGATTTGTTCTTTTTTGGTTTGTTCAAATGTTGCGTTTGAAGGCTGAATTGAAGCGATAACAATTGTTAATTCTTTGCCCGCAACAATTTTTTTGATTTTCTTGCCTTCAAATTTAACTTCTTCAATTTCAAGCGAATTATTAACCCTTACTTCGCCGCCGTGTTCGGACACAATTAAAGTTTCGGCAAGTTTTTCGCCTTTTTTAACTTTTTGGCCGTCTGACACAAGGATTTTTGAACCTGCGGGAAGCGTGTAAACATCACCGCCCAAAACCCAGACAATACCGGATTTGTTTGAAGTTCTTGAGATGTTGCCTTGTCTGTCTTTCTTTTCATCCGCTATAAAATCTTCAAACACGACTTCGCCTGCAATATCGGATGTTATATCTTTTGTGGCTTTTTCGGTTAAACGGCTGCCATCGCCCTTTGATACGGGTTCGTATTCGGCAACTTCGTCCCCTTTTTTGAGCATCTGCCCTTTAATATAAGAAACTCTTGCGCCCATAGGAATATGGAGTTTAACCGACATTCCTTTTTCGTTTTTAATCGTAACGTCCGCTTCTTTAATTGCGATTTGTACGATATCACCGTGGCGGGTTCTCATTTCACGTGTTCTTACTTCATCTTCAATAACGCCGTCAAAAGGAGCGGTAACATGTTTCATGGCGCCTGCGCCTTTAAATACACCGCCCGTGTGGAATGTTCTCATTGTAAGCTGTGTACCGGGTTCACCGATTGACTGGGCCGCAATAATACCGATTGCTTCACCTATATCAACGAGTTTTTGGGTTGTCATTGCCCAGCCGTAGCATTTTTGGCAAATGCCGTATTCAAGTTCGCAGGTTAATGTTGATCTTACATCGACTTCCTGAAGATTTAAGGCTTTAATTTTGGCCAGATCATCTCTGTTAACGGTTGTATTTTTTGCAACGATTAAATTGCCTTCATTGTCAAAAATATCCTGTGCAACGGTTCTTCCCAAAAGCCTGTCTGCCAAAGGAACAATGATGTTTTCGCCGTCTTGAATTGCGGTTAATTTGATTGATTTTTCCGTGTGGCAGTCTGCTTCTCTTATGATAACATCCTGTGCAACGTCAACAAGACGTCTTGTTAAGTATCCTGAGTCAGCTGTTTTTAAAGCCGTGTCTACAAGCCCTTTACGTGCGCCGTAACTGGAGATAACGTATTCGGTACAGGAAAGGCCTTCTTTAAAGTTTGATTTAATCGGCAAGTCGATAATCTGGCCTTGTGCGTCAGCCATCAAACCGCGCATACCGACCAGCTGTGATACCTGTGATAAGTTACCTCTTGCGCCGGAGAATGCCATCATATAAACGGGGTTTAATTTATCAAAGTTTTTAACAACTTCATCCGTTAATTTTGCCGTTGTTTCTGACCATGTGTCGATAACTTTTGTATATCTTTCAACTTCCGTTATTTCGCCTTTCATATAACGGTATGTTGATTGTTCGATTTCTTCCTGAGCTTGTTTTAAAAGGTCATTTTTAACTTCGGGAACCGACAGGTCGTGAATTGAAATTGTGGTGCCCGCTTTTGTCGCATATTTATAACCGAGGTTTTTAAGGTTGTTTGCAAGTTCTGCGGTTTTTGCGCCGCCCCATTCAAGATATATTTGGGATAATAACTTGTTTAAGCCTTTTTTATCCACGATATTATTTATATATTCAATCGTTTTTTTCTTTTTTTCAGGAGTTAATGTTGTCATTTTTTATATTTCCCTCTTTTTATTTAACTTAATTATTGAAGAACCGATTTTCTTAAAGTTTCGTTAAATACAATTCTTCCTGCCGTGGTTTCTATTCTTTCGCCCTTATCATCCCTTACGATAATTTTATCGTGAAGTTTGATTTTGCCCAATTCCAAAGCCGAAATTGCGTCCATAAAGTCATGGAAATAGCCTTTAACGGGTGCATCGGGGTCTTTCAGAATTGTTAAATAGTAAATACCCAAGACCATGTCTTGTGTCGGAGTAATAATCGGCTTACCGTTTGCGGGAGCCAGAATATTATTCGTTGCAAGCATAAGCATTCTTGCTTCGGTTTGAGCCTCAATTGACAGGGGAACGTGAACCGCCATTTGGTCGCCGTCGAAGTCGGCGTTAAATGCGGTACATACAAGAGGATGTAATTGAATTGCTCTGCCTTCAACAAGTTTGGGTTCAAAGGCTTGAATACCGAGTCTGTGAAGCGTAGGAGCACGGTTTAACATAACGGGGTGTCCTTCTACGACTTCTTCCAGTATGTCCCATACAACGGGTTCCGACCTTTCGATTTTCTTTTTGGCTGATTTAATGTTTTGAACCAAACCTCTTTCGATTAATTTGTTAACAACAAAGGGTTTGAATAATTCAATAGCCATTTCTTTGGGCAAGCCGCACTGATTTAAGCTTAATTGCGGACCTACAACGATAACGGAACGACCGGAGTAGTCAACACGTTTACCCAATAAGTTTTGACGGAAACGACCCTGTTTGCCTTCAATAATGTTTGATAACGATTTTAACGGTCTTGAATTGGGTCCTACAACCGTTCTGCCTCTTCTGCCGTTGTCAATAAGTGCGTCAACGGCTTCCTGAAGCATTCTTTTTTCGTTTCTCACGATAATTTCTGGTGCGCCCATTTCCAACAATCTTGCAAGACGGTTGTTTCTGTTGATAACACGTCTGTATAAGTCGTTTAAGTCTGATGTTGCAAAACGTCCGCCGTCCAATTGAACCATAGGTCTTAAATCGGGCGGGGTTACGGGAAGAACATCCATAATAAACCATGTGGGTTCAGTGTTTGAATCTATTAACGATTCAACAAGTCTTAAACGTTTAATGAGTTTCGCTCTTTTTTGAACCGAACCGCCCGCCGAATCCAATTCCGTTCTGATGTCTTCGGCAAGTTTTGTTAAAGTAATTTCGGATAACAACTCTTTGATTACTTCGGCGCCGATACCGACTTTTAATGTCGTGTCTTCATGTTCCAATACATAATCTTCATATTCTTCTTCGGTTAATAATTGAAGTTTTTTAAATTCAGATTCGCCGGGGTCAACAACAACGTAGTTGTTAAAATAAATAACCTGTTCCAAATCTTTTAAGGTCATATCCAATAATAAGCCCAAATATGAAGGAATGCCCTTTAAAAACCAGATGTGCGAAACGGGAGCCGCAAGTTTAATATGCCCCATTCTGTGGCGGCGGACTTTTGAATCCGTTACTTCAACACCGCAGCGTTCGCATATAATACCTTTGTGGCGGACTCTTTTATATTTACCGCAATAGCATTCCCAGTCTTTTGAAGGTCCGAAAATTCTTTCGCAAAACAGCCCGTCTCTTTCGGGTTTTAATGTACGATAGTTGATTGTTTCGGGTTTTGTAACTTCCCCGTATGACCATTTCAATACTCTTTCCGAAGATGCTATTGAAATTCGTATATAATCAAAATAATCTATGCTAGTAGACAACTTCTTTCTCCTTTATTTGTCTTTTGTAATTCTTGTTTTTATAAACCGCACGCTTCCGAAGCTTTAAAGAATTAATCTTTAAAGCTTGAAGGTGTTTCAAAGAAGTTTATATTTAAAAGTTCACTGTCCATATCCGATAAAACGCGTTTCGGAGCAGATCTTCTTAAATCGTCGGTATCCGACATAAGGTCAACTTCTTCACCGCCTTTTTTTGCAACGGTGATATCAAGTCCGATACTTTGAAGTTCACGAACCAACACTTTGAATGATTCGGGAATACCGGGACGCGGAATGTTATCGCCTTTAACAATTGCTTCATAAGCTCTTGAACGGCCGTTAACATCGTCCGATTTAATCGTAAGCATTTCTTGCAGCGTATAAGCGGCACCGTATGCTTCAAGCGCCCAAACTTCCATTTCGCCGAATCTTTGACCGCCAAATTGCGCCTTACCGCCCAAGGGCTGTTGTGTTACAAGCGAGTAGGGACCTGTTGATCTTGCGTGGATTTTATCGTCTACAAGGTGAACGAGTTTTAATATATATGAAAGACCGACGGCAACCGGTTCATCAAACGGTTCGCCCGTTCTTCCGTCATACAGGGTAACTTTTCCGTCTTCGCCTACCCAATTGCAGCCTGATTCTTTAATGCCTTTAAGAAGTTCGGCTTTTGTTGCGATTTCGGATTGGTTTGCACCGTACATTTCATCAAACGGAGGTGCTTCATAGTGGTTGCCCGTTAAGTAAGCAGCCAAACCGAGCAGACATTCATAAGTTTGACCAACGTTCATACGTGAAGGAACACCCAGAGGGTTTAATACTATATCGACGGGGGTGCCGTCAGGCAAGAAAGGCATATCCTCTTTGGGAAGAATTCTTGATACGATACCTTTGTTACCGTGGCGTCCCGAGAGTTTGTCGCCGACCGAGATTTTACGTTTTTGAGCAATGTATACTCTTATAACGGTATTTGCGCCGGGCGGCAGTTCATCGCCTTTTTCTCTGTCAAATACTTTAACGTCGACTACTCTTCCGCCTTCGCCGTGAGGAACTTTAAGAGAGTTATCTTTAACATCTCTTGCTTTTTCGGCAAAGATTGCTCTTAAAAGTTTTTCTTCGGGCGGATGTTCAGATTCGCCTTTAGGTGTGATTTTACCGACAAGAATATCATCTGCGTATACTCTTGCACCGATTCTTACGATACCTCTTTCATCAAGGTGTCTTACAGCATCTTCAGAAACATTGGGAACTTCTCTCGTTATTTCTTCGGGTCCCAGTTTTGTCTGACGTGCGTCGATTTCAAGTTTTTCAATGTGAACTGATGTGAATACATCATCATGAACACATCTTTCGGATAACAAAATAGCATCTTCGTAGTTGTAGCCTTCCCAGGGCATATACGCAACAAGAACGTTTTTACCCAATGAAAGCTCGCCCATATTTGTCGAAGCGCCGTCTGCTATAACATCGCCTTTTTTAACCTCATCGCCCGCTCTTACAATCGGTTTTTGGTTAATACAGGTGTCTTGGTTTGATCTTACATATTTTAATAATTGGTGCTGGTGAATTTTTCCTTCTTTATCTTTAATGTGGATTTCTTCACCGACTACCCTTACAACCGTGCCGTCGCAATCGGAAACGGACACCATGCCTGAATCTTTTGCGGCTCTTTTTTCTAAGCCCGTTCCTACAACAGGTCTTTGCGTAATTAACAAAGGCACTGCCTGACGTTGCATGTTGGAGCCCATTAATGCACGGTTAGCGTCGTCGTGTTCGATAAAAGGAATTAACGACGTTGCAACCGAGATAATTTGAATAGGTGAAACACCGAAGTAGTCAACCTTTTTGGAATCGCCCATCGTAAATTCGGAACGATATCTTACGGGTATAAAGGGCTCAATAATTCTTCTGTTTTCATCCAGTTGAACATCGGCGGGAGCCACACGATAATTTTCGTCTTCATCTGCCGTTAAATAGTGGACTTCATCTGTTACAACACCGTCTTTAACAACAAAGAACGGAGATTCGATAAAGCCGTAGTCGTTAACTCTTGCGTGTGTTGCAAGAGAGCCGATAAGACCGGCGTTCGGACCTTCGGGAGTTTCAACCGGGCAGATACGTCCGTATTGTGAGGGATGAATATCACGAACCGCAAAACCTGCGCGTTCTCTCATCAGACCGCCGGGGCCTAAGGCCGATATTCTTCTTTTGTGTGTTAATTCGGCAAGCGGGTTTGTCTGATCCATAAACTGTGATAATTGTGATGAACCGAAAAACTCTTTAATTGCCGCATTTAACGGTTTAACGTTTAAAAGGTTCAAAGGTGTTAAAGTTTCCGAATCCTGAAGGGTCATTCTTTCTTTAACAATTCTTTCAATTCTTGATAAACCTACTCTGAATTGGTTTTGTAAAAGTTCGCCGACCGATCTTATTCTTCTGTTGCCCAAGTGGTCGATATCATCAAGAACGCCTTCGTCATAGGTTAAGTTAATTAAATATTCAACCGCCGCAACGATATCTTGTATTGTTATCGTTCTTTGGGTTTCGGGAAGGTTAAGGCCGAGTTTTTTATTTAATTTATAACGGCCGACTTTTCCTATGTCATATTTCTTTTCATCAAAAAATCTTGCTTCCAAGATTGATCTTCCGCCTGCGGCAGACGCCGGATCGCCCGGTCTTAATTTTTTATAAACTTCAATTAAAGCTTCATCCGTTGATTTTGTCGTATCTTTTTCAAGAGTTTTCTTTAAGAATTCAAAATGTGTAAATAACGTTTCCATTTCAACGGGGGTGATACCCAGAGCTTTTAATAAAGTCGTTGCTAAAATTTTTCTGTTTTTATCGATTTTAACGTATACAAGGTCGTTTGAATCCGTTTCGATTTTAAGCCATGCGCCGCGGTTAGGAATTAAAGTTGCGTTATATAAACGTTTTCCGGTCGGGGAGACTTCTTTTTTATAATAGATGCCGGGGCTTCTTACAATCTGCGATACGATAACACGTTCCGCACCGTTTACGATAAATGTACCTTTATCGGTCATTGTGGGAATATCGCCTATGTATACTTCCTGTTCTTTAATTTCCCCGGAATCACGGTTAACAAGCCTCATCATAACTTTTAACTGTTTTGAATAGGTTGAATCGTGAATTCTTGCTTCTTCAATTGTATATTTGGGGTTATCAAATGTATAGTTGGGAAGGAAATGTAATTCAAGTCTGCCCGTGTAATCTTTAACGGGAGAAAATGAAAGTAATTCCTCTTTTAAACCCTCTTTTAAAAACCATTCGAATGATTTTTTCTGTATTTCAATCAAGTCGGGAAGTTCACTCAAACGGGTCGGTGGTATGCCCATAGGAGTAACTCGGTTAGCATATTGTGTTTTTGACATCTAAATACCTCTAATATATGTAATTACAATTGTTAATTCAGCTGAATAATCGTTGCCTTTGCTTGGTTTAATAAAATCATCGGACTATAAAATAAGTGAAATTTATCCATAATCATGACAATTTTAGCTTATTTAAGCATACTCCCTCAATGCGTATAGTCAAGTTAGAAACTTTACATCTCGTAACAATAAAAACGCTTCTTATATGTTAATTTAAAAATTCTTTATGTTTCGTTAAATACTTTTTCAAGTGCGGAAAGTTTCAATCTTGTTGTTTCGTTTGATGACACGGCTTCCGTTAATTGTTCTATTAAGTCGGTTAATTTGTATGTAAATGCACTTGTGCCGTCGCCTCCCGATTTATGTGTTATTTCATGAAGCCATGTTGCAACAAGCTCGTAAAAGCTTCCTTCGTTAAGATAGCTTCTGTCTACCCAATGTCCCATATATTGTCTGTCGCCGTTAATTTTTTCATCAATTATGGCTTCACCCAAAGTTGTTGTTGAAAATTCTTTCTTTCTGTCAAAGACAAATCTCGGCTTTTTAATATCACTTTTTGAAATTGTTTGTATACCGCTTAAATTTTCCATCAATTTCAAGAATTCTTTTTCTCTGCCTTCTTTGTTTCTTATGCAGGTTTTTAAAATTTCCGCAAGCGTCCTTATTCCTTCTTCGTCATTTAAACTTGATTCTTTGGAATTTCTCGATAAAAAGTCCGTAAAATCATGCGTAAATTCCATTATTTCTTCTTTGCTTACCATGTCTGCATTTTCATATTTTTTCAAAAATGCGTCATTGTTAAATAAGCCTGATTTTTTTAATTTTCCGATTAATATTCTGCATGATATATCATTATCAAATGTTATAAAAGGTTTTGCTTCTTCAAAATATTTTTTGAATTTTACGGCGTATGAATTTTGCAATCCTTCCTGTATTGCCTCCGTTGCTTTTTCAAGAATATTCAGTCTTTGAATTTCTCTTTGCGTTGGTTTCAGAGGTGTGTGCGCCGATAAAATGTCTAACACCTGAGATGATGTTTGAAGTCCTATTTTTGACAGCTCAAGAGAAGGGTCAACAAATGTATATCCTTCGCTTTGCAAATATTTTTTGACATCATCGCTTATATATCTTGTTGCTTCGCATAATTTTGCTTCTTTGAAATCAATGCTTAAGCCTCTTTCCTGTGCCGTTTTTATAAGCGATTTCATAAATGCTTTAATTTCATCTTCTTTAAACGGCGTTCTTGCCTCGGACCAGAAATTTTGCGTTTTAATTACAGATGTTAAAAGTTCTTCATCGGACATATCTTTACAAAAATATCTTGTTAAATCGTATATATCGTCCGTTGTAAGATATGCTCTGTCTCGTCCCGTCCGGAAAAGTTTTCCCGTCAGGTTTTTAAATTCTTCGCTGTCGGGTTTTCTGTTAAAGATTAAATTTAATCCTTCGCAAGATTCATCCCAGCTGTCTGCCGCCCTGCATTCAAATCTTTGCGTTAAATAAAGATTGCCTTTTTCTCCCGGGGATAAAATTCTAAATGCAAAATCTTTACTTTCGTATGTTAAATCACTAAAATCGGGGTTGTTTGAATTTTTAAAATAATTTATTGATTTTAAAAGTGTTTCGACTAACCCTTGGTCATTTGTCGTAAATTCCATAAAATTGCCGTCTGAGGGGTTATCCGTTTTTTCAATTTTTCTTACGATTGAGCCGCCTTTCGGTGCAAATTCAATTTGCCAGTCTGCGCTTCCGTAGCGCACGGCGCTTGTTTTTCCCTGTCCCAAAAGGTTTGCGACAACAATTCTTGAGCCTTCTCCAAAGCCGCCCGCATTATACGGACTTTGGGCAAGTTTGCTTCCGGAGCCTAATTCAAGCATTTCTGCGCAATTATATACTCCGTTACCCGTTATTCTTACTTTATATCCGCCGTTGACACTTTTGATTGCAACACCGACACCATCAAGTGTATGGTTATTTGCATCGTAAAAATTCTGCATAATATCTCTTGAAATTTTTTCATTTGACCAGTTTGTTCTTTTTCCGTAATTTAATTTCATTGCCGCAGGCTCATATTGTCCTATTTTAAATAAGCTTGAATCCGTGCTTTCAAGGCTTGCTTTTATTATATCTTCTCTTGTGTTTGATTTTTTTGCCTGCGGAATAATTATATCTTCCCCCGATTTGAGTCTTGAAATTAAACCTTTTGTGTATTCATCGGGTTTTTTTGAGCTGTCGGGTGCATCAATTTTTCTGAATATTAAATTAAATATTTTTTTGCTTTCTTTTGTTTGCTTCGGTGCGTCTGATATCGGGTCATAATTTAATCCGGCTTTTTTTATCATTTCTCTGTATTGTTCCGTAAAATCCGTTTTTATACCCGAATTTTGATTTTCCGCCGCAATATCTTCAAGTCTGGTTCTTAAGCCGCTTAACTTGACTACAAGTTCATTTACCGTTTCATCCTGTATGCTTCTTTCTTCGCTTAAACCGTTTATTTCATCCTGCAGATGTCTTATTGTGCGGTTATTGCTTGAAATTTCTTCTTTTAATAAACTTATTGTTTTTTGAAAATTGCCGTTTTTTGCCCCCTGTACACAAAGCGCTATTACTCCGGCAGCGGCAGCAATTCCCGCCCCCAAACAAAATCCTTCCTTTTTGCCGAACCTGATATTTGTTTTCGGAGCTGCTTTATATGTTTTTAATTCCGTCCCGGATGCTTGCGCCGTTTCTTTTTCAAATGTATCTTGTTTACTTTTAACGGGTACATTAGGCTTAATATCTTTATTTTTTGTTTTTTCAATGCCTTTAAATCCGATAACAGAATTTATAAAATCCATTTTTATTTTTCCGTAACTTTTTCCCTTAAATTATTAAACATATTTCTTTTTTTATAATTGCATAATATACGGATTTTATATTATATTTGTTACATTTAAAGTTTCAAATTATAATATTTGGTATGAAGAAATTTTTATTTTTATTCTTTGTTTTTTTATTTTCTTTTAATCCTTCTTTTGCGGATTATATGCCTGCTTATACAAATTCGATTTCGCATTTCGGAATCGGCGCCGTTAGCGTCAGGGGAAATATTACCGTTTATCCTGACAACAATACCGATTCAAAACCTCTTGCAATTTTTCAAATTGATAAAAACTATTTTGACTGCAAAAAACAAGGTGTTAAAAAATGTCTTGCCGACGATTCTTTTGTTGCCTATGTATGCGAAAAAGAGACGGCACTGTTCAGTGTCGAATATGATACGGATGAATGGTATTATATATGTTATGACCAATCAAGAAAACTTTTCGGATGGATTAAAAAATCCGAATCAATTGATTTTATTCCGTGGGAAAATTTAATTGATACATACGGAAGAAAATACGGTCTTTATTTATTTAGAAATGTTGACGATAAATATAAAAAATTATACCCTGCGCCAAACGAGATAAAACCGGCACTCGATGATTTTTATTATCCGAAACACATTGCCCTTTGGCTTATATCAGGCGATTGGATTCTTGTTAAACTGACAGGATACGACAATGTAACAAAAACGGGCTGGATGAGATGGCGCCTTGATAATAAAGGCTTAATCGTTTTTCCGAAGTTTAAATAGTCTAATTTACGGGTCTTGTGTAGGAAGAGTATACTTTTCTTCCTTTGAACGTAACAGTGTCGGAAGATTTTTTGCCTTTTTTAAAGAAGGTTACGGTTGAATCCAGTATATCATTTTTGCCGTCTTTGTTTTTCAGACTTCCGTCTTTTTGAAGAACGTATTCGGTATTATCTATATATTTCCCGTGGTTTTTCTTATATGAAACAAGAGTATAAATTGTTCCTTCTTTATCTAAAAGTCTGCCTTCTTTATCTAAAAGTCTTATATCCGATACCGTCGGTTTTTTATCGTCAGGAACCTGATAAGGCTGTAAAAGCGGAGCGTTCGGGTCTTCTGAAATATATGCGTTTGTATAAATACTTAATACGGCTTCGTTTTTGTCGTTATATTTGTATACACCGCCTATTTCCGTCGATTGTTCCGTCAACGTGTTTTTTTTAATCCAGTCATATAACCCTTCGTTATTTTTTTTAATTTGTTCGTAGCTTGAAGAAAGTTTTGCCTTTAATTTGTTGTCTTTATACGTTTTTTCAAGTTCTGCCAACAGTTCATCTTTACTCATTTTATCGGCATTTTGTATAAACGGCTTGCATATTGTTCTTAAATTTTTAAGTGCGTCATCTTGATTTTCATTGCCTGCAAGTTTTTTAACTCCGTTTAAGAGCACTTCCGGCGTTAAAATTTCAAAGAACTCCCTATCTGAAAAGGCTTGAGCCGATTTTGCGGGTATAACAACGGGGATGCCGTCAATTAAAGGCTGCATTCCTTTTTGTTTATGCAGATTTGTTACGGCATTAAGCCTTTTATTAAAGCTTTTTGCATAACCTTTGCCGTCATCGCCCTGAAGCCAATCATGCCTTACGAGATTTCTGCAGCCTAAATCCCAGTTTTTGGAGCTTCTTTCGCTTCCGGTTTGTGCAAGTTCATCTCCCGCAAACAGAGTGGGTGTGCCTGTGGTGCCCGTCATCATTTCCCAGATTGCAATTTGTTTTGTTGTGTAGGGTTCCGTTATGTATTTTAATAAAGAATCGGTAAGATGTTTTTCGGTATCGCCGCTAATCTTAAGCCCCATTGATTTTGCCTGTTCCATAACGTGGCGGACGGTAATTTCAAAAGGCGTGCTTCCGAATGATTCCGCTTTTATGAAGTCAGGAATTTTTTCGTCCGATTTATATTTATAACCGTTTGCAAGATGTGATACCGCGCTTTTAATTATTTCAATATCGGAATCTTTGATTCCCTGCTGTTTTGCTTCATGGTCAAGCGCTTCATAATACCTTTTTGCAACCGCAACCGCTTTTGAACTTACGTCATCATCAATTACTTTTTTTACTTCCGTTGTTCCGTCTTGTTTTGTTATTGTGTGCGTAAAATCTCTTTGCAGATATTTTTCCGCAGATTTAATATCGCTTTGTTTGTTATTTTTAAAGTTGCTCCAGAATAATTCCGAATCAAGCGACATAAGGTGCGCCGCTCTCGGTTTATCATGGTTGTCAAGGAAGATATGGCTTTGTTGTACAAATTCCTGCGTAACGTTTGCACCCTGAGGCGGGTTTATAAAATTATCCGATTGATTTAAGAATTTTGATATCGATCTGAATGTGCCGTCATCCATTGTGCCGTTTTCAATATTTTTTCCGAATAATTTAGGGTACAGGCCAAAATAAACATTATAGTTGCTTCCCGTTGTAACGCCGGTTTCTTCATAATATGCACGCTCTGCTTTAAGCCCGTCCCATGTGCCGTCAATTTTTTCTTTGGGCGCTAATTTATATTTTCCCCAGTCATAATTGTCAAATTCACCCAAAGAAGTTACTTCGCCTATAATATATGAGGAATCGTTTATATTTCTTACCTGTTCGACAAAAGGTGTCCAAAAGCCTATAACATCTTCCCATGCGGTTTCCGATGTCAGCGTTTCTTTGTCTTTAACATCAAACCAATCCGCAACGTCTTTTGCTGCATCAAAACGCCAGTTAAGCCCGGCTCCGGTTTGGTCGGTTATAACTTCTGCCATTTTGTATTCTTCAATTGATCTGTCCAAATATTCATCTTTTAAATATTTAATAAAGCTGCGGTATTCTTCAGGTTTGTCATGTTTTAAGTTTCTGATACCGTCAAGCATTTTGCGTGCAATTTGTTTTGCTTCTTCTTTTGAAGAGTTTGCACCTGATATGCCGAGTTTTTTTAATGTTAATTCTTCGGAATTTCCGTAGGTTCCGTTTAAGAAATTTTCTTTCGTATATACAATTTTTCCGTCCTTAGACAGATTATTGTATTTTGTGTCTTCAAAAAGACTTTCCGTTACAAAAAAAGTCATTATATCACCCATGGCGCTTGAGATGAAATATTTGCCGTAAGGTGTTAAATTAATTGAGTCTGCATTATCTCTTTTGAGAAGCCTTTTTTGTATACTTGCATTATTATTTTTATTTTCAATGTCAATTTCGCTCATAATGTCGGTCAGGGTTCTGTATATTTGAGCGTAAACTTCATCCATCGTATCCAACAATTCGCCGCTTTTTATTGCATCTTGATATATTTGTTCGTTACTTGCCGCAGGATCCGTATCTTTTGTCGGTCTCGGGGTTATATAAGGCGTTGATAACACGGCAAGAAGCTCGGGCGACATATTTAACGATTCAAGAGGAAATGCAAACATCTCATCTCTTATAAAAATTCTGCCGTCTCTTTTATCATCGGCAATTTTATAGTTATAGCTTTTTTCTATGTCTTTTAAGGGGATATTTTTTTCAATTGCACGGCTTTCGGCCTGAATTTTAGCGTATATTTTACCCAGTGTGCCTTTTTCTATGCCGTATGTTTCTTCAATTCCGGAGAAATATTCATTAAGCTGCTCTTTTCTGTCTTCCTTGGGAAGATTTGATTTTGACCTTATTGTGTCCATAATATGCAGCATAATTGCATTTCTTGTTTCTTCGGTCCAATATCTTGCAACTTTATACATATAATTTCTTGCCTGATTGGAGCCTTCAATTTCCGAATTTGTTCCGTTATGGCAGGATAAATTCATTTTTACAAGATCGACATTTCCGTCCCATCCCGTAAAACCGCCCTGTTGTCCTTTTCTTACGAATTTAAAAGGAGTGTTGTCGGGAGATAAAACCTGTCCGAGCTGTCCGCTTTTTTCAAGCTCCTTAAAGGTTGCGTAAGCTTTGCCCTTAAAAGGCGCATCATCGGGGTTGATTTCAAAGTAATAAGGAAGAATTGCGTCCTGATGAATTGTTATTTCATAGGGGTCTTCCGTGTTTTTATTGTCGTATGCGTCGATTAATTTATCGGCATCGCTGAGCTGTTCTTTGGTTGCGAGCCTTTTATCGTAAAACTGTATATAGCTGGGTTTTGTTTTATCATATTTAACCCCTTCAACGTTTTTGGGGTTAACTATTCTTACGGCCGCATTTTCATTTGCATTATCGGGCAGTACGGCAAGTTTGAAAGACGCATTTCCGTCGTTGTCTTTTGAAACTTTAAACCAGTCTTTAAAAGGCGAATCAAACCACTTCATTGCATGATTTAATTGCAGCCCCTCATATCCCTGGCTTGTAAATGCACCGTCAAGGACATAACCTTTGCCTTCATCGAAACATTTTGTTAAAAGATCCATAAAATCTTTTTTTGTGCCGACGCCTTCCGTTGTTTTAAAATGGTTTTTGGGGTGATAACCATGTGATGATACGCTTCCTCCGCCAATCAGAGGTGTTGTCATTATGTAGCCGTAGGGCGACAGTTCGCCGTCTTCGCCGAGTTCTCTCGTTATATTTTTTATTGTGCCGCCCGCTCTGTTAAAATGGGTTCTTTTAAAATCTTCAACTTCATCCTGGGTTGCAATGGGAGTCAGGGTCCCTTTTTCTTTTTTATTTGAGGCGGGATTTTTTGCAACACCGTAAGAATCCGTAAAGATGTGCATCATGGCGCCTTTCGGGTGCTGCGTACCTTGTCTTGTGGATACGATAGTGTATCTGTTTTTGTTTTCGGTTTCTATTGTTGTTCCGATACCGTCATCGTAGGCACGTTTTATGTTTCCGTCTTTATCGGTTACGATAAATCTGTATCCGAATTCGCCCGCATTATCAAAAGCATAATCTTTAAGGTTTATATCTATATAATTTTTTTTGCCGTTCTTAAATGAGCTGTCAGTGTCAACTTTGACCGGAAAATCTTCTCCGGCCATTACGCCGTATGTGCCGTCGGGACCGAAATCATACATGCTTACAAGTTCAACTCCGAGGTATTCGTCCTTTTCAAGTTTAATCTGCGGCGGAACGGTAAGCCTTAATACCGCATTTCCCATATCGTCTTTTAATTTTTTTTGTCCCGTAAATGCAACATTTTTGGGGTTTTTAATGCTGCCTGAATTGTCTATTGGTGATATGTTCACGATATTATTGCTCCTTGTTTCCTTTAAATAAACCTGCCCTTTGTTTTTAATATCGTATTTTTTTTATAAAACTTTAGGGCGGTTTATAAATTGTGCTATTTAACTTTTGTGTACTTGCCGTTTACGAATTTTGACACGTCAAACGAATCGCTTTCGATGTTGGGTGCATTGATTTCAAAAACATGGATTCTAGAAGGCGCCAAATCAACTTTTAATTCTCCGTCTGCGGTCTGGAAGTAGCTTTTTTCGCCGTAAGGCAGTGTTAAATCTTTTAATTGCTGTCCTTCTTTTATGTCTTTAAGTTCTAATGTCGAGCTTGTTCTGTGGTTGATGTTTCTGTTGCCGATTACAAGAAGGGTTTTGTTTCCGTATTGTCTTGCAAATGCAATAATCTGGTCGTTATCGGGTTCCGGTTTTAACCAGCAGATTGAGCCTTTTGTAATAACGTCGTTGTATTCATTGTTTCTTAAGTTAAGCATATTTGTCATCTGTTTTCCGATTTCCGGGTTGTTGCCACCGGGTTGTCTTGAGGGGTTAAAAATATCTATTCTTCCTTTGTGAACAACGCATTCGTGAGTATCCGTCTGGGTTTCGGGGGCATATGCGTGTTCGTAAGGGTATAAATAATAATCGCCCGATTGTACGCCGTCTACAAAGTAGGGGTTGCACAAAGGAAGCGTTGATTGCAAAATGCTTGTAAACTGTACCCAGGGTGAGCCGCCGTAGAACATCGGGCTCTGGTCGTCATGAGTCGAGAAAGAGCCTATAAGAGTTCTCGGTTGTTTATCACTGAAACTTTTTTGCATATCAATTTGTTCGTTTAAGTAGTTTCTTAAATCGGACGCTTTTGTCCATTGGTCAAATATATGATATTGACCGTAGTAACAGTCAAAGCCCGCTTTTAATAATTCTATGGGTCTGTCATGAGGCATATTTAATTGAGGCGAAGCGTCTTCGTAAGTATAAGTTTCTGCCAGCCATCCGAAATTCGGGTCTTTTGTTCTTGAATAAGGAATTATAATATCCCAAAATTCAGCGGGTTTTGCTCTGCCTACGTCTGCTCTTATGCCGTCAAAGCCTAAATCTATACACATATCCACATATTTTTTATGAAGTTCCAAAAGATGCGGATTTAATTTTCTTGTTGCTTCATCGTCAAAGACTCTGAACATTCTGATATCCTGCCAGCCGCCGGGGGTTTTATCGGAACCGTCTTTTTCGTATGCCATAAGTTCCGGGTGTTTTTTTGCAAAGTCTACGCTTGCGCAGCTCGGAAGGTCAAGCATAACGGAAATCCCTCTTTTGTGGCATTCTTTAATAAAGTTTTTGCATTGATCTTCAACGGAACCTTCCGTGTTGGGGTCTTTTAAATTGGGATCTATTGATAAGAAATCATCGGGTGCGTATAGCGAACCTGCGGTTCCCATTGCTTTTGTTTTTCCCGTCGGATGAATGGGAAGTATATGGAGCGTGTTAATTCCCATAGCTTTTAAATCGTCCAATCTTTCGATTGCGTTAACAAAGTTGCCCCTTACTTCGCCGTCTTGAATAAGAGCGTTGCCGTCAGTGTCTTTTGCGCTCATGGTTCTCGGGATAACCGCCATTATATTTGCTTTACCTTTTCTTAAATTATCTTTAAGATTGTTGTGCCAAACGGGCTCTGTTGAATTTGTATTTAAGCTTACATTCATCAGTTCGTTTGCTTTGTTTACATCTTTTCCGCTTGCCTTTAAATAGTTTTGCAGCAAACTGCTTACGGGTATTGTATTTTGTGTTTTTGCAGGCGTTGTATTTTGTGCGGAGTAAACCGAAGCATTAGGCATTGAATATGCGCTTTGTTGAATTGCATAAGGCGGATAAGCGGGCGCTTGAATTTGTACGGGCGCCGTTTGGTATTGATACCCGTTTTGAGCATTAATATAAGGATTAAATTGTACGTTATTTATTGACATTTGTGTTTCCGCCCTCAAATGTATCTTTGCCGTATAAATGTTCGTTTTTAACTTTTCCGAAGAACAGTTGTGAAATTAAAGTTATTGCTCCGGTTGCAATTGCAAGACCGCCGAATACTTTCATCCAGGTTCTGTTATTATATAACTGGTCTGCTTTATTTTTGACCGCGTCAAATAACGATTGTCCGAATTTGTTATAATCCACGCTGTTTGTGATTGCATCTTCAACCGGTTTGTTAAGCTGCGGGAAGGGTACGCTGTAACAGCCGGATGCAATTTCTCTTGCTCTTTTGTTCCATTTGCCGACTTCTTCTTTAATTGAACTTGTATCGGGGAAAATTGCTTTGAGCAGACTTTCAAATTCTTTTCCGTTGCCGTCAAAGTGGAATTTATTCATGGCGTCTCCGTATGTTGAATTCCATACAACCCGTCTGCAATTATCAAAGAATTCTTCCATGTTGGATTCGTCAATTACGGAGAACTTGCCTTTATAGCCGCTTTCTTGCACCTGTTTAATCCAGCTGTTAATCAAGCTGTCATCGCCCGTGCTTTTAATTCTTTTTTCAAGTTCAAGTCCGCTTAACATTCTGTTTATCATACCGTTAACGGAATCTATGTTGCTCATTGCCTGATCCAAAGCTTTTCCATTAAAGCCCGAGGCAAGGTTTTGTGCAAGTTTGGTGCCCGAAGCGCCTTCAAAAATTCCCTCCACGTTTTTAGACGTATCTTTAAGACCGCCGTTTAAAGCTTCCGAAAGTGCGTTAAACGTGGTTTCTATACTTCTTGTTTTGTTGTTTGCTTTATTTTTTAATATTTCTCTTGCGGTTTTGAATCTTTCCGTGAATTTTGTTTTTGCGCCGGATTTTTTGGAATCATCAAAAATACCTTTAATTAATGACCCCCAATCCGTATCGGATGAGGTTTGTCCGGTGAGTGCCGCAAATGCCGCTTTTCGGCGTGAGGATTTATCAACCACGGTTTCAATTTGTTCTGCGCTTTTTAAAAGTGCTTTAACCGTTTTATCAAAACTTTCGTCATTTTCGGCAATGTCGCCTATATGCGATTTAAGTATATCCATAATGCTTGTTCCGTAAAAATCGGCATTATGTTTAATTGTGTTAATTTCGGAACCGCTTAAATTCATTTGGCGTATCAGCGTTTCAACGACTTTATTGTATTTAACGCCTGATACCTGATCCAGCTTTCTTAGTCCCTCACCAAACAATCTTACCTGTGCCTGTGCGGGTTTAATACCTTTTGAATACAGTTCGTCAAGCGTGTCGGCACAGTGTGATAATTCTGATTTATCCATAAATAAGCCGATTTCCGTTATGCTTTTCAGTCTTGTCAGAAAATCTTTATTATCTTTTGCAAGTATGTTTGATTGTATCCAGCCTAAATCTTTTAAGTCTTTATCGCTTCTTGCAATTGAAGCCGCAATCTGCATAATCAGATTAACATCATTTTTGCCCGTTTTTTCAAAAGCTATGGTTGAAGCTTTTTTAAGCAGTTCTCTTGCTTTATCGATATCTGCCTTATCTTTGCTGTTGTTTGTTACAAATTCAACAAGCCGATCCGTTATTTCAAATGCGCCTTTTGAATTTCCTTTCGGCACAAACAATCTTTCAACCATATCTTTTGCAACATTTTCGGTGTCATCTTTAAGCGCATTTTTGACAAGGTCGTATCCTTTTGAATCGGAATTTGTCATGGATGTAATATTTATAAGACCTTGAAGTTTTTTTACAAGTTCATCTTTGGTTATATTTCCGCTTCTTATTCTGTCGGTTAATGCTTTAAATTCTTTATCCTGTCCTTTAAATATATCGGATGATACAACGGCATCTATCGTATCTTGAGATTTTGATGCATTAATCATATTTGCTATGGATTTAAGATCTCTGTTTGCGGTCGGAACTTCAATGGCGTTTTCAATTCTGTTGCAGATAAGAGAAGTAAACAAAGGTGTTGCAAGACCTGCGGACAGCATCCATAATGTATTTCCCTGAAGGGCAATTGTGCGCATTTTTTCTTTTGTATATTCTTCTCTGTCTTTCATGTTTTTGGGAACACCCATACGGTCCGCAACTTTATTTATGTCTTCTTTTGTCCAGACATCCCAGGGCAGATACTGGTTATCCTGGAAGAATTGTTTCTTTCTTCCCTGCGAATCCATATATTTCTGGTGAGGATTAAAGCCATGCATTAAATAAGTGGGAAGATCAATTGCAACTTTCGGCCATAAAGACATAACGGAGAAGAATGTGCCGAAGCCGAATAATTCCATTAATTTTTTATTGGTTGTTGCTTTCGTGCCCATTAACCCTGCGGCAATTAACGCACCGCCCAATTTCATGCCAAGATCGTTCATCCTGCCCAATTCATGGTCGTTTGAAGTGCCGTTTGTTATTGCTTCGCCTAAATTTTTTACATCTTTTGCGGTGTCGACAAACATTGAACCGAACATTTGAATCGGATTTTCTTTAACAAGATGTCCTCTCGGTTTGTCGCAGGTAATTCTTTGACTTTGCGTTTTGCTTAAAAACGTGTCAAAAACTTTTCTGTCCTGCAGCTTTTGCTGTAAGTCCATGCTTTTGAATATTATGCTTTGATTGTTTGTATTATTGTTGGTGTTAAGCATTAAAACTCCATATACTTACTTTTGTAGTCGACGGATGATTTTTTATTTTCTTTTTCTGCTTTGAAATTTGATGTTGAATTAATTATGCCGAATGCACTTGATAATATTGCGGCGCCGAACAGGAATTTGCCCGTTTTTGTTTTGGCAAGCGATTTTACACTGTCTTTAACGGCAACAAGAGTATTTTTAAATATTTCTTTGTATGTTTTTAATGAACGTACATTATCGGTCATACCCTTTTTGAATACGCCGGTGAATGCGTCTTGTGCGGCAATATTTACGCCTAATGCCGCCCATATATAGGGGCTTATTGCTTTTGCGGCCGTCGATTTTACCTGAACTTCTTTTATTTTCGGTATTACTGTTTGATCAGGGCTGTTCAGTTGTTTTTCATAGCCCATTTTTTCTGCCGCTTTATCATAATATTCGTATCTCTGGTTATTGTGTTCGCCCTGTTTTTTGATTAAGTCGTGTCTCGGGAAGTCTACACTTTCATATACTTTATGGAACTCAACCGCAAGATTGTCCGTGTCGCCTTTGTATTCAGGCAGTTCATGAACATTTTTCTTGTAGTTCATATCAATGTTAAGCCCTGTTTTTGCGTTTACGCCCATATCAATGATTTTTTTACCGAGCCATTTGCCTGCTGCAAAAAGGACAACTCCGCCCGCCATTTTTTTACCGTTCATGCCGGCAAAAATACTGTCCCTTCCTCCGTATTTACCGTTAAGTGCGTTAGAAATTAAAATTAACATGGCAGAGCCGACTAAATTGGGAATTGCTCCCATTGATAAAAATTCGTAAAAATTACTGTTTTTTGAACCTGACAGACCTTTCGGCACATAAGAAACGCAGCTTTTTACGAGTTTATCCGCATAAATTCTTGCGCCTGTCGTCGGTTTCTTTTCTATAATATGATCCTCTGTGTCCACATCTTTGTGCACGACAAGATATGAATTCTTCGGTATGTTCTCCAGTTTCGATACATCGAATTGCATTAAAACGCTCCACGACTAACACACATATAAAAAAACACATGAAAATAAAAATTGTTGCCACCTAAATTAAAATAGACTTTACATTATTTAACAATTTTTAAATTCCCTTACAAGTCTGGATTAATAACATAAAATCGGTTAAAATAAAAGTCATGGATGAGTTATTTACAAATTTTTACAACGATTATATTCAAGAAATCCATGACTTTTTGAACTCGGAATCTGATATCTTATACATTAACGGATATTCAGGCTCGGGGAAATCTTCCGTTTTAAAGCATGCTTTGAATATTTTTCAAGCCGATATATTAAAATTTCATCATCTTTGCTTTAAAAATACCGTAATTGACGACATTTTGCTTTCTTTTTACGACACTTTCAAACACTATGCGATAAAACAAAAAATTTCATTAAAGAAGAATCCGGAAACCGGGTTTATGGAAAAGGTGAATTTTTATTTCCAAAACCTTGATTATCCTTCAGTTGTTATTATTGATAATTTTGAAACCGTAAGCGAGGATTCAGAGGTTATTGATTTTTTATTACATATATCCGGGTTTCAAAACGTAAAAATAATTATTATTTCAAAAAACCCCTCTTGCAGGCTTATAGAATATCCGACCGTCAGCGTCGAGAGGATTTTCTTTGATAAAATTTCTTATGAAAAATTTGAAGAGCTGATAAATACCATTTTTGAAGGCGCCGATTCTTCTTTAATTAAAGAATTTTACGATGCAACGGGCGGATATGAGCTTTATTTAAAAATGGTTTTATCTTATCTTGATTCCCTGAATATGACATTAGGCGAATTTTTGGATGAGTATAAAGAAAAAGACATTTCTTTTGAACAATTTATGACGGATAAACAGGTTTCTTTAATTTCAAATACCTATTATCCTTTTTTGGAAAATCTGGCATGCATTAATCATAATGTGCCTTTGTCTTTTATGGAATCATACGGGCTCGGGGATGAAAAATTTGTTCCATATTTAATTTCAAAGTATATGATTTCGGAATTTTTCGGAACTTACTATATTAAATCTTATGTCAGAAATTATTTTCTTGATAATTTAAGCCTTCAAAACAAAGTTTCAATGTTTAATAAATTAATTTCAATTTATGAAAATGAGCTGGAAAAAAGCCCGAAAGACAGAATTTTAAGATTATCGAGAGAATGTATAAGGGAATTAATTAAAGAATTAAAAGAAAAACTTCCAAAAGTTGCAAAAATTAACCCGGCGCCCGCTTTCAGCTATGTTGCACAGGTAAAAAGCACAAATCCGCAGTGGTTTGTTACGGGAAATATGCAAAACAGGTCAATGAGCGGAAGAGCACTTTCAAAAAGAAGGGAAGAAAAACAAAAAAATCAAGCCAAACCATTTGAAGAAAAAATTATTGCTCCTAAACCTTCTTTATTTGAAACTTTTATAGAAAAAGCGATAAATAATGAAAAAGAATATAAATTTCAGGAAGCAATCGATATCTTAAAAGAAGCAAAAACCATTGCTAAAACGACGGATGAAAAAATTACCGTTTATTCTAAAATTGCCCGTAATTCCGTTAAAATTAACGATTATAATTCCGCTCTTTCAAATTTAAGGGAGCTTTGCGAGATTGTTTTAACGGAAGGCGATATTGATTCTTTTGCAAGGTACAGGATTGAAATAGGTAAAATTTATAAAAAACTTTATGCATTTTCACGAGCTAAAAATGCATATGAGGAAATAATTAAAAAAGAGGGGCAAATTTCAGACAGAATTTTAGCTTATGCGCATTTATCACTGGGTGAAATTTTTGAACTTGAAAATAATTTTGACAAATGTATTGAAGAATATAAAAAAGCCTTTGACTTAATGATTTTAATAAATGACGAAAAAGATCCTCTTATGCCTGAAATTTGCTATAAGCTTGCAAACGAATATGATGAAAACGCATATTATGATGAAGCGCTTGTTTATTATAAAAACGCCGTTAAATATTCAAAAACTTCAAATAACGATGTTTATCTCGTTAAATCTTACACCAATTCCGGTGTAATTTTGGCGGATATGGGAAATAATGATGAAGCGTCGGGATTATTGCTGAATGCTTTTGAGCTTTCAAAAGACGGAAATAATTTAACGGATACTTACTACATTGCAAGAAATATAGCCTCAATTTATAAAAACATCGATAACGATAAAGCTTATGATTATCTTTTAACTGCGCTTGAATATGCAAGAGAGTCGGGCAATTCTTTTGAAATTGCAATTTCATTACTGGAACTCGGTGATTTTTATTACGACTCCAAACAAAACGAGCAGGCTCTGATTTGTTATTTTCAGGCTAAAAACCAATTGGGTTCATCCGCTTCAAAAGAAAATCTTGACAGAATTACAACAAGAATTAATGACATGAAAGTAAAATTAGGCGATTTTGTATTCAGAGGAATGGAAGAATTATATGACAGAAGCCCGAATTAATTTAATTAAAAAACTCTATAATATTGAAACGGACAATGAAACAATTTCCAAAACGGAAAGATTTATTAAATTATTTGTTGAATATAATTCGCATACAAACTTAATGAGCAAAAATGATATTGAATTTCTTTTTGAAAAACATATCATAGATTCTTTGTCCGTAGTTTTATTTGATAAATTTTTAGCTTCGGGAACAATTCTTGATGTCGGCTGCGGCGGAGGGTTTCCTTCCGTCATATTATCAATTTTTTATCCAGATAAGAATATTATTGCGATGGATTCCGTTGCAAAAAAAATTAATTTTATAAATTACGTAAAATCGGAATTAAAACTTTTAAATTTAAGACCGATGCTGACAAGAGTCGAGGATTATCCGCCTTTGGACGTTGACATTGTAGTAAACAGGGCGGTCGGAAAAATTAAAGATATATGGAAATATTCAAAAAAACATTTAAAAACAGACGGATATTTCATATCTTATAAGGCAAAAACGGCAGAAACGGAAGCATATGAAGCGGCTCAAAAATACGCCGAGCTTTGTGAATTAAGCTTTATAAAATATAATCTTCCTTTGGATGAAAATTATACAAGGGAACTTGTGATTTTTAAAAACCGTACGCCTTTTTAAACGCCAGAATTGAAGCACCGATTAGCCCCGCATAATTTCCGGCTTCACTTAATTTGACTTTTGTTTTTGTTGTTACCGTATATTTATTTACATAATTTTCTATAAATTCTACATCGCAAAATTGTGCCATAGACCCGGATAGTGCGATTATATCGGTATCAAAAATGTTATTCAAAGAAAGTGCGCCTGCCGCTATATATTCATTCCATTTTATAAGCGCATTAATTGCATCTTTTTCATTATTATTATATTTTTCGATTATTTCATACGTTGTTAAATCAAGCCCGGTTAAATCTTTATACGTTAATTGAAGCCCTTTGCCGGAAGCGTAAATTTCAAAACAATCATAAGCGCCGCAGGTGCATAAGCGTTTTTTATCCGTTGATAATTTAAAATGCATTTCTCCGGCTGCTCCCGATTTTCCTTTTAAAAGTTCGTTATTTATTATTATTCCGCCCCCGACACCGGTCCCCAGGGTTAAGACCACGCAATTATCATATTCTTTTGCAACACCCGTTTTATGTTCCGCAAGTGCCGCGCAATTTGCGTCATTTTCAATAAAAATTTTAACTTTTTCGCTTAAGTTTTTAAAATCAATTTTTCTGTAATTTTCAGGCATGTTGGCGGTCGAACTTAAAATTTTATCGTTATCAAGGTTAACCGCCCCTGCGGTTGCAATTCCCGCAATATTTATTTCATTTTCATATTTTTTTATTATTTCTTTTAATTTTTTTTCTATTTCGGATGCGGTTTTGGGGGTATGTTCTTTTTTTATTTCGCTTATGATTTCGCCTTTATCGTTAATTAATGCATAGAATATTTTTGTTCCGCCTATGTCTATTCCAAGCGCTTTTTTATCCATTTATCAATCCTTTTTTAAAATTTTCTATAATTTTATGCGGTCTTGTTACCATTGAACCTATTACTACCGCATATGCGCCCGATTCGAACGCTTTTTTGACGTCCGATTCATCTTTTATTTTTCCTTCCAAAATAACGGGGCAGTTTAATTCTTTTTTGCATTTTTCAACAAGTTTAAAATCGGGTGTTTCGGGGTTATTTTCCGTTTCTTTCGTGTAGCCGGATAATGTTGTTGAAATTATATCCGCCCCCAGATTAAATGCATATTCTGCCTCATCAAACGTTGAAATATCCGCCATAACAAGTTTATTTTTTGAATGTATAAAATCTATTATTGTTTTTAAGCTTTCGTTATTCGGTCTTTTTCTTTTTGTTGAATCAAGCGCAATAATATCGGCGCCTGCTTCAATTAAGCTTTTTGCGTCGGTTAGAGCAGGTGTTATATAAACAATTTCTTTATAATTAACGGGGATTATATCCGGTTTTGTAATTCCTATTACAACAACATTATCTTTATATTTTTCTTTCGTGTTTTTAATGTCCCTGACGCCTGCCAGCCTCAGGACGTCAATTTTACCCAGTAATATGACCGTATCTATCAGTGCGTTCATTGCAATTTCATTATTTAAAGGCTCGTTTTTTGCGCTTTGAACCGAGATAATTAATTTGTTTTTTATTTTATCCAATACTTCGCTGTCGTTCATAATCAAAAATTATACATCAAATTGACCATGTTTTTTATTTTTAAGTTATACTAAAATAAATCATTAGTTAAATATAAAGGTGTAAAATGACAAGCAAATTAGAGATTTTAGAGAAAAATACGGCAAAAATTGACATCACGGTAGATAAAGAAACGGCTCAAAAAGCATATGATGCCGCAGTTAAAAGAATGTCGCAGCATGTTAATATTCCGGGGTTCAGAAAAGGAAAAGCCCCTAAAAATGTTGTTGAAAAATATTTGGGAATTGAAAGAATAAAAGTTCAGGTTGTTGAAGATTTGTTCCCGTTTGAATTCAATAAAGCGGTTGATGAAAATAAACTTGAAGTTGCAACGCAGCCATCAATTGAATCTTTCAACTTTAATTTGGGCGATGATTTAACAATCAGCGCAAAAGTTGAATTAAAACCCGAAGTTCAATTGGGTCAATATAAAGATGTTACGGTTGAATTTGAACAATATAATGTTCCCGATAATGCTCTTGAGCTTGAACTTGACGCTATAAGAAACCGCTTTTCAACCGTTAAAAATGTTGAAGAAGACAGAGCAGCAACGGATAAAGACCTTGTTTTAATTGATTTTGAAGGCTTTGTTGACGGAAAAGCAATTGACAGGGGCGCAGGCAAAAATTATACACTTGATTTAGGGCATTCAAATTTTATCCCGGGTTTTGCGGAAGCTATTGTCGGGCATAAAAAAGGAGAAGAGTTTACTATTGATGTAACTTTCCCCGAAAATTACATGGAAGAAACCCTGAAGGGAAAACCAGCACAGTTTAAAATTAAACTCCATGAAATTCAAACAAGAATTTTACCCGAATTAACGGATGAACTTGCAAAAAAAGTCGGCAAGTTTGAAACGGCGGAAGCTCTTAAAGAAGATATTTCAAAATATATTGAAAATTCGGTTAATACGGAAAATGAAAAACGTAAAATGGAAGCAATTTTTAATAAAGTTTTAAATGAAGCAAAAATTGATATTCAAGAATCCATGATTCAAAG
Organism: Candidatus Gastranaerophilales bacterium; assembly: GCA_944325155.1. Classification (GTDB taxonomy): domain Bacteria; phylum Cyanobacteriota; class Vampirovibrionia; order Gastranaerophilales; family Gastranaerophilaceae; genus Galligastranaerophilus_A. Next base: position 113,102 of record CALUYY010000001.1, on the reverse strand, counting down.
GGAAATTGACGCTGTTTTTGCGGAAACCAAAGCTGCAGCTGAGCGCCAGGGGCAGGATTGGAATAAAATAGTTGAAGCCCAAGGCAAAGATGCCGTTGATTCGCAGGCAAGAGAAGAAGCAATAAGAAGAATTAAAAATTCTTTAATAATAGAAAAAATTGCAAAAACCGAAGGTGTAAAAATCGAACAGGCGGATATTGTTCAGCAGGTTTCAGTTATCGCACAGGCATACCATACATCGCCAAATGAAATTTTAAAGGAAATAACAAACAACCGCCACTTCTTTACCGCTATTACCCAGCAGGCTGCAATAAAGAAGGTTAACGATATTTTGTTGAATAATAACAAATTTGTTGCAAAATCAGTATAATATTAGTTATGAAAGGAATTTATAAATGAGTTTCGTACCTGTCGTAGTTGAACAATCATCCAGAGGCGAGAGAAGTTTTGATATTTTTTCAAGACTTTTAAGAGAAAGAATTATATTTTTAGGAACTCCGATTGATGATATGGTTGCAAATCTGGTTGTAGCACAGCTTCTTTTATTGGATTCCGAGAATCCCGAAAAAGATATTATGCTCTACATTAATTCTCCGGGCGGCTCCGTTACGGCAGGTTTTGCTATATATGATACAATGCAGCACATAAGATCGGATGTTTCGACTATTTGTCTCGGCCAGGCTGCCAGCATGGGCGCTTTTCTTTTGTCATCAGGTACAAAAGGCAAGCGTCTTGCGCTTCCGCATTCAAGAGTTTTAATTCACCAGCCTTTGGGCGGTGCGCAGGGACAGGCAACGGATATTGAAATTCAGGCTGCCGAAATAATAAGAATTAAAAAAGCTTTAAACGAAATTTTATCTCAAAATACGGGGCAAACGTTGAAAAAAATCGAAAAAGATACCGACAGAGATTATATTATGACCCCGGAAGAAGCACTGGAATACGGAATGATTGATAAAATTATTTCTAAAGACAGTGTTTAATATGTCAATTTAGGAGTTAACAAGACTATGGCAAAAAATGACGATCCTAATTTAAAGTGTTCTTTTTGCGGAAAGACACAAGATCAGGTAAAAAAATTAATTGCAGGGCCGGATGTTTGCATTTGCGATGAATGTATCGAACTTTGCAATGAAATTCTTGATGAAGAACTTTTTAACGTTAATAAGCAGGAAGATAAAGTTTCAGATATTGAACAGGCTGTTGAATCCGTTCCCAAGCCTCAGGAGATTAAAGAGTTCTTAGATCAGCATATAGTGGGTCAGGATGATGCCAAAAAAGTATTATCGGTTGCTGTATATAACCACTATAAAAGAATTGCCCATAATATGACATCGGATAAAAAAGAAAATGATGTCGAAATTCAAAAAAGCAATATTTTGCTTGTGGGCCCGACCGGTTCGGGTAAAACTCTGCTTGCACAGACATTGGCTAAAATGCTTAACGTTCCTTTTGCCGTTGCGGACGCTACCACTTTAACCGAAGCGGGATATGTCGGCGATGATGTTGAAAATATTTTATTAAGACTTTATCAGGCCGCAGATTATAACGCGCAAAAGGCAGAGCGTGGAATTATTTATATTGATGAAATCGATAAAATCGCAAGAAAATCCGAAAACCCTTCAATTACAAGAGATGTTTCAGGCGAAGGCGTTCAGCAGGCGCTGTTAAAAATGATTGAAGGAACGGTTGCAAACGTTCCCCCGCAGGGCGGAAGAAAACATCCTCATCAGGAATTTATCCAGATAAATACCGCAAATATTTTGTTTATTGTGGGCGGTGCATTTGTGGGCTTGGAAAAAATAGTAGAGCACAGATGCGGCGACGGCATGGCAATAGGATTTGGTTCAAAGCCTGTCAGTCAAAAAGAAAAAGAACTTCAGGCCCAAAAACTATTAAAGAAATTACAGCCGGATGATCTTTTAAAATTCGGTTTAATCCCGGAATTTATAGGAAGAATTCCCGTTTATACGGTATTGGATCCTTTGGATGAAGATACCCTAAAGATGATTTTAACCGAACCGAAAAACGCTATCGTTAAACAATATCAATGTTTAATGAAAATGGATAATGTTGATTTGAAATTTGATAAAGAGGCAATTGATTTAATCGCCCAGGAGGCAATTAAAAGAAAAACGGGCGCAAGGGCGCTAAGATCAATCGTTGAAGAAATAATGATTGATGTTATGTATGATGTGCCTTCAAATTCTGACATTAAAACATTTACTGTTACGGCTGATTTGGTCAGGAAAAAATGCAATGTGGCAGAAATCATAAAGCTTCCGACCATTCAAACGGAAACTAAGGCAAATGAAGATATAGCTTAAAATAAGAAGGGTCTAAGCCCTTCTTATTTTCTGTAATAGCCCATATTTTTATCTTTTTTTTGTATATCTATCTCATAGTAAATGTCTTCAGGGGTATTTATGTTTTCCGGTTTTTCTGCCCATAATTTTATTCCGATGGTTGCTTCTTTATCTTTATCAAGCAGAAAAAGCAATTCGTTTTGCAGAGGGGATGAATTGGTGCATCCTCCTTTTATTTGACAGCTGTATCCCGTGTGAAGAAAATCTTTAAATGTGTGTATTTTATTTGTTATATTTATTTTATTATCAAATTTAACATTTATTGCCTTATCAACATATGCATAATTGTAGCCTAAATCTCTTGCGTTTAATCCGACAAGGCTGCAATACTGTCCATGTTTGGGCAACAAATGCTTGGCGCGGATTATTGCCTTTGTTTTTCCTGTTTTTGTTGCCTGCAGGTATCTCGGCAAATCAAGATTTTTTTGTTTGCATATATCAAGATGATTTTCATCGGGCATAATTCCGCCGCAATTGTATCCCACAAGCATTGACGGGTTATTTATATATCTGCTTTCTTCGGAAGGTCCCGATATCAGTTCGGGCTTGCCTTTGTAATATGCAACGCAGTAGTAATAATCAAGACCATACCATGGTTTATAATCTTCAATTGCGCCAAAAACCGCTTCGGACGGTTCATAATTTTCATATGCAAAAATTGAATCTTGTACGTATTTTTTTCTCAAATCATATATTTCTTTTTTGGTCAGATTGTTATATTCGCTCGGAAGATTCACCCAGAGAATGTCCGCTGTATTTTTCATATTTTTATACGGAATTTCCCCTTGTTTTTTGCGTTTTATTTGCAGTTTTTTTGAATGAGTGAACGATAAAGGCGTGTTCAATTGTTCTATACTTTTTAAACATTGAAAGATTGATGCAAAAAACAGTATAATAACTGCCGCTACAATTAATTTTTTCACTTCCTTTATATTCCTTTTTATTTAAATTTCGGTTATTGAAATTGCCTTTACACCCGTATTTCTTGCAATATCCATTAATTTAACAACGGCGCCGTGGTTTGAATTGCCCATAACTTCAATCATAAGCCCTTCATTTAGAATTTTTGTTCTTTGGGTTATTTCATCTTTCAGATTATTTACGGGAATTTGAACATCATCTATATAGTAATTATTATTTTCATCAACAATAACCGTTAAAATTTTGGATTCTTCATTTTGGTTTTGTTCGTTTTGCTCGACATATTCGGGGATTGCAAGTTTTAAGCCCTGCTGGTCAAGCATGGGCGCTATAACCATCATAATGATTAAAAGCACAAGGAAAATATCCGTTAAAGGCGTTATATTTATTTCGTTAAATGTCGGTCTTTTCATTATTTATTGTTCTTTTCTAGTTCTTCCTGTTCTTGTTTTGATAAGGGTTCGCCCGCTACAATGAGTTTTTTGTATCCCGCATTTTGGGCGGCATTCATTATGCTTAAAATTTTTGAACTTTTTGCTTCTTTGTCCGCTCTTACTATAACTTCTTTTGCTTCGTTTTGTTCAACCAGAGTGTTCAATTTTTCTTCAAGCGACTCTTCGGATATTTTTTCTGAGTTTAAGAAAATTTCGCCGTTTTTGGTAACGGAAATATTTGTGTTTTGTTCTTCAATTCCCGTACCGGATGAAATTTCGGGCATTTTAATGTTATTGTCTATTGATTGAAAGCTCGGCGCTATAACCATCATAATGATTAAAAGCACAAGGAAAATATCCGTTAAAGGCGTTATATTTATTTCGTTAAACGTCTGCTTTTTGCCGCCCGTTTCTTTGCTTACTTTGATTGACATAATAATTTAATCCTAAATTGCCATTGTTCCCGCTTCATCCGCATGAACTTCTTCATCCGAATCAATAAAGCTTAAAAATACGAGTTTAATTAGTTTGAAATCGCTTTCAAATCTTGTAACCACGCTTTGGAAATAGTTGTATAAAATAACGGCGACAATGGCAACTCCAAGACCGAATGCCGTTGCAACAAGAGCCGATGCGATACCCGTTGCAACTTCTGCGGATTGATTTCCTTTTGTGGCTAAATCCTGGAATGTGTATAAAATTCTGACAACCGTTCCGAATAACCCCAGAAACGGAGCAACGCCGCCTATTGTGCCTAAAATATTAAGGTGTTTTTCAAGTTTCCTTGAAGCAAGCGAGCTTGATATGTCGTATGCTCTTGAAAACCCTGCTCTTTGTTCTGTGTAAATTCTTAAGCCCTCTTCGGTCATTTCTGAAATTATGCCGCCAAGGTTATTTGACAGTTGTCTTGCCTGTCCTATGTTATTTTTTGCAAGTGCCAATTGAAGGTTTTGGATAAATTGCCCTATATCACGTTTATTTTTGTTGTAGTATCTGATTTTTTCAATTGCAACCGCAATAACCAGAAACGAACAGATTAAAATCGGCGTCAAAACAGGCCAATCAAGTAAAAACGATTTAATTAAAAGTTCCATTTTTTATTTTCCCCTATCATTATATTATCTGTAACTTGCTCCAAGTACGTTATAATCAAACGTAAATTCAATTTCAACGCTTGTTCCCGTAAATTCGGGCGGAAGCGCTCTGAACGGAGCGGACATCTGGACGGCTGAAATTGCTGCCTGATCGTTTGATTGCGATCCGGATGTCTTTGCAACTTTGACCGATAAAAGTTCGCCTCTTTTGCCGACTTTGAATAAAAGCACAACTCTTTTTGAAGTATCGCCTTTTGGCGGGTGCCAGTTGCGTTTAATTTTCGATTCCAATTCTCTCATGTAAGGTCCCCATTGAGGTGATCTGATGGCATCAATTCCGGGTGCGCCCGAAGGGTTGCCGGGACCGGGATTTCCCATATTACCCGTTCCGTATGTTCCTCTGCCGTTTGAACCGGGGGAGCCCGATGAAGAGCCTCTTGATGAGGTGCCTCTGGAGGTTGAAAATTGCGGTGCAGGCATTCCCACCATACCCGATCCTGCGGTTTTGGCGGTTGATGTTCCCTGTGCGCCGCCGCCTCCGCCGCCTGAATTTGAGGTACCCGTTGAAGTTGAAAAGCCCTTACCCACAGGTGCCATAGTTTTTGGCACATCAATTTTAAAAGGACTTGAAGGTGCTTTTGCAAGTTTTGGCATTTGCGGTTTCGGCGTTACAGGCGCAGGTTTTAAAACCGGTCTTTGTACCGGTGCATTAGGTACGGACGGTTTTGAAGGCGCCTTTGGCACGGGCGCCTGCGTAACTTTCGGTTTTGGCGCCGATGTTGTTTGTTTTTTGGGTGCCTGTTGAACTTTTGGTTGTTGAGCTGGCGTTTGTTTTTTTATTTGCTGTTTTGGTGCGGGCGGTGCTTTTGGAGCCTGCTGCATTTTTGCGGGTGCAGGTGCGCTTGAGGGTGCGGGGGATGGCATTGAAACTTTTCTTGTCGGGTCATGCTTTCCTCCGGCGCGCGAATTTCTGTCCGAGCGGTATTTTGTATTTTTATTAATCGGGTCTGCTTCATTCATTGTTAAAACAAATTCAATATCTTTTGTTTTCCATTCGGGTCTGTTTGCAAGCGGATTATGAATTCCAAGCAAAATAAGAACCCAAAAGCCTCCCCAAAGTATAATAGCCGCAAGCGGATGAAGGACCGCAGACAGCAAAAAATATTTCCAAAAATCCCTGCCGCTATCTTCGAAACTGTTCGGCAGAGTTTTTGTTTTTATTTCTTTATTTTTATTGTCTTCTTTTAAATTGCTTGTTCGGTTGTTCATTTTTTTACTTGATTTTTATATTACTTTTTTATTTTAAATAACTTGGATTTATTTAAAATAGCCTATTTGTTTAAGCTTTTATATTAATATTCATATTTATATTCTTCCGGTGCAGACAGTGTGATTGGCTGCGTGAAATATATATCAAGATATGCACCCGACGGCACCGTTAAATTATCACCTTTTGTTGCCGTCCCTTTAATTAAGCCCAATCCGCCTCCGATTGCGGTACCGTATATTGCACCTTTTCCGACAGAGCCGTCAGATAATGCTCCCATTGCAGTGCCGAGTGCGGCGCCTGCGCCTGCACCGATTGCGGTATTTTTAACGTAATCTTTTGCGCCGTCTTTTGCGGTTCCGCCTTTAAGTATTCCCGAGTTATCGTCCGTTTTAAACACGGCATTAACGGGAATGTTATATCCCTGGGGAGTTGTCATTGAATTGAAGATAACCTGAATTTGTCCGTTTCTGTTCCCGAACCCCGCTTTTTTTGCTTTTATGACGGTGCCCGATAAAACACTTCCTTTTGAGGCTATTAATTTTCCGTTGTACATAAAATCGTTAACAAGAGAAACGCTGACGGGTGAGCCTACCGTTGTTGAATCGGAGCTTAAAGTATTTGAGAGCATAACGGTTGCAATTGCACCCTTTGGAACGTATGTAACTTTTCCCTGCAAGCTGCCTGCCGTTTGGGAATTATAGGTATTATTCGGTGATGTGTATGAAAAATTAGCGGCACCGACTTCATTTGTCATAAGCCCTAAAGTTAAGCAAACCGCACATAATGTGCATAAACCCGTAATTTTTTTCATCTTCAAAACCTCCATTATTTATTCATTATACATTAAATAATTCAAATCCGAATATTTATTTAAAAGCGCATAAAATCTTCATCTAAAACAACATAGAGCATCTCATCCGTTTTAATTGTTACATGCTGTCCGAATTCGTATTCGCCGCTCGGGACATATTGCGCAAGAACCGCATTATAGTATTGTCCTTTTCTCGGATGAAGCGCTTTATTGTATGAAGCGGGCGGGGTTAAATCTCCACCTATTTGTCTGTTGCCTTTATAGGTAATTGTTCCTTTTAGGGGATATTTTTCCCCTGTCGGAAGAGTTATGTCATCCGTTTTAATTACCATTGCGGCATTAATCCCCGTCAGAGGCATTTTTAACATGGTTATTTTTGCTTTTATAATGCTGTTTTTGGGAATTATTTTATATTCTTCAAGCCACAAATCATTCGGAACTATAAAATAAAAAGCGTCTCCTTCCTCCTGAACCGATGATGATAAAACTTTTGTCGGATAAACGGGTATAAACATATCCTTTAAAAGATACTCCGTCTGTGCATATGCTTTTGTATGAAAGGATAAAAGTATTGAAAATATTGTAATTAAGAGAATGTAAGCTATATTTTTCATATTTAGAATTTTAAATTATTTTTTTAATTTTTGCAAAAAATGCGTTTATTTTTTGTATAATTATTTTATGGCGGAGAAATTTAAATTCAGAGGGGTTTTGAAATTTTTTGCGGTTTTTGCCGTATTATTTATTTTTGTTTTTATAATTTCAGGCTTTTATATAAAAAACAAATTATCGGACATTGATTTTATAAAACATATTGTCTATAAAAATACGGGTCTTGTTTTAAATATTAATGATACTAACGCATCTTTCAAGGGACTGTCTTTTAATTTTTATTCTCCTTATGTTTCAATTAATTCTAATGAAAATTCAAAACCGTTTATTGAAGCAAAAGAAGTTATATTTAAAATTAATATTCTCCCCCTGTTACAACGAAAGATTTCATTCAGCGATATTTACTTAAATTCATTCTCGGTTAACGTTAAAAGAAATAAAGACGGCAGTTTTGATATTTTAAATTATATACAAATTCAAAATAATTCTTTCCTTAAGCCCGATTTATCCGCACTCAATATTACCTCGGACGGATTTTCAATTAATTTTGAAGATGAATTATATAATAATAAAATTTTATTTAACGGTGATTATTTTTTATCGGACGGGCTTGATATCAATAATAAATTTATACTTGAAACGCAGGGTACGATTAATATATTATCGGGCGGCAAAAATTTAAAATCCGATTTTTATATTGATTTTGACAGTCAAAACACAAAAAATTCCGTTAAGGTTAACCGTTCCAAAATTCTTTTAAACGGCTTTAATACATCGTTTTTAGCTGATTATCTTAAAAAATATAACGTTAATTCAACAGATTCAATTGTTAATTTATCGATTACAAAAAATGAAAACGAATCTTCAAAACTTTTATTATCTTTGGATAATATTAATTATGATTTTATTTATAAGAACGATAAAAACACGATAAAATCCGATAAACCCGTTGTTATTTTATCCGATTATTATTTTTCGGGCAGGGACCTTATTTTAAATTCGGTTAATGTATTGTCGGACGGAATTAATATATCGGGCGACGGAAAAATCAGCCGCTGTTTTGAATTTGATAAAATTGAGCCTTTTTTGAACGTTAAAATTAAAGATACGCAATTATCGAAACTTTTAAATATTTCGCCGGATACTTTATTTCCGTTTCAAATACCTTACGTTAAAAATTTAAAATTGTATAATGCAAACGCCGTTGTAAACGGTTCGGTCGATGTCAGGTTTAAAAATATTGATGATTTTTCCGTTAAGGGAAAATTAAGATTTGACGATGTTTATATAGTTTCCCGCCCGAAAAATGCCGAAGCGTCTTTTGGCGAATGCGAGTTTGACGGCAGGAATATTTTTATCTCGGTTTTTGCAAAAGCACCCAATGACGCGCTTTTAACGGTATTTGGCAAAACAAAAATGAAAAAAATGCCATATGCCGAATTCAGCGTTAAATCATATAAACCTCTGGATATGGAATTTGCACAATCCATATTAATTCCTCTTCAAAAAATTCTTGCGCTTAAATTGGGCCCCATTCCTTATATGGATTTAAAGGGCGAGGGCGAAATCGTCTTAAAGACAAAAGGAAATAAGGAAAAAGCCGAATTATTCGGCGAATTTAAAACAAATAACGCAACCGTTAAAATGCAGGGGCTGTCTTCGATTTTAACAAACGGAAGCGTTTATATTAAATTTTTAGGTTCCGATATTATCTTTAAAGACGCAAAAGGCTTGATAAACGGTTCAAATACATTAATTTCAGGCACGGCCGACACTTCCGGGAATTTAAACGTTGATGTTAATGTGGCTGATATCAATTCAAAATATGCAATGAATGTTGCAAAAACATCCGATATTGTAAGAAAACCTCTAAACGGCGCAAAATTTTTAGACAGTTTTAATCCGGTTTCGGGGAATATTGATTTTTATTTGAATATATCGGGTAATATCCCATCGGACGCCGTTTTTGGCGAACAATCGGACAGCGTTTTTGCAAAAGGAAAAATTCTTTTTAAAGGGGTTAATTTATATGTTGAGCCAAAGATTAAAGCGGATAATTTAAAAGGCGTTTTAACTTTTAATAATAATGCGGAATTTGATTTGACATCCGATATTTATAATTCGTCTTTTAAAATTAAAGGAACGGTTGAACCAAAAATTAAAAACGGAAAAATAGACAATAATGCACCAAGCCTTCTTAATATTAATTTTGTTTCCGATAAAATTTTATCTTCATCAGTCGGACAATTTCTGGATGATAACATAGAGCTTTTTATCCCCGAAAACAGGCCCTTTACTTTATTGCTTGCAAAAATGTTTAATAAAAATAAATTTAATTTAATCGCAAATGTAAATACCAAGGGCGAAGTTGACCAAAACGCAGATACTTTGAATTTATCCGGATTTGATTTTTCGGGCGATATTCAAGGTGTTAATTATAAAGGAAGCGATTTTTATTTTGCGGGCGGAAAAATTAATTTGGATAATAAAAAGGCCGTTTTTGACAATTTAAAAATTACAATGACGGGCATTAACTTTTTAATGGACGGGTATATTGATAAATTTGCTTCAAATAAACCCTATAATGATTTAAAATTAACGTTCCAAAAGGGAGAACTTAAAAATTATGTTAATTTTATCTCTAAGCTTTTACCTGAAAAATCTTCAAATATTGTTAAAAATTTCGGCCGGTACAGAGGCAGTGTAGAAGGAAAAATTAAGCTCCGTTCGGATAAAATTACGGGCGCATTTTTCCCGCAGGGAGTAAGTTTTGTTGATTTAAAATCCGATATTCCGGTTAATATTTCTGACGGCGGAATAAAAATTAAAAACGATAAAACATATTTTGACGGCTTTAACCTTTTATACGGCTCAACTCCCGTTTATTTTGACGGTTTTATTCAAACACAGGGGCAAAATCCCGAATTTAATATTTTTGCATCAACCAATATTGATGAAGCTTCATGCGACAGGCTTATAAATCCTTATCTTCAATATCCCCTGCTTTTATCGGGCGAATCGACGGTTAAGGGAAGAATTAAAGGAAGATTAAATTCTTATACTACATATTTCAGTATTGTTTTAAACGAGGGGTCCGATTTATCTTTTATGGGTTTAAAATTCGGCGATGTCAGACAAAAAAGGGAAATTTCGTCTAAAATAAGATTTTTTGGAAATAGCGGACATATTGATTATATAAGATATTTTAAATATATTTCATCCCAAAACAATAAACAAACTCCCTATGATCTTATTAACGTTAAGGGCGGCGTTAAATTAAACAAAGGAAACCTCGTTTTAAATAATTTAAAATTATTTACTCCAAATCCTGCGCCTGTCAGATTTTTAAATATCTTATTTAAAAAATCTCTGATAAAAGACGGTCTTTTTACTTCCGACCTTGTTTTAAACGGTCCCGTTGATAATTTTATTACGACGGGAAACATTAATTTTTCAAATGTTATTGTTCCCATGTATGAATCCGTTATAGATGATATTAAGATTGTTTTAAACAACAAAGAAGGCATTGCGGATTTTAAACTGTTCAGTTTTAATACAAATGCCGATGTTAAATTAAATTTTGAAAACAAACTTTCGCTTCCCGTTGTTATAAATAATGTTTCCGTTCATTCGGACAGTATTTCGATTGATAATTTAATGAAGGCTTTTTCTTCCCTTGCTTCAACTTCAAACCGGAATAATTCTTCAATAGGCATTAATTCAATGCAAAACACCATGCTTACCCCTTCGGATATTCATGTTAAAAAAGGAAGCATAGCGGCTGATAAAGTTTTAATTAATAATATTGAAGGAGAAAATTTAAAACTCGATTTTTCTCATTCAACGGACACTTCCTTAAAAATAGATAACGCTTCAATTAATATTGCGGGCGGTTCAATCAAAGGAAACGGAAGCTATAAATTTGATACCGGAGATGTTTTTGTATCATCGGATATTATTGATTGCGATGCCAACGAACTTACAAAGGCGTTTTTCAATGTTGACGGGCAAATATACGGAAGCGCAAACGGAAATGTTAAGCTTTCGATTAATGATTTTTCTTCCGCCGATTACGTTAAAAAAATTAATGCCGATGTTGATTTTGAAATTATAAAAGGAAGGCTTCCCAAACTGGGGTCAATCGAATATCTTTTAAGAGCGTCAAATTTCTTTAAATCAGGTTTATTCGGCATGACTTTAAATAACGTTATTGATCTTTTGACTCCCTATAAGCATGGTGATTTTAACAAAATTACGGGGTATTTTACCGTAAAAGATGCAACGATAAAGGGTTTAAAAATTTATTCGCAGGGTGATAATTTAAGCACGTATACATACGGAAACTATGATATTTTGGCAGGTATTGCAGATATTGAAATTTTGGGCAAATTATCCAAAAAAGTATCAAGCTTATTGGGCCCTGTCGGAAATGCAAGCATTGTTTCAATATTAAATACTTTAACGAGAAATAAAGTAGATGAACTCGTTAAAACGGAAATGCTTAAAAACGTAAATAAGGTTCCTTTAATTGATTTAAAAAATGATGATTTCAGGCTTTTTAACGCCAAAATACAAGGAGAAATCAATGCCGATAATATCGTAAAATCATTCAATTGGCTCAATTAATGTTAACAATCTTGATAAATAATATTTTTTGTGAATAATTATAACAATATCGGAGTTTTTTAATGAAAAAGTTTATAACATTAGCATTTATACTCATTACAAGCCTTTTTTGCACGGCTTGTATTAATAATCTTGCCATTCAGGAATTAAACCAAATCGGTAAAGAATATTTAGATAAAGGCGATTATGATAATGCCGTTGCTAGATTTCAATCAAGCGTTGATTTGGATGAAAACGTTTTTGAATCAAGATATAATTTAGGCGTTGCATACATTGCAAAAGAAGAATTTAAAAAAGCAATCGATGAATTAAAAATAGCGGTTCAAATTAACCCCGATTCGCCCGATGCGTATTATTCTTATGCCGTTGCGCTTGAATCGTACGGATTTTCGGTTTTTGAGAAAAAAGAGCCGACGGCGGATTTAGCAGATGCGATTATTGTTGAAGAAGAAATTACCCCGGATATGGCAAATGACGGGCTTGAATATGCAAATAAATCGGTAAAAATGTATGAAAAATATCTTGCTTTGTCGCCTGAAGCTAAAGATAAAGATATAATCATTTCTCATATTAATGAAATTAAAGAGAATATTAAAAAATATGCTGATGAATATAAATTAAATCAAGACGGTAAAGATACAGAATGATAATTTATCCGTATCCGTTCAGGAGTTTTGATTTATTCGGATTTGATATCCGCTTTTATTCAATTTGTATGTTTTTGGCAATAATATCCGCATTTTTAATTGCTTACGGTTTAGCGGGGAAAATTTCCGATAATACAAATAAAGATACTCTTCTTGATTTTTTCCCCTGGCTTTTTATATCGGGGATTTCTGGTGCAAGAATTTATTATGTAATATTGTCTTTTAATTATTATTTTTCCAATCCCCATTTGATTTTTCAAATCTGGAGAGGCGGAATTTCAATCCACGGTGCAATCATTTTCGGAATTATCGCAGGAATTGTTTATTTTAAAATAAAAAAGCTTAAATTTTATCCTTATGCCGATATTATTGCAATCGGGCTTTCTTTGGGGCAGTGTGTCGGAAGATTCGGCAACTTTTTTAATCAGGAAGCATTCGGGGTACCCGTTTATGATAATTTTTTTATAAAACTTTTTGTGGAAAAGCGGTACAGACCCCTTGAATATGTTGATTACGGTTATTTTCACCCTGTTTTTTTGTATGAGAGCATTTTGGATTTTTTAATTTTTATTGCTTTATTTTTTGTATTGAAAAAAACCGCCAATAAATTTGACGGTTTAGTATTTTATTTATATATAATTTTGTATTCAATCGTAAGAGCTTTTTTGGAATTTTTAAGGCTTGATACCGTTTTATACTTATTTGGCGTTCCTTTTCCTTTTTTGGTTTCAATTATCGGTATTTTTGCGGGTCTAATAGGAATTTATTTTATTTATTCAAAAAAGCTATTTAATGATTAATGAATGCCCGGTCATTTCTTCGGGCTGTTTTATTCCCATCAGGTCAAGAATGGTGGGTGCAATGTCGCAAAGTGCACCCGTTTCTTTGAGGTTATATTTTTTATCATCTACGATTATAAAAGGAACAACGTTTGTTGTGTGTGCGGTTTGAGGCGCATTTGTTTCTTTATTAAACATCCATTCGGCATTGCCGTGGTCTGCCGTTACTATCATTTTAACTCCCTCATCAAGCGCTTTTTTTGCGATTTTTCCGACACATTCATCAACCGCTTCACAAGCCTTAACCGCCGCTTCCATTACGCCTGTGTGCCCTACCATATCGGGGTTTGCAAAATTAACGAGAATAAAACCGTAATCTTTATTGTTAAGCGCTTCAAGAACGTTATCACAAACTTCATAAGCGCTCATTTCCGGTTTAAGGTCGTATGTTGCAACTTTGGGGGAAGCAACGAGTTTTCTTGTTTCAAGTTTGTTCGGTTCTTCGACACCGCCGTTAAAGAAGAATGTGATATGGGCATATTTTTCGGTTTCTGCTGTTCTGAACTGTTTTATGTTGTTTTTATCAAGAACTTCTCCTAAAATGTTTGTCAATTTTTCGGGTTTAAACGCAACCGGAAGATTAAAAGTTTCGTCATATTGTGTCATACAGACATAATAAACGTTGTTTAAAACCTTTTTGCGTTCAAATTCATTAAAATCTTTAAGCGCTATTGCTCTTGTAATTTCACGGGCTCTGTCGGGGCGGTAATTGTAGAATATAACGGCGTCATTATCCGATATTCTTTTTCCTCCGACGCAAACGGGTTCGACAAATTCATCCGTTTTATCATTATTGTATGAATTGTTAACCGCTTCAATCGAATCTTTTGCCTTATTTCCTTCGCCCAGTGTTAAACAATTGTAAGCACGCTCAATTCTGTCCCATCTTTTATCTCTGTCCATTGCCCAATATCTTCCGATAACGGATGCAATCGGGGGAAGATTATATTTTTTAAGACAATCTTCAATTTCTTTTAAATAGTTAATTGCACTTTTTGGCGGTGTATCTCTGCCGTCCAAGAATGCATGGACGTATACGTCTTTTAAATTGTTGTCGGACGCCATTTTAATTAATGCTTCAAGATGATTCATTGCACTGTGGACGCCGCCCGGGGATACAAGCCCGTAGATGTGCAATGAAGAATTATTCTTTTTAACATGGTCTATTGCTTTTAAAAATTCTTCGTTTTTAAAAAATGTGCCTTCTTCAATTGATTTGTTAATTCTTGTTAATTCCTGATATACTATTCTTCCCGCTCCGATATTTAAGTGTCCGACTTCAGAATTTCCCATCTGTCCTTCGGGAAGCCCGACGTTAAGTCCGTCTGCGTGAATTGTTGTATTTGACATATTTTTTATAAAATTATCATAATTCGGCGTATTTGCCTGATAAACGGCATTATATTCCGTATCTTTCGAAATTCCCCAGCCGTCAAGTATGCATAGTAAAACTCTGTTCATAATATATGCTCCCAAGATAGTTACCTTTGAAAATATAACATAAAAATGGTAAAATATTGCCATGCTGAAAAAATCAAGCTTATCTTTTTCTAAAAATGCTTCTAAACCCTTAACGGGCGCTTTTAGCACCAATCAATTCATGAGCGTTCCCGATTTTCAAAATGACGATGAAATAATCCAAAAACAAATTGAAGTTTTGGAAGAAGCAATTAAAGAATATAACAGGCTTGAAGATATTAAAAAATTTACAAAACTTGCGCTTGTTGATATTGATAATGTAACCGAAGAGGACATTCAAAGAGCGGTTGAACTTGAAGAAAAAATAAGCATTGATGACGATATACAGGTTAAAAAGCTTCTTCAATCCCAAGGCCTTATAGATGATATTTTTGAAATATAACTTAATATAATGTTTGCCTTTTTAATAAAAATTTACAATAATTTTAAAAAATTTTTCTGTCTTAAGATTTTAAAGAAAAAATATTATAGAACAGGTTCCTGCAAAGGGTGCGGTAAATGCTGCGAAAACATATATGTAAACCATGGCAAAAAAGGTTTTATAAAATCGATTGAAGAATTTAACCGTTTAAAACTTTTCCATTCGTTTTACAGAAACCTTGATGTAATGGGGTCTGATGAATTGGGTTTAACGTTTAAATGCAGACACTTAGACCCGAATACAAGAAAATGCACAATACATTTTTTCCGTCCGCCCATCTGCAGAAATTATCCCATGGAAGAGATTTTTAAAATGGGCGGAATTTTAACGGAAGAGTGCGGATATAAGCTTGTTCCGATTGAAAGTTTTGATGAAATTTTATCCAAACTTTCAAAATAAGTTAATTATGGTATTATTTTCTTATGATTAATCCGAAGAAAACATTAAAAAATATTATTCCTTATGAAATTGATAGATATTATCAGGAATACGATCTTAAACTTGATTCAAATGAAAATTTATTCGGTCCGTCGCCAAATGTCATATCGGCATTGAGAAGCTTTAACCCCGATAAGGTTAATTATTATCCCGCATACGGCAATTTGGTTGACAGATTATCGGATATTTTAGGGTGCGGACAAGAAAATATTATTTTTACAAACGGGTGCGATGAAGCTATTAACGTTTTATTTAATACTTTTCTTGATAAGGATGACAAAGTTTTATCTTTTGCGCCGACTTTTTCAATGCCTAAATTATATTCAGATATTATCGGCGCCGAATTTTTTGAAATTTCATATAATTCAAATTGGGAATTTGACCTTGAATTATTTGAAAAAAATATTGATTCGAAAACAAAAATTTTATATATAACATCTCCCAATAACCCGACGGGAGGAGTTGTTGACCTTAAGACAATTGAGTATCTTTTAAATAAATATAAAGACAAACTCCTTGCGCTTGATTTTACCTATTTTAATTTTTCGGAGCTTTCCCATCAGGAATTTTTTGATTTGGTTAAAAGATATGATAATGTTGCAATTTTAAAATCTTTTTCAAAAGATTTTGCGCTTGCCGGGTTAAGATTAGGGTTTATTTATGCAAATAAAAATATAATAAATGAAGTTAAAAAAGTAATTTCGCCTTATTCGGTTAATGCCGCTGCGGTCATTGCGGGAATTGAAGCTTTGAACGATATTCATTATTTCAGAGAAATTATGCATGAGATTAAAAAATCAAAGGCATATTTAATTGAAGAATTGAATAAATTAGGTTTTAGGGCATATTCAACACAGGCAAATTTTGTTCTTTGCGATTTCGGAGATTATGCGGATTTTTATTATCAAAAGCTTTTAAATAACGGAATAAAGGTTAAATATTTTAAAAATGTTAAAGGCTTGGATAATACGTTTAGAATAACCGTTCCCCCGACTGAGGGTGCCAAAAAATTTATTGACGTTTTAAAAGTTAAGCCGATGTTTGTTTTTGACCTTGACGGAGTTGTTTTTGACGTTAAAAATTCATACCGTGAAGCAATCAAAAAAACATTTGCCAGTTTTACGGGGTATGAGTGCAGTGATGAAGATATGCAGGATGCAAAAAATATGGGCGGGCTTGCAAACGATTGGGATTTAACGCATTATCTGATAAAAAAAGCGGGTTTTAGCGCCGATTATAATGATTTAATACGTGTTTTTCAAAATTATTTCTTTGTTCCCGATAAAGAAGGTTCAAAAGGGTTAATTGACAGAGAAGAAGTTGTTTTCAATTCAAGTTTTTTTGAAAAATTAACAAAATATGCCGATTGCGCCGTTTTTACGGGGCGCCCGAGAATTGAAGCATTTTATTCTTTGGAAAAATTTAACATAAAAAAATATTTTTCATATTTTATGTGCAATGAAGATTTGGAAGGAAATCAAAAACCAAGCCCTTTTGGGTTGGGGCAGATTAAAAAGCATTGCAGGTTTTCCGATATTTATTATTTCGGCGATACCGTCGATGATATAAAAGCGGGAAATGACGCTAATGTTACGGTTTTTGGGATAATTCCCCCGAATGCCGCCATACCGGATAAAACGGTTGAAATTATGAAAAATCTGGGCGCTAAAGATGTATTTTTAAACCCCGATGAATTGTTAAATAAATTGGTTAAGGAAAAAATAAATGCTAATTATTAAAAAAGAAAGAAATACCAAGGAAACTGAAATTAAATTAACTTTTAACCCCAAGGGTTCAGGAATATATAAAATTTCAACGGGGATTAAATTTTTTGACCATATGCTTGAACAGTTTACATACCATGGGAATTTTGATTTGGATTTAGAGGTTAATTCAATTGATAAAGACAATCATCATATAGTTGAAGACGTTGCAATTACTTTAGGTCAGGCTTTTATTGAATCTCTGGAAGATAAAAAAGGAATTAAAAGATATTCAAGCGTTATTTTACCAATGGATGAAGCTTTGGTTCTTGTTTCCGTTGACATATCGGGAAGAGCTTTTTCAAAAACGGAATTTAAGATAGCGGATGAAAAAACATCCGACTTTGAAACGGTAATTTTACCTCATTTTTATAATTCTTTTGCGCAAAATTCTTTAATTACGCTGCACATTAAACAATTGGACGGTTTTGACACACATCATATAATAGAATGCTCTTTTAAAGCTTTTGCAAGAGCGCTTAGGGGCGCAATAGAAATTGACGAAAACAAAAAAGATATAATTCCTTCAACAAAAGGAATTATATAAAATCCGGCTTGATATAATTCTTTGTTTTTGAAATAATGTTTTTGTCATGTGTTTGACAATTGAATAGATTTTATAAATGGCAAGGCAGCTCCTCTTGTGAGCTTGCGAACAAGACAATTTTTTCGTGAGAGCGCCCCGTGCGCCGAGCCGACTGAGCCTTTTGACAATTGAATAGATTTTATAAATGGCAAGGTAGCTCAGTTGGTGAGAGCGCACGGCTCATACCCGTGAGGTCGAGAGTTCGAATCTCTCCCTTGCTATTTTATTATCACACGGCGCATATAGCGCCGCTCACGGGTGCAATTGCTGTAATTTAACGACCGGTTTTATTTGTACGGATACTTTGATTATTTTGGACAGCCCGCTCTGCGAGGGCGTTTTCAGGTCGGAAAATTAAGTTTACCAAAAAAATCAAACTGCCGAAATGGACTTTTTGGGGACTGTACGGATAGTTTGATTTTTTCTTAATATAGCTGGTTTTAGCACCGTTTTTAAGGTGTACGGATAGTTTGATTATTTTAGTATAGTCCAGTTGTGCAAGGAATTAAAAAATTAACACCAAGTTTCGGAAAAATTAACACAAGGTTTTGGAAATTTTAAATTTAAATTAAAAAATTTCATCGATTTTGAGAATTTTATCATTGAGTTTGAGAAAAATGTGGAACCAAGTTTGAGAAAATATATATTCAATTGATAAAAAAACGACACAAAGCTCGGAAGTGATGTTCCAATACATTTAATTCCGAGCTAATGTGTGTCTACGATGAAAAACAAAGAATATATAGATATTAATAAAATAGCAGAATTAAAAAGGTTGAAAAGCAATCGTTCATTAAGATTAGCAATTCAAAAAGGTAAATATATAGCACGTGTTGTTAAAGTTTTTGGAGGTAAATCATACGAGATATTATACTCATCTCTAGAACAAGATATTCAAGAAAAACTCCAAGATGAATTAATTAAAGAAACAACTCAATCAAACTGCACCGCATTAGTTCCGATTAATAACATTAATAATACCAACAATAAAAACTTCATAACAGAGAGTGCAAAATTAACGGCACTTGCTAGAGTAGATATTGTAAAAGCTCTTCAGAATATGAGAGCTAAATACAAAACTAAAAAAGAAGCTGATTCAATATTTTTAGATTTATACAATAGTGGAATGTATCTTCCAAAGATACATAAATTTATTGGAAGTATTTCGATAGGCACACTTCATCGATGGATTTGGGCATATGAAGATAATGAAGATTATAGAGTGCTTTTACCTAATTACAAATATACAAAACAGGGTGAATATAATACAATTTTAACTCAAGAAATGAAAGATATATTTATTAAATTCCTTCTACATCCAAATAAATTCTCTGTTACAAAAGCGATAAAATTAACTCAACATATACTAGAAAAGAAAGGAATTGAAAATATTCCCCACATTATTACATTTAGAAGATTCGCAGAGCACTACAAAAAGAATAATTATTCAAGATGGATTTTATTTAGAGAAGGTGAAAAGGCATACCACGATAAAGTGGAAGCATATATTGAAAGAGATATTTCAAAATTAGAAGTTGGTGATGTACTTATTGCTGATGGACATACTCTAAACTTTCAAGTAATTAACCCTTTTACCGGTAAACCAACAAGAGCAACTTTGGTCGGTTTTTTAGATTGGAAATCAACAGCATTAGTCGGATATGAAATTATGATGAGTGAAAACACTCAATGTATAGCCTCAGCATTAAGAAATGCCATCATTAATTTAGGTATGATTCCGAAGGTAGTTTACCAAGATAACGGTAGGGCATTTAAAGCAAAGTATTTTCAATCTTGTGATTTTGATGAAGAAGGGTTTAATGGAATCTATGCAAATCTTGGTATTAAATCGGTGTTTGCTAAGCCATACAATGCAAGAGCATAAGTTATTGAAAGATTCTTCCTTGAATTTCAAGAAGAGTTCGAGAAGTTAATGGCAAGCTACATTGGAACAAGTATTGAAAATAAACCCGCTTGGCTGAAACGAGGAGAAAAACTCCATAGAGATATGCACAAAAAACTTACTAATAACTACATTCCGACAGTTCAAGAAACAATAAAATTTATTGATTGCTGGCTTGAGTTCCACAATTCAAAGCCCTGTCCGAATGACCGTTCAAAAACTATTCAAGAAATGTTAAAGGATGTTCAAAAGCGGAGGCGAGCAGAGGGTGAAAGCGATAGCGATACCCGTTTAGTGCGAGCCCCCAAGCAACAAGAAATCGATAAAAATATCTTAAATGATTTAATGATGAAAACTGAAGTTAGAACTATTAATAAGCACGGAATAACATTCCTTGGACTTCATTACAGGAGTGATTCAATTTTAGGTTTAAGAGATTCTGTTTACATTAGATACAGTCTATTTGATTTAACTAAAATACACGTTTATTCAACTAAAGGCGAGTTTTTATGTGTTGCAAGACAAGTTGAAAAAGTTCACCCAATGGCAAATCATTTAGGCACAGTAAAAGATATGGAGCAATTTAAACAACAAATTCAAAAACAACAAAGACAATTCAAAAAAGCTAAGAAAGACTTTCTTAAATACTTCCCTAAAGAACAGGCTGTAGTTATTGAGATTGAACATGAATCTATTTTGGAAAATAAAAAACAAGAGCAAGAAATAATTGAAAAACCAAAACGGGAACGAAAATTAAGCCCTCGTGAAAATCAAATGTATAGACCTATTTTTAATACAGATTATGAAAAATACGAGTGGTTAATGACAAATGGATGTACTAATCCTGAAGATAGAAAATGGCTTACAAACTACATTCGAAGTGATGAATACTACAATTTATATGCGGATTGTGAGCAGAGGGCGGAAAACGGAAACGATGAGTTTTCGTTTGTAGACCCGTTTAATGCGAACAACCAAGAAGGAGATTAAATTATGAAAAAAACTTTTATTAGGACAAAAAATGTCAAGCAATTTGTATCGTTGATGGACGAATTGCAAAAAGTGCCACCTAATATTCCTAAGATGACATTAGTTTATGGAGAACATGGGCTCGGAAAATCGCAGACGATTCAGTGGTGGGCAGATAAAAACGATTCGGTTTATGTAAGAGCCTCCCAAGGAATGACAAGTAGATGGCTTTTATCTGAAATTGTAGAGGAGCTTGGAGAAGAAGCATACTGGCACCTTCATGATAATTTTGAAATAATAGAAAATATTTTAAGAGAACATTCAAAGGTAATTATTGTTGATGAGATTGATTATTTAATTGATAAAAATATTATTGAAACCTTAAGAGATTTACACGATAAAACAGCTTGCCCTGTTGTTCTAGTTGGTATGGGAGCAGCAGATAAGAAACTTGCACGTTATCCACATTTAATGGATCGGATTTATAAAAAGCTGAAATTTGAAAAATTTAATTCAGATGATATTAAAGAAATTCTCACAGAGTTAACGGATTTGAAGTTTAAGGATGATGCTATTGAATACCTTGCGACTCGTACAAACCAATTCAGACAATTAGTTAAACTTATCAATAGAATTGAAAAATTAATGAAAACCAATCAAATTGAAGAATTAGATGAATACACAATGAAAGGATTATTAAATGCAAGACCAGATATCAATGCGAATATTAAAGCTATGCAAACGATTGGATAAATTCACTTTTGATGATATTTTAATGATTGCAAGCAATATTGATGAATCGGTTTTAAAATTACAGCTTATTAAATTTGTTCAGGACAAAAGGCTTGTCCAGAGAGGCGATTTATATTTTTATAAGAAAAGAACACCTCAAAAAAATAATTCAATATTATCATATTATCCTGCCAAAACTATAGATATAATTATTCGAGGTTTTTGTTGCTCCATTCCTGGTTACAAACTTTCTTATATTCTCGGAGTTGGAGAAGATCAAGTAAATAAAATCTATAATATATTTAGAAATTTAATTTATACTAGACAGCCAGAGGTTTTATTTACTTATTATAATAATAGTCCACAACAATGTCGAAACAGAATTTTTTTTAATTTAGAAACTTATTTTTATGTATTTAAAAATCAAATATTTGTTGCCGAACAACCTATAAATTTAACTAACGAAAAAAAGTTTACTAAGTTTGAAGAACAAGAATTTAAGAGAGTATATAGCTATTTAACAAGATTTGTTAATCATAATAGTTGTAAATCTGATTTATTTCAAAAATTAGCCGAAGGTATTTGGCGAAGGAATAAAAATACAGAAGAACTATACGATAATTTAAAAGTTAATTTACTTAACATTTTTAATATAAACAGGACAATTTTTTAATTATTTTTCTTGTAAATAAAGGGGTTTTAAAATTAAGAGAAATTTAAAAATAAAGTTGAATATAACATTTTAAAATCGTTTTAACCCTTTTTTTAAATCTGTCCTATTCAGGACAGAGCTTAATTTTTATGTATTTTCAATCCATATCAAGTTTTTGTATTTCTTTTGATTGCTAATTATCCTATTAAAAAAATATTTAAAAATGAGCGAACCAATTGAAATAAAACTTGATAATAAAGAGGTTGAGTCAAGATTACTTGATTTGGCAAAACGAAGCGAAAACCTGCGACCATTAATGAAAAACATCGCAGGTGTTTTTGCGTATTCTACTGAAGAAAACTTTAAAAAAGAGGGTAGACCTGATATGTGGATAGATTTAGCTGAACCTACTAAAAGGCAAAGAAAGAAAAAAGGACATTGGCCGGGGCAAATTTTACAAGTAAGTGGACAACTAGCATCATCTATAAGTACTTATTATGACAATGATTCTGCTGTTATTGGCTCAAATCTTGATTATGCAGCAATTCATCAACTTGGAGGTCAAACCGGTAAAAACCAATTTGTAACTATACCTGCAAGACCTTATTTAAAACTTACAAATGAAGATTTTAAAGAGATTGTTGATTTTATTAATTTTTTTTAAAAAATAAATTAATTTTTAAGTAAATAAAAGTATGGCGCAACTACCAATTGGGAAATTATCAAGTTTTATTTTATTGTTTTTTGGTATTGAAAAATTGATTTTGTCAAAATCGCTAAATACGTTAGAATATAAACCTTTTAAGAATTTGTTTTGACAATTATTGCTCAAATTAATCTCTACTTCATTTTTATCAAGTTCCAAATTAAAGCAGAATAAATACTGAGGGATAGAATTTTTACCACAATACAACCAAGCTAAACTGACACTATTTGTATTGCATAACTTTATCATTGGCTCGCTTATTTCCTCTTTAATTTTTGCAAAAATTTCTCTCATTTCAAATACACTAGATAGAAATTCTTCATTTTTACCCCATTTGTAAGGTTTGTCCATTTTTTTAATATAATTAAAACTGTATTCACTTTTCGTTTTCGGTAGTAAATTTCTTAATTCATACCCCATACCCATATAACTTGGAAGCTCAAGAAAATATGCACAAAAAATCCTTATTTCGTTTGCTAAAGGCGATTGATAAAAAATATTATTTTCTTTTTTGTCTGCATCATTTGTAAAAGTGCAAATACAAGGTGCAAAGGTAAAATGTTGCGGATAAATTTGAATAAAATCTTTTATATGGTTTATGTAATCTTGATCTAAAAACTTATAATTTAAATTACCTAATACTACATCAAAATCTTTATTAATCATATCCAAATATCCGTCAATGTAGTAGGTGTTATAGAAGGCTTCAGCGAGAGTTGCAAAATGAGGAGATTTTTTTTGAATTGAATGTTTTAATTCTTTCCAAAATTCTCGTCCGCATTGATTTTCAGCGTTTTTTGATGAGTGAGAGATTTGATTGTGTGCCATATCTGCTCTAATAAAATCAAAATTAAATTCTTTTTGAATATTTTTATATTTATTTATAAAATAATTCCAAACTTCATCCTCAGGCTTACTTGTATCAGCAAAACCCTCGGAGTCAATTTTGTACCATTTATATGGTGTTACACATCCTAAGATAATAGCATCCCTAGCTTTGTTTTTAACCCTAAATTGTGCCCAATTATGATTTGAGTTTTTGATTATTTTTTCAAAAGTTATTGGGCGAGTAGGTGCATGTTCAACTACAGGAAGTGTCTCGTACCCTTTTGAGCGAATATAGTGTAATAATTCAATCCTTATTTCTTCCCATTTGGTTGAATCATCGCCAAAAATAATGGAATGACGTTCATCTTCAGACGTATTTTTTTTAAACAAAGTATCAATATCTGAATTGTGCTTAGGTTGTCTATTTTTAACAAAATTTTTTATTTCATATTCAACTTCTAAATATATTTTATTGTAATCAATTTCAGGTGCAAATAATTGCGAACTTTTGTCATTGTTTAATTTTGCCCACTCGAAGTACTTGGGATTTAAAAATACAATCTCTGAAAAACTGTCAACATGTGGCAATACATCAAAACCTACAGCTTTACCCATTGCGTGTAGAAGATTAATCGTTAATTTTAACTGTTTTTCGGAAGTATCAAAACCATCCTTAAATAATTCTTTGTCTAAATATTCATCTGATATGCGCCAACTATTTTGCACATATAGACTGCCTTGATGTCCTGTTTCAAAAAATGGCATTATATGAATGGCATTTTCATTAAATGTTAAGGCATATTTGACTATATTAATAAAACTGCCCAGTGCTCTTGGGTTAACCCCTATAATTTTGGATTTTTTTAACCAATTTGAGTTTTTAAATGAACTAATCGGACTTTTTACAAGATAATCACATTGATATGCTTGGCGAAATGTGTCGTCACCAAGCATATCAATTAATAATTCCTTAAGGGTCTTGCAATCTACATCTAAAATATCATTTGGAGAAATTAATTCAAATTTAGTGCAGTTTTTAAAATATTGCATAATTTTAACTTTAGCCAAATAATTCTTCTTCTTCGGCGGTTAAAATATCAATATTTATCTGGTGCACCTTGCTTCTTATTGTAGCAAGCATTTCAACAGCCTCTTTCTTTTTGGCATCAAGTTCTTTTATTGTTGCTTGTAAATCCTTATATTGTTTTATTAAATCTCTTTTTGTATTTGTCAATTTTTTCACCTTGTCACTACTATACAAACCATCAATATCAAAATCGCTATTTACAGTTTCAGCTCTCCCAATTGGCTGAGAATCTTGTACTCTCTGTGATGCAACGGTTGGTTGAGCTTTTTGTATTGTTTGACTTTGCTGCGAACTTTGCACCGAGCTACTTGTGTTTGATGAGTAGCCGCTATAACCACCGGAACCAAATGAAACAGCATTAGAAGTTCCTGCAAAAGATATATTCGATAGGAATGAGCTTTTTAATTTTGCAGAATCGATTTTACTTTTTTTCCCTGTTTCATAAATACTGGTTCCGCCAAAACTCTGAATATCATTTGTTTTGACCTTAGTGCTTTTCTGACTAAGCATTTGCTTGGGATGTTTCTTTGAAAATAATAAATTTTCACGTGTGTTAATTGCCATTACTGTCTCTCCATTTATGTAACCTTATTTTATAACATTTGATCGTATCTGCCAACTATAACATTATCTTTTTCTATTCTTTTTTCTTGTCTTTGATTATGCACTGTATAAGGTATAACAGGCGTTAGATCCATTTGCATGTCGCTCTCAAAAACAAAATTTGAATCGTATATAAACACTCCGTCTTTAGCAGCAGTAATGTAATTCAACACTTCTGGCAAAAGGAGTCTTTGACCGTCGTTTAATTCAATTATTTTATTAGGCGCAACCAAAAAATTGCTTTTGTAAAAACAGCAACACCTTGAACAAACAGGAAATTTACCGTGCTGTGCGAGCTTTTTTCTAATTTTGTTTGCTTTGTTGTTATTAAAAATTGTCCAAAAATCATTTTCCCTCAGGTTCCCAATTTCATTACAAATGCAATTTGATACCTTACCGTCAGGAGTTATTGATGGTGACATCCAAGGTGTTGTGCATATTCTGTTTTTTCTAATTAGGGATAAATCTTCTTCAAGGTAATATTTTTTCATTTCCTCAAATGATAAGTGTGGAAAATCATAAACTTTTGTTGGACTATATTTTTTGCGTAATTGTTCAATTTTGGAGTACAATTCCTCTACATAGCATTCATTGAATTCATACGTGACTTTTGGTTTTAAAGTTGTTGTATATTTTTGCTTTAAACATTTAACCCACTCTTTATTATTTTGAGCATCTAATTTATCGGAGGAAAACTGTAAATGTTGAAATCCTATAAACGCGGGTTCAAATTGCCACATGTATTCAGCAAAATCTAGTATTTCATGTATATTTTCTGGTAGCATTACATAATTTATGCAAGTTCTTATAAGCCTTTTTGGTTTGTTAATTTTTTGTATAAGCTTTAGACATTCTACGGAACGCTCAAAGCTTCCTTTTGTATTTCTTATTTTATCGTGTGTTTCACCTAACCCATCAATACTTATGGATAAGCTTGCTTTTGATTTTGCAATTATATCTAAGTGTTCCTTTAAAAGATAACCATTGGTTACAATATGCACTTTTAATTTTTTTTCTGTAGCAGACATTAATATTTTATCAAAATCTTTATGCAAAAGAGGTTCGCCACCCATTAAAGTAACTTGAGGTTTTGGACTTACTGATTTTATACTATCAAAAAATGTATCCCATTCTTCAAAAGTCATTTCATCCAATGTATTATTTTTGAATGTTGCTCCATATTGCGTGCACATATTACATGTCATATTGCATCTATGAGTTAAATTTACAACAAATTCCATTTGAAATGGTAGTTTAAGCATATATAGTTTCCTTAATTTTATCAATTTTGCTGAATAGGGCTTTTATTTCACTAATTAATTTTACACATCTGTCTGAAATAAAATTGCTAGATGGTTCTATTTCGTTTAGAAGATCTTTGCCTAATGCATTTTTATACATTTCGTTTCTTTGTGAAAAAATATGCATTGCTTGTTTAATGCCGTCTAACAAGATCTCTCCTTTTTCATAATTTACAAAAACAGTGCTTTCTATGCCATATTTACTTAATAGTTCTTGATTTTGCCTTATTACCCTTAAGTCTTCCTTATTGCCTGCAACAATTGCCATAAAAGGCAGTTGTTTTAAAAGATCTCTATTATTGGGGTCTGACAAGAACTCTTCATATTTGTTTTTCGGCGGTATTTGAAGACCTAGAATATCTACATAATTGAATATATTCAGCATATCTTCATCATTTCCAGCATCTCCGGCAACAATGACTAGGTCGTTTGTTCTATTTCTATATATATCTTCAACTTTCTTGTGTGTGTCAATAAGTTTATTTATTTTTTTGTCCTTCCAAAAACCATTTTTGGGGCGAGGTTTTATTGATAATGATTGATATGAGCCACCTTGTTTGATATCCCAATCTCTTTGACATAAGCTTACGCTTGCGTTTATATTTTCTCTTCTAAAAAGAGCCTCTAATCTGCTTTTTGTCCTTTCAAGGTCTGCATTGTTTGAAAAAACTATATATGGGGAAAAATCATATCCCTCGTTAAATGATGCAAAATTTCTTTCTAACGTTAATCCATATTTTAATCTATATTCAAGTGATATTTCGCCGTAATCCTCTATACTTTTATTTATGGGAGTTTCTATTATATGGACTCTTCTATGGTCAGTCGTTGGTGTTCTTAAAATTATATCCCTTATTTGCGGTATTAGTATTTCCGGTTTCCAGTTTAACATTTTGCTTAAGGAACTTCTTTTACTTAAATCAACTGTACCGCTTGGAAATTGCCCATCTTGTTTATAAAAAATATCTTTACCATCGCATGTGATTAATGTGTCTGGTTTGGGTAAATCAGCTCCTTGACTTTTTAATTTGTCTAAAAAGTAATTAAATTCGGGCCTATTTCTTCCAGTTGTGATTGTGAAATCGAATTTATCGCCAAATCTGTTTAAAAAATCTTTAAATGGCAAAAAACAATGTTTAAATAATTTTCGAGCTCCTTCATTGTTTTTATAGGCATCAAAAAAACAGATATCCTTATGTTCAAACGGCATATATGTACCGTCAAAATCAGAGTAAAGAAAAGATTTTCCGGTACCAAATGCAACATTTATGTTTGATGATCTTATATTAGCAATACGCAACCTGCACCAACAATTCTTTATTAAACTAATTTTTTAACTTTTTAATAATTAAAACCCAGTAAAAATTATTTTTAAATAGTATTTATAGTACAAATTAATAAATATTTATAAATTGCTATCAAAAAATGTTTTTTTGTAGTTTTATATAGCCGTAGGGATATTATGTGTTGTATTTAAAAACAGAAAGTTTTAAGAATGCAAATTAATGCAATAAGTTTGAATCAGGTTTATTCAAATCAATATAAAATTAAAAATAAATATATTAATTTTGCTCAAAAACGAACTTCTTCCTTAACTAAGGATACTATATGTTTTACCGGAATAAAAACGCCAGTAAGAAGTCTGTCAAAAAATGACTTTGAGCAATTTGCAACTTTTTTGGAACCCATATATCAAGACTTAAAGAAAATCACTGATGAACATTTGCAATCAACGGGAGAGCAAATGAAAAAGGATGATATTAAGGAGATTTTACAAAAATTTGATACAACTAATTATCAAATTATGGGTGTGGGGACAAATTCAATATGTTATAAGGTTAAGAATCCAAGTGGTAGTAATGATTATGGCATACGCTTTTTCAGACCTGATGCAATGAACTATGGCAATGATTCAACTTATGAAAAAGAAGCTTTTGCACTTAGAAAAGTTCAACAAACCGGCATTGAAGATGCTCAAGAATTAGTTGACCTTGTTGAAAAAGACGGAAGACATTACATTATTACAAATCTTGCACAAGGTATCCCGCTTAACGCACAAGAAGGCAGAATGCTAAATCCAAGACAGGCAAAAGATGTTTTAAAAAAACTGACCCAACTTGATAAAAGTGGTTTTGTGCAGTATGATGCACAGCTTGAAAATATATTTTTTAATGGTGATAAGGCTGAATTAATTGATTTTGGCGGTTTTAGTGTTTCGGCTGAGAATAAATCAGTACTAGATGCACTAAAACAAATGGGTGTAACTGTGGATTATGAATCCTTTTATCCTAATTTTAGCGCATTAAGGGAAGGTAGTATTAAAGAATTTAATTTAGAAGAACTGCTTAAAAGTACAAAACCATATTTAGGATTTTCCGATATAGATACAACTTTTATCTCAAGAAACTCAAACCCATACTTTAGCGCTTTTTCAAATGTTGCAAACTTTGAATACAGAAGTTTATTTTATCATTTGCAAGATACAATAAATGCAACAGGCACAACTCAAACAGCAGAAGATATATTTAAAAGTTATTTGCATCAAAAAGTTTTTGAGCACCATAAAACAATGTCGGATTTTTTTGAAAGTCTTAATCCGGATGAAGTTGCAAGTGCTTGCAGGGCCGATAAGGGGACTATTCTTAAGAGAATTAAGGATGCTACCGAATACGAAAAAATGCTTACAGGATTATTGTCAAAAGATGAAATTAATGAAAATGTTTTAAAAACAGAGCTTGCAAAAATTCAGATGAGATGGGTTGCTCTTAACAAAAAAGAGGCGGCTCAAACTCAGTTTGAAAGTTTAACCTCAATGATAAAAGAATTCAGGGATCAAGATTCTTTGGCGCTAAGACGATATTATGATGATTCATTGTCATTCTTTGATAAACTAAAGGCGGGCATCTATGCTTTGGCTGAAGGAAATAAAAGAGAAGTTTTAGATTCTAAATATAATCTTGTTGAGAAATTATTTATTAAAACTGTTCGGAGTGCAAAAGAAGAAATAAAACCGGAGGTTTTGCAAACGCAAGCAAAAGAAAATGTTAAAACAGGCTCTAAAAATAATAAAATTATTGCAATTATTTTTGGTATTACAACTTTTGTCGGTTCGATTTTTGCATATATTACTTACCGAAAAAACAAAGAAAAGCTTAATGAATTACGTGAAGCTCCACAAAGTCAAACTACTTCTTTAAATGCCGCTTTGCAAAACAATGATATTTCTGGTAGTTCAAAAATTTACAATCCTTTTTCCATGCAGGATTTTTTAAATACAGTTAAGTAGTTGCGTGCCAATCAAGGAAACTTTTGCAGTATTTTTGCATCTAATCTATAAAATATAAAAATTAATTTAATGGTTTATAACTATTTCTGCCTCCTCTAAAATATTCTTCTAACTTCTTTGTATTGTATGTAATAATGCCATAACTAGTTGTTTCTTCAAAAGGAATAATATTTCCAATTTCATTGTATAGTTTATTATATGCTTCAATTAGCTCTTTCTCTGTTAATTAATATTGTGTTTTTTAACAATTTATTTATAATTAGTTATTTTTGCAAAATTTAGTAACCATCTTTACTAAAATTATCAAACTAAGCGTACACAATAATCAAACCATGTGTTTCTTTACAGCCTTGCAATTGCCTTCTCATAAAAATGCTCAACGGTTCGCATTTTTATTCGGCAGAGTCCGTGAGGTCGAGCGGAGTGAATCTCTCCCTTGCTATTTTATTATCATTGGGCGCATTTAGCGCTGATTGTGTCTATTATGGTTAGATAATTATACCCTCATAAATTATTCAATATTACAATTTGTAAACATTTTTTATCAATAATCTATTATTGTTAAATTATTTATTTTTTTTGCCGATAAATAAATCGGAAGAACTGTAAAGGAGAACTATGCATACTAATTTTTCGGACGTTAAGGCGGGATTTCAAGCATATCTTGAAAACCTGTACGGGAAGGAGCAAATAAATAACGATAATGCTCAAGGGGGTGTTAACCTTTTTGATTACAACGATGAACTTAAAGATTATCTTGAAAACGAATTAAATATCGACGTTGATTCAATTGAGGGGTCATTATCTGAAATCTTGGACAGGGCGCTTATTGCAAATATTAATGCTGTCAATACAAATCAAAGCAACAACAACGGATTTGTTACGGAATATTTGTTTGACCTTTTAAGGGACAATGATTTTGTTAAAACAATTGATTTAAACGGCGACTCTAAACTTGATAATGACGAAATTAAAGAGTTTATGGAATACATAAGTTTAAATGATAATAATGCTGAAAATGTTTCGTATAAAGATATTTATGACGGTGTAAACAGTGTCAAAAACGGTGAATATATTAAAGACCAGCTGGATGCGGGAAATACGACTTTAGACGTTGCAAATCAAATTTTGGATAATTTGTCTGAAATTCAAGCTGAACAGGCAGGAAACATTCAACAGACCGCTACCCAAAATATAAATGCAAATACGGGTGCTTCCGGTGCTTCCGGCGGTTCGGGCAGCGGAGATGATACGGATGAAGCCATATGGGTTTCAGGGCAGACAAGTCTGGCAGGGAAAACGGAAGAAGAACTTCTTGAAATAAAAGCTGAAAAACAGGAAAAAGCGGACGAACAGCGAGAAAGATTAAATTCTGTCTATGACGGTTCGGATTCAGGAGTAAAAACAAGGGAACAAAACGTTCAAGCGGCGTATGAATTATATATGCGCAGACTTGATGAAGAAAAAGTTGACAAAACAAGATTGCAGGAAAAGATATCGCAAATTGACGCAAAAGAAGCGCAGATTGATGCCCAGGAAATCAAAATTTCAAATCAGGAAGCTAAAATTCAACAAAATGAAAACGCTTATAACAGTGCAAAATCAACAAGAGAAAATCTTGAATCCGCACTAAGTGCGCTTCAAGGTGCTAGTTCGGATGATCCTGATGAACAAGCGGCAATAGAAGCTCAAATTGCATCTGTTACATCAGCTCTTAATACCGCAAAAGCAAAAGAAGAAGAAACCAAAAAAACGCTTGAATATTCAAAACGTGTGCTTGAAAAAATGGAAGCAACAAAAGAAACATATGAATCCGACCTTGCAGCTTTGAATAGCGAAAAAGATCAAATTGAAGCGGAAATTCTGCAGACAATCGGACCCAATATAGCTGAAGCAATGAACGGGTATAATAATGCGAAAGAAAATTTAAATACTTATAAAGAAAATACTGCCGAAAATATTAAAGCGCAAATTGACGCTTCCGAAAAAGAAGTAAGCGAAATTGAAAAAACAATTACAGATAATAAAAACAGAAACGATAATATTGAATATTCGCCAAATCTACTCTCAAAGGCAATTGTTCAAGAAGCGCTTAAGTATTTGGGAGATAATGAAGCTGATGCCAGTGCGGATAAGTTCTTATATAAATGGCACAGTTCATCTCGTCAAACCGGATGGTGTGCGGCTTTTGTTTCTTATGTAATGGAACAGGTTGCAAATAATACGGATTTGGATATTCCCGATTGGTATGAAGAAATTGAAAACCAGTACTGGCAGGTTAATGTCCACAGAGCCGCAGAAAAAGAAAATGAACTGATTGAATCAAATCAGGCGCAGCCCGGTGATATTGTTCTTTTTGACTATGACGGCGACGGCACAATGCAGCATATAGGAATCGTTTATGCAATTGAAGGCGATATGATGTATACTATTGAAGGAAATTCAGGCAATTGTGTAAAAGTTAACGAATATGACCTTTCAAATCCGGTTAACCAAAATATTACTTATGTGAATATTGTCGATAAAAAATAAATTCTTTTTTGATAATACAAGGGAGAATCCCTTGTATTATTCTTTATTTTGTTCATTCCAGGCTTTTTCAAGGATTTTTAATTTAATTGCAAGATTCGGGTTTATGTTAATTGCCAGGAATACTTTTTCCATAATATCGGTTAATTTGTATGAGAATATTTGGCTTTCATCTCCTCCGAATTTGTGTGTTAATTCATGCAATGATGTTGCAAATGCTTTTGAAAAATCGCCGCCGTCTATAAGTTCTTTATCCATCCAGAACCCTAACGATTTTCCTTCTTCGGTTATGGCTTCACCCGATACGTTTTTGTATGCCTGATTTTCATCTTTTGAATTTCTGTTATAGATAAATATTTTTGTGTCCAATTCGTCTTTATCAAATAAATCATCACTGCATAATACATCTTCAAAAAGCATAAGTGCTTCTTTTAAAATTAATATTTTATTTTTTTCGCTTTCCGTCGGCTCAAGCGGTTTATGTTCTCTTGATTCGTTGATTACATCTTTAACGGAGGGCATTCCCATATATTTAAAACTGCTGCTGCACAGTCTGTATCCGCTTTTTATATACATATCTTTTAATTCGCTTGTTGCAAAAAAGTAATCCGCTATACATTTGTCCGGAAATTTTATATTTAGGTCGCCTCTGTCTGCCGCACCCTTAAATATGCCGCTTATAAATGCCGTTCCTCTGCCGGAGTGTTTAAACATGGCTTCCGTTGTCCCTAAATCCCAGAATTCTTCAAGACTGTGGATAAGTTTTACAACGTCATCTTTAGACATATTTTTCTTTGATGCAACCCATTCGCCCAGTGCCGACATATTGTCCGAATTCAATGAGGTTCTGTCTCTTGAAGGATCAAATATAAATTTATACTCATGCTGCCGGGGCGGTCTTTTCTTGATTAAAATGTCCATTCCTTTAATATTTCCATATTCGCCGTCTGCTTCAAAGGCTTGTCCCGCTATAAATATATTCCCTTTTTCGTTTTTATTTTTTAATTTAATTGCAAGTGTATCATTTTCAAAATTGGGGCATTTAAATGCGGGATTATTGTAATGATAAAATCTGTCAAAAGATTTTATGATTGATTCTATAAAATCAGTATCCGTTGTTTCAAATTCCATATAGTTGCCGTCTTTTTCGGGTACTTTGTCTAATTGGTATGATAAAACCCTTTTATTTAATCCGTTTTCATCAAGATTCCAGTTTACTCTCCAATCCCCCGATGATATATTAACGCTATTTGCGCCTTTTTCTTTTAAGAGCTTTAATACGACCATTTTAAGCCCTTCGCCGTAATTTCCCGCTGCGTTTTCGTTATTTTTCTTTGAGCTTTCGCCGAGAAGAATGGCTTTATCGGGTGAATAAACCGATTTTCCTTCAAGCCTTACTTTATATTTTCCCCTATCCTGCGGTATTACGCTGAATCTAACACCGTCAAGCGTTTGATTGTGTCCGTCAAAAAAGTTTTGAAGAAGATCTCTTGCGATTTTATCGTTATCCCATTTAAGAGAATCGGCGTAATTTTCGCTTATGTTTGTATGAGTTCTTTCAATCGGTTTAAATGTATATTGTTCTTTTGTGATTTTTATTTCATCAGATTCGGGGAACTTAAATTCATAAGGTTCTCCTTTTTTAAATTTCGGATATTTAAGCGCCTTTGCATCGCTTCTGTTCGTTGTTTTTGTATAAGTTTCGGGAAGAATTGTTACGGGATTATCGTTTTTAGATTCTCTTTTTTCTTTATCTTTTTTATCAGTTTGTTTTATCGGATCATAATTTAATTCGGATGAAGCAAGTTTTTTTAATTCATCATTTAATTTTTCATCGGCATTTTCAGGCAGCGCAATATTTTCTAACTGTTTATTAAGTTTATTATTTTCATTTTCAAGCTTTTTATTTTCTTCATTTGCCGCTGTCAGCTTTTTTGAAAAATATGCAAGAAAGCCTATTGAAGTCAAAATTGAAGCACCGAGCGCCGCAATAAACGTTTTAAATCTTTTTATAAACGGTTCTTTTTTCTTTTCTCTTTTAGACTTTATTTCTACCGTGTCGTTTTCTTCTTTAAAAAACTTTCTTTTTGTTTTGTTTTCGCCTTTTGTATTTAAGTTAATTCCGCCCGTGAAATTTACTTCCATTTATTGTCTCCCGTTTTTGGTCTAATTAAAACAACCCCATATATTTAATTGCTTTATTTTATTATTCAACTTTTGTATTTTTACAAAACTAAACAATGACACATTTGCAGTCTGCCGCCCATTTTAAATTGTTAACAAATGTAACAAAAAAATTTAAATTTGAAATTATAGCTTTTATATATACTTTATATATATGTAGGAAGCAAAAAACGAAAGAAATAAAAAATGTCTATTAACTCCATAGTAAACCAATACAATCAATATGCGGGCGCAAACGGATCCGCCGTCCAAAGCCGTAATGTCGAAGTAACATACGAAGATAATATTTTGACATTTACAAGCGATAACGGCGAATATACAATTAATGCCGCAAACTTAAGCGATTATGATCTTGAAATGCTCTCAAACCAATTGGGCACGGATGTCGTAAAAGAAGATGACGAAACAAAAACCGAAGGCGACCGTAAGGGCGAATTAAGAGAATCTGCCGAGAAAAAAGAAGTCCAGATGGATAAAGTCAGCGATGAAATCGGCGTGATTTATGATGAAACTCTTGCAGAACAGGAAAAAGTAACCAAAAACGAATATCTTCGTATTTTGGATGTTATTGAAAATTCCGTTGCCGCATTCCTTCAGGCAAGAAAAAACGGCGAACAGGTTGAGATTTCCGATTTGAATGCTCAAATTACGGCAGGAGTTGATAACAGCACCTATGAACAAGATATAGCAGAAGTATTCAGCGGTCTTGACAGAGCAACCGGAAAAATTTCCGAAATGTCCGATTTAATAAGAGAATACGCTTCAATTTCCGATGAAATAAACTCAATTGAAGCTTCCGAACTTGAAGAATTCAAATCAATTCCCGAGGCTGAATTAACGGCAGATGAATATGCTATTTTGCAGGGCGGCTCATTCGGGTTCCTGTGCAAATCTAACCTTGAAAATTATGAATTGAAACTTGACGGACATAAAGAACAATTCGGAATGATTTCCGCTTTCAGACAATTGGATGACGGAATTATTCAAATGTACCATGAATACGCCGGTTCAATAGGCTCTGCAGTTCAGGATATGATAAATCAGGATGAAAGACTTCAAATTCAGGAGCCTGATGAAGAAAATAAAGATAATAAAAATGTAAAAGAAAAAGATAAAACAAAAAGATAAAACAAACCCCTTTGATAACGATAGAGATAAAGACGACGAAGAAGAATATGAAAAAGACGGAGATTTAGCTGTTGCAGCTTAAAAATCCAATCAGCTTATTTTATTAAAACCGCTTTAATTTAAAGCGGTTTTTATTTTGTTTAAAAATAATTTTTACATGTTTTATTTATGTGTAATTAAAATACGGACTTATAAAATGCATATTGCCCCGATTTCATATTCATCCCCTTCATTTAGTGCCAACAGGGTCGTATATTCAAGAAAAACCCATGATAATGAATTAAAACAAGTATCTTGTTATACCCAGTTTTTCAGACCCGATATCAAGTGGGACAGTTTTTCTTCCTACCTTAAAGAACGCTATCATGGTGTCAGAAAGGTAAATGTTATAAATGCCGCATGTTCTGACGGCAGCGAGCCGTATAGTATTGTTATGGCGCTTAAAAAGAATTTAGAAGATGATGCGCTTAAGTTTTTTCCCATTGATGCGTTTGATTACAATGAAAGAATTATTGCGGGCGCAAAGAGAGGTTTGGTTAATTTTTCTTTAATGGATTATGCATATTTTATTCATCAGGGAATTAATCATGAGGATTATTTTGAGCCTGTCAAAAACCCCTTATATTCTAACTCGATTGAATATACGTTATATCAGGCAAAAGATAATCTGAGGGAAAATGTAAATTTCAGACTCGGAGAAATTTTGAACGTGCTTTCAAAAATGGATGATAAAACGCCAAATACCGTTTTATTGTGCAGAAATATGTTCCCTTATTTGAGCTTTAAAGAAAGAAACGCACTTTTTGATCTAATTTCAAAAAAACTCGGGAAAAATTCCACCGTTGTATTCGGCGCATATGATTACGATAAGACAGGCAGTTTTATTAATCATAAAATGATTACATCAGGATTTAAGCCGGCCGGGATTTCTTGTGATTCACCGGTTTATCAAAATTGATTTTTTGGGCTTTTTTATGAATTATTTTGTTGTTCTTGCGATTGAGCAGACCTGACTTTCATTATACGTTTTATTTTGTACTGTTCCGCCGTTTGATTCTATAACATAGACTTTTCCGTTTTTAACTTCTTTGATAATTACCGTGTGATCCATTCCGCCGTTTCCGTTCAAATCAATCGCACAAAGATCACCCGCTTTTGCTTCGCTTAATTTGACCGTGGCACCCGCTTCCTTTGCAGCTCTGAAAACATCGGGCCCCCAGGCTTTCTCATTTTCCGAGAGTTTATTGTACCAGTCGGCTCTCATGTCTTCACTAAGCGAATTATCTATTATATATGTTGCAAAGTCATCGCAGCTTCCGCCTCTTTCAACTCTTACAAACGGGTTTTTACCCGCACTTCTGCTCGGGTTTTTTTCGCCTAAGAATTTTTCGGCAAAACTTACTATGCCGCCTCCGTCATTTGCTGTCATGCCTGATATTTGCGACGTGTCGTTTGCGCTTTGCGGCATTGTATTTGAGGTAAGATAATTTATAGCTTCGCTTCTTAAACTTGTAATTTGATTTTGTATATTTGAAATTTCATTTAATATTTTTTCCGTGTATTCTTCTTCAAGTGCCCCTGCAAGTGAATTATAGAGCTTTGTTCTTGTTTCTTCAAGACTTATAATTTGTTCATCTATTGCCGCTATATTTGAGTTGATTATCGGCTCTTCATTTAAATTTTCATTTTCTTCCGTTTCTTCTTCAAAATTTGTTTCCTGCAATTCATCTTCATTTACCGTTTTTGAAATGTACGCCTTTTGTTCTTTGGGCGTCATTTCTTTTACTTTTTGATATTCTTTTTGCGTATCAAAAACATATACTTTACCTGATATGGTAAGTTCAAAGCTCATTTCCTTATTTTCCTTTCCTTTATTTTTATCGGTAATTAATTTTAAAAATTTATGTTTTTTTATAATAAATTTAATAATTCTTAATTTTTTAGATAAATAAATTTTTTTTGCGTTTTATTCACATATGAATATTTCACCCGTTAAAAATTATAATCTTTCATTTTGTGCAAATAACGTTAATTATCTTCGCTCTACAATTGACGGCAGGAGAAAATATGCCTGCTGTTATACAAGAATGTTCAGAAGCGATTTGGATTGGAATTTATTATCTTATTATCTTGAAAATAAATATAAAAATGCTCAAAAAGTTAATGTGCTAAATGCCGCATGTTCTGACGGCAGCGAGCCGTACAGCCTTGCAATGATTTTAGATAAAAAAATACCCGGCGGTAAAAAATTTTTTCCGATTGAAGCATTTGATTGCAGCAAATTGTTGATTGATGACGCAAATAATGGAATTATTTCTTTAAGCCCTTCCGATGTTGATAAATTTGATTATTATAATTTGGATATTGATGATTATATGAAACCTTCTTATGAATCCGTTTATAAAAGAAGCGAGGAAGGAAGCATTCCTTATTTTGTTGCACCTGTTTTAAGAAATAAGGTTAATTTTTCATGCGGCGATATTTTATCAAAACTTTCAAAAATGGATAATAAAACGCCAAATACGGTTTTATTGTGCAGAAATATGATACCGTATTTATCGATTAATGAAATTTCAGAGCTTTTTAAATTAATTAATAAAAAACTGGGCAGAAATTCGGCAATTATTATAGGCTCATACGATCTTGACAGGCTGGGCGGATATATTGACGTTAAAATGAGGCAGATTAATTTTAAAGAGGCAGACCTTTTCAGAGGTTCTTTGGTGTATGAAAATTAATCATTGTACCATTCAATTTTTCTTGTTGTATACATAACAATCGCAGTTATTATAAAAAGACCGATTGAACCTGTAAGAAGCGAATAGTCGGTAAGTGCGAGAAGTACGTATAAAAATATATACAAAAGAGCCAAAATAACAGATATTATAAGCGGAAACTTTATATCTTCTTTTTTAACTATTACAAAATAGGTGTATAACCCGATTAAACCCGTTGTCATAAGACAGGCGATTATATAAGAAACTAAAAACGGCATAAATTCAGACATCGAAACCAATAAAAGATAATATACAAGCCCCGCTCCGCCCATAATTAAATATTGAAGCTGATGGACGGGTTTTTTATTTGATGAGCTGATTTCAAATATAAAAAATGATAAAAACATTAATGATAAAAACAGAAATGCGTATTTAGTCGTTCTTACGGACATTTTATAATTATCAACGGGAACAAGGAGTGAAACGCCGGCTTCGGGGTTCATTACGGATGATGTTGCAATAAAAGGGATTTTCCATTCGGCTCTAAAATTTTCTTTTGTTATTTTTTTCTCAACAGGCAGAAAATCTCCTTCAAAAGACGGATCTGCCCAGTTGCCTTCAATTGAAATTTTGTTTTCCATTCCTTTCGGTTCCGCAAATATTTTATTTGTTCCCCTTATTTTATATTGAATTTCAAAAGGAATTGATTTTTGGTTATGTATTTTGATGTTGAATTTATTTTTTGGTGCAGTTTTAAAATTGTCCGATAAAATTTTTACTTTCGGCTGTTCGGTAAAGCCTTTTGAATCTGATATAGTGAATTCAAATGTCAGTTCTTTGTTTTTTAAATTTAAATTATTCGTAAAATCACCGCTAAGATTAACATTTGCCGTATAGACAGGTATTT
Organism: Candidatus Gastranaerophilales bacterium; assembly: GCA_944325155.1. Taxonomy (GTDB): domain Bacteria; phylum Cyanobacteriota; class Vampirovibrionia; order Gastranaerophilales; family Gastranaerophilaceae; genus Galligastranaerophilus_A. Next base: position 73,263 of record CALUYY010000001.1, on the reverse strand, counting down.
TAAAAATTCCTTTTTTCCTGTATTGTGTGTCAAGCTTAACATTTACATTATAGTTGTTTAATTCAAGATATTTATTTTCAGTTTGGTCTTTATTTTGGATTGAATAATAAATCGCAGGCGCATTTATTCTTTGCATGCCGCCCCAGGATTTTTGAATAAAGTTAACGGCTTCATTTTTATAGTCTTGTCTGTTGTTTACGATTGAATTAAGGTATGCTATCGGTATGAGAAGAATAATAAGCATGATTAAAAGAATGTAGAATTTTTTAACCTTTGAACTTTTCTTTTTATCTTCCATAAATTATCCCTATATTAAATTCACAAGCCCCGTTGAATGGTCAAAGTGGCACTTTGCAATTAATAATTCTTTATTGTCGACAGCCGTTTTTACAATTTTTGATTTTTCAATTAAAGTTTTTTCAACCCATTTTGTGTGCTCCATTGCAAAAAAGTTATGACATTTAATGTCTTCTTTTTTATCCAAAACAGGATACACGGCGCTCATTATCGATTTAAAGTCATCCGTCATAACGGGGTAATGTTCTTTTGCATATTTCATAACTCCGCAATCATCGTGTCCGAGCAATATTAAAAGCGGAACTTTTAGTTTTTTAACGGCATATTCTATGCTTTCCGTAACATTCGGACCGAGAGCAATGCCTGCAACTCTTATAACAAATAATTCACCTATTCCGCAGTCAAAAATAATTTCGGGAACGACTCTTGAATCGGAGCAGCTTAAAACGGCGGCATAGGGTTCCTGATGAAATGCAAACTTTTTTAATGTTTCAAGGCACATATTTTTTGCATTGGGCGTACCTTGCACAAAATTTTTGTTTCCAAAAAGAAGTTTGTTTAATTCTTTTTTTCCGAGTTCTAAATTATTTTCCATTTCTTTATTATAGTTTAGTTTTTATTTATTGCCAAACCAAAAACGATTTTAATTTTTTATTCTCTTTGATATATTAAATATAAGGAGTTTAAAATGTCCGTTTTAATTTTATTTTGTGCAGTTGTCATATTTTTCTGCCTTATAACAAATAAATTTTCAAGCAAGCTGGGAATGCCCGCTTTGCTTTTATTTATGCTTTTGGGAATTTTATTCGGCGAAGACGGTATTTTAAAAATTTCATACAATAATTATGATCTCACCGCCAAACTTTGCACCGTTGCCTTATTATTTATAATTTTCTACGGGGGTTTTTGCACCAGGAATATAAAAGATAAAGTTTTAAATTTTCAATCCGCTCTTTTGTCTTCTTTGGGAACGGTTTTTACCGCACTGTTAACAACGGCTTTTTGTTACTATTTTTTAAAAATTAATTTTCAAGAGAGTTTTTTAATCGGCGCCATTTTATCTTCAACCGATGCGGCAAGCGTATTTTCAATATTAAGGTCAAAAAAATTAAATTTAAAATATAATACGGCATCTTTGCTTGAAATTGAATCCGGGTCAAACGATCCTTTTGCATATATGCTGACGGTTTTAGGCCTTATTCTTTTAAAAGGCGCCGGAGTTGAATCCGTTTTTCCCATGTTTATTGCACAAATCGGATACGGAATAATATCCGGTATTTTAATCGCAAAAGCGGGAATTTTAATTTATAAAAAGACTGACTTAATTCAGGAGGGAACGGACACTTTATTTGTCGTTGCCCTTGCTCTTGCTTCTTATGCAATTCCTGATTTAATCGGCGGAAACGGATTTTTAAGCGTCTATATAACGGGGATAATTTTAGGAAACAGCGAAATTAAAAATAAAATCAACCTTATTTACTTTTTTGACGGAATAACCCAGCTATCACAGATTATTATATTTTTCCTTCTCGGATTTTTATCAACCCCTTCAAGAATTTATGAAATTTTTGTTCCTTCGATTTTAATTGTTTTATTTTTATCTTTTATTGCAAGACCGATTGCTATTTCTCTCATAATGCTTCCGTTCAGGGCAAAATTAAACCAAATCGCCTTTGTTTCATTGGCCGGCTTAAGAGGGGCGGCTTCAATCGTATTTGCGATTTTTGCGGTTGCCGAAAGCGCCGATTTAAAGTTTGATTTATTTCATATTGTATTTTTTGTATCTTTTATATCGGTTGCATTTCAAGGTTCATTATTACCCTGGTTTGCTCAAAAGCTTGATATGATAGATGAATATTCCGATGTCTTAAAAACTTTTAACGACTATCAAAACGAGTCGGCAATAACTTTATCAAAAACTTTGGTTACAAACAGCCACCCCTGGCGTGATAAGAAATTAAAAGATATAAAACTTGATAACAAGTCTTTAATTCTTGTAATTCAAAGGCAGGGATGTAAAATTGTTCCCAAGGGCGATATTAAAATTCTTGAAAATGATCTTGTTTTAATCGGAACAACCGTTACCCATTCAACTTCAGATATCAAATTAAAAGAAATGGAAATTACAAAAAATCACCAGTGGAAAAATAAATTGATAAAAGAAATTGATTTTCAGGAAGGTTTTTTAATTGCTTTAATTAAAAGAGCCGGCAACTCTTTTGTTCCCAACGGGGATACAAAAATTGTTACCGGCGATATAATTGTTTTTTATAATATTTAGTTATTTTTTATAAATACGTGATATTGTGTTCCGTAGTTTACGGTTTGCGATTGTATGTGATCGGATGCTTCTCTGCCGTCGCCCAGAGCAATTGATATGTGCCCGTGCGGGTGTCCGTTGCCGTTTTCCCAGACTACTATTGCGCCTGCGGGAAGATTTGTTAAGCTTTGTGCGGTCGGAAATTCGTTTGTAACTTCCGTAAAATCGCTTCTTGATTGCAGTGCGGGAATTGCCTGATAGGCGCTATTGTAACTTAATCTGAAACCGTATGCCGCTTCAAGAGCATTATTTACGCCCTTTAAACACCAGCCGGTCGAGCCCATTGAATTTGCCGTGCTTTCCGCAATTGAAGCCAGACTTGAATTAACGGGAAGATCGCCCGTATAATTTCCGCCCAGAATTGAATAGCTTGTGCCTGATGTTTGGGTGGTTGCAGCCGCCTCTTTTGCTTTTAATTCTTCTAGATATTTTTTTGCAAGTTCAACCCTTAAATTATTAATTTCATTTGTTAAATTAAGGGTGTTTTCGGATAAATTCATGTTGGCATTTGAAATGCACTCTTCAAGCCCTTCAATGTTTCTTTTGGATTCAGGGTCCTGCATAACCCTTTCTTCCTGTGTGTGTGATTTGTTATATTCATTTAAAAGCTCATTCATTAAGCCTTTTTGTCTTTCGGCTTCGGTTTCATTCAGTTTTGTATATTCTTCAATTTCTCCGTTTGCTGTTTCAATTACTTTATTTGCATTTGAGATAATGTCGTTTAATTTTGAAATTTCGGAATTCAGACCTTGAATTTCACCTTTAAGAGATTCGATTTCTTCTTTGGATTCGGGATCATTCTTTTTTTCCAAAGATTTTATTTTATCTTCTTTTTCTTTAATTTCTTTTTCTTTTTCTTTTATTTCATCATTTGCTCTTGAAATTGCAAGTTCATTTTCGGAAATTGTTGAAGATAATTCCTGAATCGAACCTGTGTTTCCTTTTATCGCTTTTGAAATTTCATCCGATATTTCGCTAAATTGCTCCTGAACTTCATCGGGAATAACATCTGTTCCTTCGGATATAATTTTTTCAATTTCATTGGTGCAATCTTCTATATATTGTTCGGTATCTTGTTCAAGCTGCTTTATTTCTTCTTCTTTGGATTTTATTTCTGCTTCAATTTCATCCGTATCGGCATTTTCGGAATCAAAAGTTCCAAAGCTTGTTTCATCAAGTTCAATTAATTCATCTTCATAGCTTTGTATTCTGTTGTATCCCGACTGATTTGCCGTTGTTTTTGTGTCTTGAACTTTACTGTCGGATTCAAGTGCGTCCGTGTTTCCTAAAATCAGTTTTCTGATGGGGTCAATTGTCATCTTTTACTCCTTCATTATTTTTCATCTTCTTCAAAATCAAGTTCTATATCATGCCCGTCTTCACCTTCATAGACATTTGTTTGATTTGTATCGGCTTGTGTTTCGCTTTCATTCGATTCATTTACACTTACGCTTGAGCCGCCCATGTCTGTTTCGGGAAGATTGTCTTCCGTTTCGCACGGCATATCATCTTCTGTTGCAGTATCATCATTTTCATTATCCGACACCGGTGTTTGGGGTGTTTCAGGTGTTGTATCATCTTCTGTTACGGATGAATCGGTTGTATTGTTTTCTGAAGGCCTATAGGTTTCGTTATCTTCATTTACGGGAGGTGTTGCAGCCGTATTGTCTTCTTTTGGGGGTTCAACCGCTGTTTCGTCTTCTTTAGGTTCTTCAACTTTTGTGTTATCTTCTTTCGGTTTATCTTCGGTTACATTATCATTTGATGGCGTTGTTTCGCCTTCAGGAATTGTTTCTTCCGGTTTGTTGTCATTTTTATCGTTGTTATCCGGTTCTGTTGCAGGGGTTTGTGTTTCGCTGTCTTCTATATTGTCATTATCTTCAGGCGCCCCTTCTATGCCTAAAGTCGGGTCGATTATACCTGATGAATTCGGGTCATCATTCGGGTTATCTTCAACCGGAAGCTCATCTTCAGGCGGACACTCTTCTTTAGGTTCTTCAACGCTTGTGTCGTCTTCATCCGGTTTTTCTTCGGGAGGATTTATAGCAAGCTCGCTTATTTTATCGTAGATTTTTTGAAGCAGGTCTTCAAGTCTTTTGGTATCTGCGTTAATGTTAATTACATGTACTATATTATTATTTACGTTTATTGCAACATTATTTAAAATTTCAACATTTGTTGTTTTATTTACCGTTTCTTCGCCGTCTGTTGCAACTTCGCCCGATAATTCATTTCCTTTTGTCTGTAACATTAAATATAAGTTTTCAATTTCTTCGGTCGGATATGAATTTGCTACCGCTTCATTCATTAACAGATCAACTTCGCCTTTAAGCGCCGATAATGATTCCAATGATTTTGCACCATTTATTGCAGTTAAAATATTTTGAATTCTTGTTTCAAAATCCGCACCGCCTGCACCTTTGCCGTCTTCGGTTTCACCCGTGCCTTCGGGTGCCGTTTCTTTTGCAATTATTTCTTCAAGTTTTGCATTTAGTTGTTCAACGGCTGCCGTTAACCCGCTGACATCGGCGCCGAGTCCGTTTGATTCATTTATTATAACCGTTATATTATTTATAACGTTTGTTATTTCTTCTTTTGTTGCCGCATTTTGAATAGTATTATTTGCCGCTTGGGTTTGCTCGTCTATATATTGTTGTTCTTTATCTTTTATTTGCGATACAAGAGCACTAAGCCCCGAAAAATCAACGTTAATTTCGGCATATTGACTCATTGTTGCTTCAATCCCCGCTAAGAGCTCTTTTCTTTCGGATGATGAAGATGATGAATTAATTGCGCCTGAAACCTGACTTGTATATTCATCAACAATTTTTTGCTGTGCGCTTCTTATTTCATTTAATTTTGTTTCAAATCCCGACAGGTCAACTTCACCGGATAAGCCTTTCAATTCTTCATAAGTTGCGCTTACCTGATTATACATGCTTTCAAGTTCGGTTATGGAGCCGCTTGCTTTAATGCTTTCAAGGTATGCATCCACCTGTGCCTGAGCAGATTCTTTTAAATCTTTTGACGCTTCATCAAGTTTATCCGTTGATGTTTCATAAGAACTTGAATTTGATTCAACGCCTTGTGATGTTTCTTCTGCCGTATTTGAGCCTTCTATTGCGCTTTCCGTGCCTTCAACAACGCTTGTGTTTGCTCCCTGGCTTCCGCCCGTTGAGCCTCCGCTAAGTCCCGATGAGCCTCCGCCCGTTGAGATACCGCCTCCGCTTGAAGGCTGTGTAATAGTATAAGGTTGAAGCCCGCTTGTGCCGGATCCCGAGCCTGCGCCGTTTGTTATATCGTTTGCTTCGTTATCTGCCGCTTCCTGGTTTGTTTCGGTTGTTGTTTTTAATAATTTTTCAAGTTTATCCGTTTTTAGTCCTCTTGATTGGGCTTCCGTTATTATGCTTGATACGGAAGAATAGATTTCATTTAATTTGCCCGTATCTTCAACAACATCATCGGTTAAGGAAATATCAACCGCATCTGCGTAAGAATCGACATAATCCTGTGCATATTGGAGTGCATCGTCGCCCGTGCCCAATTTTTCCGCCAATTCTTCAAGCGCAGGGCATGATATTCCGAAATTTTCCGCTATTGTAAAATAAGGTTCAATTTTTTGCTGACATTTAATTATATTATCCAGGTTTTCCGTTATATTTCTTGTATCGTTAATATCATCAAATTTAAATTCACCGTCAAGCAATCCTTCAAGCTCTTTTTCGACATCCGGCACAAGCTCTTTTTCAACAATTTCCGTAAATTTCGTTGTTGCATCCTGCGTCATTTGTGAAAGATTGTTTGCCTGTGCTTCACAGTCTTCTTTTAATTTATTGAATTTATTTTCTTCACCTGCATTTATTCCTAAATTTATAAAACCGCCAACAAGTCCGACAATGGCGCCGACACCTGCGCCTATTGCCGTGCCTACACCCGGAATAAAGCTTCCTATTGCTGCGCCGGCTGCTGCACATCCCCCTACTCCGAGAATATGTTTGCCAACACCATAAGAGCTTTCAAATCCGATTGATTCCATAAATTTCCCCATTGCGACATTTACGGTAGACAAATCCATTAAGACATCATTAATTTCGTTTGGGTCATCTGAGTCAAGCGATCTTACCTTTAAATCAAGTTTTTCAATTTCGGCTTCTATTTTGTCAAAAACCGCAACCATATCATCAACACTGCTGTCTTCCGTCAAATTGTTATATCCGACCGTTTGCATAAAGGCTTCATATTCTTCAATTTCAAAGCCATTAAGCTCTCCCGAATTGTTGCTGCTTTCTTCGCTTCCATCTGTTCCTTCGGTTTCGCCCGTTTCGTCAATTTCAACCAAATCGTCTTCATTGGTTGAAACTTTTGTTTTGCCGTATTGTGCTATTAATTCTTTTTGCTCTTCGGTGCTCCCTGCGTCTTTAACCTCGTTATATTCCGCTTCATTTACGAAGTAATATGTTTTTCCGTCAACTTTTAATTCGTAGTTTGCCATAAATAAACACCTTCCGTTTTTATACACACATAAAAGCTAAATCGTTTTTATTTAAAATTTCTTTAGAAATGTTACCGTTTTGTTACACAAATTGTTAAGTTATGTAAATTAACCAAAAACCAAAAAAGCAATTATTCCATAAGTATATACTTTATATATACATATAAAGATTGAGGAATATTATGGAAAGAACTTCATTAATTAACCGGATTAACGATTTATATGTAAACGGCACCGAAGACACAGCTATCGTAAATACGGATTCAAGTACCGTTAAATCGGCATCCGATGCTTCATATAACAGATTATATTCTATTAATGAAGATGAATTGCAAAATATTGATACCGAAGAATTTTTCGATGAAATAAACGAAGAAAACGAAAATGAAGAAAGTGAAATTAACCCTGAAGTTAAAGAAATAAGGGAAGAATCAATTCAGGAATTCAAAAGTATTGTTGAAACAAATGATTCATTAAATAAATTTATAGATAAAATCGGATATGACAAAGTTTTTGACCTTCTTGATTCCGACAAAGACGGGAAACTCGGCAGGGAAGACATTGAAAAAATCAGTTCATCGGCCGAAACTTTATCCGATTTAACTCCCGGCGAAATTAAAAATTACGTAAATAATAATATTGATTCAATTGATGAAGAAGATCCAAAAATAGATGAAAACAACATGCAAGATATTGTTCAAAAGCTGAAAGACTATTTTTTAGGCAATGAAGCACAAACACCCGTTCAACAAGCACCGGTTCAATCAACAGGCGGAGGCGGTTCAACCGGCGGCTACTCCGGAGGCGGAGGCGGTGGTTCGATCGGAAGTTCATCCGGCGGAGGCTCCTATAACGCTGCACAACAAGCGGTACAAGAAGCCGCAAGTCAGGCAGAGCAAGAAGTTGCTGACTTGGATGCAAAAATAGAAGAACTTGAAACGGTAAAAATACCCGAATCTGAAGAAAATATACAGTCTTTAAGAGAAGCAAAAGATTCTGACATTGAAGAACAAGAACAAAAACAAAGAGAAGCAATTGAAGAATCAGATGAAATCGACCAGGAATTAAAAGACGAATATAAAAAAGCTGATGAAGACCTTCAAAAAACGCAAGAAAGTATAACGGAAAAAGAAAACGAAAAAGCTGATACGGAAAGCCAATTATCATCAACCACATCCCAAATTTCAGAACTTGACGCACAAATTTCTGCCATAGATACAAATTCGGGCAACGAGGAAAAAGACGCAGAAAACCAGGCAATTAAAGCAGACCTTGAAGCAAAAAAAGCAGACCTTGAAGCAAAAAAAGCGGAACTTGAAGCTGAAATTGAAACATTAGACGGCGAAATTTCAGATCTTAAAAATACCGAAAGCGAACAAGAACAGGCAAAAGATGATATTCTGACAAAGATTGAAGAAAGCCTTGATGAAAATTCGCCCCTGAAAAAAATAATAAAAGAAACCAAAGATGAAATTGAAAATATAAAGACACAATACGAAGAAGATAATACAACAGCACAAGAAACGCTTGACTCGCAAAGACAAGAGCTTGAAGAACTAAAAGCTCAAAGAGGTCAAAAAGCGGGCGAAGCCGAAAACCTGGGCGAACTTGCAGCAGCATTTGAAAACAGCGAATTGGCAAACGGTGCGCTTGCGGATAAAGCCGACTTAATTGAAGGATTATGCAAAGAATACGATATTGACCCGTACCTTGTTACCGCAATTATGGCGCATGAAACCGGCTACGGTACAAGCTCCGCAATTTTAAATAAAAATAACCCCGGCGGCATGATGAGCAGCAGCGGTCTTATAACGTATAACAGTCTCGATGAAGGCATTGAAGCCGTTATAAGAAATCTTTCCAACAATTATGTTCATCAGGAAGGCAACAATCTGACAACCGTTTCGCAAATCGGTGCAAAATACTGCCCTGTCGGTGCGGCAAACGATCCTACCGGTCTTAACGGAAATTGGATTCCTGCAATTGTAAGCATTTACAATGATTTAACCGGAAAGAATATTGATGCAAATACCGCATTATGCTAGTTAACAATTCTTAATATTAAATAAAGTTTACCTTCAAAAATGCCGACAATATAAAATAAGGAAGGTAAACTATACCCCCTTGAATAAAGGGCGATAAAGAAATATACGGAATTTTTAATTTCGGAAGGAAAAATATGACGGAAAAAATCGGAAACTATTCAATTAAAACCTCTGAAGCATATAACGTTTTAAATCAGGCTAATATAAAAGATGAAAAAGATTTAAAAAAGCTTGATAAAAACGGCGATATGATAATATCGGAAGATGAACTTGTTGAAGTAGCACTGTCTGATGATGATGAAAAAGAAAATTCATCCTCATCTTCAAATTCAACAAATTCGGTGCAAAGCGATTATGACGATATTTTAATTATGCTTTATCAGCAAATGGATAACCTGATGAATCAAAAACATCAGATAAATAACCGGATGGGAACGGCACAGGATGAAGATACTTTTAATAAATATAAGCAGCAGTCCGATAACCTTCAAAACCAGATTTCAAATGTAAGGGGGCAAATCTTAAATACATATATGCAGGCAGAATCTGCAGCTATGCAGGGTATATCCGGTACAGGCGCAGCCGTTTCACAATCCGGCGGAAATTATACATATTCGGGTAACAGCGCCGATTTTGTAAATAACTTTAATAACTCATCATTTAATAAAGGTGTTCTGGCGGGACAAGGCGCCATGGTTGCTTCAATTGCCGAAGAAAACGGACTTGATCCCAATTTGCTTGCTTCTATTATGGCGCTTGAAACCGGATGGGGAACATCAAGTGCAATTAAAAACTATAATAATCCGGGCGGCATGATGGATCCTTCCAGCAACTGGATGTCTTTGACGCATTATTCCAGCCTTGAAGAAGGAATAAGAGCCGTTGCAAAGAATTTGAAAAATAATTATATTAATCAGGGGTTAACGACAATAAGTTCAATCGGTGCTAAATACTGCCCCGTAGGTGCGGCAAATGACCCTAACGGCACAAATTCCGGGTGGGTTCCATCCGTTACGAGTATATATAATCAATTAACGGGTGCCAACATAAATGCAAATACAAACCTTTTTGCATAACTAAAGGAACAAATTATGGGCGAAAATTTTAAAATAGGAAACTATAAAATAGAAGGCAAAAATATGTATAATGCCCTGAAAGAAGCGGGCATTACAAATGAACAATATTTAAAAATGCTTGATAAAAACAATGATAAAACAATAACCGAAAACGAACTGCAGACGTTTATTGAAGATATTGACGACACAAATTCAAATACAAATAACACTGCCCAAACGACAGCCAACACTGCAACATCAGGCACAAAGACCGTTGAAGAAGTTGAAGAAGAATATTGGAAACAAATTCAGGTCTTGGAAAAACAAATAGAAAATCTTGAAGAACAAAGACATCTTTTGTTGTCGGATTATTCTAAAGTCGAAGACGCGTCCGAAGCTGAACAGGTAACATCAAACATACAAAATGTAAACAATCAAATATCAAACCTCAGAGGACAGGTATTGTCGTTAATGACTAATATGGAAATGCAGATTACAAGAATAAAACAGCAAGAGCTTGCAGCCGCACAAAGAGCGGCAAATCAAAATGCGGCAAACGGCACGGGACAGGTTATGAATTTATCCGCTTCAAACGGCAGCACAAATTACGGAAACTTTTCATATAATTTCTCCGAAAAATTATCTTCAAGACAACAAAGCGAGCTTCAAATGTTTAAAAGTCACTGGGCACAAAATAAAAGCAGGTATCAATCCGTTGCTTCACAAACCGGAGTTCCCGCCGAACTTATTGCCGCAATTCACTGGAGAGAAGCAAGCGGTAATTTTAACAGAAGATTGCATGACGGCGGCTCACTGTCAGGGTATTCAAGCTGGGAAGCTTCTGCTGTTGATGCGCTGTCCGGCGGCTACGGAAACATTGATTTAAATAATATCAACACTTGGTATGATTTTGCGGAAAGATATAACGGTCTCGGGTATAAAAATAAAGGGCTTCCTTCGCCGTATGTTTGGGCGGGTACAACAAATTATACATCCGGTAAATATGTTGCCGACGGCGTTTTTGACCCCGGTTATGTCGACCAGCAATTAGGTGTTGCCGTTATGTTAAAAGCAATTTTATAAAAAATTGCCCGTTTTCGTTCCGTTTGCTATAATTTATATATGGCAATTTTAAAAATAGTTCAATACGGAAACGAATCTTTAAGGCAAAAATCAAAAGAAATTTCTAAAATTTCAAAAAAAATTAAAATTCTTGCCGAAAATATGATAGATACAATGTACGCCAATAACGGCGTCGGTTTGGCTGCACCGCAGGTCGGCGAAAATATAAGAATGTTTGTTATAGATGTTTCGCTTGATAATGAACCGTATAACCCCATTGTTTTTATTAATCCCAAAATCATTAAAAAAGAGGGCGCATCCCATGAAAAAGAGGGGTGCTTGAGTTTCCCCAATGCTTTTGTTGATGTCAGAAGATATTCATACGTTAAAATAAAAGCTCTTGATATCCACGGCAAGCCCTTTGTAATTGAAGCAAAAGACGGTTCTTTATTGTCAAGGTGCATTCAGCATGAATTTGACCACCTTGAAGGAATACTTTTTATTGACCATTCAAGAAACATTTTTGAAGCGATAAAAGTATTGGAAGAAAATAATCTCCCTACCGTTCAAAAAGATAAGCTTCTTGAAGAAAAAGAAATTGAAGAGCTGCTTATTCATTCAGAGGACAAGGCGCAAAATAATGAATAAAATTTCCGTTGTTTTTTTTGCAACTCCCGATATTGCAATAAATTCTTTTTTGTCCTTAATAAATGATGAAAATTTTATTGTAAAAGCCCTTGTAACACAACCCCCGAAACCCTCTGACAGAGGAAAAAAAATTAAAGATTCAAAAATCAAACAAGAGGCGATTAAAAATAATATCAAGATTTTTGAACCCGAAAAAATTTCAAAAAACAAAGAAACAATAGATGAATTAAAGGCTCTAAAACCTGACTTTTTTGTAACATTTGCCTATGGACAAATTTTAAGCAATGAAGTTCTTGAAATTCCTAAATTTCAAACAATTAATCTCCATGCAAGCCTTCTTCCTAAATACAGGGGTGCAAATCCGATTTGCGAATGTCTTTTAAACGGAGATAAAAAAACGGGTATTACAACGATGATAACCGTTTTGGAATTAGATGCGGGGGATATTTGTCTTACAAAAGACATTGAACTTAATGATGATGATAATTTTGCAACCCTTACGGACAAAATTTCAAAATTGTCGCCCGATTTAATTAAAAAAACACTTTTGGGTTTATATGAAGGAAAAATTTCGCCCGTTAAACAAAATTCTTCACTTGCAACATTTACAAAGAAGCTGAAAAAATCCGATAAAGATATAATGTTTGATACAAGCGCAATTATGGTACACAATAAAGTCCGTGCAATGTGCGAAATTAACACTAATCATTTTTTCTTTAACGGAAAAATCGTAAAAGTTCTTGAAACTAAAGTTATTGAAAATAACGCCGCTCTCCCTCCCGGGGAAGTTATAGAGGTAAATAAAGACGGAATTTTAATTAAATGCAAAAATAATGCAATCTTGATTAAAAAAGTTAAACCGGAAGGCAAAGGAATTATGAATGCATACGACTGGAGCCTCGGTTCAAAAATTAAAGCCGGAGATAAAATTTTATGCAAACAAGAGGAATAAGAGGGGCAACAACCCTTCAAAACAATACAAAAGAAGAAATTAAAACCGCAACGGTTGAATTATTGTCAAATATAATAAAAGACAATAATATAAAATTGCAAGATATTGCTTTTGTAATTTTTACGGTTACAAACGACATTAATGCCGATTTTCCAGCTAAATACGCAAGGCAGGAGCTTCATTTTGATTCCGTTCCAATGATGTGTTACAGAGAAATGGAAGTTATAGGGCAAATGCCTTTATGTTTAAGGGTGCTTGTCGTTGTGAACACGGATAAAACCCAAAGTGAAATAATACATTGCTACCTTAAAGGCGCAAAAGCTTTAAGAAAGGACTTATATACAACAAATGAGTAAAATTATAAACCGGGAAGAAATCAAATATCCCTATTTAACGAAGCCCGTTAAAATTGTTACGTTTGAAACGGGACACAGACTTGTTTTGGCACACAAAAAAAGCACCATGGTAAATATAAGCACATGGGTAAATACCGGATCCGTTAATGAAAATAACCATAATAACGGCGTATCCCATTTTGTTGAACATTTAATGTTTAAAGGAACGCATAAATACGCTGCGGGTGAATTTGACAGAAAAATGGAGAGAAACGGCGGAATAATAAATGCTGCCACCTGGAAAGACTATACGTTTTATTACGTAACAATACCTTATGAACATTTTGAACTTGCGCTTCATATGCATGCCGATATGATGATTGACCCGATATTTCCCGATGTTGAAATCGGAACGCCTTTTGATGTAAACAAAGGCTATCCGGATGATAAAAGAGAAAGATGTGTCGTAATTGAAGAAATCCGAATGGGGCAGGACAGAAATTGGAGAAAAGTTTATAACGTTCTAAATGATTCAATGTATGAAAAACATCCGTATAAAAGAGATGTCATAGGTACAAAAGAAATAATTTCATCAATTTCAAGAGATGAAATTATGAGATATTATAAATCTTTCTATACACCCGATAATATGGTAACGGTTATTGTCGGCGATTTTGATGATGATAATGTTATAAAGCTTGTGCAAAAAGAATTTAAATTCCAAAAATTTGATGATTTTACAAAACTTACACCGGATGAAAGAATTAAAGAAACAAGAATAAAAACTCCGAAAACAATCGAAAACACGGCGCATATCCAATCGGGCTTCATGATGTTCGGATTTTTGGCCGATAAGCCCGAAAACTTAAAAGAAACAATAGCACTTGATTTAATAACAACGATTTTAGGTGACGGCAAAAGTTCAAGATTAAACAGAAGTTTAATTGAAAATGTCGAAAAACCTTATGTATGTGAGGTTCAGGCAGCGCACTATCAATTTAAAGACGGGGATAATTTTATGATTGATATAAATTTTGACCCCGAATATAAAGATAAAGTAATAGATGATATTAAAAAAGAACTGGACAATTTATCCGATATTAGCGAGGATGAACTTAAAAAAGCGAAAAAATTTGCAAAAATTTCATTTGCACAGGAAGCGGAAACCGTGTCTTCAATCGGCGAAACCATAGGCGAATTTATGATTGTGTTTAACAATCTTCATCTTGCAAACAATTATCTTAAAATGCTTGATGAAATAGACTGCAAATATTTAGAAGAAATTGCAGACAAGTATTTAAGAAAAGAATACGCTTCAATCAGTATTTTAACCCCCGACAAGGAGCAAAAATAATGAAATATCTTGAAATTAATAATACCAATGTTGTTTATGAAAATATAAAAGATACACCAAGGTGTGCAATATATCTTTATTTTGAAACGGATAAACCCTTTCCTTATGAAGGCGTGCATATTTTGGAAGGCAATTTGCTTCTTCAGGGTACAAAAACAAAAACGGCGGAGCAAATTGCATCGGAACTTGAAAATCTGGGAATTGAAGTAAGCATAGATTCAAGACTTGATTTTCTCAAAATTTCAATCGTATGCCTTATGGAAGATATTGATTTTGCGCTTGATACCGTAAATGATATTTTATTAAATTCAACCTTTAATTCTTTTGAAAAAGAAGTATATAAATTTAAAGGCGATACGATAAGTTCGCTTGATTCACCCGTAACAAAGGCATCTGACGCTTTCTACAGAGAAATTTTTAAAAATCATAAATATTCGCTCACAAATACAAAACTCCTTGAAACCGTTGATAATATGAAAAAGGAAGATGTTATAAATTATCATAATAATCTTCTTTCGGGAAGAAAAATTATCTCAATTGCGGCGGATATGCAAAACGAAAACGAGTTTATCAATAAAGTTGTATCCAAATTAAACTCAATGAAAAATTCATCTCAAATTAATCAAATAAACGATGAAATAATAACATATGAACCGAATATCGTAAAAATTGCCAAAAATGACGCAAAACAGGCTCAAATTTTTCAAGGCTTTATAACAGAGGGCATATATTCTAAAGATTACCCCAAGCTTTGCGTTTTAAATAATGTTTTAGGGGCAAGCGGCTTATCTTCGAGATTATTTGTGGAATTAAGAGATAAAAAAGGGCTTGCATATACAGTCAGAAGCTCATATAAAACAATGAAGCACGGAAGCCTTATTATGCTTTATATAGGAACGGAACCAACCAATATTAAAAAGTCGCTTGAAGGGTTCAGATATGAAATTGAAAGGCTGATTAAAGAGCCGCCCCGTAAAGATGAACTTCAAGGTGCAATTGAAAATTATATAGGAAAATTTAAATATTTCTATACGCAGACCAATTCTCAAATTGCAGGCGCTAACGGCTGGAATTGGATTATGAATTTGGGTTTTGATTTTCATACTGTTATTTTAGATGAAATTAAAAAGGTAACAAGGGATGATATAATCGAATGTACGGAAAAATACCTTTTAAAAGACCCTGTTACGGTTGTTTTGGCACCGGATGAATATTTGAATTTTTAAGATAATTAAGTTATTTGCATTAATAAAATCAATAAAGTAAAATCTTAAAAAATGAGGAAGATATTGTTTTGGCAAACTTAAAAGAGATAAACAAAAAAATTGATAAACTGAAACATAAAGGCGAAATTCAAAAAGCAATCGAATATTGCCAGTCTGTTTTATTGCAGGAACCTTCAAACCCCGAATTAAACATCAGACTGGGCGATCTTTACATGGATTGGCATTTGGATGTTTATCAGGCAAAACAATATATAGATGAAGCAATTATTCAATATCAAAAAGCCTGCGAAACGCTTCTTGATAACGGCGAAGTTTATTATAAAATCGGGTTTGCTTTTTTTCATAAAGGAGAACTTGACAGAGCATTAAATTATTTTGAAATGGCGCTTAAAAATAACGCAAATAAATCTCAGTGCTATTTTATGATTGCAAATTGCTATAAAAAGAAAGAACGCTATGCGGACGCACTGGATGAAGCGGACAAAGCCCTCAAATCCGCCTTTTTAAATACTTCAAGAATACATTATCTTAAACACAGGCTGTTAAGAATTGCATTTTTTTCAAACCAAAATTCCAAATGGAAAAGCATTGTTGAACTTATAATGTCTTATTTGACATTGCCGTTTGATTCGGAGGCAAAAAAAGACGTTGCAAAAAAATTCAAAATTATAGGAATTTCAAAAGAACTTTATCTTGCCGCAAAAGCAGCAAGACAAAGACATTATCTTGATGCCGTTAAATATTATTCAGATGCCATTGATAAAATGCCGGGGTTTACGACTCTGTATTGTCTTTTAGGGGATGTATACAGAATTTTGGGCCGCCATGAAGAAGCAATAATTGAATATAAAATGGCAAGATGGATTGATTCATTGTACCTTCCCGCATATGTCGGGCTTGTTCAGGCTTATGAAGAAATGGGAGAATACGAGTCTGCAATTGAAACGTATAAAAAATTCATAACTATCCACCCCAACAACCCCATACTTCACAGCCAGATTGCAAACCTCTATTTTATGAAAGGGGAACATAATAAAGCGGTTTCACACTATCAAAGTGCTATTTTATTAAATCCGAAACACGATAAAGCGCCTGAAATAGCGCAAACATTAGGTTTTCTTTTGCAACATTTTATAGAAAACGATGAAGCTGCCGTTATGGCGTTTTTAACCGCTTATGTTATTGATACGGGCAATCTGGATATATATATCGGGCTTGGCGCTGCATTTTACGAAAAAGAAGACTATGTTAATGCACTTAAAGTTTACCGCCGCGCAATAGAGCTTCAGCCCGCAAATTCTAAAATCCACTGTAATTTGGGCTTTTTATTGTGGGGTCTCGGTAATTTAACCGAAGCCATAAGCGAATATGAGCTGTCAATTAAATATGACCCTACGTATGCAATTGCGCATAATAATCTCGGTGTTATATATCTTGATGATTTGGCACAAATTCAAAAAGCGGCGGATTGTTTCAAATCCGCACTTGAATATGATCCGAATTATGCCCTTGCACACTATAACTATGCAAGGTGTCTTGCAATAAAAGGCGAAAAAGTTGAAGCCGCAAAATATTACAGAGCCGCTCTTGATATAAATGCACTTACAAAAGAGATGGATCCCAATGAAATTCAGGACAGATTAAACAGTCTTTTTGAATAATGCCGATTTTATTATTGAAATAAAATAACCTCAACAGAATAATTAATATATGCCGATTTGGATTTACATATTTAAAAGAATTTTACAAAGTGTTCCCATACTTATAATGGTAACGATTATAAGTTTCTTTTTAATAAGGTTATCTCCCGTTGATCCTTTAGCCGAATTAAGACTTAACCCTTCAATTTCAAAACAAACAATTGAATACGAAACAAAAAGACTCGGGCTTGATAAACCCGTATACGTTCAATATTTTTACTGGGCAAAAAACTTTATAAAAGGCGATATGGGAACGACAACAACGGGTGAATCCGTTTCATCCAAAATTAAAGAAAGAGTTTTAAATACTCTTTTATTATCGCTTAATGTTATATTCTGGACATGGCTTATAGGGATTCCTTTGGGGGTTATTGCCGCTCTTAATTACAGAAGTACATTTGACAGGCTTTTAACACTTTTATCAAGTGCCGGCATGGCAATTCCTTCGTTTTTCTTTGCGGTTTTATTATTGATTTTTGCTCAAAAAACGGGTCTTTTTCCGATTGGCGGGCTTACAAGCGCAAATTTTTACAGGATGGATTTAATTCATAAAATAACGGATATTGTCCACCACCTTTTTTTACCGTCTTTTGTTCTTGTAACGTTATCTCTTGCAAGCCTTTCAAGACAAATGAGGGCAAATTTGCTTGATGTTTTAAATTCCGACTATGTTAAATATGCAATTGCAAAAGGAATACCGAAAAGAAAAGTAATTTTTAAACATGCGATGAGAAATGCGATTAACCCCTTAATTACTCTTTTGGGGTTTGAATTTGCGGGGCTGTTATCGGGTGCTGCGCTTACCGAATATGTTTTTCAATATCCGGGACTCGGGAGATTAATTCTTGAAGCCGTTATGAAATCGGATATAAACCTTGTTATGGCAGGGCTTGTAATCGGGTCATTTATGCTTGTTATCGGAAATATTATCTCCGATATTTTACTTAGAATTACAGACCCCAGAGTGAGGGCAAACTGATGAATGAGCTGATTAAAAAATTTAAAAAAGATAAAATAAGTATAATCTCATTATTTGTTCTTATTTTTTTATATCTTATGATTCTTTTTGCAACATTTATCTCGCCTTATGAAAAAAATTATTCAGACAGATCTCTTTCATACTCTCCGCCGAATAATATCTACACGATAACGCCCGAAGGTAAATTTTCAAAACCTTATACCTATAATTGGATTAGAAACTTTAACACCCATACACTTAATTTGGAATTCAGGGAAGACAGAAGTCAAAAATATTATCTTCATTTCTTTTCAAAAGGATTTGAATATAAACTTTTTGGAATTTTTAAAACCGATATTCATCTTTTTGGAATTGACGAAGGCGGAAAATTACACCTTTTGGGATGTGACATAAACGGAAGGGATAATTTTTCAAGGTTATTGTACGGCGGAAGAATTTCTTTGACCATCGGTTTTCTGGCACTTTTAATTTCATTTCCGATAGGGTTAATTTATGGCGGAATTTCAGGGTATTTCGGAGGAAAAACGGATATTATACTGATGAGAATATCTGAAGCCGTTATGTCAATTCCTACGTTTTATCTCTTAATAATTCTTGCTGCAATTCTTCCTTCAAATATGACAAGCGCACAAAGGTTTGCTCTTATTACCGTTATCCTTGCTTTTATCGGCTGGGCGGGTTTTGCAAGAGTGGTCCGGGGCATGGTTTTATCAATTAAAACCGAAGATTATGTTAAAGCCGCTAAAAGTATAGGTGCAAGCAATTTCAGAATAATTTTAAAACATATTCTTCCCCAAACGTCAAGCTATGTTATTATTGCAATTGCACTAAGCGTTCCCGGGTTTATATTGGCGGAATCGGGTTTGAGTTTTCTGGGGCTCGGGATTCAGCAGCCTGACGCCAGCTGGGGGAATATGCTTAAAGAAGCGCAGGAATTTGCAAACATAATTTACCGCCCCTGGCTTTTGACGCCTGGATTTTTAATTTTTATTGCGGTTTTGTCATACAACATAATAGGCGATACAATAAGAGATATACTCGATCCGAAAAGTAAAATCAGGACATAAAAATGCTAAAAATTACCGAATGTATAATGCAAAATACGGATTTCTACGCTCTTATCGCAGCAAGATTAATTTCGGCAATTATATTTGCCTCAATGCTTGGAATTGAAAGAGAACTGACGGGAAAAGTAGCCGGGCTTAGAACCCATATTCTTGTTTGTGCAGGTGCATGTGTTTTTACGCTTTTATCGATATACGGTTTTAAAATGCATATAACGGAAGGTATCTCCGGAGTGAACGATCCTGCCAGAATAGGCGCTCAAATAATAACCGGTATCGGTTTTATCGGTGCCGGAACCATTATGAGAACGGGGTCAAATATTTTAGGTATTACAACTGCCGCAACTCTTTGGATGGCGGCTGCAATCGGTATGGCATGCGGGTGCGGAATGTATGCAATAGGGCTTTTTGCAACATTGTTAACTTTATTTGTTTTAATATTGATAAGGCAGTTTGAAAAAAAATTTTTATCCGACTTTTTGAAAAAATACAGAAATGTTAAAATTTCAATTTCATGCAGCCTTGACAATATTGATAATATTACAAAAATGATTGAAGAACATTTTTCAAACATTACAAAAATCGAAAGAAGAATTGCAAACGATAATGAATATTTATTAAAGCTGAATGTAACAACAAGAAAAAATTTAAGAACGATAAATGATATATTTAAAGCCTGCCATGCAATAAATAAAATTGATATACAGGAAGTTTATGAATAAAATTTAAAAACTGTACTAATATTTTTGCTTGTGATACATTAATTTTATAGAAAGGCTTATCACAAGTAAATGAGAGTACACGAACTGGCAGATCAACTTAAAATAACGACTAAAGAGCTTATGTCCCGTGCGGAAGCGGAACTCGGTATTACTTTTAAATCGCACAGCGCAACCGTTACACCCGATACTATTACCAAAATTAAAGCTCATTTTGCACCAAAAGACGAAAAGAAAGCAAAACCAAAAGCATTTGTGGTAAAAAAAGCGAAAGATAAGCCAAAAGTTGAAGAAGAGATAAAAGAAGAACCAAAGGCAAAAGACAATGTTGATGTTGTTGAGCCTAAAGAAACAATTAAAATTATTGAGCAGCCGAAGTTAAAATCAAAGCTTGAAATTGTTCGGCCCGCTCCCGCAATAAAACCGCAAAAACAGGAAGAAAAGCAGCAGGAAAAAGAAGTTATACCGGTAATTAAAAAACCGGAATATGAAAAAACGCCCGATATTCCTTCTATGATAAAAAAGAATTTTGCAAAAAAACCTGTTGAGGAGCCTAAAAAAGAAGAGCAAAAAGAAGATAAAAAACAAAAGGCGGAAGCAAAACCGAAAGAAGCTTCGCAAAAAACTCCCGTTATAAGACATATGATATCTCAAGATATTTATCAAAACCAAAACTTGAGAGGAAAGAAAAAGAAAAAAGAGAGAGCTTATAAAAATAAAGAAGAAGAACAGGAAAGAATAAGTTTAGAAAAAGCTGTTCAACAGAAGCACAAAAAACATACACAAGCAACCGTGCAGCAGGAAGAAGTTAAACAGGTTGTTATAAACCGTCCCATGACAATAAATGAGCTGGCGGATAAAATAAGAAAATCTCCCGCCGACATTATTAAATTCCTTATGCTTCAAGGTATTTTGGTTACGGTTAATTCACCAATCGATATTGAAACCGCAAAAAAAGTTGCGGAAAATTTTGAAATTGAAGTATTGGATGAAGATTTAGATTCATTTATTGAAGAAGAAATCGAAAAAGAAGAATTAAATAACTTTATCGAACATGCCGATAAAAACAAATTGGTTAAACGCGCCCCCGTTGTTACGATTATGGGGCATGTTGACCATGGTAAAACAACTTTATTAGACAGTATCCGTGCTTCAAAACATAAAATCGTATCAACGGAAGTCGGCGGAATTACACAAAGTATCGGTGCGTATACGGTTTGGCTTGACGATAAGAAAATTGTCTTTATTGATACTCCGGGCCATGAAGCTTTCACTCAAATGAGAGCAAGGGGTGCACAATCAACCGACATTGCAATTCTTGTAGTTGCGGCGGATGACGGAGTTATGCCCCAGACAATTGAAGCAATAAACCATGCAAAATCCGCAGGGGTTCCGATTATTGTTGCGGTAAACAAAATTGATAAACCGGACGCTAACCCCGATAAAGTTCTTCAGCAATTAACCGAATACGGACTTGTTCCCGAAGCATGGGGCGGAGATACGATTGCCGTTCCTGTATCAGCTCTTCAGGGCAAAGGTATAGATGAACTTTTAGAATATATTTTGCTTGTTGCGGATATGCAGGAGTTAAGAGCCGTTGAAGATTGCCCTGCTATGGGTGTTGTAATTGAAGCAAACCTTGATAAAGGAAAAGGTCCCGTTGCACATATTCTTGTTCAAAACGGAACGCTCCATGTGGGAGATGCCGTTGTTGTCGGCAATGTTGGCGGAAAAGCAAGAGCCCTGATTGATGATTCGGGGAGAAGAGTTAAAATTGCTGGTCCTTCAACTCCTGTTGAAATTTTGGGATTAAATGAAGTTCCGCAAGCCGGAGACCGTTTTGAAGCCGTTCAGAATGAACGCATTATGAAACAGATGGTATCCGAAAGAAAACAAAAAGAAAGAATTTCAAGGCTTGATGCTATGGCTGTTTCGCATGTTACAAAAGAAACTTTAAGCAATGATGAAATCAAAAACCTGAATTTGATTATTAAGGCAAATACAAACGGTTCTGCCGAAGCTGTTTCGCAGGCAATTCAAAACGTTAAATCTTCAAAAATCATACCTAAAATTATCCATGTCGGCGTCGGCGATATTTCGGAAGCCGATGTTATGCTTGCTTCCGCTTCAAATGCAATAATTTTAGGATTTACGGTAAAAGAAGATGCTAATGCAATTGTTGCCGCAGAGCGGGAAGGCGTTAAAATCAAAAAATACGATATAATTTATCAGGTATTGGAAGACATTGAAAAAACAATGTTATCGCTTTTATCGCCCGTTATTGAAGAAGTTGAACTCGGAAAAGCCGAAGTAAGACAAGTATTTACCATCGGTAAAACCACAAGAATTGCAGGCTGCTATGTAACGGAAGGAAAAATTGTCCGCTCCAAACAGGCAATTGTTAAAAGAGACGGTATTGAAATCTTTAAAGGTGAAATTGACCAATTAAAACGCTTTAAAGATGATGTTAAAGAAGTTGCAACCGGTTTTGAATGCGGTATTTCCTTCTTTAAATTTAATGATATACAAGTCGGCGATATAATTGAAGTTTCAACCACAAAAGAAGTTGAACGCAGTTCTCTTGAGTAAAAGGATTATAAAATGAGCTTACGCAACGAACGTGTCAGAAAAACTCTGATGAAAGAAATATCGGATATTCTTTTAAAAGATATTAAAGACCCTAAAATTTCAGGGTTGATATCTATTACCGATGTTGAAGTTTCTCATGATAATTCTTATGCCAAAGTTTTCTACAGCATACTTGCCGATTCCGGCAAAAAAGAAGAAATAATGGAAGCCATCAAAAAAAATACCCCAAAAATAAGATATGAAATCGGGAAAAGAATAAGGTTAAGATTAACGCCGGAATTGAACTTTATTCTTGATGAATCACTGGAAAGAGGCTCCAGAATAACCGATTTGATTGACAAAATTTCAAAAGGCGAAATTTAATTTTTATGCAAGACAATCTTCCTTTTTGCTTTTTTAATGTATATAAACCAAAAGGAATAACTTCTTTTGATGTCATTTATAAATTAAGAAAAATTCTGAATATTAAAAAAATCGGTCATTCGGGAACGCTTGATCCGATGGCTGAAGGCGTTATGCAGGTTGCAGCCGGAAATGCAACAAGATTGCTTGAATATCTTGATTCAAATAAAGAATATATCGCAGAAATTAAATTCGGCTGCATTTCAACTACACTCGATATTGAAGGTGAAATCACAAAATATAATGACCCCGTTTTTTCAAAAGATGAATTAAATAATACACTAAAAGATTTTACGGGCGAAATTGTGCAAATTCCGCCCGTATATTCCGCAATTAAAGTTAACGGAAAAAAGCTTTATGAAATTGCAAGAAAAAATCCCGATACAAAAATTGAAATCCCCGAAAGAAAAGTTTTAATCCATAATATTAAACTTATTTCATTTGAAAATAATATTGCAAAAATAAAAGTTTCGTGTTCAAAAGGCACTTATATAAGAACACTTGCCGATGATACAGCAAAAAAATTAGGAACAAGAGCATATCTTATATCTTTAATAAGAACAAAGGCCGGAAAATTTAATATTGAAGAATCAATCAAAATTGATAACATTAATTTATCTTGTGCAATTGAACCTAAAAATGTTTTGGAATTAGATGAATATAAATTAAATGAAAATGAATATTTCTGCGCAAAAAACGGCAAAATGATAAATTGCGGTATTTCAGGCAATAAAACCATTATGTTAACATATATGGACAAACTTGTTTCAATTGGCAATTTATCGGATAATAAGATAAAAATCATTAAATTTTTTAATCGTTAAGGATTTAAAATAATGAAAATTTTTATTCGGACGTTTATTATAACTTTAATTATTTGTATCGGTTATTTTTTCTATGTTTTTATCGGAAAAGAGAGCTATTCTCCGACACTTAGCCCCAACAATACATCGATTCATCAGACAATTGAAAATAAACAGCAAAAACCCGTAAATGATGAACTTGTTAAAATTTGTCTTGTTAATTCTGATTCAAAGCCCGTTATTATTGAAAGAAAAGCAAAAGAAAATAATCTTGAAAATGCGCTTATTGAGCTTTTAAAAGGAACAACAAGCTCTGACAGGCTCCAGGGTGCCTATACGGAAATTCCCAAAGGTACAAGGCTTTTATCTTTAAAGGATACCGGAAATTCCATTGCAATAAATTTATCTAAAGAATTTGAAGAAGGCGGGGGTGCTCAATCCGTTCAATCAAGACTTTTACAGCTGATTAAAACCGTTGATATGTACGGAAATTCCAAGCCTATTTATTTATATATAGAAGGCAAAAAAATCGAATACTTAGGGGGCGAAGGTATTTATGTCGAACAACCCCTTAATGAAGATGCTTTAAGGTTTTAGCCTGCATACATTCTTTGCAGATTAGATTGAATTATCTGGTCATATGTTTGATATTCGGCTTCAATTATTTTCAGCTGGGTTTGAATTTTTTGCATTTGCTGTTCAAGCCTTTGGTTAACCTGATTCAAGCGCTTGATTTTTTCTTGAAATGCTTTGGCTTCGGCTGAATTGGGTTCAAAGTCGTTTTGGAGCATGTCATAGTCGGCAATTTTAGCAGACAAATCGCTCATTGCGCTTGAAATCTGTGTAAGCTTTGCTTCATACATAAAACGCTGGCTGTTTAATTGAACTTTTCTCGCTATGGCAATTAAAAGACCCATTTACCTACCTTGTTTCGTTAAACTTTCTGCCTCTCAGAAAAACGTGATCGTTATTTGCCGCAATCAGTTTTTCCATCTGCTTGAGTTTTCCCATTTGATAATTTAACCTGTACTTCACCAATTTCTGTTTTTTTCTAATCGTAAGAACATCTTTAACCGACTGTTCAATGCCTGTTATAAATGCCTTTATCGGGTTATTGCGGATAAAGTAATTTTTCGTAAAGTGGAAAAAATTCTTTATTCTTTTGATGTTTGCAGAAATTGCTTCATGCACGAGCTTACTCCTTTAGTCAGGGGTAAACCTAACTAAGTAAAAACCAAACGTAAGTAAAAATTGCCTAAATTAGCGAAATGTTAACAAATGTTAAACACCTCTTCATATAATATATATCGGAAAAAAAGAGTAATCTCTTTAATTAAATAAAATTTTGTTACATTGCTTAATAAATTATGCAATATCCTGAACGGCATCACTGTCTGATTCAATTGAGTCTTTAAGCGAGGTTCTTACTATATCAGCTTGCGTATCGAGCATTTTAACAACCGTTTCTATATTTCTTACTTTGTTTGAAAGAATGGCATCGGCGTTTGTCGTAACTCTTCCAGTCAGGTTTTGATATGCGCTTAATGCGGCAGAACCCGTGCCTTCAAAAATATTACCCGCAACAATTGCGGCTAACCCTGATGTTCCAAGGTAAGGCGCCATAGATTGCATAATACCGCCTAATCCTGAAATCAAACCTGCCGTCGGAAGAATAATGGTTTCTCCGAAATTAAACCCCGTACTTGCAAGGCCCGCTCCGTATGCAGCGGTCGTTAATCCTGCAATTGTAGAAGCACTTGTTGCATAGCCTGTCGGAACTCCCGCAGCACCGCCCGTTATTGTTCCCAAACCGTATGAAACAGGGGAAGCGCCGCCGGACGGGAAACCTGAATAATTTCCGATTGAACCGATACCGAATGAATTATTTGCGCCGTAAAATGATGAAGTTGCACCGGTAACCGGCGACCAGTATGAAGTTCCCGGTATATTCATCATGGAATTTCCGCCAAATACAGGTGAAAACGAAGAAGGGCTGAACATGCTGGCCAATTGCCATATAAAACCGCCTACCGTACCAAACCCCGAACCGTTTGCGGTTGAACCCGAGACCGTTATATCTCTCAATCTGTCATAAGTTTCGTATAATTCGGCTTTTGCAAGAGAGCTTGCGGAGCTGAATTTATTTGCGATAACTAACTCATGATCATTTTTATAAGACATAATCTAACCTCAATAATTATTCTTTATCCTATCTAATTTTACTTTATGCGCTTTGAATTAAAATCAACCTAACGATGTATAACAAAATATCCCGAAAAGTAAATTACCTTCGGGATATCTATTAATGTTTTTTTATAAAAAGTCAATAAATTAAGCAAACGTTTTAAATGTTGATTCAATGTTATCTTCAACAACTTTTGAAACCGAATCCATTTCTGTTGCGATTGCGTTTTGTTCGGTATCAAGCTGTTTAAGTTCAAGTTCAAGAGTTTTATCTTTCTGCTGAATATCTTCGGTTTTTGCGTTGATATCCGCTACACGTTTTTCATATTGAGCCTGATAATATTCATAATCTTTCATTGCCTGATCGTAAGCTGCTTCATCCTGAACCGTTGTGCATTCAAGGGCGTATGTGTAATCCATTACATCTTCACCTTCGCCCAATCTTACGGTAATTGATGTTGTTCTGCCCTGATCGTTAACTTCATAATTTGTAATTAATACATCTTCGCTTACGGCTTTTGTTGACTGGTTAACGCAAGTTGCCGTTGAAATTTCGTAACCGTCATTCATTTCTTCTGCCGATAAGTAATATTTTGTTGAACCTATCATATAGTAAGGAAGATATTGTTTATCATCGCCTTCAACAGTATAGGGCGTAAATGACGGATTATCCGTTTGAAGATAATTAAGTGTTCCCTGATATTTTGAAGCGTCATCAAGATAAATAAGGTAGTTTTGATCACCGACATTTATCTGTAATCCGCTTTGCAGAAGCGAATCATCATCGGGATTTTCATCTTCGGCGTTAGCATCGACCGATGAAATTGAACCTGACATTAAAGTTGAAAATGCGGCAAAATATGCTTCATCATGAGATAACGTTGCAAAATCACCGTCAGGGGTGGAATAAATATTTTCAAGTGTATACTGGGTGTTTGCACCCGATATTTCTTTTGAATTAAATGTATAAACCGTCTTATAAAAATCACTTGTATTAGGAGGAGCGGGAACGTCTAATTTGGTAAGTTCCGCATAAAGGTTAGAGCTTTCGTTAGCCAAAGCCGTTCTTTCCTGGTTAATCTGCTGACCTTCGTATTCAACGTTGGATTTTCTTGCGGTCAGAGATAAAAACCTTGCTTGTGATGCTGCCATACCCATATTATTGTCATCTCCTTATAAGTTCTTTAACTTACTATCTATATCGGCAGTCATCTTTACAAACTTTAGAATTTATTTGAAAAAAATTAACATTTCTTTACAAAAAAAAGAAACCGCAATTATTTTTTAATTGCGGTATATATTTTATCTAACTATGGAAAATGGCTCAGTGTGAGTTTTTTAAGCAAATGTTTTAAATGTTGATTCAATGTTATCTTCGATAACTTTTGAAACCGCATCCATTTCGGTTGAAATTGCGTTTTGTTCCGTATCAAGTTGTCTTAACCTTAATTCAAGAGTTCTGTCTTGCTGCTGTAATTCTTCGGTTTTTGCGTTAATATCCGCAACTTCTTTTTCATAAGCAGCCTGTTGATATTCATAATCAAGCATTGCCTGATTATACGCTTCTTCATCCTGAACGGTCGTAACTTCAAGAGAAAATGTATGTTTTGTTCCGTATTCGTCTTCAACTGTTAAAGTTTGATATCTGCCCGTTGCCGCCGTTGTATATTCGCAAGGATAATCAACTGTTTCTAAGTGTCCGACACTTTGGACGAAAGATGAACTTGCAAATTCGCCTTTTGTAAATTCTTCGGCAGAGATGAAATATGTCTGGTTTCCGATGTTATATGCCAAAATCGGCTGGTTTTTAAGCCCGTTTGCACCGGTAAATTCGGGTTCAAGATAGCTGACGGCGGAATTGCTTTTTCCGTTTTCATCAATATATCTTCCCGATACTTCCGTTGTATCGATTCCCGATATATCGGGGACAATATATTCTCCCGTTTCGGGGTCAAATTCTAAGTCGATATTTATACCTGCTACATTGACGCTGTAAGTTCCCGGGGCTTCTTCTTTTTCCATAACCGATAATGTCATTGTATATGTGCCGTCTCCGTTATCAACAACATCATAAGTATACGGAAGCCCCGATTCATCAATACCGCCCGTTATGCTTCTTCCGTAATTATCAAATGTAAAAGTTGTTCCGTTAATTTCAACCGACTCACCGTCCGCACTGAATGTAAAATCGGTTTGAGAAGGTTCATAGTGATATTCAACGGCATCATAAGTTGAGCCGTTAGCAAGGTTAACGGAATAATTAACTTTACCCGTTTCGGGGTCTTCTATTGTATCAATTAAACCGTTATATGCCATCGACATTGCCGACTGCCACTGATATGCGGTATATGAAAGATTTGCATATAATCCGTCCGGGGCTGAATAAATATTATTTAACGTATATTCTGTTGAACCCGTCTGGCTCGTTGCATCCAATTCCGATGTCGTGAATGTATAAACCGTTTCATAATAATCGCTTGTAGTCGGGGGAGTAGGTACGTCAATTGAAGTTAATTTATTGTAAAGATTTGCACTCTCGTTTGCAAGCGCCGTTCTTTGCTGGTTAACCTGCTGACCCTCGTATTCCACGTTAGATTTTCTTGCGGTCAAGGATAAAAACCTTGCCTGCGATGCTGCCATACCCATAGTTAAAGCCTCCATAAGCTTTATTTATGTAAACAATATCGTCAATTTAAAAACCGGACTTTAGAAATTACAGAAAAATGGCTTTACATTTGTTAACAATTAAAGGCAAAATACCCTATATATCAACATTTTGGGTTTAATGATTTTACATAAAAAGTCAAAGAATTTATAATTAAATTTATGAAAGAAAATATAAAAGTAATCGATATTCATATCCATGGCGGGTTTGGAATTAATTTTGATAATGCAAATCAAAATGATTATATGGATTTTTTATCCCAAGCGTATATTTCCGGTCTTTACGCAATTTGTCCCGCTTTAACGGGTGATATTCCCGACAGAATTTATGAAAAATTATCAATTATAAAAGAAGTTAAACAAAAGACGGATAAAATGCGCAATATAACAAAAATAATAGGCGCTAACCTTGAAGGAACGTTTCTTGATAAAAATAAGCCCGGAATACAAAATAAAGATTATTTTTTAAAACCGGATAAAAGCAATTTTATTAACCTTGTAAAAGATAGTGAAGACATTGTAAAAATCGTTACGATAGGCGAAAAAGATAATAATGATTTAGTTAATTATTTAAAATCAAAAAATATAAAAGTTCATTTCGGACACACAACAATGAATGAAATAAAAAATGCGGACGGCATTACGCATTTATTTAACGCAATGGATGATATATCGCATAAAAAAGAAACACTTTGTTTATCTGCTCTTTTAGATAAAAATATATACATTGAACTTATAGCAGACACAAAACATGTTATCCCCGATTTATTAAAACTTACTTTTAAAATAAAAGATTTAAGTAAAATTATTTTAATTTCAGACGCCATTCCTTTAGCAAAAAGCAATTTGGATTATATAACTTTTTGCGGTAAAAAAATCTATAAAGGCGGGGTTGATGATAAAGGAACGCTTGCGGGTTCTGTCATGTTTTTACCGGATATTATACAAAATCTTGATAAAACGGGAATTTTGCCGATAGAAGTTTCAAAAAAACTTGTATATGAAAATGTGGTTGATTATCTTAAATTAATCGTATAATCATCAACGGGAACTATAATTTCCTCTTTATTTTCAGCTTTATACGCACGTTTTTTTCTGTAAAGCATATCGCAGAATGCTTCCAATCTTGTAACAAACCCCGCTTCGCCCGTGTGTTCATCTATTGTTAAATTAAGCAAAGGTTTATTAAAGTTTTTGGCTTTTCTGTTAATATCTTCTATCATCAAAGAATCCGGTCCGCAGCCAAAAGCAGTAATTGTTATAATACCGTCAATGTCCAGCGATCTTAAATAATACCCTGCCGCTCCGGACATTTCAAGCTGATTTGCCCAGTATAAATCCACATTTAATGCGCTCATTCCGTCTTTTAGCTGGTCATCCGTTAAATTGTAGGCGCTATGAACCTTAACGCCCAGAGAATCCAGTTTCTTAAATACATCCATGCAGACTCTTTTGTCATAAATATTATACCCGTGCGATATAAGGGCAACATTTATTTCTTTTTCTTCTTCTTGTTGATTAATAACCACTTTTCCTTTAAGTGCGTTATTAAAAGCGGTATCAAAAGGCATATTATGCTGAACCATTACTTTAAAGTTGTTATATTGAATAAAACCGTATTTAAGTGCCGAATAAATTTCTTCATCACTTGTAATTCCAAAGGGTTCAACCGCTTGTTTTAAAAATTCGATTAATCCCAAATTTTTTTCCGACTTATCAAGAGTGGCTTCAATAATATTATAATCGCCTTTAACGACATTTCTGATTAAATCGGGAAGTCCTCTTATTTTTGAACAGTTATAAATTTTATATCCGACCGATTGAATTGAGGGAACAAAAATGTTCTTAACGCCTTTTTCAATTAAATTTAAAACATGCCCGACATAAACTTTTATCGGAAGACAGGTTTCTGTTACAACCAAAGAAGCACCTTCCGATAAAGTTTTTTTGGTTGTTAAATCCGAATAAATTATCTCGAAGCCTAATTTGGTAAAAAAGCCTGCAAGAAAAGGAATATAGTTATAATAAATTAAGGCTCTCGGGATTCCTATAACTTTTTCTTTTATTACCATAAATTATTCCTTTTAGATAGCTTTCAGACAATAAAATAATACATTAAATAAATTTATTTTGTAACATAAATTTAAATTAAGTTAAATTTAAGCAAGTTTTTAGCTGTTTTTATTTTAGTATTTGTATCAGGAAAAATTTATGCGTGTGAATAATACTATACAAATGCCCGTCTATCAGGCATATAATTACCCGTACCAAACATTGGCAACGACCTTTCAAACACCGCCCGTCCGGCAATATGGCGGAGATTTTGGCACGCTTAATTTTTCATATCCTAACGGTTATTATTTAAACAACACGCAAAATACAAATAATCCTGCACAAGTAATCCCTCCAAACATCCAAACCGGGGCTGATGACGGCTCATGGACACTAAAGGATGTTGAAAAAACGCCTTACGGCGATAATATGTACAGATACACCTTAAAAAACGGGCAAACCGTTGTTTTAATGCCGAGAAAAGATTCAACGACAATAATTAAAACTTTTGTTGATGCGGGGTCTATGAATGAAAACGACAGAAACAGAGGAATCAGCCACTTTAACGAACACAATGTCTTTAACGGCAGCAAAAATATGGCACCCGGCTCGTTTTTTAAAGAAGTCGGCAAACTCGGCGCTTCAACAAACGCTTCAACTGATTATGCGGTAACGGATTTTTATATATCTTCACCCGTTATTGATAATACATCTTTGGATAAAATAATTAAAATGCATTCTGATATGCTCGTTAATCCTACGTTCCCGGAAGAAATGGTTGAAAAAGAAAAAGGACCCGTAACCTCCGAAATCAGCATGGTAAATGATGATATATCATCGGTTGCGCTGAATACTTTAATTAAAAATCTTTTTCAAATAAATTCAACATCTGAAAACCTCGTTGCAGGATCAATTGAAACGGTAAATAATATAACGAGGGATGATGTTTATAACCATTGGAAAAACCACTTTACCCCCGATAATATGTATACGGTTTTAACGGGTGATTTTGACCCTAATTATGCTATCGATTTAATATCAAAAAGCTTTGTAACTCCGCCCGTTCAAAATGCTGAAGCAAAAAGAACAAAAGAAACGCTTACCCCCATTCAAAAATCAATAAGAGCGGATTATATTTCGCCTAATGACGCTTCAACAAATGTCTTTTGCGCATTCTCGGGCCCCGTGCCATCAAATACAAAAGATTCAATTTCACTTGGGGCATTAGGGTTATTGCTTCTGGGCAATAATTCATCAAGATTATCACAAAGTCTGAATTCAATATATGCGCTTGGCGACTATGATATGCAAAAAGTCGGGCTTAAAGATACGGACCCGAAAGCAATAATTTATCAATTTGCAACACAAGGGGGCGATGATTCAAAAGCGCTGGATAAATTTTATGAAGCGGTAAAATCGCTTGATTATAACCCGCCCACAAATGAAGAGATGACAATTATAAAAAACACGCTTTTAAAAGGGCTTGCATCCAACTTTGAAAATTCGGAAACCATAACAGATACAATAGGAAGCACGCTGTTATCGGGTGATTTTTCAAATATATCTGAATATAAAAAAATAATTGAAAATTTAACCCCGAATGACATTGTCCAAGCCGCAAACAAATATATGGATTTTAATAAAATGTCTGTTGCGGTTGTTCATCCTTATAATATGACGGCCGATGAAATCCGGGCCAACTACAATAAAAGCGCATACTCCGCAAAATTAAACAATTTATCTTTTACGGGAAGAAAAGTTTCGACGGATAAAATAGAACAATATACGCTGAGCGATAATTCAACGCTTTCAATAAACGATTATGATTCCGAGAATTGCTATTTTGACTGGAGATTAACCTGCAAAAACATAATCCCCGATAACCCTGCATGTTCATATGTTCTGACACAGATTTTAAATGACGGAAGCAGATATAAATCAAAAGCGGATATGTCAAAACAGGCGACATTAAATTCCGTTGATTATGACGTTAATACAAATGCTTTTCAAATTCATACCGTTGCAAATTCTCTGTATACAAATACATCAGATGCAATAAGAACAATGAAAGAGGCAATTTATGCACCGAGATTTACCCAAGCGGATTTTGATGCGGCCGTAAACAAAATAAGAACATATTGCCAATCAATGAAAAAAGACGCTTCAACCAATCTTCTTGCAAGATTATTCGGCAGATATTTCCCTTCGCCGAAACAAATTTTAAAGGGTTTGGAAACTTTAACACTGGATGATGTAATGAATCACTACAATAATTTAATATTTAATTCTTCATCTAATTTTGTTGTAAGCGCACCCGTATCAAAACATCCCGAACTAAAAAACAGTCTTATTGCCGATATCACAACCCAAAATGTAACATTTAAAACAAAAGAACCCTTACTTATGCAATCATATGTTCCGAATAAAAAAGAGGTGGTTCTTTTGGATACCGAAGAAAGAAATCAGGCGCAGATATATAAAAACTATTCGTTTAAAATTTCCGGAAACATAGAAGACGAAATTAAATTTGAACTTCTAAATACAATTCTGGGGTCAACTCCAAGTTCAAGGCTCTTTCAGGATTTAAGAGAAAAACAAAAACTTGCATACAGGGTATCAAGCCAAATTCAATCATTTGAAGACTCGGGCATATTAACGCTTGGAATTTTATCTACAACAGATGATAAGAAACAAAACGACATTAAATATGATAACCTGCAAAAATGTTTAGACGGGTTTAAGGCGCACACGGACAGATTAATGACAGAATATGTAACGGACGAAGAACTAGAAGCGGCAAAAATGACATTAAAGCAAAATATTGCAGCGCAAATGGAGCTGCCTGCAAGTGCAACCGATTTAATATCAATGAATTTAACACAGCCTTACGGTTTAAGAAGAATAGATGAATACGTTAAAGCGATAGATAAAATTACAAAACAAGATATTATGGATGCGGCACGCCACATATTCTCAAATAAACCCGTATATTCAATTCTTGCAAGCCCGGATACGGTAAATAACCAAAAAAATTATATCAACTCTTTGGGCGAAGTTGTTAACGTTTAGTTTTCAATATAAGCCTTTTAGTTTAAAATAAACACTATGAGCACGACCGTATCAAAAATCATTGAAAATCAGTTTGCTGATTTTAAAATGTTTAAAGAAAACCCCAAATATAAAAATGCAACTTCAAGGCTTCAGATTATATACAGAAAAGACGATGATATAAGAAGCCCTTTTGAAAGAGATTACCACAGAATTTTATATTCTAACGCATACAGAAGGCTAAAACATAAGACCCAAGTCTTTTTTGCAACAAATAACGACCATATCTGCACAAGAATAGAACATGTAAACCATGTTTCATCCGCCGCCGAAGCTATTGCAAGATGTATGGGGTTAAATACGGAGCTGGTTAGGGCAATTGCAACAGGGCATGATTTGGGGCATTCGCCTTTCGGGCATACGGGGGAATATATCATAAAAGATATAATTATAAAAAACGGTATCGGCGATAATTTCTGGCATGAAAAAAATTCTTTAAGGTTTATAGATAAAATTGAAACGCTGCCCGATTATGAAGGATATGAAAGAAATTTAAATTTAACTTATGCGGTAAGAGACGGAATTATTTGTCATTGCGGCGAAGTTGACGAAAACGGACTTATCCCGAGAAATGATTTTATAGATTTGGAGAAAATCGAATGTGCAAATCAATATCAAAGCTACAGCTGGGAAGGGCTTGTTGTCAAAATTGCGGATAAAATTGCATATTTAGGCAGAGATATTGAAGATGCGCTTTCAAAGAAAATATTATCCGAAGAACAAAAAACCGAATTTGAATCGATTATAAGAGAATTATTCGGTCATAAAAAATTAACCGATATAAATACAAGTACGCTTGTACATTTATTTACGATTGATTTATGCAAAAATTCAAGCCCCGATACAGGTTTGTGTTTTTCAAAAGATTATTTTCAAATAATGAAATTAATCAAAGATTTTAACTATAAAAATATATATAACCATAAAAGACTAACCACATTCCATGACTATGCAAAACTTATTATAAATACGATTTTTAATACTCTTTCATCCTATTATGAAGGCGTGGATACAATTTATAAAATAAAATGCGATGAACAATTTTATCCTTTATTGTGTTCAACATTCAGCGACTGGCTTTTAAAATATTCAAACGCACAATCGGTTGAAGAAAAACACAATAAAAAATTCTTAAATGAAACAATTTATGACATTAATTCAAAAAAAGATTACTTAACTGCCGTAATTGATTTTATATCAGGCATGACAGACAGCTATTCAATAAAAATGTTTAATGAAATAATAACGTTTTAAGTAATTAAAACAAACCCCGAAACCCTTGCTTCCGTTGCGCTGTAATGACGATTTAAGCATTGGTCGGATGTATTTCCTTCAACCGTGTCAAAACTGCCGTCAGAGTATACTTTTGTAACAATACCGGTATGAGAAGAATTATTTTGCATAATCATAACATCGCCGGGCTTGACGTTATTTACAATCCAGTTTGCTTTTTGCTCGGCGCTCATGCCGTCAATGCTTCCGTAACATCCGTTTGCTTCGCCCCAGGCTCTTAAGTTTGCAACTGCGGGAGAACCGAACCCGTTTAGAGATTTACCCGTTTGTTCACATGCTTTTGTAACGACATAAGTTACAAAGTCGGCGCACCAATGCTCGGCTCTGCCGCCCGTTACCTGAAGATAACTGCCGTCCGCTTCGCTTAATTTACCGACAAAGGATTGCGCAATGCTTGCAACGGCGTTGCCGAATTCGCTTGAGCCGCCGCCGATTGAACCCCTTCCGGCCGTGCCTGTTGCCCCTTGAGCGCCGCCTTCGGCCTGAACAAGAAGGTTATAGACCTGTTTTCTGTTATTGTCAATTTGGTTTTGTATTGAATCAATGCTTGATTGGTAACTTTGCATTTCTTCAAAGTCGGCAGCGGTTGACATTTGGGAATACAATTGATTCAGCTGCGTTTCCAATTGGAGATTGGCTTCGTCATACTGCCTTATCTGATCCATTACGGAGCTGTCCGTTTGAGTTGAAGAAGAATTTGAGTTTTCATTGTTTGTTTCATTCGTTTCTTCATCATCTTCAAAATCAAGTGATACAAGCTCATCTTCAGATATTTTATTATCACTGTTTTTATCAAGCTTTTTTAATTTTGTATCATCGGTAACGCCTGCCTTTTGAAGAACTTCGTATGCAGATTTTGATTGTATAAAAAAGTTGCCGATTTTAAATTCTGGGGACATAAACCTTCCTTATTGTTTTTATGCTCTGTGCATTAAAACGTAATAGCCCGTTCTGTTTGAGTGCTGGTTGACAACACCGTTTGTATAGTTGCCGTTGTCATCGGATGTGTTTCCTTCAATTGTGTTAACCGTGCCATCCGCATTAACGGATGTTACAAGTCCGATATGATAAAAGCTCCCCGGGCTTCCGTATAAAATAAAGTCTCCGGGCTGTACCTGACTTGAATCTGTTGTTAAAAGCCCTCGTTCAGATGCCCAGTTGCCGATTGTGGGGCAATATGCCGTATTTGAACATGAATTTGCATAATCTCCCGGCGTATTATTGCCGTATACCTGTTTTGTTATAAAAGTAACAAAATCCGCACACCATGCGCCCGAATGGAATGCACAGCCTGCGCCTTGCATAATTGATTGCATTTCTCCCGCGCTCTTGCCGTCAAATTGGAGCGCATAGTTTGCAACCCCTGAAGCGTCGGCGCTTGTGGGAACGGTTATTGTATTCATGCCGGTGCCCGTTACCGCACCTCCGTATGAAGCGCTGCTTGCAGCTAATCTTTGCGCATTTTGCACGGCATTTTCCGCCTGAACCAAAAGGCTGTATACTTGTGATCTTTGCTGGCTTATCTGGTTTCTTAAATTAAAAGCATTTTGAACGGCTTGATCGGTTTCTTGAGCGGACGACTGGCCGTTGCATATCATGTTGTTTGCCTGATTTAATTGCTCGCCTAATTTATCTATATGTTCTTCAATGTAGGCAATTTGGGAATAAATAATATCCAATTGCTCCTCTAAAAGTTCTTCCTGAGATTGATTTAATCGGGTATTGTTATTTGCCGAATTTGTTTCTTCACTGTCAAGTTCTTCGGCAAATTCAACAAGTTCATCTTCCGATATTTTATTATCCCCGTTTAAATCAACCTGCTTCAATTTGTCATCCGAAGTAATACCTGCAGCTTGCAGCGCAGATAAAGTGCTTTTGTCCGTTACCGTATAATTTCCGATAATATAATCTGATGACATTTCTTCTCCTGAAAATTTTGCCTTCCTTAATTAAATATATCGGCAATATTAAAAAAAACTTTATGGTTTATGATTACAAAAGTTTACAATTGAAGGAAAATTTATGAAAAAAATTGAAAAAAATTCAAAAACAATTGAATGCATACTAAAAGCATTTTTAGGTGAAAGCGGTGCAAGAAACAGATATACCTATTATGCAAAAACCGCAAAAAAAGAAGGATACGAACAAATTTCATCAATATTTGAAGAAACCGCAAACAACGAAAAAGAACACGCAAAAAGACTTATAAAATTTTTAGGCGATGAATTGATAACACTTACAATTAACGAAGCAATGTATCCTGTTGGTATGACAAATTCCACGCTTAAAAACCTTGAATTCTCCGCACAAGGAGAAAAAGAAGAAAATACGGTTTTATATCCCGAATTTCAAAGAATTGCAAAAGAAGAAGGATATATTGAAGTTGCAAATTGCTTTAAAGAGATTATTGAAGTTGAAAAAGTCCATGAAAAAAGATATTTGGATTTAATTAAAAATATAAAAGAAGATAAAGTCTTTAAAAAAGATAAAGAAACAATTTGGAAGTGCAGAAACTGCGGATATCACCATAAAGGTTTGTCTGCGCCCGATATTTGCCCCAGTTGTCTGCATAGCATTTCATATTTTGAAGTTTACGTCAAAAATTATTGAAAATAAGTTATGTTTATACTAAAAATAAACTGTTATGAAAGTTTATTTAGGAATAGATGTAGGGTCAGTTACGACAAAACTGGCCGTAGTAGATGAAAACGGAAAATATGTTGAAAGTTATATGCTAAGAACCTCCGGTCAGCCCACAAAGGCTGTCCAAAAAGGTTTGGGCGAACTTTTAAATAAATCAAAGGATAATTGGGAAGTTATGCAGGTCGGAACAACGGGTTCCGGAAGAAATCTTGCCGGTGCTCTTGTCGGCGCCGATATCATTAAAAACGAAATAACCGCCCATGCCGTTGCCGCTTCAATTATTGTCCCCGGTGTTCAAACAATTCTTGAAATAGGCGGACAGGATTCAAAAATTATAATCTTAAGGGACGGTATTGTTACCGATTTTGCAATGAATACCGTTTGTGCCGCCGGTACGGGAAGTTTTTTGGACCAGCAGGCGGGAAGATTAAACGTTAAAATTGAAGACTTTGGCTCAATTGCCCTTCAATCTTCTTCTCCCGCAAGAATTGCGGGCCGCTGCGGAGTTTTTGCCGAATCCGATTTAATCCATAAGCAGCAATTAGGGTATCCTGTTGAAGACCTTTTATACGGACTTTGCCAGGCATTGGTCAGAAATTATTTATCGAATCTGGCACTTGGAAAAGAACTTCTTCCCATTATTACATTCCAGGGCGGAGTTGCAACAAATAAAGGCATGGTAAAGGCTTTTGAAGAAGCTCTTCAAACGCAAATTGTCGTTCCTCCAAACCACCAGACAATGGGCGCAATTGGGGCTGCGTATCTTGCAATGGAAAACCACCAGTATACAAACAATAAAACTAAATTTAAAGGCTGGGAAACAAAGGATATGCACTTTAATTCGGTAACCTGCACCTGCAAGGGCTGTTCAAACAATTGCGAAGTAATTTCAATTGTTGAAGGAGACATTGAACCGCTTCCTGTCGGCAAAGAACACAAAATAACGGACGTTAAAGGAAACGTTATTGCTCGCTGGGGCGGAACATGCGGAAGATGGGATATTAATTA
Source organism: Candidatus Gastranaerophilales bacterium (assembly GCA_944325155.1). Lineage (GTDB taxonomy): Bacteria > Cyanobacteriota > Vampirovibrionia > Gastranaerophilales > Gastranaerophilaceae > Galligastranaerophilus_A. Next base: position 34,269 of record CALUYY010000001.1, on the reverse strand, counting down.
AAATTATTTTTAATAAAAAAATCGGGCTTTTGACCCGATTTTTTATTGTCGTTATTTTATTATTACAGATAATTTTCAATTTCCCAGCAGGTTACCTGCGTTCTGTATTCATCCCATTCTTTTTCTTTGGATGATACAAACTCGTTATAGATGTGTTCGCCCAATGCTTTTTTAATTAAAGGATTTCTCTTTAATTCGTATAAAGCTTCAGCCAGAGTCCCCGGCAGCGATAAAATGCCTTTTTGAACCCTTTCTTCATTTGTCATATGGTATATATTTTCTTCTCTTTGTGAAGGCGGATTTGTTTTATTTTTAATTCCATCAAGTGCAGCCGTTAAAATAACCGCAAAGGCTAAATACGGGTTGCAGGAAGGATCGGGAGATCTTAACTCAACCCTTGTGCCGTTTCCTCTTTTTGCGGGAACTCTTAAAAGAGCGCTTCTGTTAGCCAAGCTCCATGCAAGATAAACGGGCGCTTCATACCCGGGGACCAAGCGTTTATAGCTGTTTACAAGCGGGTTTGTGATTGCCGAAAAACTTCTTACATTCTCCAGCAGAGACCCTATAACATGCATTGCGCAATCCGATAATTGGTAAGGTTTTGTTTCGTCATAAAATGCGTTTTTGCCGTCTTTAAACAGTGAAATATTACAATGCATTCCCGAACCGTTTATGCCGAATATCGGTTTTGGCATAAATGTTGCATATAAATCATTCATTGAAGCAACGGCGCGAACCGCATATTTAAACGTAACAACGTTATCTGCGGTTGTAAGTGCGTCTGCATACTTAAAATCTATTTCATGCTGCCCGGCCGCAACTTCATGGTGGCTTGCTTCAATTTCAAAACCCATTTCCTTTAATGTTTCAACCATTCTTGCACGGACATTTTCGCCTTTGTCATTCGGCGCAACGTCATAATAACCTGAATCATCATGGGTTTCTAAAGTGGGGTTTCCGTCTTCATCTTTATTGAATAAGAAAAATTCGGCTTCCGGTCCTACGTTTAAAACATAACCCATATCGGAAGCTTCTTTAATTACTCTTTTTAAGTTGCATCTCGGACACCCTTCAAACGGTGTTCCGTCAGGGTTATATATGTCGCATATTATTCTTGCAACGGTTGTCCCTTCTTCTTTATTTGTTCTCCAGGGAAGAAGCGAAAATGAAGATAAATCGGGATAAAAATACATATCGGATGTTTCAATGCTTCTAAAACCCTTAATTGATGAACCGTCAAGCATACATTCATTATTTAAAACTTTATCAATTTGTTCGGACGGAACTGCCATATTTTTTACGGTTCCGTTAATATCAACGAATTGCAGACGAATAAATCTGACATTTTCGGTTTTTATAATCGTTTTGATTTCTTCTTTGGTAAGCGTTTTTCCATGTTCGGGTATAAATGCCATCGGTTTCTCCTTTTCATACGAAATAAAAATTTAATGACTTTATTGTTACATAGGTAGTAAATATAGTCAAGCAAAAATTTTAAATAGCTTATTTGTTGATAACTTTTTTAAAAAAATATGCTAAAATGTTTTTAAATCTTAATTTTATAGTTTGAGGAGTTAATTAACCAATGTTTAATAAAATTTTAGTATCATTATTAATCCTTGTGTTCACTGTGCCGGTTTTTGCGCAAAATCAACAGGCAAATACACAAAAACCGAAAACGCAAACGGTTCAGCAAAAAGCAAATTTTATAAGAACTTCCCCGCTTGAAGTTGTGGCAACGCCTGACAGGTTTTTAAACAAAAAAATCATTATGGACGGCAAATTTGACAAATTTACGACTTTAGGGCTTGATTATAAAAAAGCATTCAGGGATTCAACAAAATATATCGGATTTTTATTGCAACGAGATGACGTAGTTGACCATAACATACCGTTATCGGAAATGAAACTCTTTTTAAAAAGAGATTATGCCGAAAAATTTGTTGATTTAAATACGGGTGATAAAATCAGCGTTACCGGCGTTGTTTTTTCAAATGCGCTCGGAGACAGCTGGGTTGAAGTAGATAATATTACTATACTTGAAAAAGCACCCCAAGAAGATGAAGAATAATTTAGGGAGTTAGTTTGTGCAGGAAAAATATCTAACCATACACGGCCATTTTTACCAGCCGCCGAGGGAAAATCCCTGGCTTGAAGTGATTGAAATCCAAGACAGTGCAAGACCTTTTCATAACTGGAACGAAAGAATATCGGCGGAATGTTACGAACCAAATTCGGTTGCAAGAATAGTCGATGATAAAAACAGGATTTTAAGTATTGTTAATAATTATCAGTATATGAGCTTTAATATGGGCCCCACACTTTTGGCATGGATGGAAAAATATGCGCCCTGCTCGTATAAAAGAATAATAGAAGCGGATAAAAATTCAATTTCACTGTATTCGGGCCACGGGTGCGCAATTGCGCAGGTTTATAACCATATAATAATGCCTCTTGCAAATACAAACGATAAATATACCCAAGCCATCTGGGGTATCAGAGATTTTGAATACCGTTTCGGAAGGAAACCTGAAGGTATTTGGCTGGCAGAAACCGCTGTTGATGCAAGAACGCTTGAGGTTTTAGCTGATTTGGACATTAAATTTACGATATTATCGCCGTATCAGGCACAATGCGTAAAAAAAATTAACGAACAGGATGAATGGCATGATGTAAGCTGGGGAAGCATAGACCCTTCGCAGCCGTACAGATATTTTATCGAAGGAACAGATAAATATATAGATTTATTTTTCTATGACGGCGCAATTTCCAAATCGGTCGCATTCGACAACCTTTTAACAAACGGTGAGAAATTTGCATACAGGCTTCAAGACGGTTTTGTGCAGGACAGAAACCGTCCGCAGCTTGTTAATATTGCAACGGACGGCGAAAGCTACGGACACCATACAAAATTCGGCGATATGGCGCTTTCATACGTTCTCGCGGTAAAAGCAAAAGATTTGGGTTTTCAGGTTACTAACTACGGCGAATTTTTGGAAAAATTCCCGCCTGTTTATCAGGTTGACATTAAAACGGTATCCTCTTGGAGCTGCGCCCATGGTGTCGGAAGATGGATGGAAGACTGCGGATGTTCAACCGGAGCACAGCCGGGGTGGAATCAGAAATGGAGAAAACCTTTAAGAGAGGCTCTTGATTATTTAAGAGATGAACTGATAAAAGTTTGTACGGTTGAAGGTGTTAAATATTACAAAGATTTTTGGGACGCAAGGAATAAATATATAGATGTTATCTTGAACAGAACTCCGGATACAATTGAAAAATTTTTAACGGAAAATGCCTGCAAAAAACTTACCAAGCTTGAGAAAATAAAAGCAATTAAATTAATGGAAATTCAAAGGTCTGCAATGCTTATGTATACAAGCTGCGGATGGTTTTTTGCGGATATCTCCGGTATTGAAACAACACAAATTATGAAATACGCCGCAAGAGCGATGGAACTTGTTTCGGAATTTTCACAAACCGATTATGAAAAGAATTTTTTAACCATTTTGCAGCGGGCAAAAAGCAATATTCCCGATTACGAAAACGGGAAAAAAGTTTATGAAATGTTTGTGAAGCCCGCAAAAATTACGGTTGAAAAAATTGTTACGCACTGGGCAATTTCATCTTTATATAACGAAAATTCCGAACTTGAAGATATATATTGCTATAAAATTAAAAAACTAAACTTTAAAACATACAAACAAAATGATAATGAACTTGCATTCGGTAGAATTGAAGTAACATCAAAAATAACGCTCGAAAAATTTGATATGACATTTGCGCTTCTGCAAACGTCAAAAAGCGAATACTATTGCACCGTTAAACCGTTTAAAACGCAGGAAGAATATACAAATTCCAAAAAACTTGTCCACGAGAAATTTGCACAAAATTCTATGCTTGGCACGCTTGACACCATGAAAAAAGAATTTTCAAGCGAATACTATACAATTAAAGATGTTCTCATTGATAAGAGAAAACTTATCCTTGAAAAAGTTCTTGTCAAACGTCTCTTAAAAACGGCAAAAATGTATCAGGATTTGTACGAAGACTTAAAAGGCCCGGTTTCACAGCTGGCTGCAATCGGTATGGATATACCTGATGTATTCAGAATTTCCGCAAAATTCTGCATATTAAAAGAGATTGATGAAACGTTCACCAATGCGGATGATTTTATGTCTGAGGAATTAAATTTAAAATTGACAGCCCTGAAAGAAGATGCGGATAAATTCTTCATTAATTTAAATAAATCAAGAGCCGGCGTCATTATTGCCAAAAAGCTTCAAAAACTGATTGAAAATATAGCAGATGACCCGAAGGATGAAACATCATCTCAAATCTTTGCAATATTTAATATAATAGATAAACTGAATTTGAATGTAGATATTAAAGTTGCACAAAATATTTACTATGAAAAAATCTATTCTAAAATTGAAATTTTAATTGATTACCTGGAAAAATCAAAACATAAAAATAAGGACAGAAAAATTATTCTTTCTTTCCTTGAAATAGGTAAAAAATTAAACATAAATACGGATTTCTACAAACCGCATATAGATAAAGCAAGCCTCCCGAACGGCGGGGCGCATATAAAAGCTTAATTTACGGTGCGGCCGAATATTATCCTTAAACCTCCAAAGGGTTTTGAGAGTGTGCAATTTATGCCTTGAACAATTTCATCAATATTTTTTGCTATTGAATTTAAGCTCTGAATTGAACCTTTAATGTTCTCATCCGTTGAATTAATGTTTTCCGTAAAAATTTTTGCGTTGTATAAAATATCATTTAGGTTATTTGTTGAATTTTCAACATTATAAAAAATTCCGCTAATGACATTTTCATCAATAGAATTATTAATTTTATCCATCAGATTATTTGTTGTTTGAACGGTATCATTTAATTTTTTTATAAGTTCTTTTGATTCGGGGGATGCACTTTTTACCGTATCATCAATTGAATTCAAAATGTCAACAAGAATGCCCGTTGCTTTATTCAAATTATCTGTTGTTCCTATTAAATTAAGTTTAATTGTTTCCATATCCGAATAGCTTACTTCTTCCGATAAATAATTATGAAACCCTGCGCTTACTTTGCCTTTTATAATGTCGTAATCTTTTAATTGAGCATAATCAGGCAATTTTGGATAGATTATTTCAAGATAATCTTCATATTTATCACCTTCAAGACGTTTTTGTTTCAGCATAATTTCAATATTCCTCGGTAATATCATTAGACCTTTATCAAGTCTTATTTTTGAGCAAATATTTTTTGAATGATCGCATGGTTTAAGGCCGATGGTATTTCCCACTTTGAACCCGTTATAGTATACATTTATTTTATCCCCGACGGGCCTCATTTTTTCAAATTCAACAAGAATTACCGTATTGTTTGCTCTGTAAATATAAAGCAATATTATTAAAAGTGAAATAACAATTAAAGATACAAAATATTTCATATTTGAAAATTATATTAAAGTAAATAAAATAAAATCAGCGACACGGGCATAAATTTAAGCTATAATTTATTTACAAAATAGCAAAAATTTTTTTTCATTGGTTTTATCAAAATACCAAAGAAAGGTTAGGTGCACCGATTATGGATATAAATTCAATAAATCAGCCGTTTTTTACCAAAGAATATGCCGCAGGCGAAGCAAAATCTGCTCTTATAAGCGGTGTCGGCAGTGCGGCACTTACATTGGCGCTCAATAAAGGGCAATCCCCCAAAACAGCAGGCAAAGTCGGTCTTATTGCGGCAGGAGTTTCTCTTGCCATAGGTGCCGTACAAAGAGCCGTCGCTCTTCATAAAATAAATAAAGAAACAAAAGAAGAATTATCAAATATGATGGCGGAAACCGCAGATTATTCCAAAACAGGATATTCTTCCGATTCCGACACAACAAAAATTGCCAGCCATCAGGGATAGGAGATAAATAAATGCAAGTAAATTTTAATCCGGCTATAAATTCATTTTTAAATAACGAAGAAGCAAAAGAAAAAGCAAAGGTTGTTGCAGTACCTGCAATTTTAAGCGCAGGTTCCGCTTTTATTGCTTCAAAGGCTCCAAAAGACGCCCTTAACCCGGTAAAAATTACCCAAAGGCTCTCAAAAGGGCTAAAAGCAGGCGTAATAACGGCAGCAGTAATGGCACTATTAACGGTTAATAAAGATAAAATTACAGCAGGAATCAACACTTTAAAAGATAAGTTTACATCTAAAAAGGCAGACAGCAATTTAGAATCTAATGATACCATAGCTGCCGCAAATGTCCAAAATACCGAAGACAATACGAAGCAAGGTCCCTTAGCTTTAAATACAATGCAGGATGATAAAAAAGTGTTATCAGAAACAAACATGCCTGTCTTGTCAAAAGATTCCAAAGAAGCCAAGTTGATTTCAACCGGTAACATAAACCCTGACGAACTTATCAAAAAAGATTATACGGCGCCAAAGGCGACTTTGTATAATCCGCAACCCGATACTCAAACAAATCCGTTTGCTTCAGGCAAATAATCATATAATATAAATAAATCAAGCCGCAATCTGAAAAGATTGCGGCTTAACGTTTATCAACGGTAATTATTTATTATGCTCTGTGCATTAAAACAAAGCTTCTTGCATCTGTTACGTTTTCATGGGTATTTACAACACCTGAAGTATAGTTTCCTGCATCATCCGATGTGTTGCCTTCAATTGTATTTACCGAACCGTCAGCATTAACCGATGTTACAATACCGATGTGGCCTGCTCTTCCGTTTCTTGTGTAGAGGATGAAATCGCCCGGTTGAACCTGACTTGAATCGGATGTTAAAATACCTTTTTCTGAAGCCCAGTTTTCAATTGTGGGGCAATATGCGGTATTAGAACATGAATTTGCAAAGTCAAACGGGGTTTCATCGTTTCCGTATACCTGTTTGGTAACGTATGTAACAAAGTCGGCACACCATGCACCGTCATCAAATCTGCACCCTGCCGCCTGCATAATTTGTTTCATTTCCGATGCCGAAAGTCCGTCTAAGTTTTGAGCAAATGCAACAACATCTTCGCCTTCTGAACCTACTCTGTGTTCAAGCTGTAATTGCATTGATTCAAGTTCGTTTATTGAAGCGTTAACTTCTTCAAGTTCGCCTTGTGCTTTTGATAAGTTGTTTTGTGCAAGTTCCAGTTGTTCGCCTTTAACGGTTTCTACATTTTCTCTTGCTTCTTTAAATGCTTCAAGTTTTTCTTTTGTTTCGGGGGAACATGTTTTTAAGATTTCTTCTTCGATTTTTTCTCTTTCTTCTTCAAGTTTTTCAAGGTCGCTTTTAAGAGTATCAAGGTTATCTTCTTCGTCTGCTTTATCTTGTTCCGTTTGTGATTTTTCTTCTTCTTTTGATTCTATTTGTGATTTTGTATCTGCAATTAAGCCTTCAAGTTCTGCTTTTTTGGCATCGATTTCTGCGTGTTGATTTTCATTATCTTCCGTTTTTGCGGGGATTTGAGATAATGAAGCTTCATATGCGCTTAATTTGGAATTTAAGTTTGTAATTTCATTATCCAGGTTATAGATTTTTTCTTCGGCTTCCGTTATTTTTTGTTCGCTTTCTGAAATTTCTTCTTCTTTATCGGTTATTTGTTCCTGGTTTTCTTTTTGTTTTTCTTTTAATTCTTCGGATACTTCATCATCTTCTTTAAGAGCTTCTTCGTATTCTTTTTGTGCATTGTCTCTTTCTTGAATTGCGTTTTGAACTTCCGCATTCTCTCCGCTTTGAACTTTTGCAACTTCATCGTTTGCATTATCAACGGCACTTTGTTTTTCTGCCTGTTCCGCTTTTAATTGTTCCATATTCATTTCATCGGGGGTTTCTGCAGCATTTGTTGAATTTGTTGAAGCGCCCGATGAGCTTGAACCGCCTCCGCCCGTTGAACCTGTACCCGAAGGAGCGTAAGAACCGCCCGTTGAGCCTGCGCTTTGAACGGGTGTTGAAGATTGAGCGGGAGTTGTTTGATTTTGATTTAAAAATGCGTCTTTTAATTTTTGAATTAATTCCGGAGATAATTCCGTTTCTTCTTCATCGTCTTTTGCGCCTTTACCGTCAGAATTAATTAATTTTTTAATATCGTCCGTTGTAAAATCCGAAATTGATTTTTTTGTATCGTCAATTTCTTTAATTTCATCGGTTGATATTTTACCGTCATTATCTTTATCGAATAATTCAAAGAATTTATCGTATCCGTATTCGGAGATTAATTCATCATTTTCTTCATCTTTTGATAAAAGCTGTTTGAATTGTTTCATATTAATTGAATCGTCTTCATTGGCCGTATTCTTTGAAACATTTGCATTTTTTGTATCATTATCAATATTATTATCATCATCATTATCGGAAGATGTTAAAGAAGAGCTTGTAAAAGATACGGTATATGTATTTTCTTTTTTACCTTCGGCAGATGTTTTATACTCGTCATCTTCATCGTCTTTAAAATCAACTTCAAGATAATTATCTTCATTTGATTTGGATGTAATCTCCTTTGTTGAAGCAAGTTCATAAGCTGAAGGGTTTTGAACATTTGATGTTACGGGGTTTGTATAATTTGTTTCTTTTGAATTTAAAATCTCTAACTGTGTTTCAGATATCATTACTGCTCTCCTCGGGTTATGTATATATAAAGTATATACTTATGGAATAATTGCTTTTTTGGTTTTTGGTTAATTCACATAACTTAACAATTTGTGTAACAAAAAAGCGGCAATATTAATTGCCGCTTTTAAATTTAGCCGTGAATTAAGCTATTTGGAAGCGTTTTCAACCGCAACAGCAACAGCAACGGTAGCACCAACCATCGGATTATTTCCCATACCGATAACGCCCATCATCTCAACGTGAGCCGGTACAGAAGATGAACCTGCAAATTGAGCGTCGCCATGCATTCTTCCCATGGTATCGGTCATACCGTATGAAGCGGGACCTGCCGCAACGTTGTCGGGGTGAAGCGTTCTTCCCGTGCCGCCGCCTGAGGCAACGGAGAAATATTTTTTATTGTTTTCAAAGCACCATTTTTTATATGTGCCTGCAACGGGGTGTTGAAATCTTGTCGGGTTGGTTGAGTTACCCGTGATTGAAACGTCAACACCTTCTTTTCTCATAATTGCAACGCCTTCGGATACATCATCGGCGCCATAGCATTTAACTTTTGCTCTTTCACCGTCCGAGAACGGTGTTTCATTAACAACTTTAAGTTCGCCCGTTTTATAATCGTATTCGGTTTCAACGTATGTGAAGCCGTTTATTCTTGAGATAATATATGCGGCATCTTTGCCGAGACCGTTTAAGATAACTCTTAAAGGTTCTTTTCTTACTTTATTTGCGTTTCTTGCAATACCTATTGCACCTTCTGCTGCGGCAAATGATTCATGACCGGCTAAAAAGCAGAAGCATTTTGTTTCTTCTCTTAATAACATTGCGCCCAAATTACCGTGGCCAAGGCCGACTTTTCTTGTATCGCCGACTGACCCGGGGACCGCAAAAGCCTGCAAGCCTTCGCCGATTGCTTCGGCTGCGTCTGCAGCGTTTTTAATTCCTTTTTTAAGAGCGATAGCACATCCTAAAGTATAAGCCCAGGAAGCATTATCAAATGCGATAGGCTGAATGCCTTTAACGATATCATCAACGTTTATTCCTTTTGACAGACATAATTCATTGGCTTCATCCAAAGATTTAAAACCGTATTGTTCAAGAACTTTGGCTAAAGTTTTTTCGCGTCTGTCTTGTCCTTCAAATTTTGCCATATCTTTATTTCCTTTACATTTCTAACTTTAACTTGATTATTTGAAAATTATTCTTTTCTCGGGTCGATTTTCTTAACGGCGTCGTTAAATCTGCCGTATGTGCCGATGTTTTTCTCATAAGCTTCTTTCGGGTCAACACCTTTTTTGATGGCATCCATTACTTTGCCAAGGTTAACAAATTTATAGCCTATGATTTCATCATTTTTATCAAGACCGAGTTCTAAGATATAGCCTTCGGTTAAAGAAAGGTATCTCGGACCTTTTTGTTTTGTCGAGTGGATTGTGCCGACCATTGAGCATAATCCCTTGCCCAAATCTTCCAAACCTGCGCCTACGGGAAGCCCGCCTTCAGAGAATGCTGTTTGTGTTCTTCCGTATACAATCTGCAAGAACAATTCTCTCATTGCAACATTAATAGCATCGCATACAAGGTCTGTATTTAATGCTTCAAGAATTGTTTTGCCGGGGAGAATTTCTGCAGCCATTGCGGCACTGTGGGTCATGCCGGAGCAGCCGATTGTTTCAACAAGAGCTTCTTGAATTATGCCGTTTTTAACGTTCAGGGTTAATTTGCAGGTTCCCTGCTGAGGCGCACAGCAGCCGCAGCCGTGGGTTAAACCGGAGATATCTTCAATTTTTTTAGCTTTTGTCCAGTTTCCTTCTTGAGGAATGGGAGCGGGTTCACCCTTTACTCCTCTTTTGACGCAGCACATTTGTTCGACTTCGTGGGTTATTTGTATCGAATCCATTTTTTACTCCTTTTTTCTACATCAAATTACAAGAATAATTTAACGTAAACAAAAAGGATTGTAAAATGCATTGTTGTTTATCAGTATATAATTTATCGGTTTTATGCGTAACATTCAAATTCTTTTATTGCTTTAGCCGCTTTTTTACCCTCATCGGTTTTAAAGAATTCATCGTAGAGTTCTCTAACATGTTTATTTTCAGGGCGATTTAAAAGTTGTTTACCGATTTTTAATCTCAAAGGAAGCATAAAACAATTATGAATTGTGTCCATAATTACACCGAATTGTTTTTTTCCGATTTTTTTATCAAAAAATAAACCTGTTGCCATATTTGCTGCGTTCGCAATCATTTCATATTCGGGTGTTGATTTTAAGCTTGCATCGACATGCCTTTCAAAATCTTCACAAATAAATAAATCGCCGTTTAAAATTGCGTAATCATCTGGTGCTTCCATTGCTTGTGCCGTTTTATTAAAAAAATCACCTTTTGCGCATGAATTTACAGATTGCTTGTATTCGGTTGTTTTGCCTTTTTTCTTTCCGAATGCAATATTATCAAAATATTGATTTGATATTTTCACTAATTCCATATTAATCCTTTCTTTTATGGTGTTTGTATAAACCCTTAAAAGAAAAGTTTTTGTTAAGATAGAAATTTATTCTTTTGAATCCAGTGAATCGGATAATTTTTTTGCCGTATTTATAAATTTTTCTCTGTTTGTATTATCGTTTAAATATGCTAAAATTTCACTTTTGCTGCCTTTAAAAAGCTGTGATTTAACGATTTTATCACTATCTTTTCTGCATGCAATTGCAAATATTCTTCTTTGAGTTTTGGGTTCCAATAAATCGTATTCAACAGAGAGCATGGCACGGTTATTAGTGTTTGGAATGTTGTATGAAGCAGAAAGCGGCGTAAATTTACCGTTTTCCGGTACTTCTCTTTGTGAACGCTCGTAAAGGTGATTAAAAATAAGTTCCGTAAAATGATTAAAATGTTCTTCGGGTGTTCTTGCCACTTTTTTAGCGTCCTTTGTGCCTGCAAATGCCGTATTATATAAATTGTTAATTCCGTTTATGTACATTGGTTTTTTCCTATTCTAACATTTTTTATGCTTTTATAAAACATATAAGAATATTTTATTGCCATCTGATTAATGTCCGCCCGCAACTTTTGCAAGCCCCGCCCAATTTATGAGTTCAAGAATTTCTTTATCAACTCCTTTAACAAAATTGCCGATTTCGGGCATTGTATAATCTGTGGGAAGAAGCCCCAGTTCTTTTAATCTTAATGCTTTATATGTGTCTGCAAGATATTGATTATATGCTTTATACGTTGTATCCGGATCTAAATCTTTTATTATTTTATATATACTTGAATATTTAGGATCATCAAATGCGATTTTTCCCGTTCTTATGTCATAGGGGATATGTTCGACATCGGCAAAGCCGTTTACTTCCGTTCCTCTTATCTGGAGTTCGCCGTTACCCGTTTGTCCCGAATGAAGATTATGTTTTGTATTCATCTGCGTTGATGTGTATCCCGAATCTTTTACGGCTTTTTTCTTGTGTCTTATGGTAAATGTTTCGCCTTCTTTTGCTTTGGAGGGCATTTCGATTATCATTGTTTCGTCATCTTCAAAGTGAACGTTTGCGTTTTTTAATTCAAGATCGTTTAACGTTACGATTTCAAACGGTTCTGTTGATTTGATTATACCGTTTTTAACCGCATAATCGTATGCGTCTGCAATTTCAAGAACTTGGGCATCGGTGAAATATGATGTTAAATCATCGCCGTAGTTATTAATTTCCGTTATATGAAGTTTGCCCGTTTTAATTCCTTCAACCATTTGATCAACAATTGATTGGGTTTGTTTTGTTTTTAGTGCAGTTAAAATATCATTTTGCCTGCCTGATAAAATTTTTGCCGTATCTTCGCCGACATCCGTTCCCGATATAAATTTTCTAAAATCATCATAGGTTAAATCGGTATCGGCTAAAAAACTTTCAACTATTTCTTTTGATGTTTTTTCATCTAAACTCTTCATCTGAATTCTGACACCGAGAGCATCACTTATTGTTTTATAGTATGTTTCAGGGTCATAACTTTTAACTTTACCTTTCAGGTCTTTGCCCGCAAGTTTTTCAAATGTGGATTTTTGTCCTTTTGCTCTTGCGGTTAAGCGTGCTATATCTTCTTTATTGCCGAATACTTTGCTTATTTGAAGCGCAGCTTCATCAATTTGACCGTCAAATATTATTGCAAGCTCTTTAGATGCCTTTGACATATCGGTAAAGTCTTTTGTTTTTCTTGCAATATCTTCAAGCTTAATAGGGTCATCGGGGTGATTTAAGTTGTAATTTTCTATATATGATTCTACCTGTTTTTTTGTATCTACGGGTGAGTCTAATTTATCGTCATGTGATATTTTAACTTTAGTTTTAAAATCTATTGCACCCGATACTCCGCCGAATACACCGCCAAATACTCCGCCTGCTGCCGCATTTTGTGCGGTTGAACTTATAAGTCCTTCAAATGTAAATTCTTCTCCGTCAACCAGAGAATTTACGGTATATTCCGTTGCTCCCGCTGCGGCACCGGAGATTGCACCCGCTTTTGCACCCTGAATTGCTCCGTATGCAATCGATTTTCCTAAGGTTCCTGCTGCTTTTCCGACCATACCGCCCGTTGCAACGTTAATAGCGCCGTCAACGGCACCGGTCAGAGAATCTTTTACTATTTGTTTAGCGTCAAGCGCATCGCCTTCAACTTTATTTGTTGCTCTGTCAAAGGTTTTCAGCCCTGCCTTTGCGCCTGCACCTATTATAGCTCCCGCTCCGATAACTCCGAGTCCGATACCGCCCGTTCCGATTGCAATTGCAGCTGTGGCCGCCCCTGATGCAACGTTTGTTATAATATTTACGCCGTCTTCTTGTTTTTGTTCAAAACTTTGAATTTGGGACAGTGCTTCATCATAAGTTATTTCGCCCTTTTCATAATCTTCAATTGCATCTTCTACTTTGTTTGAACCAAGTCCAATCCCTGTTATATTTTTAATACCGTCCCAAAGTTTTCCCAAAAAGCCCTGTTCGTCTTGTATATTTTCAAATTCATCTCTTAAAGAGCCGGATTGGTTTGTTTGTGTCCGGTTTTCGCTAAAAATTGATATATCGGCATTTGATTCATATTTTGCCTGATATAAATCTTTATTTTTATCTTCATTAATTGAATTGTTGTTATATACATTAATATTTGAATTAATGTAAGTCATAAAATTTCTCTCTCAAATTTCTTCTCGTTTTGCGGGGGTATTTAAATATATAAAGTTTATATATTTAAAATTATTGACAATTCAATTTGAAATATTAAAAAATGTTAAAATTCTATTTTATGCTTCCCAATGACAATCTTGACATTTCGGTTGCGGAATAAGATGAACGTATAGAATTAATTTTTTCCACCGCCGTTTTTTTATTTAAGTCTTTTTGTGTATGTATGCCTTGAATAAAGGCTTTAGTAATACCTTTTGGCATTAAAAAGCTTTTGTTTATAAAAAGTTTTCCCGTGTTTGAATTTGCAAGAAGGATATTGCAGGGAAAATTTTTAGCGTCGGAAAAAAACGCCTGTTTTGTGTTTCCCGTAAAAATACACGGAATATCAATCCACTTTAATTCTCTAAATTTTAAAAGCAAAAACATAATATCGTTTTTAAAATATAGCTGAAAAAAGGGCGGGTCTAAAAATTGATTAATTATGTGTTCGTCGGGGTTTTTCCATAAAAATTTTAACGTTAGCCCCTCCGGCGTTAAATTGGCTAAAACCGCTTCTCTGTTTGATATAAATTCTTCATAATATTGGTTTGGCTGATACATTTTGTTAACCATTGTAAAAATATGCTAAAGTTTTAATTAAAATGTCCGTATTAAAAAAATATAGTTTATATGGTGAATTATGTTAGATGTTATTTTAAAATTTTTATTTAATAAACCGTATTTATGTACGGTCAGGATAACTATTTATAAATAGGATATCATATTTATCTTTTATCGATAACTTTTATAACGTGCCAGCCAAAGTCAGTTTGAACAGGATCGGACATTTCTCCTACAGGAGTTTCAAAGGCGGCTTTTTCAAATTCGGGCACCATTTGCCCTCTGCCAAACCAGCCTAAATCTCCGCCGACACGTCCTGATGGACAATTTGAAAATTGTTTTGCAAGAGCTTTAAAACTCTCTCCGTTATTTACACGCATAATTACGGCCTTTGACTGATTTTTGGTTTTTGTGAGTATATGAAGCGCATGGACTTCACTATAACTGTCTGCATCCGGGTCAATGTTTTGCTTTGCAAAACAGATGCAGGGGTATAAAACAAGAACTAATGCCGATATTAAAGATATAATAATTTTTTTCATATAAATCCTCCATATTTATTTTACACAAATTACGGATTTTTAAATAGTGTTATTATTTCTTGCTATTTCTTTTAGTTATATATTGATAATTTAATTTATAAATTGCCTTAATGTCGGATTTTAACTTTTTTGTTTCGGGTTATTTCTAATAAATATTTTGTTGAAAGGAAATAACTATGACATTTAACCCGTTAAAAGAAAAAGGCATTTCTTTGGATAAACAAATTAAAACTTGGGAAGATATCGTAAAAAGACCATACAAAAGAGATACGGCCGATTGTTACACAAGAACAAGACAAATATTAATGAACGGCATAGAAATAGAATCTTGGAATTTTAAACATCATTATTTAAGAACATCAAATAACAACGATATTAATAAATTGATTGCAGATATCAGGCGTATTGAAAATAATCAGCAGACAACAATAAACTGGCTTTGTCCGCATAATCAATCCGTTTTGGATACTACATTAGGCTATGAACAGGTTGCAATAGATTTAACGGCCTGGCTTGCACAAAATGAACCTGATGAATACGTAAAAGAAACGTACGATTTCGGGTTATTGGAAGATTTTGATCACCTGTACAGATATGCCCAATTTGCATATTTAATTGAAGGAACAGACCCCAATGACATTTTGCACTATTCAACCGATGTAAATTTTGCAAGGCCTACGCAATATCACCATAACCCGAACAGATTAAGAATCAGGAAAAGTTATGACAAAATAAAAACCGATCCTCAAACAAAAGCAAATATCTTAACATTGTTATCTGCCGAACAACAAACCCATAATTTCTATGCCGAACACGGGTTTATGTACGGAGCGGATGAATTAAGACGACTTTACGCCGAAATATCCGATGTTGAAGAAGAACATGTAACAATGTATGAAACATTGATAGACCCGAATGAAACAATGTTGGAAAAACTGCTTTTAAGAGAATTTATGGAGGTTTGCTGCTACCATAACTGCTATAAAGATGAGGTTGACGATAAAATAAAGCTTATTTATGAAGAATTTCTTGCTATGGAAATAGAACACCTTCAAATTGCCGCAAAATTAATAGAAAAATACGAAAATAAAGACCCTTATGAAATAATCGGCGATAAAATTTATGACACCTGTCATTTTGAAGAACAAAAAGAATATGTTAATAAAATTGCGGAAAATGAATCCGATAAAAGACTTGATGACGGTTTTTCATATACATTTTTAAATGATATTGATGACACCTGGACAGGGTATCAGACGCAAAGAATTATGTTATCGAAAAATGCTCCGTCAGAAGCCGCCGTTCGGTTGAATATAACGGATATCGGCACTGATATTGTATCGGTTGATAATAAAATGCTTAAAAAAAGGTCTGAAATTCTCTCTAATTCTCTTGATAATAATTGTATGGCGCCAAATACCGTTTCTTATAAGATGTTTGAGTTTGACAAAGATAAAGCGGACATTTTTGAATAATAGTTTAAAGAGCGCTCTTAACGAGCGCTTTACATTTGTTAACAAAAATATAAAGTTTAAATTAAAATATGCCGTAATTTTGTATACAGGAAGAAGTTGACTAACCTTTTAATTTCATTAATAGGTACAAGGAAAGGATTAGTATGTCTATTAACAATTTGTCCGCAAATGCAAAGGCATATTATTTAGCGGGGCAAAATTCGGATTTGCCCTTAAATATAGTAAATAAACTAAAAAGTCTGGGAATTAACCCCGATGAAGTATACAGTATAAATGAAGCATATAATTTAATAAGACAAGCTGAGCAAAATAACAAAATCAATAATTCCGAACAATTAAACAATGCTTCAAATAAGCGGAATAATGGGGAAAATTCAGATGTCAACAGAGATGAAGCCCTTGAATTGGCAAGAAAAGTCGGAGTTAAGGTTTCAGATAATGATTCAAGCGAGGATATTTTAGCAAATTTAAAAAGCTATATCGATAAAATGTTAAAGCATGCAATAGATACGTATGACAAAACGACTTATGATAAATTCTCGGAATACAAAAAAATGGTAAAAGACCTTGAAACAAAAGAAGCCGGGGGAACATTCAGCAATGTTAACGTATTTTCTTTTATGGATATGGTCGCAAATCAAAATAAAGCTTCAATTTATATGAATAAAAAAGAGGGAATTGAAGAAATTGAATAAAAATTGATAAATTTTACAATAATCGGGGCATAATAATATTAATGCTCCGATTTTTTATTTCCCCTAAAGTTTTAAAAATTAATGTCGATATATAGGATTGTATAAGGATAGACAATATCACCGGTTAAGAAAGGCCAGATAAAATGAGTGTAAATGCCATATCATCAGCAATGGCAGCTACTGTTTATATTCAAAGAAATTCCATGATATCGGAAGAACTTTATGACAAGCTCATTGAACTTGGCATTAACCCTTTATACGTTCATTCCGATTCTCAGGCAAAAAGATTAATTGAAAACATTATTGATAAAGCCGGAAGCTCATTTGTTAATTCGCCCGTAACTTCAAGTGAAGTTTCTTCAGCGGGAGATGTGCAAAATTCAGCCGCATCCGATTCCGTTCGGGAAAGAGCCGAAAAACTTGCAGATAAAGTCAATGTAAATTATGATGATTCAACTTTACTTGAAGATTTGATTGAAGATATACAAGATGCAATTGACGAACTTTTGATTAAATCCGCCAAATATAATGACGAAGGCTTATACGATATTGCCGAAGGCTACATGAGCGAATTAAACGAAATAATAAAAGATGTTCCTTATGCTCCCGTAAGTGAAGAAACCGTATATTCATTTATGGAACTGTTGGGGCAATATAATAAGCAGGCGCTTAATATTGAGCAAAAATAAAAAGTATAATATTCTTCTGTCCGTAAAATTATATTTATCATTTATGATATAATTTTTATAAAAATTTCAGGGGAGATATTATTTATTTATGAAAAATATTTTTGCTTCTAAGGTGTCTATCGCCGTTATAAGCACGATTGCGGGTCTTTATTTATTGTTTTTGATTTTACCTTTTTTACTTATACCCTTTTTAAATTCCGTCGCTAATGATGTTTCGGCACAAATTCAAAAGACACTTAATGTTAAAACGGAATTTGAGAAATTCAGAATAATTACAACTCCAAAATTATCCGCAGGAGTCAATTTAAAAGGCTTTAGGGCATATCTTCCCGATAATTCGGAATTAATTAATGCGAATAATATAAGCGTTAAAATGTCTTTAATCCCGCTGATATTTAAGAAAATTGAACTTGATACAATAAGTGCGGATAAAATAAATATAAATTTAGCCGTTAAGAAAGACGGTCATTTTTTAATTGAAGATATTTTCACACCTAAATCCCAAACAAAAGATAAAAGCGTAAATAATGCCGAATCAAAAACAAAATCGGGTTCAGGCAAAAATAATGAAATTTTACCTTTCGGATTAAAATTATCAAATCATCTTCCCGATTTTAAATTAAAATCATATAAATTAACCTTCATTGATTATGACAGTTCAAAAAAATACGTATTGGAAGGGGTGGACACAAATGTTGAGGACGTTATTTTTAATAAACAAGTTAAACTTAAATCAAAAGGCAGTTTTACTTTAGACAGTTTCACGGCCTTTAATTATGATATTAAAATTCTAAATAAAATTATGCCGGCTTTTGATATAAATGATTTATTTGTGCAAAATAAAACAACCCCACAGGCAGCTGATAATAAAAAACCAAGTGTACGGGTAAATATAATTAAAATATTTAATTTGATTAAAAACAATCAAATTAAAGCCGATTTAACCTCTGATATAAAAACCGGTAATTCAAAAGAAGGATATGAATTTAGCGGCTTTATTAACGCCGATAAAATTTCCATGCTTATTGACGGTAAAATGCTTCCTGAGAGCAAAATCGGAATTGAACTTAACGGGGATGAATTTAAAATCGATTCCGATTTAAATTCAAATACCGATGAAAAAACCGTTCTTTCGGGAGTGATTAAATCGGGCAGAAATCCTAAAATTAATATAAGCTGCACATCTAATGCAACAATAGATTCGCTCTTTAAAATCGTAAATACGTTTTTAAATACCATAGGTATAGACGATCTTAAAACCTTAGATGCCAAAGGACAGCTTGACGTTAATTTCAATATAAATTCAGACTTTAAAAAGATTAATTCTGACGGTTATTTAAAATTAAATAACGGTCTTATAAATTGGGGCTTATACAATATTAAAATTAACAACCTGCTTGCAGATATTATTTTGGACAATAACACGGTTTTAATCAATAAAGCCGGATTTAATACGCTTGGAATACCGTTTAATATTCAAGGTACAATAACGCCCGATGCCAAGGCTGACATTAAGGTTTCTACAACCAAGCTTCCCGTAAAAGAATTGCTCGTGTCTTTGGGGCAGGCGGCTATTTTAAGGGATAATTCCGTAAATTCGGGTACAATCTCAATTAATGCGCAAATTAAAGATGAGCTTTTAAACCCTAAAATTACGGGATTGGTTGATATTTATAATCTGAATTTAAAAAATAAGCCGGCCGATATTATATTAACTTTAAATCCGGTAAATATTAACTTAAAAACAACCGAATCCGGTTATTCGGGTAAAATAACCGCCCAAAATATTAACTTGTCAAACCCTGCCCTGAATGTGAGTGCGCAAAGTATTCAGGCTGATATCGATGAAAATAAAATTTGTTTTAAAAAATCTCCCGTATATATCGGAGACAACCTAGTTGATATTGAAGGAAACATTTCCGATTATATAAAAGAAAATATCCGGCTTGATTTTATAACTTCAAATAATATTCAATCCGTTCTAAAAGGGTATATCAACCCTTATAAGATGAATATGAACATAGATTATAATATTTTAAATAATGCAAACATTATAATCCCCGGGTTTGATAAATCAAAATTATCTTTAACCGGAAGCGTAAATATATCGGGTGATATGCTAAATCCCGTATTGCAGGGGCAATTTACGGCAAATGAGGTTAATATCCCCGAAATTCCCGCAAATATAAAGAACCTTGATATTTATCTCAACGGTCCGATACTTAAAGGCAATATGACCGCAGATAATTTTAAATCGGGCGGCATTAGCGCCGATAATCTTTCGGGCGATTTATCTCTTTATAACAACGTTTTTTATCTCAACAATCTTAAAGGAGGTACATTTGAGGGAAATTTTGAATCAAATATAGAATATAACCTCTCAGATACCGCATGCCGGGTTATATTCAGCGGTTATAACATGAATGCGCTTAAAGCAATAGAAGGTGCGGCAGGAATTAAAAATTCGCTGTCAGGCGTGCTTAGCGTTGATGCGGATATTTCATTCAAAGGAATTGAATATAATGATATGATAAATTCAATGAAGGGAAATGCCGAATTTGAAGTTAGAAACGGAGTTTTAGCAAATCTTGGCAGTTTAAAAATGATATTGGGAGCGCAAAATATTGTACAAAACAGCGTTTTAAAGAATACGACACAAAATATAACTTCGCTTCCCGTTATTCAAAAATCATCGGAATTTGATTATATTAAAGGCAATCTGACGTTTGACAAAGGATATGCAAACCTTAACCCCGTTTTAACTTCAGGGCCCTCAATGGCATATTATATTACGGGTAAATTCCATATTTTAACGGGCTCTGTTAATGCCGTGGTTCTCGGAAGATTATCCGAAGATGTTGTTTCCGTTTTAGGCTCAATAAGCGATTTTGCGGTTGATACAATTACATCTTTGATACCGGGGTTGGAATCTGTTACAACAAAACTTGCAAAAACCATGACTATTTCGCCCGACAGCGTTGATACGTCCAAAATTCCTTCTTTAAGGGATAATACCGTTAAATATAAAGATTTCAAAGTTGATTTTAACGGCGGGGCCAATTCTTCAAGCTCGTATAAATCTTTTAAATGGATTGCAAAAGCTTCCGTTGATGCGCTTGAAAAAGAAGAGGCAAAAAAACAACAGGAATTAATTCAGGAAAGCTTAAAACAAAATGCAAAAGCGATTGAAGACACGGCAAAAGAATTTTATAATCAAAATAAAGAACAATTGAACAAATTAAAAGATGATGCGGATGACTTGTTAAAATCTTTGTTTTCGGCGCCCGATTCTTCAAATTGATTTAAGCTTTGTAATCCAATTTGTTTTTTAATTCGCCTCTTTTATCGGCTTCATTTGCTTCCTGTTCTGTTGCAGGGCCGTTTTGCCTTAAAATGTCGGCTGCATTTAAAAGAGAGCTGATTAATTTTTCATTTCCCGAATTTTTAGCCATAAGAGCAAGCGCATATGATTTTGGAAAATTTATGCCGTATCCGTTTTGAAGCTGTGAATAATAAAATCTTTCATAGTCGTTTGGAATTCTTACCGACCAGTTATTGTCATCCGATTTTCCCGAGATATTAATTCTCTCTTGCATGCCAAACATATCGGGAAGGGTATAATATTGCCTTTGTGTCGTAAAAATTTCTGCCGCTTTTGCGGTTCTGTAATTTTCTTCGGCTTTTTTTGTTTCATCCATGGAATTATAGTTATCCGTGTCATAGCCTAAATGTTCATATCCTCTTTTGAGAGAATTTTTCAGTATGTTTTCGTGGATGTTTCTTGAATGCGGATTTCTTGACATATTAACGAGTGAATCGTTGTCATGGGATGTTGCACCTATAATAAATTTCCCGTCATTATATCCTTGAACTTCAATTAAATCTTTCGGATTTTCATTGTATTCCGCATATGCGGTTGAATAAACATGGGGGAAAATATTTTTTGTCAGTTTTTTTCCGTATTCGGTATTAAAGCCTATTAATTCAAGAACAAAATCATCAGGGTTAAAGCCTTCTTTTTTAACATCGTTTGCGGCTTTTTTCATTATTTGAATAATTTTTGTATCTATATTTTGTACATTTTTTCCTTCAAGATTGTCCGAATAAATAAACGGGCTTACGTATTGCCAGAAAGCATCCATTCTGACTCCGTCATAATTTTTCATAAATGTTTTAAATTTTTCGTATAAAAGTTTGCCCGTATTATCAAGTCGGATAATTTCCCCTGTATTTTCATCAAATTGCCCCAGCCTGTCATAATCAAGCGCAGGCGATCCCCAGGGCTGAATATTATTTGTTTCGGGGCAATTGGGGTCAATGCCTCCCGTGTACCATCCGTTTAGAAAACAATCGGGATTTGACCAGACTTCTTTTGGCGAAAAACAAACAAGACAGTCTCCAAATATTTTAATTCCTTTGTCATTAAGTTCTTTTTTTGTTATATCATGCTGTTTTTGCGCAAGAAATTGAACAAAAAGATTAAATTCAATGTCGGGCTTTAGCTCTTCAATTCGCCCGTTTCTGTCATTGTCCGATACTTTATCCGTCATTAAATATTTGTCGGTGTAATCCCAATTTGTATAATCAGCCCCTTTTTGACCTTTATTGTGGTAGATATCGGTTAATGCGTCAAAAATTGCATCATTAAAGATATAATCGGGTGATGTTAGTTTAAATTGTTCAAATTCATCTTTAAGCGGTTTTATTGCAGGGTCATTTGAATTAATTCTTGAATTAAAATTATCATATGCTTTTTTTAGCGCCTCAAAAATAATACCGTCTTTATTTAACCCTAATGTATATCCGTAATCGGTTTTATATTCTCTTGCAATTTTATCATTAGGATAATTTTCATCCAGAGATTTTACGTATGAAATATCAAGAATATTTGCAAATTCATCACCGGCTAATTTTTCAATTGAAATTGTATGGCGTCCGAAACCAAATGTAGATCCTGAATAGGGGCTTGTTGTAGGATAAAAATTTTTACCGTCTGAATAATATGCAAGTTCTGATTGCGGGCCGAATTGAATTTTTGAAATTGATGAAAAATCTTTTAAAAATTCAATAAAAGGACCCGTTGAAGATGAATTTGAAGTACCTATACCGCAATTTATGCCGTATTGAGCCGGAATATTAAAATCAAAAACAATGGCTGAAGTTTCTTTTGTATTAAGCTCGGCTCTTGCATCCGATGTCAGCTTTTTATAATTTTTCTTTTCTTCGCTCGTAAGCGCTCTTGTAAATGTCAGAGAATTATCGGATATTTTTTTTATATTCATAAAGCACCTTTATTCTTATATTTAAACGTACGTGAATATAAATTTTTGCAATAAAAGTTTACCGATTTTTTAATTTATCAAAATTTGATATAATAGCTAAAAAATGCGAAAGGATACAATACAATGAAATCAAAATTAACTCTTACATCTTTAGTTGCACTTATTGCTTTTATTTCCGGAGCGGGTTTTAACAATATTGCAATGTCAAATACTCCCGCCGCACAGCCTTCGCCTGTTAAAATTGCTGTTGTTGACGTCAATAAAGTAGTTTCGGATTCAAAAGAAGTAAAAGCGCTTAAAGCACAGCAGGATAAAAAGAAAGATGAACTGGTTAAATGGCTTGAAACCGTAAAAACCGATATCAATAAACAGTCATCAAACGAAAATAAAGTTAAACTTGCAAAGAAATATGATTCTGAACTTGCAAAAAAACAAGATGCCAACAGAAAAGATTACACTAAAAAACTCCAGACAATAGATAAAAATATCTCCGCAATTATTAATCAAACAGCAAAAGCCCAAGGCTATACAATCGTATTTGCCAAAAGTTCGGTTTTATACGGCGGCGATGACATAACAGGCGTTATTTCAAAAGCGGTTAAATAATATATCGAATAAAATGCCGTCTAATTGGCGGCATTTTATATTTTAGATTTTATATCCAAAAACAATTTATATGTCATATGACAATCAAATAAGGCTCTATGGGCATTTGTTGTATCAAATTTAAGATAATTTGCCAGGTTTGTTAATTTATATGAGTTAAGATTGGGATAAGCTTTTTTGGCAAATAAAATAGTGTCTGCAAAATCATTTTTAAGCGGCAAACTAAATTCCTTTTTTAGCGCCGAATTTATAAAAGATAAATCAAATTTAACATTATGCCCGCATACGGGAAGATATCCGGTAAATTCGCAATAATCAAATAAAACTTTATTTTGTTCATCTTCAAATTGAAGCATTGAATCGTCAATTCCCGTTAATTTGGTTATAAAATAAGGTATCGGTTTATTAATTTTAATAAGTCTTGAAAATTCATCTTCAATTTTATTATTTATGATTTTAAGCGCACTGATTTCTATAATTAAATCATATAAAGGATTCAGCCCCGTTGTTTCAATGTCGGTAATAATACAGTCATCCGGAAGAAAATCAAGTTCTTTCGGCTTATTGTCAAAATTTATTAAATTAACGGGTGTATTATTATTAAGATTAAAATTTAATTGCATTAATCCGCCTTATTATGCGCTTATATCCAATATAGCACCCGATATTTGGGCTGATGAATCAATTTGTTTTATTTTAACGGGTGCATTCGGTTTCAGAGGAACCGAATTTGTTACTATAACTTCTTTTACGGGTGCATTTTCCAGTTTTTGATATGCATTACCGTTAAAAAGCCCGTGGGTTGCAAGGATATATATATCATTAGCACCTTTTTCTTTAAGAAGCCTTGAAGCTTCCGAGATTGTGCCTGCGGTATCAATCATATCATCATATATTATACAGTCTTTACCGCTAACATCGCCGAAAAGCCCAAGCGCCCTTGCGCTGTTATGTGCAATTCTTGTTTTTTGTATTGTTGCCTGTTTTACACCAAGTGCATCGGCAAGTTTTTTTGCTCTTTTTGCACCCCCCTCATCGGGACTTACAACAACGGGGTCTTTTAAATTTTTATCATTCAGATAATCAATTGCCAAAGGAAGTGAACTCAAATGATAAAAAGAGTGATTTGACGGCGCAAAACCTTCAATTGCACTTGAATGAAGATCGGTTGTTATAAATTCATCAACGCCCGATGCAATCATTGTATCAATAACGACACGTGCCGAAACCGGTTCGCCCGCTTCGCTTCTTCTTTCCTGTCTTGCATAAGGGAAATTCGGAAGCACTGCTATAACTTTTTTTGCACCTGAGCGCTTGGCGGCATCAGCCTTTAAATTTATCTCCATAATCCCTTCATTAACATCTTGTTCGGATGAGGGCATTAAATAAACATCTTTATTTCTTAAATCGTCATTTATTCTTACATAAGTTTCCGTGTTTGCAAATTTTCTAATGACGGTATCCGAAGGATTTATACCCAAGTTTCTGATTACGCCTTTTTCTAGGTCTGAGGGTTTTGATGAGGGAATAATTTTAATATCTTTTTTTGAGGTAAATGAAAATGAAGCATTGTTAATGCCTGCTGCAATCGGATTTGTGCGCATAAAATTCTCAATTCTTTTATATAACAGTATAAAAATTATCAAATAAATAAATATTTTTTGCAAATTGTAAAAGTATTGATTTTTATTTTCTTGTGTTATGATAATAACACAACGAAGCGGACAACAACAATGAAAAAGATAATTTTTACTTTGCTTTTTCTTCTTATTTTTATGCCATTAGCCATATCGAAGGAAGAAGAAGTTAATACAATTCAATACCTCAATTTGGACTGGTGGAATAAATTTAACGATGATAAATTAACGGGCTATATTTTATCCGCATACGAAAACAATCCTGATTTGAAAGTTGCAAGCATAAACACTAAAGAAGCAAACCAAATTACAAAAATGAGCTTTTCAAGAGAGCTTCCGCAAATTTCATTTGACCCCGGGTATAAAAGAGAGTTTGAATCAAGCGAACAGAGATTTGGCGATATGGTAATTCCAAATTACTCTCAAAGCAATTTTGTTCTGCCTTTAACCATGACATATGAATTTGATATCTGGGGAAAAAACAGACTTAAAACAAAAAGTTTAAAATTGCAGGAAAATATTGCACGGGAAGACGAAAAATCGGCATATATTTCTTTAACAAGCGCAATTGCGGCAAATTATTTCAATTTGATTAAAGCGGACAATTTAATAAATAACCAAAAGGAGCTTATTGAGCTTCAAAAAACGATTGTTTCAATGGAAGAAAAAAAATATAATGCCGGTTTATCACCGATAACCGAACTTCTTGTTGAAAAACAGGCATTAACTTTATTTGAAAACGAACTAAATTTAATGCTTGAAAATAAAGATGTTATTTTAAACAGAATGCTTGTTTTAATCGGAAACAGGGAATTAAAAGAGATTGAGCATAATGATGATTTTATTTTAATTGAAATCCCGAATGCCATAGACACAAAAATAATTGAAAACAGACCCGATTTTAAAAAAACAGAATATTTAATTCAAAAAGCGGGATATGATGTAAGAATTGCAAAAAAAGATTTTTTACCTTCTTTTCTCGTATACGGTCAAATCGGTTTTAATGCCTACCAATTGGGTAAAATTTTTACTCCCGACACCTGGCTGTCAAATATAGGCGTTTCGCCCACTTTAGATATATTTACGGGCGGATTAAAACTTTCAAGATTAAAATTTAAAAAACTTGAATATGAAAAAACCATGCAATATTTTGAAAAAATGGTTTTAACAAGCATTCAGGAATTAAACGATTCATTTGTAAGCGCAAAAATTTCAGGTAAAAACTATAATAATGCAATTGAACATTATAAACTGGAAGAAAATTTATATAATTTATCAGGTAAAAAACTTGAAATTGGCGCCAAATCAACCCTGGCACACTTAAAAGCAAAACAGGCGTTATTAATAGCAGAAAAAAACAAGATTTCATATAAAACCGACTGCAACCTTTCTGCCATCAATATTTATAAAGCATCGGGCGGGCTTGATTATACGAAGTATAATCAACAAAATGATAACCTCTGATTAAACATTTATACATGATATAAAATTGTATAAAATATTTTTATGCGAAAATACATAAAACTTTTATACAGGATATTATTATCTGCCGTATTACTCATTTTACTGTTATATTTAAGCGCCTGTTTATTTTTGCCCTTTGTTTTGAATTTAAAATTAAGCCAAAATATAATATGCAATTATCTTGAAAACAGGTTTCAGGGAAAAATAAATTTATACGATTTCCGCATAAGCTCAAAATTTAATCTTGATTATATTATTTCAATTAATAAGGTTAATTTTTCCCGTAAGGATAAAAATTGCTTAACCATAGATGATTGTAAGCTTAAATTTGGCGTTTTTAATGTTAAAGATAACTTTATCAGCGCAAATAAAATTTATTTAAAAAAAACGAATTTAAGCACCGCTGAAAAAAAGAAAAATAAATTTAGATTTAATTTATCATACATTCCCGATTTAAAAATAAACGAATTAATAATCGATACGGGTGCATTTGATGATATAACTTCAAATTTTACATTTAAAAATTTTGATTTATCAAATTATAATTTTAAAAGATTGTTAACATTTGATTTAATATACAGTTCAAAATATTTTTCTTCGCCGGTAATTATCAAACAGGATTCAAAATTTTATTTGCTTAAAAATAAAATCTATGCCCAAAACCTTAAAATTTATTTTAAAGACAAATATTGTCTGATTGAGGGAAAAATTTTCGATTTTGAAGAAGGTCCGAATTTTATAATCAAAGGGCGCAATCTTCCCGTATACGAAATTGAGAGGAGCTTTCTTTCCATATTTAAACATTTCAAGAAAAAGAAAAATTTTATTGAGAATTTTAAAGATTTCAACGGCGATTTAGATATTAATTTAATTGTTAAACAAAATAATATCAACGGACTTGTTAAAATAAGAAATCTGGCTGCAACAACGGTGCCTTTAAATGTTCCGATTAAGTTTAAAAAAGCTGATTTTAACTTTTATGACAATAAAATTTATTTAAATGAAACCGGCATTTTGGGAAATAAGCCCGTCAGTACAACTTTAAAAATCATAAACGCCTTCAGCGATGATTTAAAAGTTTCAGGTACCGTGGATTCTGCCATTGATAACGATTTTGCCAAAGTTTATTTTAGAGATGTATATATTTTGGGAAATATTAATTTATCGGTGAAATATAAAATTAAAAGTCCCGTAATTGATGTCACTTATACCGTAACACCCGCCTTTATGTCTGATATTTCATATAAAGGCGCAAGACTCGGGCTTGTGAGAGCAAAAAGAACCGTAAATGCCAAGACAAGAAAAATTAATGACAAACTGTCGCTTGAAAATTATTCTTATACAGCAGTTATCAACGGTAAAACGGTTGAGATATTAAAGGGCTCGGGCACTTTTAACAAAATTAACGGAAAATATAAATTGACGCAAATTAGCGGCGAAACAAAAGAAAATGCGCCGGTTGCGCTTCTCGGGTTTTTGGAAGACAGGCTTAAAGGCGGGGTATTCAGCGGTGATTTAGATTATGACTTTATAAATAAAAAACTTTTCGGTAATTTAAGTCTGAATAATACAAGATTTAAGGGTTTTTTGGTTAAGAGCGCACTTATTTCCGCCGACAATAATAATTTGAAGATTAAAGCCGAAGGCA
The DNA here is from genome assembly GCA_944325155.1 of Candidatus Gastranaerophilales bacterium. GTDB lineage: Bacteria > Cyanobacteriota > Vampirovibrionia > Gastranaerophilales > Gastranaerophilaceae > Galligastranaerophilus_A. Next base: position 5,841 of record CALUYY010000001.1, on the reverse strand, counting down.
AATATAATAATGAACCCTTCAGCGCCGATTTAGTTTTATTAAATTCGTTTTCACCCGATATTCATATATTTAATCTCGATTTATATCTTAGAAAGTATGTTTTTAGCGGAATTGAACCAAAAAGACAAAAAAGGCATTTTTTTATTCCCGATAAGCCAAAGAATTTATGTGTAAATGCGGATAAAATTTTAATCAGGCTCGAAGAGGCAAATAAAGATAAGATAAGCGTAAAAAATATTAATTTAGAGGGGTCTGTTAAAAACAATATAATATATTTTAATATTGATAATGCCGTGTTTGCGCAAGGCAGACTTTTTGCCGACGGCAAATATGATTATAATAACCATAATATAAATGCAAATTTTTCAGCAGCCGATATTGATTCTAATAGTGCAGGGTATCAGCTTTTTAACTTAAAAGATTATTTTAAAGGGAAAATGTCTGCTAAATTAGGGGTCAATATTCAAAATAAGTTTAAAACTCTGAACGGAAAAGGCGAATTTGAAATCAAAGACGGAGAATTAACAAAAATAGGTTCAACCGAATTTGTTTTAAGACGCTCAAAGAAAAAACGTCCTTACGTATTTTCTTTGTCTGATGTCATAAAGCTTGATGACAGGCTTATTAAAGATAAAACGTCAAACATAAAAGGCAGATTTGATTTAAATAATAAACTTGTCAAAAACGCAAACATATATATCTCAAACGATTTAATCGCACTTTTTATAGAGGGAAATTATGATATAGAAAAGGAATATACTTCACTTAAAATGTGGGGTAAATATGACAAAAAAACCGAAGGTATGATATCCGTATTTAAAATTCCTTTAAGCTTTATTACCAAATTTTTGTTTGATGCAAAGGAATTAACGGCTCAATACAGCGAAAAAATATTAAAGATTCCTTCAATAAAAATTAAAAACAACAATATAAAGACATTCTCAATAGGATTAAAAGGTTATGTCAATAACCCCGAAACATTTGAGCTTGAATTAAACAGAATTAAGACAAGATAACGGAATAACCGTTTTTTTCTATTTTATCTTTTACAAACCAAAGAGTTTCCCTGTCGGGCGGATTAATATCAAGCGTATATTTAAGGTTTAATTTTTCCCATTTATCTTTTCCCATAGTGTGATAAGGGAGCAGTTCAACTTTATCGATAATGCTTCTGTATGGTTCAATCAAATTTATAAGACTTTCCGCATAATCGGAAGAATCAGTAACAGAAGGCATTATGACCTGTCTTATCCAGATTTTTTTATTATGTTTAAGAAGTGCGTTTAAAAAATTAATAACTTTTATATTCGGCTTTCCTGTCAGCTTAATATGTTCTTCATTATTTGTGTGTTTAATATCCACAAGAAATAAGTCCGTATATTCAATTAAATCAGTAATGTTTTTTGTTATATCAACATAACCTGATGTATCAATGCAGGTATGTATATTATATTCTTTTAATTTTTTAAAAAGGTTCAAAACAAATTTCGGCTGCATTAAAGGCTCACCGCCAGAAACGGTTATTCCGCCGTTTGTTGCAAAATAAAAATCTTTATATTGTAAAACAAGCTTAAGCGCTCTTTGTACATCGATTTTATTGTTTTCATTATAGTACCAGGTATCGGGATTATGACAAAATCTGCACCTGAGAGGACATGTCTGCATAAATAAAACAAATCTAATCCCGGGGCCGTCAACCGTTCCGCCCGAAAGATACGAATGAATATAGCCTGTATTTTCGTCATTAAAAATCATAATATTATTCTAAAATAAAAGGGGAAATCCCCTTTTATTTAAAATTTGTCATGGAATGTTCTTGATATAACATCTTCCTGCTGGGCGCGCGTCAATTTGATAAAATTAACAGCATACCCGGAAACCCTTACGGTTAATTGGGGGTATTTTTCGGGATGTTCCATAGCGTCTTTTAGCATTTCTCTGTCTAAAACGTTAACATTAATATGCTGTCCGCCTTTAATCATATACCCGTCAATCATGCCTTTAAGATTATTTATTTTATCAATGTCGGATTTACCGAGTGATGAAGGAATGATTGAAAATGTATTTGAAATCCCGTCTTTTGCATATTTAAAAGGAAGTTTTGCAAGAGAACACAAAGATGCCAAAGCGCCGCAATTATCCCTGCCGTGCAGGGGATTTGCCCCCGGTGCAAAAGGAACGCCCGCTTTTCTTCCGTCCGGAGTATTACCCGTTTTTTTGCCGTAGACAACGTTTGAAGTTATGGTTAAGATTGACTGCGTAGGAATTGAATCCCGATATGTCGGAATTAATTCAATTTTATGCATAAATGTTTCAATTAATTTTGTTGCAATTTCATCAACCCGATCATCATTATTGCCGAATTTAGGGTAATCGCCTTCAATTTCAAAGTCTGTTGCAATACCTTCGGTATTTCTTATCGGCTTAACTTTTGCATATTTTATGGCTGATAATGAATCGACCGTAACCGAAAACCCTGCAATTCCGCAGCCCAGTTTTCTTACAATGTCTTTATCCATTAAGGCAAGCTGTGCTTTTTCGTAATAATATTTATCATGCATAAAATGGATGATATTAAGCGCATTGATATAAGTTTTTGCAAGCCAGTCCATAACTTTATCAAATTTATTTATAACTTCATCATATTCAAGATATTCCGATGTAATCGGCTCAAAACCGTCTGCAACTTTTGCAAACGATTTTTCGTCAATGCCGCCGTTTATTGAATACAAAAGGGCTTTTGCAAGGTTTGCTCTTGCGCCGAAAAATTGCATTTCTTTTCCAATCGTCATTGGTGAAACACAGCAAGCTATGCCGTAATCATCACCGAAATAGGGGCGCATAAGGTCGTCATTTTCATATTGAATTGATGATGTATTAATTGATAATTTTGAACAGAACTTTTTAAAGCCGTCAGGCAAATCTTTTGACCATAAAACCGTTAAATTCGGTTCGGGGGCAGGACCTAAATTGGTCAAAGTGTGCAGAATTCTAAAACTGTTTTTTGTAACAAGCGTTCTGTTATCGGTTGTCATGCCTCCTATGGATTCTGTAACCCAAACGGGGTCGCCGCTGAATAATTCGTTGTATTCGGGCGTTCTTAAGAATCTTACCATTCTGAGTTTAATAACAAAATCATCAATAATTTCCTGTGACTGCTGTTCGGTTAAAATTCCTTTATTTATATCACGCTCCGAATATATATCAAGAAAAGTTGAAACTCTTCCCAATGACATTGCCGCACCGTTTTGATCTTTAATTGCCGCCAAATAACCGAAATATGTCCACTGAACAGCCTCAAAGAAATTTTTGGCAGGAGACGATATATCATAGCCATAGCTTTTTGCCATATTTTTCATGGCTTCAAGCGCAAGAATTTGTTCCGATAATTCTTCTCTTTCTCTTATAATGTCAGCCGTCATAAACTGATAATCGGTTGAAGATTTTTGATTTTTCTTATCTTCAATTAACTTATCGACGCCGTATAAGGCAACTCTTCTGTAATCGCCAATAATTCTTCCTCTTCCGTAAGCATCGGGGAGCCCTGTTATAATACCCGATTTTCTGCAAGCACGGATTTCCGGCGTGTATGCTTCAAAAACACCTTCATTATGGGTTTTTCTGTATTTTGTAAAAATTTCTTTAACGTTTTCATCTTCCTGCAAATTATACGCCTTACATGAAGCTTCAACCATTCTCCAGCCGCCCCAGGGCATAATAGCACGCTTCAGGGGGGCATCTGTTTGAAGCCCTACAATTATTTCGTCATTTTTATCAATATACCCTGGCGCATAAGCATCAATCATTGAAGGAGTTCTTGTATCGGCGTCCAAAAGACCGCCTTGCTCTCTTTCTTTTTTCATTAATTCGCTTACTTTATTCCAAATTCTAAGCGTTCTTTGGGTAGGTTCTGCCAGAAATGAATCATCGCCTAAATATGGTGTATAATTATTTTTTATAAAGTCAACAACATCAATGTTATTCATCCATATACCGCTTTTAAAGCCTTCCCAGGCAGATATTGTTTTATCAGTATAATTTAACATTATTACTCCTTATTTATAAATTACTTAAAGCAATACAAAATAAATTATAACATGTATTAATTTATAAAATTATGCTTATACACTTCAAGATAAGCAATATCATGATATTTCGGATTTTTTATTTTGTATCTGAAAAACGCAATAAAAGTTAACCTGAAAAAATAAATCCCCTAAACTTATCTATTAGGGGAATAAACTGGGGCGGAAGGATTCGAACCTCCGAAATGGCTGGACCAAAACCAGCTGCCTTACCACTTGGCGACGCCCCAATAAGGAACAAATTAATAATATTATGATAAAAAAAGCATGTCAAACTTTAATTTTGTTGTTTTTGCCTTACTTCCCTCAAAACGGATGTTACGGCATATATAAGTTTGTTTGCAACATCTTCTATATATTCTTGCGTTGTCAGACCGTTTATGACGACATCTGCAAGTTCCATTGTCGGTCTTATATATCTGAATGCGGTTTGGTTAACATCATGGAACTGCATGGCAGCCGCTTTGCCGATTTTTCCCCTTGAAGCCGCACGTGCAAACCAGCGGTCTTTTATCACTTCAAAAGGCGTATAGACATAGATTTTAACGTCAACAATATCACGCATAATGTCGTTCAAAACGTACAATCCTTCATTTAAAATAATTTTAGCGGGTTTCTTTTCAACGGAATTTAATTTGCTCTCACATGTAACAAAGTCATAAAGAGGGGAATATATGGTCTCACCCTGTTTTAATTTTATTAAATGTTCTTTCATTAAAGGAAGATCAATGGCATCGGGCGTATCAAAACTGAAGCCTGAAGCAAATAAGGCTTCATAACCCCCTGCTTCTTTTAATTCCTTGGAAGCGTCTTTATAATAATCATCACAGCACACAACGGTGTAAAAATCATTGGTATCTGATTTTAAGCAGGCCTTTGCGGTGTTTTTAACAAGCGTTGTTTTGCCTGATGCGGATTCTCCGGCAATAGACATCAAAAAAGTTGATTTTTCTTCCAAAATTGCTTTTCTTGCGATTTTAAAGATAAATGCTTCATTTAATCTTAAAATAAGAGGAAGTTTTTGTTTTGAATCCCAGGCAATGACTTCTCTTATATTATGTAATATCTTTGCAATAAAAGGCATATCGCCATAATTATTACCGGTATTTTTAATTTGTGAATCCGTTTCGGGTGTCATAATATTATTATTTTACACTAAAAATCTCAATATTAAAGCAAGTTTTGCATTAATTTAACAAAACTATTCATCATCATCGGCAGCTAAAAACGGCTGATTTTCATTAGCAAGTTCAAGCATTTTATAGACTGCATAAGCGCCGGTTGCAAGCGCTTTGGGATCAAGGTCCGTTTTTTGGGCAAGGGCAACCAGAGCACTGTTTATTTCCGGATTTTCATCTTTAATATAGTGTATCATAGACTTTCTCCATCCTGAAATATCGGATAAAAGCTCGTCTATAACCGTTTCAAAAATTTCTTCATTTATAATAGGAAGCATAGGTTAATAATAATTTTATTATTTAAAAATGTCAAATTAATAAGCGCACCTTTACAAGCGCGCTTATTAACAAATTATTTTATTATTAAATTACCAATCAAGGTCATCTTCCGTTATCGCTTCGCCGCCCGGGTCAGATTCCGTTGCTGCAGGCGCCTGTTCAGCGGGAGCAGGTTCACTCGGTGCTGATTCCTGAACTACTGGAGCAGGTTCGCTTGGTGCGGGTTCACTCGGTGCTGATTCCTGAACTACTGGAGCAGGTTCGCTTGGTGCGGGTTCACTCGGTGCTGATTCCTGAAC